>NZ_JABURM010000005.1:708998-1417997 GCF_014762685.1 Gracilimonas sp.
GTGCATCCAATGCCTGCCGGGCTTGCTGTTCTGTTTCTCCTTCAATGCCAAAGGTGCTGCTTTCAAGAATCAAGCCTTTATATAAATCAGGACGATGTAACGCCAGCTGAAGTGCCAGCCTTCCGCCCATACTGTAACCATATAAAAAAAGGGGAATACGAAGTTGTTCGCTGATTAGCTTGGTGAGATCTGCAACTTGTTCTTTGGCAGAAAAGCGATAGTGCAGTTCTGCTCCATCGGTATCACCATGTCCCAGTAAATCAATGGTAATAGGGTTGCAAAAGGTTTTCAAAGCCGGGGTAAGGTGTGCAAAAGATTTCCCGGATCCCATAAAGCCATGCATTAAAACAAGATAGGGAAGCGTTTCTTTTTCCTGGTGAATTTTGAGGTGATAAGAGATTCCGCGAACCCGGATGTTCATGAGCTATCTGTGATCTTAAAATTCCAAAGAGCGTGTCGCTGTTCCATCGATTCATCAGCATCAGTAATACATTCCATAACATGAACTCCCTTTTTTTCAATGAGTTTATCAAAGGTAGGAATAATTTGTTCCGGTCTCGAAACTAAAATGTGATCAATATCATGTGCTCTACACAAAGCGGCAATCTTGGTATTTTGTGGAGTTTCAAAATAAGTGGTGTACTTATCTTTCATTCTCATTTGATGTATCGGAAGCATCCTGAAGATGGTTCCTCCGCCATTATTCAGTACCACAATTACCAGCGGCTGCTTCACTTCTTTAGCCATCAATAACGCATTGGTATCGTGTATAAACGCAATATCCCCAATCATTAAGCACCCGGGGTTTTCATTTGCTATGCTAAGGCCTATAGCAGTAGAAGTAATCCCGTCTATACCTGCTGCACCCCGGTTCACATAAATCTCCTTTCCATCAAATTCTCCAAAGAGCGACATATCCCGGACTGGGAATGAATTTGACAGCATCACAAAAGATTTTTTGGGTTGGGTCTCACTTACTTTTGAGAATACATACCCATCAGTTATGGGGGTGGAGGGATGTAAGTGCTCTTCTCGGAAGGCTTTAAAATCTTTTTCAGTCTTTTTCCATTTTTTCAGCCATTTTTTATCAGCGGAGCCGGTTACATCGGGAATATTAAGAGGTGCTTTTAATTGGATTTGTTTATGTGAAGACAAGCTTCCGTCAACCCATTGTTTTGGATTCATGAAGCTAACCTGCATGACGTCCGAATTTTTATCCAAATATTCATTTAAGGCTTTGCTTACAGGCTGTTGCCCAAATCGTAAAATTAAATCGGCATTTAATCCATTCCAATTTGCAGTATTTCTTAAAAACCCATCAAATCCTTGAATAGTATGACGGGAAATGGGTACCTGAGATCCCGGTTCAGCCAGAACAGGAGCTTCAAGCGTGCGGGCAAGCGGGGTTATAAAATCAAGCGGATCAGAAACGGAGGTGGGGCCGACAATAATAAGGGGTTTTTCAGCAGAGATTAAATCCGACCAAAAAGTTTCTCCCAGTTCCATTTCACCTATTTGCTGAGAATATTTAGGAAAAGGTTTACGTGAATGTTTTTCATTCTCAAATTCAGTCTTTTTCAGAAATTTCGGATCTGGTTCAAACGGTTTGGAGAAAGGAAAGTTCAAATGAGCAACCCCGGTTTCATCAACCGACTGCTGAACAGCCTGCATTGCAGAAAGCTGAAGGCGCTTGAGACTTCGCGGGTTTGTATCGGGTTCTCCAACTTCATGAAAGAAAACAGGGTAGTTCCCAAAGATTTTAAGCTGATCGATGGTTTGCGAAGCTCCGAGTCCCCGGTAATGGGGAGGGCGGTCGGCACTTAAAATTATCAAAGGCACACCTGACTGTGAAGCTTCAATCACAGCGGGATAGTAATTGGCAAGTGCCGTACCTGAAGTACAAACCAAAACAGCCGGTTTGCCGGAAGATTTTGCGAGTCCCAATGCTGTAAATGCAGCCGATCTTTCATCAACACCAATGTGTTTGGTGAATCCGGAGTGAGCGGAGAAAGCCAGGGTTAGGGATGTAGATCTGGATCCCGGTGAAATGACAACATGTTGCACCCCTTCTTCAAATAAAGTGCGAACAAAAACGGTACTCCAGTAAAAAGCTATATTCTGCGGTTCATTTTCTTGCATGTTCCAACGCGGTTAACATCGGGATGAATTTTAGATTTGTTTCATCCCATTCTTTTTGAGGGTTTGAATCCTCAACGATACCACATCCTGCGAAAAATCGCACTTCATTAGTTTTAATTAATGCACTGCGAATGGCGACTACAAATTCACCTTCTCCATGGGCGTTAATCCAGCCGATGGGAGCTGCATACCAACCCCGGTCAAAATGTTCCAGTTTATTGATAAAGGGCATAGCAGCGTCACGCGGATATCCTCCAACTGCAGGAGTGGGGTGCAGCCGGGATAATACTTCCGTTCTGGATACTCCCTTTTTAATTTTAGCATGAACGGGGGTATAAAGGTGCTGTACATTTGAAAGTTTTTTAATACCGGGAGAAACCGGGTATTCAAAAACATCAGAATATCGTTGAAGATTTTCTTCAATAGCATCCAAAACAAAAGCGTGTTCACTAAGATCTTTTTGGCTGTGAAGCAGTTCATGTTCTAAAACTGCATCTTCGGAAGCTGTTTTTCCCCGAGAGATACTTCCGGCGAGTCCTTCCGTTAGAACTTCCCGCTCATGAAATGAAGCCAGCCTTTCCGGGGTGCTACCTATAAAACTTGATTCCCCATCCTGTCTTATCAGGAATGAATAACAATCGGGATATTGATTCCGGAGATGATTGAGTATTCGGGTGTCGGAGACATGACTTTGCAGCTTAACCTTCAGCTCCCGGGCTAAAACAATTTTCTTAAATGCCTTGGATTTAATTAAGTCGGTGGCATTTTCAACAGAATGCACCCATTGTTTATAAGCTTCGGAGTCAATACCGGGTATATCAATTTTGGAGTTGAATGATTGTTTGGATTCTACATGGTATGAACTCGCATCACAAATAGAATCTAAACGATCTAGTGTTGACAAATATGATTGATAAATTTGCTGATTATCAACACCAGGCTCAATTTTTTTTGTGATTGTAAGGACGGTAAATTTGCCATCTTTTACCAAAACCCATTCCGGAAGATTAAAAGAACCTGCACCGAAACTTCTCCATTCCTGCCCAATATTGTGATCAAAAAATGAGAACCCACCCAAAAGATGAACGGAGGCCAAATGATGCTTTACATTTGAAATATGGTAAACTTTGCTGAGTAACTCTTTCCCTTGATCAGAAGATTCTCTAAAACGATTTTTACCGGTTGTTTGAATACGTTCAAGAGATCCGCCGGCAGCAATTGCAAATCCATTCGACGGTTTTTCCCAATAATATTGAAAGCTTTTCGAATCAGCATTTTGTTCTAAAACAGCAAGGGCATCTACAACCGGTATCTGAATTGAAAAAGAAAGGTATTGTTTTTCCGGGTGGGCAGAGGTGAATTCAATAGCTTCACTTAGAGCCAAACTTGATATTTGCTGCCCGAAGCATTCTTTTACCTCATTAAAAACGGGATTCTCTGAATCCATATAACATTGATTTTAATTTTCAATATAAATTGAAAGTACGGATTATTAGAGCAATGTTAAACTATTTTGTTTTGGTTTTCGAGAGAAATTTAATAATGCTTCTAAACAGAGGAAGATAAAAATCAGCGCTCTTTATAAAGGGAAAATCAAGAGTTAGCTTTTATTTCACTTTTATTGGGCGTCATCATTATCGCCGGTAGCATAAGGATTGTGAATACCATACTCATCAGGATTGTATTCAGCTAATTTGAAGAAATGCTCCCATGCTGCTTCACTTTTGCCATCTTTATCTACCCAGGTAGGATGGCTTTGTTTAATGAGCCCGACCACTCGCTTGGCGTAAGAAACTCGTTCCTGGGTATCTTCAATTCGGGGAAGTGCGGCAATCATGAGGTCGAGATTATAACCGCAGTCAAAGTCTTTTGGTTTTTCTTGATGTATAAACATTGGGAAGATTAGGTAAAACTGTTTCTTCGAAAATAAGGGATATTCCTTTGAGATTACAAAGAGTTTTTATTTCAAGCGAATTTGCTTTTCGTAATCAGATTAAAATATTCATAAGCCTATAGTTGAATTATTTCTTAGTTTTAAGGTTTAGGTTCAGAAACTATCATTACAAATAAATTCATGTATAACAATTCTATTCTTGAAACAGTAGGGAATACCCCACTTATCAAATTAAATCATGTTAACGGCAATTCTGCAGGTACTCTGTTGGCTAAAGTTGAATATTTCAACCCCGGCCACAGTATCAAGGATCGTATTGCCATAAAAATGATTGATGATGCAGAGAAAAAGGGACTGTTAAAACCCGGTGGCACCATTATTGAAGGGACTTCCGGGAATACAGGAATGGGATTGGCACTTGTGGCTGTAAACCGTGGATATAAATGCATTTTTACCACCACGGATAAACAAAGCAAAACCAAAGTAGATCTGCTTAAAGCGTTGGGCGCAGAAGTAATCGTTTGCCCAACCAATGTAGAGGCTGATCATCCCGATAGTTACTATTCTGTAGCCAAAAGATTAAGCGAGGAAATTGAAAACTCTTATTATCCCAATCAGTATGAAAATAAGAGTAATTTTTTGGCGCATTACGAAACAACCGGGCCGGAAATTTGGGAGCAAACAGAGGGCAAAATCACCCATTATGTAGCCGGGATGGGAACTGGCGGAACCGTTTCGGGAGCCGGAAAATATTTGAAAGAGCAGAATCCCGATATCAAGGTAATTGGAATTGACAGTGTAGGATCCGTATATAAAAAATATTTTGAAACCGGTGAATTCGATAAAAATGAGATAAAACCTTACATGACGGAAGGAATTGGCGAGGACATCATCCCCGGCACCATTGATTTTGATTATGTAGATGAAGTTATACAGGTAAATGATAAAGATTCTGCACTGGTAACCCGGAGACTGGCTCGTGAAGAAGGATTATTACTCGGTTGGTCGTGCGGAGCAGCGGTTAAAGGGGCTCTGGATTACATATCTGAGAATCCTTTAGGAAAGGATGATATAATGGTTATCATAATGCCGGATAGCGGGACCCGTTATATTCATAAGGTTTATAACGATGACTGGATGAAAGAACAGGGATTTTTGGATTAATAGATCCCTAAATTTGTATTTTGTAAGTCAATAAATTTCAATTATAAAAAAATATTATGGCCAAGAAAGATCAGACGATGAATCCCGGACAAATGGAAATTGAATTAAAAGAAGAAGAAGCAACGGGCACTTACTCAAATCTTGTAATGATTACCCACTCGCCATCAGAATTTATCCTGGATTTTATTGCGGTGATGCCGGGGGTACCCAAGGCTAAAGTAGTAAAAAGAATGATTTTGACCCCGGATCATGCAAAGCGATTGGCGAATGCATTAAATGATAATGTTGCGCGCTACGAAAAAGAGCACGGGGCTATTAGTTCCCAGGATAAAGTTGATATGCACATGTATCGGGGGCCCCAACCGGAAGCGTAAGAATATTGAAGTTATTTTTTTGCTTCGAGAAGCAGTCCTATTCCCACAAGGAAGAAGAAGATATGGGGCAGTGTAGCTGCTAACTCAGGTGAGAGCGCTCCATAATAGCCAAAAGGTTCAATGATTTTCATAAAGGCCAGGTAAAGAAAACTGATAGTCAGACCTGCTGCCAAATAAGCTCCTTTGCCACCTCTTCTGCGAACACTTGCAAATGCAAAGCCCACTATAATTACCACAATTATCGAAAAAGGATAGGCTAATCTCCCATAAAACTGCACTTGCGGGATCTCAATTCCGCCGGCTCCGCTTCTCTTTATAGAATTGATGTATTCAATGGCTTCGGCATAGGTTAGCTGGTAAACGTCAGAAGTTGTCCGAGCTAGGTCTCTTGGAAAAATGTTAATTACAGTGTCTTTCTGACTGATTTTTTCCTCTTTATACCCGGTTTCTGTAAAAATGAGTTCGGTGGCGTTCTCAAGTCTCCAGCTTTGGGTTGTATCGATCCAAACCATTCGGTTTGCTGTGGTAGTACGGGTGATTTTTTCATTTTCAAACTCAATGAGACGAATACGGTAGGCAATCAGCTGCTTATTATCAAAATAATTGACTTGCAGTTTTGTGTTTTGAGATGGTTGACGATAGATATCGCTTTGGTCAATTCTTTCGGTTTTACTTTGAAGATACTTTTCCTCGAAGGCTATTCGTTCCGTATTTGATTTAGGTATAATGAATGCATCAAGCAGGCTAATGCCTACAGCACAAATAAGTGAAAAGACGATGTAAGGAACTATTAGCCTGTATAAACTAACCCCTGCAGCCTTCAATGCTGTTATTTCCAACCGGTCAGAAAGTTGGCCCGTTAAGAATAGGCAAGCAACAAAAACAGCTACCGGCAATACCAATCGTGTCATCTCAGGAATGAAGTTGAGGTAATAGTTCCTGAATATTTCAGCCATTTCGGCTCCCTGGTCGGCAAAATCATCACTGTTTTCAGAGAAATCAATCATGATGAATATGAAAATAAGCATCAGCAACACGAACAACGTTATTGCAGTTAGCCTCAGGAATATATATCGGTCAAAATGTTTAATCACTTTTCTTAAATAAATCTTTAATACTAAAACCAGTTGCTAAATGGATGATGAGATATATTCCGGCTATTGAGAGTACGATATTAAATGTCCACATGCCTATAAAAGGGGATACGAGCAGACGATCGGCCAATTTTTCTCCCTGAATTAAAGCTACCCAGTAAAAAGTTAAAACCACAGTGCTTATGAGTGCGGCAAAACCGAAATTACCCCTTTTTGTCATGATGCCAACAGGGGCCCCAAATAGTATAAAAACTACACAGGCAAAGGGGATGGAAAGTTTTTTATGGATTTCGACTAAATACCGGGCAATTCTTTTTTTCCGCCATTCAATATTCGATTGTATCGATTCTAATCGTTTTTGATATTCTGTCAATTGCCGGATAGATTCACTGAGTAAAGACCGTTGGGTGGACGCATTGTCAAAATGATTGGGAACGATATACCCACTCTCAAAAGCTGGAATTGGTTTGGTATTGGTATTTTTCGACATTTGTTGGTGAACAAAATAAGATTCCCCACCCCCATATTTCCTGGAAGCAATAAGGCTGGAGTCTTTGCCGGCCATAGCTACTTGTTTATTAACTTCCTTGTAGAGAGAGTCCACCACTATGAACATAGCTCTTGAACTCATGGTTCTGTCACTGCGGTTTCGATCTTCCGGATCGGATCTCATAAAGGAAAGGTCAGACAGATCCAATGTCATTACATGCTTGTCAAAGGTATTTCGCTCAATTAAAGTATTATTGCCCCGTTTGGGTTGAGTAAACTTGAGGCTGTATCCATTCATCAGGTTTAAGTTCAGGGCTTGAGCATTTTTACTTACCAATAAGCCTTTTTCTGCGATTATATAAGCCCGGTCGCGATTATTTTCGGGTTTTTGAAATAGAGTAATGTCGTAAAGACTGTCAGTTTCACCGTCAATTTTCTCCACTAAAAAGGTATACCCTTCTATACCGTCATAAAAGATATTTGGTTTTAACTCGAAACCCGGCTTTTTGACTCTGATATCAATAAAAAGAGACCGTGCCTTTTGATTGGCCTCAGGCAAAACATTATTTGAAAACCAAGCGAGCCCTACAAAAAGTAAAAGGGACGTTATTAAAACGGGACGTATGATTTTCATGGGATTAATACCGGAAGCCCGAAGTGCGGTAAGTTCATTTAGTTCTGAAAACTTACCATATGCCATTAATGTAGCTACAAGTACCGCCATAGGAGCCGCTAAGACTACCATATAAGCCAAATTCGTCAGGATTAACTCAATGATAACTTTAAGCGGAATGTCTTTACCAATCAGATTATCAATATGCAGAATCAAAAACTGCATTAACAAAAGAAACATCAGCGTAAAAAAGCAGAATAGAAAAGGATTGACATGCCTTTTAAGCAGGTCTATTTGTAGTTTATTGATAAATTTACCCACTGCTATTCCGGTACTTGTGAATTTTTATTAACAACTGTAAATGATAGACATTTTAATTACGAGTGAAAAATGCCATTGGTGTATTAAATTTTCAAGATATTGAAATATATGGTATTATCGGACGCAACCAAGCATGTGCAAATTAAAAAAAGATAAACAGGTCAGCCTATCGCCTAAAGCTACAGAAAATTAGTAATAACCGAGTCAGTAATTAATCCGGTGCATTCTTTTTTAAAGTTAGTTTATTACTTGCCATTCGCATGTCTAATGAATGGGTTGCTCTTGATTGGTATCTCCAAGGCTCAAGATACTACTGATGTAGCACAAACAGTTTCAGAGGCTGATAGTACCCTCGACGGGGTGAAATTTATCTATCGGATGCCGGAGTCTCCTGTCAGTTACCCCCAGGGAGTGTTACCCGGTAAGCTCTATAACATCAAATTATCTAAAGAGGAGTTTACAACCGATTGGGATTCAGTTAATACCTATATAATTCGACGAAGAATAGATGGAATTGATGTCACTGTACCCTTAGTGTATAATTTTGAAGAGTATGCAAAGGAAATAAGGAAGCAGCAAAAGAGAGAGATTGCCTATGATCTCATTGAAGAAGGTAAGCAAACAAGTGAACAGGGAGGAGGATTACTTGACTTCAGTTTGCAAATTCCGGGCGGAGAATCATCTGTATTTACCACCATTTTTGGTAAGCCTGAAGTGAATTTACAGGTGAATGGATCTGCAAATATGAATGTGGGGGTAGCAATTCAAAACATTGATGATCCTACCATTGAACCCGATTTACAGAGAAGGATTGACCCGACTTTTAATCAAAATCTCCAGCTGAATATTCAGGGTACAATAGGAGAAAAGCTAACCATAGCCACTGATTGGGATACAGAACGGGCTTTCGATTTTCAAAACAGGCTAAGTATTGTTTACGAAGGTTACGAGGATGAAATTATAAAAAGGATTGAGATGGGGAACGTTTCGATGGAAACCGGGAATTCTCTCATTCGCGGTGGAGCGTCACTTTTTGGTATAAAGTCGATAGCTGAACTTGGTTCATTTAAAATGACTTCAGTTCTTTCTCAGCAAAAAGGAGAAAGCCAGACCCAAACTATTACAGGAGGCTCTCAGGAAACTCAATTTTCCATTCAACCTTCTCAATATCAGAATAACCGGCACTTTTTTATTGATTTTTATAATCGGCAAGAATTTGAAAACAATGTAGCCGATCCGCAGCAATTAGGCCAGGCTTACCAAATTTCTGACCTTAGGATTTGGATCTCGGAGCCTCAGGTTAATACAACTGATCCCGAGGCAGTTCGTGCAGCCGCTTTTGTGGATTTGGGTGTAGTTGAAAATGGAGATGGAACCTATGGTTTGCCAAATCCTGAGAACGACAGCATTGATGATGTTTTATTGGAAAATAACCGTGAAAACACCAGTGCATCAGCGGAGTCTTTCAATGTTTCCGGAAATGACTTTTACAATGGGTATTTTCGTCCTTTACAGGAAGGGGTCGATTATACAGTTAACAAGACGCTGGGGTATATAAGCCTGAACAGAGGTTTAAATTCGGGTACATTTTTGGCTGTATCATTTGTAAGACAGGGAGTGCCCGGGGAAGGAGTCAATAATGTTGAAATAGGCGACATTTCCCCTCAGTCTTCCGGATTAACGTACCTGAAACTCATACGTCCGGACAATCCAACACCGGATCTTAAGTCCTGGCCTTTAACAATGCGAAATGTATATTCTTTGGGAGTTTCTAATGTGACACAAGAGGGGTTAGAAGTTGATATTAAATATACAGCCGGTAACGTAGATGACACTAATTTACCGGGAAGGAGTCTGCCACTTTTGCAAGAGTTGGGATTAGACCGTACCGATACTCAAGGGGCGGCAAATCCCGATAACCTGATTGATTTTTCCGGTATAGTGCTTAACCCGCGTAACGGAACTATTATATTCCCATATCTTGAGCCCTTCGGAGAAAGAATTAGAACGGTTCTTGAACAAACAGCGGCTTCTGATTCATTGATTGAATCTTCGGCTTATACAGAACTCTATAATGAAAGACAAAATACAGCCGATCAATCCAATAAAAATAACTTCTACAGGATAGAAGGAGTTTCAAGAGGGGGGGGGTCGGGAAATTTTACACTTGGCATAAGTTTGGTGGAGGGCTCAGTGAAGGTGTTTGCCAACAGTACTCAACTTACTGAGGGCATCGATTATGAAGTTGATTACTCTTTTGGCATGATTACCATTCTAAATGACAGATACCTTGCATCCGGGCAGGATATCAGAATTGAGTATGAAAATAATCAGTTGAATGTAATAGGGCAGAAAAATTTTACCGGTCTCAGGGCAGAATATGAATTCAATGATGATATCAGTATCGGGGGCACCTATTTTAAATTAAAAGAACAGCCATTATCTGATAAAATTAGCGTAGGCAATGAGTCCATTAACAATACAATTTTAGGCATGGATGCGAGAGCAAAGTTCGATACCCCCTGGCTTACTCGCTTTATAGATCAGATTCCTTTGCTTCAAACCAAAGAAGAATCGAATATAAATGTGAGTGGCGAATTTGCGCAATTAAGGCCGGGAGTTGCACAAACCAATGCTGTAAGAGACGCTATTGATAATAATGAATTGTTCAATGATGAAGAAAATGGACTGGTTTTTATTGATGATTTTGAAGGTTCAGAAATGAGTATTTCTTTTATGAGTGCTACTCGCTGGAATTTGGCCGCTGCTCCGGCTGCTATTCCGGGCTATTCTCCGGATGAAGCCTATTTTAATAATCCGGCCTTCAGCCCTGTAAACACCCTTGAATCTAAAATTGCCAGGTCAGATTTAAGAAGTCAATTTTCCTGGTACACAATACCCAGAAACATCAGCAGTATTTTGGGTGGGGTGGCCGTAACCCCGGAGTCTAAGAATATATTGACAGAAGAAGTATTTCCTGGACGAGAGACAAATCTTGCACAAGAAGAAGTCATTAATACCCTGGATGTTTTTTATAACCCGGCAGAAAGAGGCCCCTATAACTATAACAATAACTTGAGAAATAACCTTGAAAATGCACCTGAAAATCAGTGGGGAGGAATGACAGCAGCGGTGCCTTCCGGGCAGGAAGATTTGACTCAGAATAACGTTGAATTTATTGAATTTTGGGTGCAACCTATCTTACCTGACGGTCAGGACCCTGTCGCAGGTGATATAGAAAGCTATGATGGTAAAATTTATATAGATATTGGGACGATTTCGGAAGATGTGGTTCCAAATTTTGACCTGAATACAGAAGATGGGCTGGCCGGTAATCTCGCCAATCTTGAACTGGATAGTTTTGGCGAAAATGCCCGCTCATACGTTCCGGCTAATCCTACTGCACCCCAGGGACAGTTTTCAAATGAGAACAGATCTTTGGAAGACGTGGGTTTTGACGGTGTACCGAGTGGTAATGGTTTTGATGCCCAAAAAGTTGAAACAGCACTGTTTAGTGATTTTATAGATTCAATGCGCGTGGTCTACGGTGAGGGCAGTTCTGAATTCTCGGAAATTTTAGCCGACCCTTCTAACGATGACTACGTTTTTTACGGGGAGTCTAAAGTCCAGAATTTACCTCTTCATGAACGTTTCCATCGTGTACTTGGGTATCATGAAGGTAATACGCCTATCGCCGGGGGAGATAAAAGAGCGATCACTCCAAGGCCGGATTCTGAGGGTTTAGTAAGTCGGGCAAATATAGAAACCAATAACAATTACTATCAGTATGAAATAGATCTAAATCCAGCTGATTTTGATAATTTAAAAATTGGTAGTGAAGGAACTTATATAGTAGATAAAGTTTCAGGAGAGCGACAGGAAGACCGCTGGCATTTAGTACGGATCCCTTTGACAGAATTCACGCGGAAAGTGGGTGATATTGATGGTTTTCAGAATATCAGTCATATCAGAATGTGGATGTCGGGATATGAAAAACCGTTTACCATGCGATTTGCCAGTTTTGAATTTATTGGAAGTCAATGGCGTAAAGTGGATGATCTTGATGAATCTGAGAATGCAACAGGAGAGTTCCGTGTATCAACGATTAACATTGAGGAAAATGCAAACCGGGCACCGATTCCATACCGTCAGCCGGAGGGTTCTATTCGGGCGTTAAATCGAGGGGCACAAGTGCAATCCTTGGCCAACGAACAGTCCATTGTATTGGGTGTGGAAGATTTAGGTGCCGGTGAGTTACAGATGGTGAAGCGTGTGTATCCCGGTGGGTTGAATCTCCTGAACTATTCAAACATGCGTATGTTTGTACATGGTGAAGGGTATGGTGACGGGCCTGAAGAACGTGGGCATGCAGAGTTAGTAATAAGGATGGGGACGGACTTAAATGCTAACTATTATGAGTACCGGCAGCCTGTTACTCCTTCAGATCCGGATTATCCTTATTCTAATTATAGTCCCGATGGTAGTGGAAATCTGGGGGCAGATGCGGAAGAGGTTTGGCGTTATGATGAAAATAGTATGAATGTAATATTGTCCGCTTTCAATGAATTAAAACAACTTCGGGACCAGCAGACAGGCATAGATCCGGCGCAGCGATTTGAATTAGCACTGTCTTCAAGCAAAGATAACGCGGTTGAAGGGGCCGTGGTTGTAATTAAAGGTAATCCTTCACTGGGTAGGATTTCCGAACTTGGTATGGGGATTTTGAATCCCTATGATCCCGGTGATGTAAGTTCTCCCGGTACCCCTAATTTGAATGCTGAGTTCTGGCTTAATGAGCTGCGTGTTTCCGGTTTTGATAATGAAAAAGGGTGGAAGGCGAATGCAAAAGCAAGTTTTAAACTGGCTGATTTTGCAACTGTCAATACAAATTTCACACGTACGACCAACGGTTTTGGCGGACTTGAATCGCGGCTGGGGAATCGAAGTGTATCCGATGACATCGGGTATGACCTGAATTCAACTATAAACCTTCATAAACTGATTCCGGACCGTTATGGATGGAGCTTCCCGGTTACTGTTTCCACTCGTAAAAATGTATCTACACCCAAATTTCTGCCAAATCAAGGTGATATAAGACTGGAAGATTTTATTAATGCCACCAATGAAAATGATGAGCTTAATAAATCGCAAAAGGAGACCCAGATTAATCAGCGTATTGATGAAATTGAGACAGTAAGAGATAATTTTTCGATTAATGTATCCAATATCTCCAAACAAAACTCGAAAAGTAAGTTAGCCCAATACACTATAGACAGAACTAAACTAAGTTATGTTTATAACGAAGGGAGTGCGAAAAATCCGGAAATTCAATTTCAAAATGATTGGAATTTTACCTCTTCCATTCAATACAATCTTTCTTTTAACAATGTGAAGTTATTCAGGCCTTTTGCATTTACTGAAGACATTCCGATAGCCGGGGTACTTTCTGGGCTGAGATTGGGGTATATGCCTTCATCTATAAATGCTTCTGCAAATTTAAACAGATCTTATACCGAGAAAAGAAGAAGGTCGAATTTAGATGCGAATGGTTTAGAAGAAATTCAGCCGTTGCAGCAGAGCCACACTTTCAATCAGCGATCTACCTTTGGGTTTAGTTATAATTTAACCCCCGCAATTCCAATTTCCTTTAGAACGAATACCAATTTTGATTTATCAAGTGCCGGGCGGGAAAATATAAACATCACCGGCATTAAAGCTGATAGCTCTTCATACCGGGTGGTTCCAACTTTTGAGGTTTTGAATAAATTGGTAACGGATACCCTTTCTGCCCGCCGATCTAATTATGAAGAAACATATACAGCAAGCTGGAGGCCCAGATTCAATGATATAAGCGCCCTCAGCTGGCTTACCTATTCGGCGTCATATAGCGGGGGCTTTGGTTGGACTAACAGCCCCAGGGGTTCTAATTTGGGAGCCGGGGTATCGAACAGCTTCAGGTTGGATCACAACTTTAAATTTGGCATTGGAGAACTGATAGATAAGGTTCCGTTCTTCGAAAATTTGGAAGAAGCTGATACTCAGGAAACTCGTGACCGAAACAGGTTGAATGCTGACAACACAGAAGAAAACCTGGTGCAGTCTCCTGATTTGTTTAATGGCATCCGGTATATAGGCCGAAAAGTGGTATTGGCTATTTTCAGTATGCAGAGTATTGATGTCACTTATAATGATACCGAAACTTCAAGTCAGGCAGGATACAGTGGAGACTCACAGTTATATTATGCATTTGGAAGTCAGGGAGATGAAAGTTTTTCTCCCCCTTTTGGATATAGGCTGGGTTTTCAGGACGAGTTGTCCCGTTCTCAGTTGATACAGCAAGGGCCTGCCGGAAGGACAATAACCCTCCCCAAAAACAATAATTATTCTGACAACATCACCATGGGTACCAAACTCAATTTGTTTTCCAATTTGTCGGTGGATTTAAGCTGGAATACAAAATGGGATGAGCGAAAGACTGATAATATTTCATTGACTCCAGCCGGTGAATTTGGTTCTACCGTTTCAGCCGGGGGAAATATTAGCTCTTCGGTTTGGGCTTTTGGAAGAGGTTATAGAGAGTTGTTTGAACGACAGCTGGAAACGGCTTTTGATGATCTGGATGGAACAGATACTATTAGTGATGAAACCGGAAACGGAGATGGGCGTATCGTTCTTAACCGAAATACTTTAGAAGAAGATTTTCGCAAAGCGTATCTCGGAGGCGGAAAAGCTATAGGTGAAAAAGGATATACGCCAATACCCAAGCCCAATTGGCGAGTTACATGGACAGGAGTGGAAGATTTAATTCCCCTTTTTGGGAATATGATGAGAAGAGCCACCCTTACCCACAGCTATACAGGAAATTACAGGGTTGGATGGAATTTAAATACTATCACAGGTGAACAGCCCGGACAAGGTATTGGGGCTTTTAGTGTAATTGATGTGAAAGGGGAATTTGAACCTACTTCAATTAATGTAGAACAACGTTTTTCTCCACTTATTCAATTGAACGTAACCTGGGAATCGGACCTTAGAACTCAAATTAGTTTTGACAGAAGTAAAACAAACAGTCTTGCACTATCCAGTAGAACCGTGACCGAGCGATTGTCACAAGGACTTACTACTTCCATCAATTACACATTTCGACGGGTTACTCTTCCATTTTTACCAAGGATAAAGAACAATATAGATGTAACAATTAATGGTGGGTTCGCGGATGATACGGAAGAGAAATTTTACCTGAATCAGGATATAGGCCAAGTGCTAAATGAACTTGACCCGATACCGAATGCAAGCCAATATGATTTTACCGATCCTTTTACAACCGGACAAAAGCGAATTAATGCTTCTTTAGTGTTAGGATACCGTTTTTCTCAAACTGTGACATCTAATTTTGAATATACCTTTACCAAGGTAGAACCAAAGTCATCTGCATTCCCGCCGCGAACCAACCATGATATTCGCTTTAATTTCAGAATAGCTATTCAATCCAGGTAGTAATTTGAAATTATTGACTACTCCTTATTTCTGACTCTAAAGAACACCCAAAATGTGATTGTAAGAGTGAGGCACAAAAGAGGCAGCCAATTTCCAAATCGTGTGTAAATTGTTTTAGTGCTTCTGTTTTGGATAGTACTCGTAAATCCTGTACGAACCCAATAGTCAGTTTTATGGAGGATACTTCCGTTTGGGGCAATAATTCCTGAGATTCCATTGTTGGCACTTCGCGCAATCCATCGGTCAAATTCAATAGCACGTAACCGGGCATAAGCAAAGTGCTGATGATGTCCGCTGGTATCTCCCCACCAACCATCGTTTGTTATAATGGTAAGAAAAGTTGCGTCCCGCTTTACAAATTCGCGAATCCAGGATGGATATACGGAATCATAGCATATAAGCCCCGGAGTGGTAAAAGTATCTGTAGAAATCATATCGGGGGTAGTCCCTTTTCCAAAACCGGCGATTTTTCCCCAATCAACCCAGTCAAAAATGTCGATAGCTGCCAGGGTATTAACAAAGGGAACACGTTCAACTACAGGCACCAAATTGGCTTTCTCATAGTCTTCAATGTTTCCCATAGTATTTACAAATAAAGCCGCGTTAAAAGCATTATAGGGTAAACCGCGAAAGGTTCCGCGATAAAGCTCTTTTGTATCAGCAGGATAAGATTTGTAAAGCCCGGTACCCACTAAAAAGTTGATCTTCCAAGCCTGAGCAGAATCGGCTAATCGGGATGCGGTGGGAGAGTCCTTAAAGATATATCCATCAATTGCATTTTCGGGCCATATCACCAGTTCCGTTTCGGAAGTGATTGTTCGTTCAGTAAGTGTAAACAAGCTGTCAACAACTTCAGTAAGCCCACTCATTCCGGCATAATTCTGATAAGAGTCGTGATTAGGCTGTATAATTGCTACTTCAGTGCGGTTTTGGCTATCAGCTTCAGAATGATCCTCATATATCAGTAAAGACCATAATGGGAAAAACAAAAAAACGGCAATTGTAGCATAGAGAATGTTTTTTTCTTTTCGGAGTATAAGCTGATAAGTAAGAGCAGAACTTAAAACCACCCAAAAAGAAATTCCCAAAAAGCCGGTGACTGAAATGTATTGAATGATACCGATAAAATTGGCCCATCCATTACCGACGGCCAGCCATGTCCACGACAGATCCCAATTATGATGAAGAAATTCATATCCAACCCAGGCAGAAGTTTGCAACAAGGAAGTTAAGAGAGGAGCGGAGCTTTTCTCTGAAAAGTATTTTATCAGGCATAAAGGTATGGTCATTAATACACTGTTTGCCAGGATAGCTGCTACTCCGGCAGGCAGGCTTGCCATCATGAGCCAATAAGTGCCAATTAAGTTCCAAACTACAAAACCGGCGTAGCTGTAATAGGCAAGTTGTTTATAGGAGTTACATTTTTGGGCGAGATGAAAAAATAGAATAAATGCCGGGAAACTTAAAAAGGAAAGATTCACGGGCGGAAAACTAAGCCCTAATAAAACTCCGGCCGCTATTGAGAGTACCCATTTATTTTCCAGCCACTTTTTCATTCTGAATATCCTTTTCCTGATATAATAACTACAATTTCACCTTTTATTGAGTCCCGATTCTCAAACTCGGTTTTGAGTTCGGTTATTGTGCCGCGGATTACTTCCTCAAACTTTTTGGTAAGCTCCCGGGCAACAGCAGCCAATCGCTCGGGTTCAAAATGTTTTTCGAGTTCCCCCAGTAGCTTTAACAGCCGGTTTGGACTTTCATATATGACAATCGTTCTTTCTTCTTCCGACAACTCACCCAAACGCTTTTGTCGTCCTTTTTTGTGGGGTAGAAATCCCTCGAACACATAGCGATCGGATGGTAATCCACTGGCAACAAGGGCGGTGGTTGCAGCATCAGGGCCAGGGATAACAATTACGGTATGACCGCCTTTTTGAGCAGCTCTAACCGCTAAAAACCCGGGATCAGATATTCCCGGCATTCCCGCATCACTGATAAGGGCTACGTCTTGAGCAGCATCTAATATATTCATCAAGTGCCCGACTTTACGGTGTTCATTATGTTGATGAAAAGAAAAGGTAGGTTTGCCAATTTGAAACCGTTGCAGAAGATTTCCGGAAGTGCGGGTGTCTTCACAAGCTATATAATCCACCGATTTCAAGACTTCTACAGCTCGGGGTGAAAAATCCTGCAGGTTACCAATAGGTGTTGCTACAATATAGAGTATGGACAAAATTTTTGGGGTTTTTGATGAAGATGGACAAATATCAAATTCCAAGGTTCAAATTCCAAACCTGAAATTAATATCCTTACAATTTTACAGTTCATACCAAAATACCATGATTCGGATTACGATCTGTGGTAAATTATGATTCTTTAGTTTGGAATTTCCCAATCGGGTTGTATGTTTAAAACCGAAAACAACTTAAATCTATCTGAATACAAATATGAATTTTACACCATCCGGAATAAATCACATTACCATAAGAGTTAATCGTATTGATGCATCGAAAGAGTTTTATGGTGATATATTAGGGTTAGAACTTGTTCGCACCATGGGGCAAAGCATGGCAGTTTATAAGATCGGGGAAGAAGATACCTTGGTTATTGTAGAAGCTGAAACCAGCTATGATCCTACTTCAAGGGATTTTCGCGTTGATCATTTCGGCTTTTATGTGGATGATCCCAAACAAGTGGATGAGTTGGCTAAATACTTTCGGGAGCAGGAAGTAACTATTATGAGTGGTCCTGCCAATCGCAAAAAGGGCAGGTTTTTGTTCATATCAGATCCGGACGGGAATATGATTGAATTCTTTTATGAAGAAGAAAAATAAAATAGAACAAGAGCTGGATCGAAAGGAATTCGAAAATGAAATTGGTCGGGATCTGAGTAGTCAGTATAAGAGTATCGAAGCTCATGAGAAAATGCATAAGGACAAGAACCCTTATGTTATCGGGGCAATGAATTTCTTCTCAACACTTTTCTTTTTTGAGTTTTTATATTGGATGATAAAGCTGAACGTGAATTTCTTCACGTATGGTTTCACCGTTAGTTTTTTTGCACGAATGGATCCATTCTTTCATCTTGCAGTACTCATTCTATGCATATACGCAGTTATACAAAAAAAGTCGGTCGTAGAAATTGTAATAGACCGTTGGCCTTTCTGAGATCACCTGTTCATGTAATATGAAGTTCTAATAAGAATCAGATGACTGATACCACTGTCGCTAAAGATATCTTGCGTTCGGTATTGTAGTCCAAGCTCAAATTTTTGCTTTTCATTGAAATACCAGCCCAAGCCAATATCAGCTCGGTTCTCAGCATCAGCAGCATCTTTATTAAAGGCGCTCATCATTTCATTTTTAACGATAAAATATTTCTCTCCGGCATCAAGTTTTTCTCCTTCAAGAGGGAAGTCATAGCTGATTCGATACCGAATTCTGTTTTGATAAGAACTTGACCGCACTCGCTGTTCAGCTCTTAATCGATGTGCAATACGCTTATCTCCGATAAAAGAAATAAAACCGATCTGCTCTAAAAAACGATGTTCATATTGATATCCGGGTAGGAAGGGCGTGGAGTTTCTGTAGTAATATCCGCCGCCTAATTTAACTCTTGGAGAAGTACTGTACGAGAAGGTAAGTGTAGGTTCTATATATTGCACAGCTGATTTGTTGTCAAGATCTCTAAGAGAGTTAAACATTGAAACCTTAGCCGTGAACCCAAGTCGGTCTGATTGTTTCCAGGAATAGGAGAGTTCCGGACTCCAAATAAGATCGGCTTCCTGTGCTAAAGCAGTTGAGGTAAAGATTCCTGTTACCACAAACAGCAATCCGATTTTTAAAAAATTCATGTATTACCAGATGTTATCCAGCGAACGTCTCACAATTTTACGTTTCTGAAGAAATTGTTCATTTTTGTTAAACAAAAATTCAAAAGTTCCCAATTCTTCTTTGTTTTGAGCTTCAACTTCCAATTCATAACGAATGGTTATGAGTCTAAAATCTTCATTAAGAAAATTTTAAGCTAAATCATCGCCTGTATGTTGCCGCTGAACACGGGTTACTTTGAATTTGGTGTACTGATCATGTAAATATGATTTGATAGTATTTCCTGTTTTTCAGGAATTTCATCGAATTCAGTGAGTTGCTCAATATCTTGAAGCAATCCTTCTTTACTAAATTCCATGCTTAGTAAGTGATGATTATGAATGAATTTTACTTCATAGCTCACTGACTTACCATCAAATTCGCGGTAAAAGTCTGCTTTTTTTTCGTCATTCCAAAATTCATTTAGAATGTTTAAAGCAGCAGCTGGTATCTCAGCCTTTTTAATGGATGTTTCTACTTCACGCTTTTGCTCTTGTGCGAGTATATAGGAATTCACGGTGCACAACAAAAGGATGAAACAGACAAAATATGGAAAGAGGTTTTTCATATTCCATAATCTTCATTATTAATTACGAGAAGCTTAACAAGCTGTTAAGCTAATGTGAAATATACTGTGACTGCTATTTTGTCAATTTTAAATGAGAAGATGTTTTATCTATTAAGTTCGATTTTAAGCTATAAATTCAGGGCAGAGACATTTTTCGGATCATCAAAAAAAATCTAAATCAATCTTTTTATGCGAAACGTTCTGATATCAGGAAAAACTTCTTTTAAAACTGAAGTGCCTTACAAACTAATTGAGACTGGAAAAAAAGGTAAAAAACCATTGATTGTATATCTGCATGGCTATGATCAGAATATTCAATATTTTGAAAAGAAAGTTCAGGCATTATTAGATATTGAAGCTTATCATTTATTTGTTCAAGGGCCTTATCCGATATATGATATATCCGGAAAGACTAATGTTTCGAAGTGGGGCAGGGCATGGTATCTATATGATGGGAATCAAGGGCAATTTATAAAGTCTATGGAAGTAGCTTCTGAATTTATTCAGGAAATAATTGACGGACTGGTTGACGTGATTGAAATCAGCCGGCTTTGTGTATTTGGATATTCCATGGGAGGATATTTGGGAGGTTATTTTTCCTTTTCAAGATGGAAACATGTAAATGAGTTGGTTGTAATAGGTGGCAGAATTAAAACCGAAGCATTTGAAGGCAAGCGTGAACAAGCAAAACACATTAATATTCTGGCACTTCATGGAAAGAAAGACACCAGCGTATATCCAGATCCTCAGAAAAAATGTATTCAACTATTACAGCAAGAAGGATTTAATGCTACGTTTAAATTGGTGGAAGCGGCACATGAACTTAACACTGTTTTTGTTGAGGAAACTCAAAAATGGCTGATAGAAGCAGGTTACATTAAATGCTGATTTTTTTTGTTATACTTTTTTTGCTTCTAATGTTTGTTAAGTTATTTTAATGTAGCTATTATTCGCTAGCTTAAAAATCATTAAGGTTCCCATTTATATCGCTGCAAATTAATTCTAAGGAAGGAAATGAATATACTTGTAATTGAAGACGACCCGTCTGTTCGTACTTTAGTTAAGGCTGTGCTTGAGCATAATGGAAATTCAGTTTCTATATCAGATAATGCTACTGATGGTGAAGCCAATGCAATAAGTAATGACTACGATATGATAATCCTTGATCTTGGATTACCGGATGGGGATGGGTATGAAGTGTGTAAAAATATTAGAGAAAAAAATGTTGAGACACCGGTTCTTATTCTTTCCGGAGAACAGGAAACCGATGTAAAAGTAAAGATGCTGAAAGTTGGAGCGGATGATTATCTTACAAAGCCGTTTAATACTGAAGAGCTGATTGCCCGCATGACAGCTATTAAGCGAAGATCAGAGTCAGGTGGCGAACAACAGTTGGCTTGTGGTGAATTGAAGGTGAATTTGTTAAAACGTGAATTTTCCATAAACAATGAAAAAGTTCAGCTAACAAACAATGAATTCAACCTGTTGGTTTATTTTATGAAAAACCGAAACCGGGTAATTACGCAGGAAGAATTAGCAGATAAAGTCTGGGACATCCATTTTGATACGCAGACGAACTATATAAATGTATATATCAGTTATTTGAGAAAAAAAATACGCGAGCACACTGATGTTGATTATATAGAAACCATCCGTAAGAAAGGATTTGCATTTCGTTGTGAATAAACGAATAAGCCTTTGATTTTCAAGTCCCTCAAGTATTTTATTTGGGGGACTTTTTTATATCCAAGAGTATGAACAAATCGAGTCGATCCGCTTTAATTGAATATTTGCGTGAATTTGCAACTGAATCGCGGTGGAAAAAAATTGTGGAAATTGTCGAGAAGCGAACCCGGCATATAACAGTGGTAGTAGAAGATGTTTATCAATCTCATAATGCCAGTGCGGTACTTCGAAGTTGTGATGGATTTGGTATCCAGGATGTCCATATCATCGAAAATAGGAACGAATTTGATGCTTCAAGTCAGGTTACTATTGGGGCCGATCAATGGCTTACGCTCCATCGGTATAAAACTCCAAAAACTGATAACACAGAGATTTGCTTTAATACCTTAAAAAAGCAAGGCTATAACATCATAGCAACTACTCCTCATGATAATGACATCACTCTGAATGAACTCCCAATCACACAAAAGACCGCTATAGTATTTGGTTCAGAAATAGATGGTATTAGTGACAGAGCCAGGGAGCTGGCTGATGGATTTATGAAAATTCCGATGGCCGGCTTCAGTGAAAGTTTTAATATTTCAGTCAGTGCAGCAGTTTGTCTTTATAATATCACTCGAAGGCTTAAAGATTCTGATATAAATTGGAATCTTACGGAGGAGGAGATGGAAGAATTAAAACTGGAGTGGCTTAGAAAATCTATAAAGGCCGGAAAGCAGCTTGAAAAAGCATTTTTGGAGAAATAGAAATAAAACCCCACTTGATATTATATGCGAGGTCTTTATCCAAAAGAGCAGAGAGAAAGTTTGAATATTATCGGGGTAATCGTTCTTCGAGGTCGGCTACAGCGTATGCAAAAACTGCCATGGTAGCGACACATTCGTTAAAGTCGTCTTTGTCCAGTTTATCCATAGTATCGGCGGCCGTATGATGGTACCAAAAATAGCGTGTACCATCCACCACCAAGCCCATTCCGGGCACCCCGTCTTGCATAAGTGGCCCAATATCAGCTCCGCCGCCGCCTTTGGTTACCTCACCGGATTCAATAGGTTTTAAAGTTGAACCGATTTCAGTAAGAATTTCATAAGCTTGATCACTTCCTGAAAACCCAAATCCAACCGGATCAAAAACCCCGGCATCAGATTCAATGGCTAATACATGATTATCCAAAGACTTCTCTTCATTTTTCACCCACCGGTGATATTCATTTGCTCCTCTCAATCCGTTTTCCTCGTTGGTCCAAAGTACTACACGGATAGTCCGCTTGGGTTTTATCCCTAATTCATTCATTAACCGTACAGCTTCCCAGGCGGCTATGCTTCCACCGCCATCATCCATTACGCCTTGACCAACATCCCATGAGTCAATATGTCCGCCAAGCACTATGATTTCCTCAGGAAATTCAGTTCCCTTTATTTCCGCAATCACATTACGTGATTCAGTATCAGGCAATGTCTGGGCATTCAATTCAAGATGAATTTTGATGCTCTCACCGCGATCATAGAGGCGTTGTATCATCATTGCATCTTCAATGGTAATGGCGGCATGTGGAATTTTCTTTACCCCTTCTTCATAGTTCATGGTTCCGGTGTGAGGCGTTTGCATAGAATAAGGCCCCACAGAACGAATAATACTTGCTACAGCTCCGTGTTTCGCCGCTTCTGAGGCCCCGTTCATTCGATATTGGACCGTTCTTCCATACGAGGTAAATTCAGCGTTATAGAGAACAATTTTGCCTTCAACCCGCTCTTTGACCTGTTCCAGTTCTTCAAAGCTTTTCACAACAATTACTTCAGCTGTAATACCTCCTTCGGGTGTGGCAATACTGCCCCCCATGCTAAGCATTGGTAAATTCTTTTTTCGAGGCGAAATTAAGGATGCTGATTCTTTTCCCCGCACCCAATGAGGAACCATGACGGGCTGAGTCCAAACTTTATCAAAGCCGTCATCTTTCATAGTTTCAACAATCCAATCCATGGCATTTTCTAAATTTTCAGAGCCACTAAACCGAGGTCCAAAAGTATCAGCCATATATGTAAGGCGATCCCAGGCAAGATCATTGTCCATGGCCATGTGGATCAGTTGCCGGACATTTTCTTTATGGTTGGGGGAGAGTACCGATTGTGAAGAAACAGGATAAGTAATAACAGAAAAGGCAAAGATGAGGAAAGCAGTAAGTAATTTCATAAGGGCTTTAATTGGTTTACATAGAGTACCTAAGAAAATGAAAAGAAAAGTATGATGCTATAAAAAAAGCCTCAGAAAGAGGCTCTAAATGTTAATATTAAATCAATCCAGAGAATTTTTATTGTTCTCTGAGATTTCTTTGAACATAGCATATTCTTCGGGTGAGGTATCAGCAAAAAGATAGTAAATAGGATCTACTGCTCTGTTTCTATAATGCACTTCATAGTGCAGGTGGGGGCCCTCAGAAAGGCCGGAGTCACCCGCCATCGCAATTAGCTGGCCTCGTTCAACTTTAGCTCCGTATTTAATTCCTTTTGCAAATCCTGATAAATGAGCATAGAGAGTTTGAAAGCCAAACCCATGGTCAATGATAACAATTTTACCAAGAGTGCTTTGAGGCCCTGCATATTTAATGGTTCCGTTACCGGTTGCTAAAACCTGATCTCCAATATCAGCTCTGAAATCGAGGCCATTATGAGGGCGTTTGTATTTAAGAATAGGGTGGTTTCTCATTCCAAAGCCACTTAGCAAAATTCCGGCAGTAGGTTTAATAGCCGGAATATGGCTCATTTTTTCCTTGTTGATGTTATATTGATTCTTAATTTCCTCAAAACTCAATTGTTGAATACTGATTCTGCGTTCCAAATTGTCAACTTTAGAAGCAGTCCATTTCAACAGTTCCGCAGTGGATTCACTGTAAACGTCGAATTCATCGTAAGGATCAGAACCACCGACACCGGCTTGTCTTTCTTCGTAAGATATTCTTTCCATCCCCAAGACCGAGCGATAGACTTCATTGTCTTTTTCGGCAATGCTGCTAATTTGTTCATCTAAATCTACAAGTGCAGTTCTTGTAGTTTCGAGCTGACTATAAAGAGCTTCATTTTCAGCTTTAAGTGCAAGCTCAGCCGGGGTACCGATATAATTTGCGAGCAGGATTATACCAATACCGGTAAGCACAACACCGGATAAAATCCAAATTGATAAGTTGTAAATAACTTGTTCAATGCGATTGTACTTGATAGGTACAAATTCACATTTCGCTTCGTCGTAGTAATAATGATTCTTTAATGACATACACTAACCCTAATTCCAAAACTTGCCTAAGATAATAACCTGAGTATCACATTCAAAGAGTAAGCAAAAACTCTAATGTTACAATTTTATTCAATATCTCCTTCAAAATATTCAATCGCTCGTTTGGGAGTCATGTCTCCACCTTTTGCTTTTTCTCCAATACTGGACTTAATTCGTTCCTGAAAAGCTTTTGCCGGATCATACCCGTAGTGTTTTAAGAGATAGTTCATGGCGATGACTTCTGCAATTACGGTGATATTTTTTCCGGGAGTAATGGGGAGGTGGATAAGAGGGATATCCAGGCCTAATATATTCACAGAATCATGATTTAAGCCGGTTCTTTCAACTTCCCGGGTTTCATCCCAAAGAGTCAGTTCTAATACCACTTCCAGTCTTTTTTGATACCGGATAGCCCTGATACCAAACATCGACATAACGTCGACAATGCCAAGGCCTCGTATTTCCATGAAATGTTTGCTCATCTCGGTAGCGGATGACATTAATACATTGTTTTTTTTGGTGAGCATCACCACATCATCGGCTACCAGGCGATGTCCTCGTTCAACTAAATCGAGTGCAACTTCACTTTTGCCTATGCCTGATTTACCCGCTACTAAAATTCCAATGCCATAAACATCCATCATTGAACCATGAACCATTGTTTGCAATGCGAACTGATCTTCCATAAAATCCCGCAGTATATACATGAACCGGGTAGTTTCAAGCTGTGTCGAATAAACCGGAATACCGTCTTCTCTGGCAATATCTAATAAATACTCAGGCAGTTCATTATTGTCAGTTAAAAATATTACGGGTATATCAAACTGAGTGATATTTCTGAACGATTCCAGCTGTTTGTCTTTACCCATGTGCCCTAAAAATTGGGTCTCGGTATTGCCAATAACCTGGATTCGCTGATAGGTGAATAAATCTATATACCCTGCAAGAGCCAATCCCGGCCGATGCAAGTCAGCTTCGGTAATAAACCGTCCGGAACTGCATTCTTCCGAGGCACATGATTCTAAATTAATATTCACGCGCTCGCGCAATCTTTTGACTAAATACTCAACTGAGATTTTGTCTTTGCGCGGGATTGGGTCTTGAGGTGAAAAGGGCATAAGTTAATTATTACTGGGTTGCGTGCATTTTGTCTTTGTATCTCTTCAGCTGCCGGCTTATGACCTCCACCGCGTTATGCAGTGCTTGTTCATACGTTTTTGCGGTCTCTTTTACCGTGAGTACTTTGCGAGGAACTTTTACAATAAGTTCAGCTTGCTGGGGATTTTCATCCGAAGGAGTAGGCTCCAGAATAATGTCACACATTACAATTCTGTCATAAAATTGTTCAAGTTTCTCAACACTGTCTCTGCAGTATTGCTGTAGATCTGCGCTTGCTTCAAAATGGCGTGCTGTGAATGTAGTTTTCATTTTTTTCTACTCCTTAATTGTAGTGTATATTAATTATGTTTTAGCTCGTGGATGGGCTTGCTCGTACACATTTTTCAATCTCTCAATACTTGTGTGTGTATAAACCTGCGTTGCGGCAAGGTTTGCGTGTCCCAAAAACTCTTTAATGATTCGAATGTCCGCTCCGTTGTCCAGCATATGCGTGGCAAAACTGTGCCGTAATACGTGTGGGCTTTTTTGCGTGACCTCACTCGTTTTCTTTAAATACTTTTCTACCATATATCTTACTGCTCTGTCGTACATGCGTTGGCCACTGGCTGCAATAAATAAAGCTTTTCGGGCATCTCCGTCTGTTCGTTCTCCGTATAACTCAGTTCTTTTATCCCTGAATTGCTTCAGTATGTCAGCCACTGCTTTACCTAATGGAATAATGCGCTGTTTATTGCCTTTACCTTTTACAGTTACCTGATTTTGTTTTAAATCAATATCGGTAAGGTTTAACCCTGTTAACTCGCTTAGGCGCATTCCGGTTCCATAAAACAGTTCCAGGATTGCCCGGTCTTGTAAACCTCGGAGGGTGGTGATGTCTACAGCGTCCATCATACGGTTTATATCTTCCACAGTGGCTGTTTTAGGCAGGGTTTGTTCTTTCCTGGGCACTACCAGCAGGTGAGCCGGATTTTTTTCTATGTGTCCCCGCTTAAAACAGTATTTGAAAAAAGAGCGGAGCGCAGCAACCTTACGTGCTATGGAAGCTTTTGCTAACCCCTGTTCCGATAAATCGCCGAGCCACAACCGGATCGTTAGTCTGCTTATTAATGAAATCTCCATTTTTTCCATTTCAATTTCTTCCAGAGAGGAGGTGAAATTGAGGAAAGATTCCAAGTCGTTGCGGTAGGAGATGATTGTATGCTTCGAAGCATTTCGTTCTACACTTAGGTATTTCAGGTATTTCTCGATCAATGCTTTCATACGGCTCAAATATGTCTATGAATCTACAAAAAAGAAAACTAATAATAATGAATTCAGGATGAATTCATGTTTAAACTTCCCGTCCTTTCCAGTATGCCTTCTTACCTGAATAATGATCCCATAAACAACGTGCGGCAAGTATTTCATACCACAAAATAGTAATTGGCTGTAAGAAGCTCATTATTGGATTCCAGCCAAATTTAAAATCAAGCATCCAGCGCTGCACTAAAATAACGGCTACAAGCAGACCTGCAAATAATTGCTGTCCGGAGTTCCCTGTAAACAGAATGTAAAATGGGAGTACATATACAATAAATTGCAAGACCGTCATAGTGAGGAATAGGGAAGTGTTCTTCCCAAATCCGGCAAAGAAATTTTTACGAAGCCCTTCAAAAATTTCTTTATGAGACTGATACATTCTGCAATTGACGGTACCGACTCCATCATACATGCTTAACATCAGTCCATGGTTCTTGATTACTTTTGAGAGTTCAACATCTTCTACAACTTCCTTTTTTACGGAAGTATGCCCTCCGATTTTATTATAAGCTTCTTTGTTGAAGGCTAAAAACTGTCCACACGCAGCTGCGAACTTAGAACTCATTTTCTTGTGCAGGGATTTTGGCAGCCATTTTGGGACTTTTTCTACATATCTAGCGGGTAATAAACTGTAGAGACCGTAGTAAACCATGGGGATAATTAGTTTTTCCCAAAATGTTTTTAGCTTTTGCTTAGGCCAAACTGTTATCACATCTGATTTCTGTAACGCATTTACAGCCTTTGAGATAGCGGACTCTTCCAGCCAAACGTCCGCATCAATAAATATCAAATAATCTCCATTGGCGTGATTGCTTAGTTGATGACATGCCCATGGTTTTCCTAACCATTCATCCGGCTTCTCATTTCCATTTAGGTGATGCAAATTGTTGATGATTCCGGATAGTTTTTCCAGAATTACAGGCGTATCATCCGTAGAATTATCATCCAGCACCAGAACCTCAAAGTTGGGATAGTCTTGCTTTAGGGCAGAGGTTACACATGTTTCAATTACCTTTTCTTCATTTCTGGCTGGAATGCAAATACTGACTAAGGGAGCACTTTTTCTGCTTCCCGAAAATGGCTGGAATTCCGACAAAGAACGAAATTCAAACCAATTACGTGTAAATACTGCAATTGTGAATGTGAGATAGCCCGCGGCAATATATAATAGTAGGTCCATTGAACGAAAGTTAGCAAACAGAACGTTGCCGTTCAGTATCAGTATTACGTTATTTAATTATGAATATATCTACAGATTTTACTCAAGTTTCACCTGATACCGGCAAGCCGGAATCAGGCTATGAATGGTGGTATTTTGATGGAATGAGTGCGGACGGGAAATATGGTTTTTCAGTTATTTTTTATCAGAATAACCCATTTTCTACCAGAAAGATAAAGGAATTAGAGAATGGTTCAATAAACCACAAATCTTATCCTGCCGTCAGTATTTCTTTGTATGAGAACAATAAGACGATCTATTATAGTTTCCTTGAATTTGAGGAAAGTGATTACGAGTGGAGAGAGGGGGAGTTGATGCTCACTATAGGGCGGGATTCATTCAGCTATTCTATTTCAGGGGACACAGTGAATATTGAAATAATGCTAAATCAACAGTTAGCATCAGGGCATAAAATCCGGGGAACTATTTCAGGGAGTGGATGCTTAACTGCATCAAATTTAATACAATCTATGGATGAAGACCGGCACCTGTGGAATTTGATACTGCCATCTATGAACCTGGAGGCTGATATTGATTTATACGGAAGGCGGGGGGAGGAACGGGTTCATTTTCATGGGAAAGGCTATCATGACCATAACACAGGGTTTGAACCCATGAAGGAAAGTTTCAAGGATTGGTATTGGGGCAGATACCACTTTGAGGATTTTACATTGGTGTATTACTTGATGCAAAAACATGATGCCTCACAATTTGAAGGCTGGCTTATTGATAAAAAAAATCAGTCCGTTTTGGAGCATTTGACGGAAATTAATTTGGACTATTATACCCGAAATTGGTTTGGCTTGAATTCAGCACGAAAAATAGAGATAATAGAAGATCAGGTAACTGTAAATATTCAATATAGTAATAAGATTGACGACGGCCCTTTTTATCAGCGTTTTATTGGTAATTCTATAATTAACTATAATGGTCAAGTTCATGCAGCTCAAGGAATTTCGGAGTATTTACGTCCTAAACGAATATATAAAAAGTCGTTTTGGCCTTTAGTGCATATGAGGCTTCGTTATGTTGGGGAGAAGCCGCATTGGGTGCAAAAATCAGCCTTAATGTATCCCTGGACATGGTAACCTAAATAATTAAGGCTAAAACTGAGGCTTGAAACCTTCATCAGTGAAACCTGCAACTTCCCTCAGCGACAGTAAATTTTGATGAATATCTCTTTGAAATAATTCTGTTAATATATTTCTGCCCAAAGAGTTATTATGATTAACTGATTTTCCTATTGATAAATACAGCTCCGGTTTGCTGCTTCGAAGAAAATGGGAGTAAATAGCGATTGGCACAAAGTCTGCATCCTTGCAATTTGTATAAAGCCAGGCGAGCCCTTGTTTGAAATCCGGCTCTGAATTTGATGCCGGGGTAATCTTCCCTTCGGGATAAATAAATAAACTGGCATTATCTCTTTTCATTGATTCCAGGGCATATCTGAGAGAAGACAGGGAGGATTTAGGATTATCCAAGTCAATTGAGAAAGCTCCTATTTTACTGAAGAAGGTATATTGACGCATTTGCTTGTCTTCCATCAGAGCCCGGGCGTTTTGGTGCAGAAAGTTTCGATTCAGATACAAAGGGATCAATCCATCCCACCACAGATTATGGTTCAGGAAATAAATGGTTTTTGATTGCGGAGCCGGCTGATATTCTTGTTTTACCCAGACTTGCTTAAATCTGCGTTTTAAAGACCATCTGGTGTAATGATCAAAAAACCAGATGAAAAAAGAGGATTCGTCGGCGGGGATGATATTCACTTTGTTCTTTTTTTATTGGTGATAATAGGGTCTTGTACCTTATCTTTCAATCATGAAGAAGCACAGAGACACGCCTTTCGTTCAAATTACGGATCAAGATGTAGAACAATATGCGCTTGAAATGACCTCAGCTGAGTCTGAGCAAATTAAAGAGCTGGTAGCCTTGTCTGACCAAGAGTTAGAATTTATCGACATGCTGAGCGGAAATTTAGTGGGGCAAATGTTGAAGATGCTTATCAAGCTCAGCGGTGCTAAGCGTGTGTTGGAAATAGGTACTTTTACCGGATATTCGGCACTGATGATGGCCGAGGCATTGCCAGGTGAAGGGCAGGTGATCACTATTGAAATGAATTTGAGATACCAGGAACTGGCTGAAAAGCATTTTGAGAGATTTGATGCTGAGGATAAAATCCGGCTTTTAAAAGGAAACGCCCGGGAGTTAATGGATGAATTGGAGGGGGAGTTTGATTTGGTTTTCCTGGATGCCGATAAAATTAGTTATCCGCTTTATTTTGAAAAATCTATTGCAAAACTGAAGTCAGGAGGGATGTTAATAGTGGATAACGTGCTTTGGAATGGAACGGTTTTACATCCTGATGATGAAAAAGCTGCAGCATTGAATCAATTCAATAAAATGGTGGCTGATGATCTGCGAGTTGAGCAGGTTTTGTTACCGGTTAGAGATGGACTTTCTCTGATAAGGAAAAAATAATCTGAGCCTTAATTTGTTTATATTATAACTGTAAATTAAAAAAAGGATCATGAGAACTTTGGTACTGATTTTATTAATGACGGCAACCGTAGGTATGGCTTGTTCACAAGTTCCGGGGTTTAACGGGTATCTTATGGAAGAAATGGAAGAAATAGAATCTGGTTACTTTTCAAATTATCCGGAGTCGGGTGAAATTCAAAAGAAAATTGAAAATCAATTAGTGTTTGAAGAAGAATGGAAGCTGGTCCATGAAGGAATGAGTCCAATCCCGGAAGTTCCAAAGATAAATTTTAATACCCGTGATGTAATCTTGTTGATGCTGGAAACCAAGCCTACAGGCGGATTCGGAATTGACAATTTCGAAATTTATGAAAATGATAATCAGATTGGAGTCAGGTATTCAGAAGTTCATCCGGGGGATGGGTGCGGTACCATCCAGGCACTTACACGTCCTTATAAAATTGTATCTATTCCTAAAACAGAGAAGGATATCCTGTTCCAGAAAGAGGAAACTGTTATAAATGACTGCAATGATTAATTACGGGTGTTTGATTATTCTTTCTATAGGAAGCATTTTTCGGTAAAGCTTATCTGAATTAGATCATGACTCAGATGAGTTTTTTAAAAGAGGTACATTCATTAATTCGGTCTTAAAATAATTGAGGAGGGTGTATGAAGGAATCAAAGTGTGCATTTCTATTGGCTGTGCTTGCAATGGCAGCGATTTTATTTAATACAACTGTTTATGCTCAGAATGTATCTGATCAACCGGTCAAATATAGAATAGTCACCACAGATGGGAATACCTTTATTGGCACTTTGGTTTCTGAGAATGATGATGAGGTGGTTATTCAGACTGAGAAGCTGGGAAGGATTACCATTAGCAGAGCAGATATTAAGTCTATGGAAGAAATTAATCCGGCTGATTTAAGGAATGGAGAGTATTGGCATGAAAACCCAAACAGTACGCGATATTTGTTTGCTACAAATGCTCTTGGTCTTAGAAAGGGAGAAGGTTACTACCAGAACACCTGGGTCTTTTTCAATAATGTGAATTATGGGGTTAGCAACAATGTTTCTTTAGGGGGAGGTTTGATTCCAACTTTTCTTTTTGGAGACAATTATATCCCGATATGGTTTATGCCTAAGGTATCAATTCCGATTTCAAGTGAATCTTTTCATATAGCTGCAGGCGGCCTTTTTGGAGGAATAGTTGGGGAGGATAATGCCGGTTTTGGCCTTGCTTATAGTGTAGCAACAATAGGTAATCGAGATAATAATTTATCATTTGGTCTGGGCTATGGATATGCTGACGGTAATTGGGCGGATATCCCTTTGCTCAACCTGAGTGGAATGTACAGAATGAGTAAGAATACCTATCTGATAACTGAAAATTATTTTGTAACTGCGGATGGCAGAAGTGCCGGATTGTTATCTGTGGCTTTTCGGTGGGCGCCTGAGAATTTTGCCGTAGACTTTGGGCTTATCCGTCCTACTGATATTGGTGGGGATTATATAGGAGTTCCGTGGTTGGGAATCGCCATACCTATTGGTCGATAAAGTTGCCAATTTATTGCGATCTTAAGGCAAAACGAATTCAATATCATCAGAGATGGCTTTAAAGGTGCTAGTTATTGGTAAGGTTTGGCCGGAACCAGATTCTTCTGCAGCAGGATCCAGAATGATTCAGTTGATCGATGTTCTAGGGGCCGAACATTGGGATATTACTTTTGCTTCAGCAGCTTCACCAAGTTCTTATTCAGTAGATTTGGATGAACTTGGAGTGGCATCAACATCACTAAAACTTAACGATTCCTCTTTTAATACATTTGTTACGGATTTGGCTCCGGACCTGATCATCTTTGATCGGTTCATGACCGAAGAACAATTTGGATGGCGTGTTGCTGAACATTGCCCGGATGCTTTGAGGATATTAGATACGGAAGATCTGCACTGCCTCAGGCATGCAAGGCATCAAGCCTGGAAGGGCGGGCGGGAGTTTAGTGAGGCTGATGTATTGAATGACCACGCTAAAAGAGAAATAGCAAGTATTCTTCGATGTGACCTTTCTTTGATGATCTCCGGCTACGAAATGGATATTCTGAAACGCATCTTTAAAGTTAATGAGAGCTTACTCTTACACCTTCCATTTTTACTTGATAAGCTATCAAAAAAACAATTAAATTATTGGACTCCATGGGGTAATCGCAATCACTTTATATCTATTGGGAACTTCCTGCACGAGCCAAACTGGAACGCGGTTTTATATTTAAAGGAAGAAATATGGCCGCTGATTCGTCAGCAATTACCCGAAGCTGAGTTGCATATTTACGGAGCATATCCCTCGCAAAAAGTAGAACAACTGCACAACCAAAATGAAGGATTTATGATAAAGGGGAGAGCCGGTGACGCCAAAGAAGTGGTTGGAAGTGCGCGGGTATTATTAGCTCCATTGCGTTTTGGTGCCGGACTAAAAGGCAAACTTGTCGAAGCCATGCAATGCGGAACCCCAAGTGTAACCACGGAAATCGGAGCGGAGTCTATGCACAGAGACTTGCCCTGGCCGGGATTCATAGAGAATAACTCAAATTCTTTTGCTGAAAAAGCGGTAGCATTATACGAGGATGAAAAGAAATGGAAGGAAGCTCAGGAAGCCGGAATTCCAATCATCAATCAAGTATATCCAAAAAGGGAATTGGGAGAGAAGTTGATTCGTAAAATAGATCAATTACGAAACACGCTGAAAACCCATAGAAAACAGAATTTTATCGGGGAGATCTTGCAGCATCACACCGCTGCAAGTACAAAGTATATGAGCAAATGGATAGAGGCGAAGAACGATCGCTGATCGCGCTGATTTCACTGATGTTTTGATTTTATCAGCGAAATCTGTGATCAGTAGAGCTCATATTCCAACAACCGGGCATCAATGGTAGAATTATAGAATTCGATACGTTGATTTGTTCTTAACCCGATTTTCTTGGCAAGATCAAAATTCCCTGTGAACACATAGCCCCAGTAGCCGGTCGCTTCTTGTTTGAAGAAATCGCCAATTCCTTCGTAGGTAGGCTCCAGGTCTTTTTCATTCCCAATGCGGTCTCCGTAAGGAGGGTTCAGCATAATCACCCCGGTTTTATCTGAAGGGATTTCAGTTTCTTTAAAATCACATTTCTTGATTTCAATCAAATGATCCACTCCGGCCGTACGGGCATTTTTCCGGGTAGCATTTACCGCTCGCACATCATGGTCGGTTGCAATGATTCTTCCTTCAAAATCTTTCTCAGACTTATTCTTCAAATCTGTACGTAAATCGTTCCAGCGCTCTTCATCAAAGCCAAGTATATGCTTGATGCCGTAGTTGGGACGAAGCAAGCCCGGGGCTTTATTAAGGGCCTGTAGCGCAGCTTCAATGGCAATGGTTCCGCTGCCGCACATAGGATTGATAAAATGTTGTCCGGGTTTCCATTTGCTTGCTAATATCAGCGAAGCAGCCAGAGTTTCTTGCATGGGAGCAACACTGGTTTCTGTTCTATAACCACGTCGCGAGATAGATTCGCCGGAAGTATCCAAATAGATTTGGGCTCGGTCATTTTTCCAAAAAATGAAGACTACGGTTTTGTTCAAATTCGACCCGGAATCCGGACGGGTGCCCGTTTTTTGGCGAATGCGATCTACAATGGCATCTTTGGCTTTAAGGTTCGCAAATTGTGTATTTGTAACACTCCGGGTTTTGATGAAGGAGGTAACGCTTACATATCCGTGTTTGTCGATATAGTCTTCCCATGGAATTTTTATCAGCTCATTGTATAGCTCTTCACCGTTTTTTGGCCTGCAGTCTTTAAGCATAAAATGCACACGATGAGCAGTTCTTAAACTCAGATTTAGCATCATACAGTCATTCAACGTGCCTTTGGTTTCAATCCCTGCCAGCCGTTCTTTGATAATAGGAAATCCAAGATCCGATAATTCTTGCCTTAAAAGGGGAGTGATTCGCTTGGGACAGGTAATAGAAATAGTGCTTGTTTGGGTAAAATCAGCCATGAGTGGATTTTGTATTCAAAATAAAAAGATATAAAAAATGGAGTCCTCCTTGCGAAGAACTCCACGGTTAAATTCGATAGAAGTCGGAAATCAGTTTACGATTTCAACTAATTCGATATCAAAGGTCAGGTCTTTGCCTGCAAGTGGATGGTTGGCATCAATAATGATGTTTTCCTCTTCTACTTTAGTAATCTGAACCGGAACGGGTTGTCCGTTTGGTTGATTCAATTGAAGCTGCATGCCTACCTGAGGCTCTATATCTTCAGGAAGCTGACTTTTTTCGATTGTAACTTCTAAATCTTCTCTGCGATCGCCATAAGCATCGGCAGATTCAATACTTGCTGTGGTTTTATCTCCAACTTCTAAACCAACTACAGCTTTTTCAAAACCGGGAATCAATTTTCCTTCTCCCAGTGTTACTTCAAGTGGATCTCTTGATTCAGAAGTATCAAAAACTGATCCGTCTTCTAATTTTCCAGTGTAGTGGACTTTTACGGTGTCACCGTCTTTTACTTTAGACAAAATAAATCTTGTTTTAATTGTGAATATATTGTTCTTACAAAGATACGTAATATTCAACACTTTTGAGGATTGTAAACACCTATTAACATGATCAGCGATAACAAAGACATTCAGCAGGTATTAAAACAGTCAAAAACAGTGGCAATGATTGGCTGTTCACCCAATGTGTACCGTACAAGCAATTATGCCGCCAGGTTTTTAAAGGAGAGAGGGTATCGTGTGATCCCGGTGAATCCGCAGGCAGAGGATATTTACGGCGAAAAAAGCTACGATAAATTAACCGATATCCCTCAGGATGTGCATATTGATATCGTCAATGTATTTCGAAATTCGGAATTCTCAGCTGAGGCTGCTCAAGATGTAGCCGACTGGAAAGAAAAAACTGGTCAAAATCCGGTAATCTGGACACAGCTTGATGTTTCATCCCCTGAAGCTGAAAGGATTGCTGAAGAAAACAACCTGCAGTACATCAAAAACCGCTGTATTATGGTAGAATGGGATAGGAATTTTAAATAAGATAATGAGAGTTGAAAGTTGATAGAGTGAAAGATATATTTTCAGCACTTATCACCCTATCAACTTTCAACTCTCAAATAGCTACTTCATATTCACAAACTGCAAAGGCACACCCATATCTTTCGATTTCAGATGTTTTATGACAGCCTGTAAGTCATCGATTTTTTTCCCATCTACCCGAACCTGATCATCCTGAATCTGAGGCTGTACTTTCACTTTCATAGCTTTAATTTCCTTTACGATCTTTTTAGCCGTTTCCCGGTCAATCCCTTCCTTGAGCATTACGTCCATCTTTAGGTGCCCCTGAGAAGTTCCTTTCGGATCTTTAAAATCAAGTACTTTGGCACTGATGCCGCGCTTAATGAAATTCTTAATCAGCATATCCTTGACCGCTTCCAATTTCATGCTCTCAGCTGCAACCAGATGAATACGATTCTCCTTTTTGTGGAATTCAACTTCTGTGTGAAGTCCGCGGAAGTCATAACGCGTGTTAATTTCTTTTAGGGTATTGTTGATAGCATTATCAACTTCTTGCGCATCAACTTTATTTACAATATCAAATGAAGCCATGGGGAATTCAAATTTTAAGATTTAAAATAAGTTATCTGATTGGGCTTAGGATAAAAATTATATAAGTGATGAAGTGACTACTGATAAAGTAAGTTGAATAAAACTACTTTATAACTTTATCACTTTATCACTCTTCACTCTAATTCTTCATATTCATCAAATTCGTCTTTTTCCAACTTCTCGGCAATCTTTTCGGAAAGGATTTTCTCTACAAACAGCTCGTCTTCGTCAGGAATCATAGTTTTAAAAGAACGAATTTTACCATCCAGTTTATATTCGATTTCAATCACGCCCTCCGCAAACCAGGAATAGGTGAAAAAATCATCCCAGCTTATCTTTCGATCCAATAGTATCAAGCCTTTTGTTCGAAGCTCAGGAACTAACCTTATGGTAAAGCTGTAAGCACCAATTGCAATAATGGATAATCCTGAGGTAACTCGGATAGGAGTGAATGGGAGGTCAGAAAATAAGGAAGTTCGTTGAATACCAAACAAGATAATTCCAATGGCTACTATATTCGGAAAAATGTCTGTCCAAAATGATCGATTCACATACAGGATTTCGCCGCTATCGCTTTTTTGTTTGAATTGCTGATAAGCAGCCCCGATAAAAAAGCCAAATAAAGAGGCATAGACATTGGCCATAACGGCTCCTGCAACAGCTTCGGGGAAATAACCAATGCGATGCATCCATTGCAAAATCAGGAATAGTATTACTACACAAAGCAGTGTGATTGACAAATTTCGTGGAGTAATTTGATCAATATATAGAAGTCGTTTGTAGCCAAGCCAAATACTTAGGATTGTTATAATAAAAGCTGAAACAACTATCCAGATCATTGGTTAATTTTGGTTAAATTTTTAAAAGGGATAAATTATTTTTTGATGGATAAATCAACTACGCCCACCGGCATTGAAGTTAGCAATAAAGATCAGGTTCTGGAAATTTTATGGGACGATGGCCACACCTCGGTATATCCACTTTACGGACTTCGGGTGAATTGTCCTTGTGTAACCTGCAGGGGAGGGCACGGCAGCATGGGCGATTTTGAACCGGAAGCTTTTTTCGAAGAAAATCCATCCCGAATTGAGATTCGAAATATTGAACAAGTTGGAAATCACGCCATAAAAATTACATGGGGGGATGGCCATAACTCCGGAATGTACCAGTGGGAAACCCTGCGGTGGCTGGACCCGGAAAATCATAAGTAACGAATGAAAAAGTGATAGAGTGATAAAGTGATGAAATAATTCGAATAAGATTACTTCATTACTTTATTACTCGTTACTCATTATCTCAGTATATTTTTTAAATTCCTGCTTCAACAGGTTTTGAAAATGATAAACTCCCAGTTCTCTTTTTACAGAGAAACGCCCCTGATCATAAACTTTGGACTGGAGGCCTTGCTGTACCGCTTCGCAAATTTCAATGTCTTCTTCCTGGATTTTATCACTGTAAGCTATGTCTTCTTCAATTACGCCTGATTTCACTTTGGCGTCCAAATTATCATAGAAATAGCTGAAGAGTACTCTGCATTTAGTAGGAGAAACAGGGATAACGAGATTTATTTGAAGTCGCCCCGGCAAAATGTTGAGCATCATATTGGGGAAAACAAAATAGTAAAATGCTTCGCCGCCTTCATTAGAGTAAAAACTTTTCCCACCCTTAATAGGGCTGTGTTGCAATGAATACCATTCCTCCGTTTCGGTTATATAAGAACGATAATCCAATAAATTTGCGAGCTCGGGATGTACAATGGGGATATGGTACCCCTCCAGGAAATTATCTACATACACCTTCCAGTTGCAGTCAATATCATAAGTTAGTTCGCTATGATGTTGCAGGTCGCTTAAATTTAAAGGTGAGATTCTATCTTCTATATCATGCAAAATATTTTCCAGGCTGAGCTTGCTCTTTTGAACTCTTGCAAAAATTAAGCCTTGCCAAATATCAATCTCAATCGGGTCCAGCCCAAAATCTTTTTTGTCAAAAAGCTCAACAAGATTCCAGTCAGGAACTCCCCGAAGGGAGCCGTCATCCAAATACGTCCACCCGTGATATTGGCACTGAATCACCGTTTTGGTTCCCTTCTTAATGGCCAGCGGTCCGCCACGGTGCTTACAAACATTATAAAACGCCTTGATTTCATTCTTTATGTCCCGGAAAACAATAATAGGATTGCCGGCGACTTCGGTTGTGTAGGAATCACCGCTATTGGGTATTTGGTTAACATGACATATATACTTCCAGTGATTTGGAAAGAGGTGTTCCAGTTCAAGTGAAAATACATCAGTATGATGATACCAAAGGGAAGGAATGGTTTTAGCTTTTTCAATGGGAATTATTTCCAAATCTTCGGGGGGAAATAAATTTTTATAAGTTTTATTATTCATTAATTTAGAACTAATCTAAATAAAGTTATATTTTCTATCTGTTAACAAATTGAAAGTTTCACAAACCAATTGTATCAATGAAATCTAATCTGTTGTTACTCATTGCATTTGCAATGATTTTTGTTTCCTGTTCCAACCAAGAAGAAGTAAACGTTTATTCTGCCCGGCATTATGATACCGATCAGGAATTATATTCAGAGTTTACTGAAAAAACCGGCATAAAAGTAAACCTTATTGAAGGCGGATCTGACGAACTTATTGAAAGAGTACGCAGCGAAGGCCTCAATTCTCCGGCTGATGTACTTATTACCGTAGATGCCGGTCGATTATGGAGGGCAGAAGAAGCCGACATACTTCAACCGTTTGAATCAGAGACACTGGAAGAACGAGTACCTGCTGAGTTTCGGCATCCTGACGGGCTCTGGGTTGGGCTTTCCAAGCGTGTAAGGGGTATCGTAGTAAATCCTGAAGCGGTGGAAAATTATGAAGAACTGACCTATGAAGACCTGGCGGATCCACGTTTTGAGGGCCGTGTTTGTGTACGTTCTTCCAATAATATTTATAACCAGTCTTTAGTGGCATCTATGATTGAAACGATTGGTGCCGAGGCAACAGAAGAATGGGCGGAAGGATTGGTAGCTAATTTCGCCCGTGATCCACAGGGAGGAGACCGGGATCAAATTCGTGCCGTTGCTGTAGGGGCATGTGATGTGGCCATTTCCAATCACTACTACTTAGCAGTTATGATGACCGGAGAGGATGAAGCCGATCTTGAAGCCGCTTCAAAAGTTGAATTTGTTTTCCCAAATCAGGGTGAAGATGGGCGCGGAGCTCATATTAATGTAAGTGGAGCCGGAATTCTTAAAAATTCACCCAATAAAGATAATGCGGTTCGTTTTTTGGAATACTTAACCACTCCTGAAGCACAGAAGCATTTCATCAGCGGAAACAATGAGTATCCCGTGAATGATGAAGCTGAAATCGCGGAAGTACTTCAACAATTTGGGGAATTCAAAAGTGATGCAGTAAATGTATCAGCATTAGGAAGAAATAACCCGGAAGCTATTCAGATCATGGACAGAGCCGGTTGGAAATAGACTGACGAACATCCAACATTGAACAAGGAACATTAAATTTCGAAGTTATTAATTTCGGAATTTGGTGTTCCTTTTTTGTTGATATCCAAAAAATATTTCCAAGTTATCAATGAAATATAAATCTCTATTGAGTTTCTGATTTTCGTGACTTGGCAATAGTTCGGCTAATGATGATCACCGGAATAATACCTACTAAAACTATCATTAAAGCTGCCCCGGCTGATTCTGCCAACCTTTCATCGGATGCATATCTATATACCTGAACGGCTAAGGTATCAAAATTAAATGGCCGTACGATAAGTGTTGCAGGCAATTCTTTCATGACATCGACAAACACCAATAAACCCGCCGTTAATAGTCCTCCGGACATCATTGGAATATGTATGCTGCGAAGGACTTTGGAAAACCGATAACCCATTCCACGAGCCGCTTCATCCATGTTTGGAGTGATTTTTTCCATGCTTGCTTCAACTCCACCAAATGAAACAGACAAGAAACGAACCAAATAGGCGAATACCATCGCGAAAATGGTACCACTGAGCAGAAGCCCGCTTGAAAACCCAAACTGATCCCTGAAGAAAGAATCCAAGGAGTTATCAAAAAAACCAAACGGGATAAGAACTCCAACAGCTATTACGGAACCGGGAATTGCGTATCCAAGAGAACTGATTCTATTAAAGAATTTTACTGATTTTGTAGGATTCAGCCGTGCTGAATAAGCCATGATTAAAGCAAGTAATACAGCTAAAAATCCGGTTAGAGCGGATACTGTAAATGAATTGAACGAGAGCTCTATAAACTTAAAATTCAGGTGATGGATATTTGAAAAAAACATTTCCAATAACAGAATAACAGGCAGTAAAAAACCTACCAAAACAGGAATAAAGCAAGCAGTAAAAGCAAACCACGCCTTATGACCTTTTAAATGAAACCGGTTAAGCCTTTTAAACCGGGATGAGTTGGATTTTTCATTACTGATCTTTTTCCGGGACCATCGTTCAAGCACTAATAGAACAACAATGAACGCTAAAAGGAATGCGGCAAGTTGGGCTGCAGCCGGTCGCTCACCCAGCCCAAACCATGTTCGATATATGCCCGTTGTAAAAGTTTGAACACCAAAATATTCCACTGTGCCAAAATCATTCAGTGTCTCCATTAATGCGAGTGCCAATCCGGCTGCTATTCCGGGACGGGCTACTGGTAAGGCAACTTTAAAAAAGCTTTGCCAGGTGGAGTATCCCATGATCCGGCTGGCTTCCAGCAAACTGGTCGATTGTTCCAAAAAAGAGGATCGGGCGAGCATATAAACATAAGGGTAAAAAGCCAGCGACATGATAATTATAGCACCCTCAATGGAACGGATATTTGGAAACCAATAATCCCCAAGACTTAAACCAAATATATTGCGAATGGCCGTTTGCATAGGACCTGCAATATCCAGGAAGTCTGTGTAAATGTAGGCCATTAAATATGCCGGAATTGCAAAGGGAAGAATAGAAGCCCACTCAAAAACACGCCGTCCGGGGAAGTCGGTCATAGTTATCAACCAGGCTGATGAAACCCCAAGTACGATAACTCCAAACGATACTCCAAAAATCAACAGGACCGAGTTTAAGATGTAGTCGTCTAAAACTGTATTTGCAAGATGTCTCCAAACCTCACCGGCTGGGGTAAAAATGGAAAAAATAACCGTCAAAATGGGGATTGAAATAAGCACGGCTATAGCCATACTTAAGAAAGTCCATTTTGGTGATTTCTGCTGGTTCTTGGACGAACCCGGTCTTAAATTTTGAATAGTTGTATGCAGTGCTTTAAGCATGCCGTAAGATAAGCTTCTGTGACTTTAAGTTTCTCAAGAAACCCCAAATTCATGTTTCAATACCGATTGTGCTGCATGGTAACCGCTCATGCCATGAACCCCGCCGCCCGGTGGAGTAGAGGAGGAACAAATATATAAACCTTCTGCCGGAATTTTATAGGGGTCCCATTTAAATACGGGGCGGCCAAAAAGCTGCCTGGCAAATTGTGCACCTCCATTAATGTCGCCTCCAATATAATTGGCGTTATAATTTTGCATATCAATGGTATTCATAATGCTTTTACTGATAATAGTGTCACGAAATCCGGGTGCAAACCGTTCAATCTGGTTTTCAATGATCTCTGTCATGTCCTTTTCCGAACCATTGGGTACGTGACAATATGCCCAAAGAACATGTTTGCCTTTTGGAGCCCGGGTTTCATCAAATATGCTGGGCTGAGATACTAATACATAAGGTTTTTCATGGTGTTCACCTTTCCATGCTGCCTCTTCACTTTCAGCTATTTCTTCAAAAGTACCACCTAAGTGTAATGATCCGGCTTTTTTACACACTTCATTTTGCCAAGGCACCGGTTCAGATAATGCCCAGTCTATTTTAAAAGCCCCCGGGCCGTACTTATAATTTTGCAGGGCTTCTTTATATTTTCGAGGGAGCTTTTCCCCGGCTATTTTGGCGATTTGATGAGGCGTGAGATCAAATAAAACAATTTTTGAAGGGGGAATATCAGCTAATGTCTTTATTTCATGATCCGTCTCAATGTTACCGCCCATAGTTTTAAACAAATTACCAAGCGCGTTTGTAATGGAAGCAGAACCGCCTTTCGCCACCGGCCAGCCAACCGCATGTGCCGAACCTCCTATAAGCAATCCAAATGAAGCTGTAAAAGCTTTGTTAAGGGGAATAATGCTATGGGCAGCACACCCCGCAAATAAGGCTCTTGCTTCCGGACGCCGGAATAAAGAATTGATCAAAAGTTTAGCTGAAAATAATCCATACCATCCAAAACGGGCCATCAATAACGGATGACCGGGAATGCGGAGGGTTCCGAAAATATCCTCAGAAAGATAGTCCCAGTGATCTACAAACTCTTGAAATAGACGGTGATAAGGTTTCCCGTCTTCTCCTAAATGTTCCATAGTTTTTTCGAGAGAGCGATGGGCGGCTATAGCTTTACCATCATCTAAAGGGTGAGCATAAGGCAATTCAGGGTGAATAAATTCCAGCCCATGTTTTTCAAGATTCAATGTATTAAAGAAGGGGGAACCGGCGGCTGTGGGGTGAACCGCAGAACATACATCATGAAAAAAGCCGGGTTCTGTAAGTTCCATGGTACGGGTACCACCACCAATCGTGGATTTTGCCTCTAATACAAGAACATTCAGTCCTTCCTGAGCGAGCCGTACCGCCGCGCTTAAACCATTAGGGCCTGAACCCACGACAACTGCATCATATTCGTTTCCAAAGGTGGTCAAATTAGTTTTGATTTGTTTTTTCAGCGGCCAGTTTTAAGGCTTTATAGGCATTAATAATCCCACCTGTCCGGGAAAGGTCTGAAAAGGGGATGGGGTCCCTGGTTCCAGGTTTATATACTATCTGATTTACTTCGGTAACCGTTTCTATAATAATTTCCTTTACTTCCGTTACAGATAGTTCCGGATAATACGACATAATTAATGCTGCAACCCCGGCTACCACGGGAGAAGCCATGCTGGTGCCACTATTTTTCTGGTATTCATTATCAGGATAAGTAGAATAAACATCTACCCCCGGGGCAAATAAATCCACATTTGATTTGCCATAATTGCTAAACCCGGCAGCCAGTGTTGAGTCGGATTGCCAGGAGGATGCCCCTACACTTAGATAATTAACTGCCTGCCCACCATTGTTATAAAAGCGAGAGGGATAGGAATCGGTACTGTCAATATTGTCACTTCCATTTCCTGCCCCGGAAATCATCAATACACCCATACTGTCCGCTAATTGAATGGCCGCATCCACATATTCTTTTTGGGGAGAATAGCCTTTCCCAAAACTCATGTTAATAACCTTAGCTCCATTTTCTGCAGCATAGCGGATGGAATTAGCAACGTCTTTATCCCGTTCGTCGCCGTCCGGCACAGTCCGGAGAATCATGAGTTCAATATTATCTGCAATACCCACTGCTCCTAAATTGTTTTCGCGAATAGCACCTACAATTCCGGCAACGTGCGTACCATGATCACTCCCCGGGCCAATAACATCATTATTACCATAGATTCGATTATCCAGATTTTCATAATTATCGCCTACAATATCGCGCGGATCAAATTCAGGATTTAGCCCATATTCAGCCAACCCGCTTACATGTTCGTAATACTTTTCCAGTTCCTTCAGATCTGCTTCTGTTGCTCCGTTTCCAATAAGGTAAGCCATGATCTGTTTAGCCTGCTGTTCCTGTTGATTTTCTTCTCCGGTGAGTTCTAATTGCTCCATACTAACTGAATCAATATTGGCAATATCAAGAGTTTGCTTTGCAAATTGGATAGCTTGCCGGGTTTGTCCAACCTGAGTAAGTTCCTGCTGATTTTGCTGAACTCTTCGTTCAAAAGCTTCTTTAATTTCAAGATAATATTCGTATTCATCTTGATTTTCAGCAGATACGGAATCTTCTTCTAATCCCTCAAACTTCTTGCTGAGTTTGGCATATAGCCGGGTCACTTCATAGGTGTCCTTATTTACATGACTTCCGTCCGGTCCGCCGATAAAATTCCATCCATGGATATCATCAACATATCCATTTCCGTCATCATCAATATTATTACCCGGAATTTCATCTTCATTAACCCATATTTTTTTAGAGAGATCCTCATGTTCGATATCCGTACCGGAGTCAATAATGGCTACGATTATTTTTTCTTTAGGAGATTTGTTGTTTAGTAATTCACTATAGGCTTTTTCTACTCCGGTGCCGTAAAAAGGATTAGGGCTGGGAGGAGTGAGGTGCCATGTTTCGGTAGCCGTAACTTCAGCCATTTCGGAAGTTTCATTATTCGCCTCCGTTTCCATTGATTCGGTTTCAGTAGCAGTTTTAGTACCTGCACAACTCACTGAAAAAATGACTAAGAAGAGTATTGTAAAGAGCTTTGAAAAAGAGTTCATGAAATTAATTGTATTGAGAGTTTAGTGGAATATAATTAAAGCCCGAAAGTATTATTTTTTAAATGTAAGGATTAATATATCTGCAGAGATGGTAAATCCAATAATTAACGTCAAAAGGACAATACTGGCAACCGGTTCCCAAATAATAAATCCTCCAAAAGTACCTAGTACAGCTCCCAAATACTGAATGTATTGAAGCTGATCGTTACTGGCATTTTTAATTAGATTTTCAAGTTTCTTCTCATCGTATTGACGTAAGTTATCCTCGACCAGGGCGTGTACATCCAATTGATTGATAAGTTTATACAACAGGTTAGTTACCATTTCCTCAATTACTGAGCCATGTTCGTCCAGTTTATTGGGGAGATTATCCAGAAATACATCCATTCTGTTAAGTCCGTTCTCGATACCGGTAGGTAGTTTTACAAGAGCACTTTCAACCAAGTCTTGAATTTCCTGTCCTTTCAAAAAACTGTAAGCTTTCAGGGCTACTTTTTCGAAAGAATTTTCTTCAATGGCCTCATCAATTTGTTCAATAAGTTTTTTAGCTATAGATGAACGAACCTCGGGATCGGCTATCATCTCATCTACATAACTCACTACCAACTCTTTTAGGTTTTCTCTGAATTCCGGATCATCAATAATAGTTTTCACGTAAACTGTTGCTTTTTCCCGATATTTGGCGATGGCCTGCGAATCGTGAATTTTTTGTTTGATGATTTCCGGATTGATCAGGTCTTCTGCCACGGCACTTGCAAGGCGGTAGGCAATTCTGTCTTTTTGGGCGGGAATCAAACCCTGACCTAAGATAGGGCGGCGCTGGGTAGGGCGGAATAACATTGTAATGGCCAGCCAGTTCGTCAAAAAACCAATTAATCCGCTTATACTAACGATGCGAAGTAAGCCGTCAAAAGAAAAATAGAGCCCGAAAATGGTCGTATTCATTCCGTTAAAATCCCAGAAAAATGAAATCCCGAACACTATTAAGAGCAGGTATGGGATAACAAAAAGCATATTCATCAGCCATCGATGATCCATGGTTTTTTTTGGGGGAATGGCCGGAATGGCAGCTTTTTCATCAGAAACGGCATGTTTATCCACTTGGGTGCGAATCAGAGTCCAGAACCTGATGCCGTATTGCTTGCTGCGCTCTTTAATGATATTTGTATTATCGTCTTTATTCATTCACTTTTTGTGAAAGATGTACGCAAATGCGAGCTATTTGTTGTTATCTGCTAAAGCTAAATATTTATTTTCAAGCTCCGTCATTTTAGCTTTATCATTTTCTTCAGAATCTTGGTATCCGATTAAATGGAGTAGGCCATGGATGAAAATTCTTTGGAACTCACGTTCTACCGGTTCTTTGAATTCAGCAGATTGTTCAATAATGCGCGGTGCGCAACAAAAAAGGGTGCCCTCAATAGCCGTATTGTCTCCTGATTCCAACCCATCGTCATACCTAAAAGTAATTATATCAGTTACATAATACCGATTCAGGTGTTCCTTATTAATTCTGACGATTTCCTGTTCATCTACATAAACCAACTCAATTCCCGAAAATGCAGCGTTTTCATTTTTGGCCAGTTTATCTAAGATAGTAGTTGCTTTAACTTGCTTTAGCGGAATTTTTTCATCGCTTTCATTAAAGATTTGAAGGATGGGGGATTCACTGCTCAAAGCGGGAGGAATTAGAATTTAGAATGAAAAGTCATCGTCCATTGACTCCGTAAGGGAAAGGGCTATACCGCACATCATCAAATCTTCCGGAAGTTGGGTAAAATCACCGCTGAGAATAGTATGATCCACATTGGCATATAAACTGCAGCCCGCAGTTTTTTCAACGATTAAACCGGAAGTTTTCTCGCCCGACTTTCCAAAAAAGGTGACCTGCTGAAGCATCTCGCTGGCTACAAAAGCAGTGCAGTTATGAAGTTGCAAAAATGTATTATAGGCATAAACTGAAACCATATTCATTTGCTCGCCATTTACATCCAGACCTAAGTGTATTTCGAGTGCAAGTCTTCGGGGTTCTTCCTCATTTTTTACTTCAAAGCGAAACACATCGTTACCTAAAGGTTTTGCTGTAGTTCCAAGAACCTTACCGATGGCCTCTATATTTTCTTTAGTAAATTGATGAATCATAGTTTGTTGATTTGTGTATCCAAATATACGGCACCAAGCTATAAGTTTAAATGATAGAGTTAATTGAGTCCGTACCGGCCAATTTCATTTTCACTTTCTTCTTTAGTTGTGGGCATTGCAGGAAACTGCGGCCCCATTAATTCATTCACTTGCTCCGCAAGTTGAATGGCTTTTTCGTTGTTCTCGCCCTGAAAATACGCATATTGAGTAAGAGTCAGCGACTGACGAACGGTACGAACTTGAGTAAGATATTGTTGAGCTTCAGAGTTCAATTGGTTCAGTTGTTGACTTATTTCTCTTTGAAGACGGATATTTCCCTGGGCTTTCGCACTTTCAAACTCACTGTTAAGTCGGCTGAATTGCGTTTCAATTTCAGCAAACTTATTGAGGTTTCTGTCAAGGTCTTCAAGGAGTTCATCTTCAGTTGTACTTGCAAGCCTGATAGCATCTTCAGCTAAGCCGACTTGAGCATAACGAATTGAATAGAGTAGTTTAATGGAGTAATTTGTCTCATCCTCTCTAAAAGGGATTTTATCCTCGCCCCATTTCAACCAATATGCCGCACTGTCAATTTTTCCTTGTTCCCGATACTTCATAGCCAGAGACATGAAGCTGAAACGATAATTACTTAGCATCCTGCGGATATTTTCATCCAGGTATAAATCCGGATTATTCCATTCACGAAACTGGAAGTTTTCGAGGCGATCAGTAAATATTTCAGGATCAAGATAGCCATCACGGCCACCCCCAAAGTTTTTAGGAACTACCCGGTACGCTTTACCTTCGGTGCGAAAATAATTCTGTAAATTAAGCTGACTTTGCTCCGATACCGTATTTGCAAAATACACCGGACGCAGCCAGTTATTCGTTTGCAGGATATCCAGGATTAAGTGATCCTGAGTCTGAAGGTAATAGATTTTGTTGCCTTGTTGATCCTGACCATATAATCTGCCGTTCAGGTTCCAGCTTACAACTTCCTCTAACGAATCTACCGGCATTTCAAAATCAATTCCTTTTTTGAGAATTGGGAGGGAAGTGTCCGGTTTAACACCTATAGATTCTTTGTATGAACGGTCATTTGAGAATGCTTCCCTGAGCATTTCTTTATCCACCGGAATTTCCAGGGTCCGTGGTTGCCATTGACTGATTCCGGAAGTTACACGCTCAACTTCTTCGTCTGATAATGAAATAGGCAGCGGAGCTGATTCATGTGACCATTGATCTCGCAATTGCTTGATATACCAGTCTGTATTCAATAGACTTAGACAAACAATGCGAACATCGGTACGTACTCCTTCCACTTCCTGTAAATACCAAAGCGGGAAGGTATCATTGTCTCCGTTAGTGAAGAGGATAGAATTAGGAGCGGTTGATTCAAGCAAGTTTCGGGCATAATCGGGGGCTACATATCGATTGCTTCGGTCGTGGTCGTCCCAATTTTGATATCCCATCCAAACCGGAGAAGCAAGCAAACAGAAAGCAACGGCGACATATCCCAAAGTTTTATTATTGGCATAGCCTTTTATGAGTTCGACTAAGCTGGTGACCCCTAATCCGATCCAAATTGAGAAGGCAAAGAATGAACCCACATAGGCATAATCCCTCTCACGCGGTTGATATGGAGTTTGGTTGAGGAACACGATAATAGCCAACCCCGTGACGATAAAGAGTGCCAGAATAGCGAGTGCGCGCTGCCAATCCGAATTGAAATGATAAATCATTCCAAAAAGCCCTAATAAAAAGGGAATAAAGAAATAAGCATTATTGGCTTTATTATCGGGGTAAACCGGTTCTTCGAATCCGGATCGCCAACCGGCATCTTGTATATCTGCCTCCCGGCCTATAAAGTTCCAGTTGAAATACCTTATATACATGTGGTTCACTTGATAATCCCAGAAATACGACCAGTCAGAGCTGTATTGAGCGTAATAATCCAAATGGTTAGGATCCGGAGAATATCTGCGCGGAAAAAGTTTTTCATTTTCCCGGTCTATTTGCTGAGTACTTCTGTCGAAGTTATTTCCTTTCAGAATCGGCGTGGCTCCATACTGCTCACGTTTTAGGTAACTGATAAATGCTTCAGCCGTTTCGGGGTCATTTTCATCAATGGGCGGGTCGGCTATGGAGCGTATCATAATAACCGAATAAGAAGAAAAACCGATTAAAATCATAGCATAACTGATGGCTATAATGTTTGCCAGGCGCATCTTCTTTTGGTGGGTGTAGTAAATAGCATATGCTACAGCCAGCATAAACAGGAAGAGAAAAGTGATGGGGCCGATCAATCCATAAGTCACATCATTCGCTCCATTCGCAATGGTTGGAATATTCTGTATAGTAAATGGATAAATAGCAAAGAAAGCGATAACTGAAACAAAGCCCATCAATAAAAAGGACTTCCATTCAAATTCTTTAAGTTTGAAGTATACAATAAGGGCTACAAAAAACAGGGCCAGTAAATTCAAGAGATGAACTCCAATAGCAATACCGAACATGTAGGCAATTAAAACAAGCCAACGCTCATTATACGGTTGGTCATAGTTTTCAGCCCATTTTAAAGCCATCCAAACTACAATAGCGGTAAAAAACATTGACATCGCATACACTTCAGCCTCAACCGCACTGAACCAAAACGTGTCGGTAACGGCAAAGGTAAGTGCTCCAATTAAGGCGCCTCCATACATCCCGATTTTATCCATCACATCCATATTGTCAGGATGCCCTTTCCATTCCCGAACCAGGCGGACGACAATCAGGTATAAAAACATGACGGTCAATGCAGAAGTAAGTGCACTGATAAAGTTGATACTGACGGCCACATAGCCTGCAGGCATAAACATGGAAAAAACCCGGCCTACCAGCGAGTAGAAAGGAGCTCCCGGAGGATGGTTTACTTGCAAGCCATGGGCAACAGCGATGAACTCACCGGAATCCCAGAAGCTGGCCGTGGGGGCAAGGGTCAGGGTATAAATGATGAGAGAAGCAAAAAAAGCTAAGAGAGCGAGATACTTGTTGGTTGTTTTGTGATCTGAAAACATGAAAAAATTTGTTAGCGGCTCAAAAAGGTTTGGATATTCTTTGAATATATTATAAGATTGGCCCGCAATGATAAGCACAGCCTTATACTAATCAAAATCTAAGATACAATAAGAATTTAAACTTCTCGCAGCAAAAACGGGAAAGTTTGTTTCATATTTCTTACCAAAACATTTCTTTATGTCAGCAAATACTAATGAACGGTTTTCCTCAAAACTTGGATTAATATTAAGCGTACTGGGTATTGCTATCGGTACCGGTAACATTTGGCGTTTCCCCCGAATAGCAGCTCAAAATGGGGGTGAGGATGGAGCCGGTGCTTTTCTGTTTGCCTGGATATGCTTCCTGATTTTATGGTCAATCCCACTGATCATTGCAGAATACGGAATGGGACGAAATGGCCGGAAAGGTATAGTAGGTTCATTTGTAGCATTGATTGGTGAAAAGAAAGGATGGCTCGGCGGCTTTGTAGGATTTGTAGCTACTGCCATCATGTTTTACTACAGTGTGGTAGCCAGTTGGTGCCTGTATTATTTGATCACGAGCATCACTACGGCATTACCGGCCGATCTGCAACAGGCCAATGCCATTTGGGAAGGATTTCAGGGGTCAAATTGGCCGCTTGCGGGGCATGCTATTGTGATGTTTATAGGCGGTTTTATTGTTATTAAAGGTATTTCATCCATTGAGAAGGTAAATAAGGTATTGATTCCTTCATTACTATTGGTATTGATTGTATCTCTGTTTAAAGCTCTTTCCCTGGAAGGAAGCGGACTTGGGCTTGAGTATTTATTCACTCCGGATTGGTCAACCCTTAAGAAACCTCAAATTTGGCTGGAAGCATTAACACAAAATGCCTGGGATACCGGGGCAGCTTGGGGGCTGATTTTGACTTATGCTGCCTATATGCGGTCCACAGATGATGTCACTATCAGTGCTTTCCAAACCGGAATTGGCAATAATGTGGTTTCTCTGGTTGCTGCTATGATCATTTTTTCAACAGTGTTTGGTACATTGAGCCCAACAATGGGCAACAGTGAAATACTGGAAGTTATGAAAACGTCCGGCCCGGCTTCCACAGGTTTGACCTTTATATGGATGCCACAATTGTTTGCTAAAATGGGCGGCGGAGGGATTTTTGCCATCCTGTTCTTCCTTGGATTGACGTTCGCCGCGTTCAGCTCTTTGATTTCCATGATTGAATTGGCGGTTAAGGTATTTGTAGATATGGGAGCTGTACGGAAAAGAGCTACTATGATCATTTGTGGTGCCGGTTTTGGGTTCGGAATTCCATCGGCATTGAACCTGACTTTCTTCGCCAACCAGGATTTTGTTTGGGGAGTTGGACTTATGGTATCAGGTGCACTTATCTCTTATGCCGTTATTAAATACGGTACACAGAAATTTCGGGAAGACCTTATCAATACCGAGGAACGCTCCTCTACTTTAGGCAAATGGTGGGAGATTATAATCAAGTATGTAGTACCTATAGAAGTGGTAACCCTGCTTGGTTGGTGGATGTATTTGAGTGCCGCAGAATATGCGCCAGATACCTGGTATAATCCACTTAGTCCGTATTCAGTAGCTACCGTACTGCTGCAATGGGCCATGGCCCTGGGCTTAGTTTGGTTCTTCCGTAAGCGGTTGATGGGAAAGAAGGTAAAGTCTGATGATTTAGCAGAACCAGGGGAATAGGACTAAAACTAATATGAGAATCATTCATATTTTTTGGAAGCCTTTTCTTTTGGTAATTGACTGGTTATAAGAGGTATTCACTGTTCCCGGCTAAGAATTGTATTTGATTTGGAAAGTTGATCGGTTTTTTCCGGGATTTACTTCCGGTTTTGACTGGACCTTGTCTCATTTCGGGGATTCATGGCGGCTACTGTTTTAACTGTAAGAATGTTTAATCATGTAATCCCTTTCCATCTAAAATCTGTGGTATACATTTTTCAACCCTCCGCTCGCGGGTGGTGGATTTTTTGGCCCCGGAAAAATGAAGGAGGTACCCTCTTTGACGCCCCGGGGTTAGTTCCTCAAAAGCAGCTTTCAGATATGGGTTTTCATCCAGTTTTACCTGAAATTCTTCCGGGATGTCATATTCTGAAGTCTCTTTAAAATCGACTTCCAACCCGGCTTTTTCCACTTCAATCGCTTCCTGGATATAGGCCTGAATGACAGCAGCCATCTCATCAATTTGCTGTACGTTGGTAAACCGGATTTGGCGAGCTGACTGCACATTTTTAGTCTGCTGGATTAAAATATCCTCCGGATCTTTTAACAAAACGCCTTTGTGAAACAGAAGCGCGCAGTATTCTTTAAATCCATGGATTAGGACAATATTGTTCTTCTGGAAGGTATAACAAGGGCAACCCCATTTCAATTCTTCAGTGAGGTTACAATCGAGGGCAAGCGTTCTCAATTTTATAAATTCTTCCCTCCATTTTTCAGCTTTATCGAAAAACCAATCAACCTTAGGATTCATGCTGTTCCTTTTGATTAGAAAATGCAATTTTTCGATCAGCCGGCCTGAAATACCACGAAGTCACTGTCAGGATTAGCAATACCAATGAAGGAAGAGCTTCAGTAAACGGTTGATCCATCGTAATATGTGAAATTGCCGCTCCGGACATAGCAAAGAAGAAGCCTGCATACGCCCATTCCTTCACCAATGGAAATTTAGGAGCAAGCACGGCTATCACTCCCAAAATTTTCCATGCACCAAGTATGGACAAAAAATATAACGGGTAACCTAACTGAGTAATGATCTCAACATAGCCTCCTATTTGCAGCAATTGTTGCACACCACCTGCCAGCATTCCTAATGCAAGCCAGATGGTAGCAACCCAATAGATGACTTTATTCCTCTTCGTCATAATAAATTCTTTTAGTTTTGTGGTTATGTGATGTGCAGTTTTTGCTTATCACCCTTAGAATGATTGAAACTTCGGAATTTGGACATTCAAATTTAAATATTCAAATAGGAGGTTGCAGAATAACCGGTTTACAGGCTAAAACACTGTTTAGTTAATCAAGAATTGGCTGGGAAGGTCGGTTGCGCCCCGCCTTTAATGCGAGGGTTATACGCCACTTTATTATTGTCTCACATTTGCCGGCCACCTTCCTTTAAAAAAAGTATCAATAGCAGGAAAGACAAAATCGGGATTATCAGAAAAAGCTGGTTTACCTGCATTAGGAACCAGTAGCAGTTTACTGTCTGGTATAGAAGAAACCCAGGCGCGTTGTGCAGGAATCATCAGGGAGTCTTCTGCCCCATAAATAACCAAAAGTGGAGCATTAACGTGTTTCAGTTCGGTAGTAAAATCCCATCCATTGTAATATCGCGGAGCTAACTGAGCAGTAAATCGGTAGTAGTAATGAACTGCTTTGGGTGGGGCCTTACATGTAGTGCCCTCATAGGTTATCGTATCTCCTTTAGCTCTTGCCAGTTTTTTATTGATTTCTTCATACTCCCGGCATGTTTCCACGGGATCGGAAGCAGTACCGCTGAGTAGTTTTTGTAGCAACAGATTTGCACGGTTAGAAAGAGCAGTATCAGGTGAAGGGGGAGCCTGGGCTGTTTTCAAACTTCTTAACTTGAGTTCTTGTTGAAGGTCAGGCCCTGTTGCACCATGAAAAACTATGCGTTTAAGGTGATTGGGGTATTTTTTAGCGTATTCAGCTACTAAGACAGATCCAAAGGAATGAGTAACTACATTCATTTTTTCTAAACCAAAATGCTGCCGTACTGCTTCCAGATCTTCAACAAAATATTGAGGCTTTAATTTAGTGGTATCAGCCGGTAACTCTGATCGTCCGCCACCTCTTTGATCATAAAATATCAATACATAATTATGGGCTAATGGTTGGACAAATGGAAGAACAGAATGCATCCCGGCACCTGGCCCACCATGTATTACCACTATTGAGTCTTGACCACTTCCCATCACTTGATAGTATATGTTTGCTCCTTCTGCACCTGTTAGGTATCCTTTATCTAACAGTGGTATCGGTTCTTTATCATTGCACGTAATAACTAAGAGTGAAAGAATAGAAAATATGATTAGAGATTTATTTTTCAATTCCAACATCTATTCATATGGTTAAAAGATTAATTATTTCACTAATTTTTGAGTACTAATATTGGAATCGAATACGTACCTATTTTAATTATATGCCTATAACGTAACGACCCAGCGCATAACGGGCGCGGAGATTATGAGTTAATTAACGGCTAAATTTTCAAAACAAGCAACTCTGGAAATCAACGGCAACGTCCGCGTCCCAGTTGATGCGCTTGTTAAACATTCTTGTTCACGATATACCTTGTCGAAGTGCCTATTTTATTTGATCGAACTATTTCTAAAAATTCATTTATTGAAACTTCAACGAATTTGTCAGGTTGTTCACCAATCCACATAGCTTGAAACTCAATACCGTTTTTGGACTTCGAAAAAAGATCTTCTAACATTTTGGCGTAATCCTGTAAATATTCTGAATCAAAATCCCAGTATTCAGCATCCCAATCCGCTTGGTCAGTTAAGTAATAATGTAAATCTATATCCAGCCCTTTTAGATGTGATTTACCTTTAGGATCATCAATAAATTCTATTTTTGTAACAAGACTCATGAAGAATGTATAACACAATATTATACGAAAAAGCATATTCTCAGAAGGCATCGGATAATATCCTTAAATCCTTTTCAAACATGATAGTTCGCAGTTTCTATGATTTTATCCGTCTCGTTATTCGCATGATCCCGCCGGATAAAACCCCGAAGTAACTCCATTTAATATAGCAACTTACCGCTTAATTACAACGGGAACTCAAACCTTGAGAAGTTCCCGCATGAGAACGGATGCCTTTCGGCGGTGTGAGGCGGGGCACCCGGTGGGCACTCCGGAGCATTGCTCCGGAACGAGATAAAACGGTAGAGGATCATATTTGTATGGCATCGGCATAGATGTTCTTTTCGGGATGGAAATAGACTGGTACGTCGGACTGTAAAGGAGCGATAATAACATGTGAGCGAACCTCTTTGTATATAAAAGGTTGGATGGCCTCCGCTATGGATGAACCGGCTGCGTATCCTAAGATCACCGTTTGATATCCTTTGTTACGGCATTCGTGATAGATGGACCGGAGCAACGCTTCCATGATCTCCGGGTCTTGGTCCCGTACCGCATATTCAGCAATGGTTACATCCCGAAAAGCTTCTCCAGATCGTGGCAATGCAGGGCTTCCTAAAAGTCGAGCACTCAAATTATAAGCCATATGTATGGATCTCATCTTAACATCCCGAAACTGAATGCGGTTCTTTTTGAAGGCCGTCATATCCCAGGCCAAACAAGTACCAATGATCTCCTCACCCCGGGTCGCTACGTAATAATCCTCGATTGTTATTCCCGGCCTGTGATTGAGGTTATGCTGAAAAACAGCCTGGTTCATCTCAGGAGCTAATAATTGCCCTTTGAAGGCATTGGAAAGCAGGGGGATGATCTGTTCTGAATCAGCTATAGTCGCTTTGCGAACGGTAAATTTGCTGCTTGATCTCATTGGTTTAAGGGTGAAAAGAGTGGCCATCGTGATGGTCCCGATAGGTTTGGAACCAAGCACCCCAAGTTTAGCTAACTTTTCTGCCGGACGATTCCACGCCATCACATAGGCATACATGTATTTGACGTCTGGCCGTGTCTTTACTTTTCGTTGTACTCTTTTTTCCAGTTGCTGAAGAAAAATTTGTCCCGTGCCTTTCTGAGTTCCATGCATATTTCCCAGGTAAATGAAATCGGTTAGAACACCCGAAACATATCGCTTTTGATAGGAGGCGATAGCAAAACCGATAAGCTGTTCTTTACGGAAAAAGCCAAGAGGGACCATTTTGTAGGAAGTCAGTCTGGGTAGTACGAAAATATCTGGTGAACGGTCAAAATGAATGCTGAGGTCTCCGGACCTTACCGGAGTTTTTCGGGTGATCTCAAGAAGTTTTTCATTCCAGTCTTCAGATAGTTCCCGCACGGAGTAATCAGATTCATTATGTGGATCCTTAGGGTCAGGCTCATGCTTTTTCATGATCATTGAAATGGAAGGGGATTAATTGATAAAAGGGAAATCGGTCTTTTTGTAAAAGCATTTGACCCTCTGCTGCATCAAACCCTAATCTCTCTGGCAGGTTTAGATCTGTGACACGTGCAGAGTGTATATAACGGATCAGTCCTTTTGCATCAGAGCCGGACTTTCCAGCAATGCGTATCAAAAGGTCCGTGAAATCTTCTTTTGACAACCAATCACTTACATTGGAAAGAGCGAACTTGTTGTAGTAGCCAGGTTCCGACCGGTTTACACTTTCGGTGACAGACTCTTCTTTAAAGCGCAGTCTTTCTGCAGCCTCAGGAAGTCGAGTCTTTCCCTCAGGTCGCAGGTAGGATGGAAGCGACTCTTCAAAAAGCACCTGGTTAAAAAAGACAAACTGAAGCATCCAATTATGGCGTACGGGAGTTTTGGTACAGAAATCTCTAAATTGTTGATAAAATTTTAATCCCAGCTTATCATCTTGCCAATGAATCAGGCCCTGTTCCGAAATGCCCTTTTGTTTATAGAGCTTTGGATGAAACATGAGGTTGAACAGGTTTTTCAGCAATCCGGCTCTCAAGACTTCATCGAAATAGGCTTTTTGATCTTTGATGGAGGTGGTTTCAAACAGAACCAGCAGCTTTTTTCTTCCTCCAAGGAGCAACCGTCCCAAAGGAGAAAACCGCCGAATATAAGTTTCGTATTTCCCGAGATGAACCGGACCCAGTTTTAATATTTCAGGATGAGCCTTCCAAAAATCACGTTCTGAATTTGTGAGCTCCGGATCTATCTGTTTGAACCATGCGGCTCTTTCGGCTTCTTCAGCAGACATATAACCCAGGAATTTAGCAGCTGTCAAGGATGGCAAATGCTGGGCGGCCTTGAGTTTTAATTGGGAGAGATAGATTTGTGAAGGGGCAATATCAACGGCATCAATGACAACAGATGAATGGCTATTGACTAACAATTCCAGCGGAACCTCACCGGCACTGGCTATACATAAAACCCGATCATTTTCTGATAGATCAAGTGCTTCCAATTCGGTATTGGGGTCATCCTGTGATACACCAAAATCATAAATGAAGGGTCTGCTGAACATATATTGATTCTATTTTTTCAGAACACAAAATCGAATTCTGTATTTCCTTCCCCGCCAAAACCTCTGGATCTGCATTCCCCTAATGTACAGACTAACATTATACCACTAACGGTTCCTCCCAAATTAATTACTTTGATCATAAAGCTTTCAACTTTAAGGAATCACAAAGGCAACGCAGGGACTTACACATACTTTAAGTTAGTAATCCCTGTTAATCATATATGTAGTTGAAAAGTGAGTATCCGGGTAAGAAATTTTCTTGCATGAGAATAGGCAGTAATGCAGTTCTGTTCAAAAAAAAGGAGAGGGCAAGGTTGATATAACGGCCTACCGCATAAGCGGCGCAACGCCTCTCTTTGTTTTACAACATTCCGATATTCCTTGCTAAAAAGCAAAAACGCAACCCAGGGTTGAGTTGCGTCCGAGTTTATGCTCGTGTTATGCCTATTGAAACCTTTGGAATGGCTAATCTTGTTTTGCCAATAGCTTTTGGAGCCCATAATTAATTGCAACAGGCCACACGCCGTAGTGCTTCTTTTCTTCAAATACATGGTTAGAAACCTCCAAGCCATTGTAATTCCTTTTCCCCAAAATAGTCGCCATTCGCTCGTTCGCCTCAATAGTGGATTTGGATTCGCTACTGCCTACTGCAAAAACAATTTTTGCATTTAAGTCGTCATTATTTTCTGCATATGCCTCTTCATATTCAAAAGCTATGCCGTTGTGAAACCATTCAAAGGGCCCTGAAACAAGCAAGTATTTGTTAAATAATTCAGGCTCCTCAAATAACATGTATGCGCCGAAATGGGCGCCTCCCGACCAGCCCATATACATGTGATCATCTGTCGTTTTATAATTTTCCCTGATATAAACCGTCAATTCATCTTTTATAAAAGAAAGGAACGCTTGGGCACCGCCCCATTCAATATCATTAGCCCAAGATGGCCAGCCGCCGGGGACTTGCGGATCGGAAACCGTAGAGAAATCACGGGAACGTATTTGCATTATTTTTCCAAATCCCTGACTGCCTGGATAACCGATTCCAACCAGAATAACAGGAGGAATAGTACCATCTATAGCATGTGCCCGCGCGGATTCAACCGCTGAACTGAACGCAAACCTGGGATCTGTCATAAAAACAACTGGATACTCCTTGCTTTGATCATATCGCTCAGGTAGAGCTATCGAAATTTTAAAAGTATCTTCAACAGCTTCAGAATAGAGTTGTGTGGTTTTGGTCCAAGGGATGGAGGCCTCACTTTGTGCTTTGGAATGAGAAGTAATAAATAGATGCAAAGAAATAGCAACTAATAATATTGATAGACTTTTAGGATGTATTTTCATTTATAAAGAAGAATGATTTATTGGTTGTTTACAGTAATATACAGCGCAGGTGAATTTTAAGACTACTTCTTGAAGTTACATAGGCATATAACGACCCGGCGTTTAAACGGCGCGGGGATTATGATTTTTTTGAAATAGCGAAATTAATTCTACAGAAACAAGGTTGATCGCACCCCGTCCGCGTCCGATTTAAAACGCCTTGTTATGCAGCAACTCTTTGTTGGGTTGTTAATGAATATATTATAAGCTTTGAAATTAATATAGCACTCCAAGCGGCTATTAAAACTAACGCAGCTAATTCAAAACCTTGGTTCCACGATGGAGGTAAACTTCCAGTAGGAATTACTGTTGAAATAAAGACAGTTAAGACTAAAGGAAGAGATAAAATGAACGAGGCAATAATATTTTGCTTGTCCATTTTATTGCTAAGGTCAAACCTGCTATTCAATTTTAAAAAGAGCCCAAAAATAATTGAATATGGAATAACGGATACAGCTGAAATAAAACCTCCAAAATATAAAGCCCCGACAACTCTAAATTCACTATAGCTGATTAATTCATCAAATGACTCACCCAAAATTAATGGATGAATTACTGTTAAAATGAAAACCCAACAAATAGCACCAAGTATAGCTGCTAATATTGCCCACGAGATAGATATTCCAATTGTAGATATGATTGACTTTTTATTCATGGTACTTGCTGCATAACGGCTCAGCGTTTAAGCGGCGAGCCGAGATGTTATAATTAAGGTTCCGAACCCTAACCGAGTCCGCTTAAAACGCCTTGTTATACATAGCCTTAACGTTTGATCGAATATATTGGAAATATAAAGGAGAAACTGCTTTTACTTATTTCATCAAATCCATCACCTAAAACTTTTATGTTATATCCATAAACAGCTTTCATACCAAAAAAACCAATCCCTATTTCAGGTCTTATATTAAATTCATTTTGATTGAAGTCAGTGTAGTTAATTATTGATAATCCCATAGCTACAGCAGATGATCCACCAGCAATCCATCCGCTTATTTTAGGTCCAATAATAAGTTTATTTCCAAAAACTACTTCACCAGAAAAAGCTAAATGACTTTCAGCCATATGATAACCAGCTGTTTTAAAATTACGGAATGACATGCCTAGATCTAAAATATGGCTCGAGCTATAGTTATATCCTAAATTTATATTTATGGTTTTAGATGTAGAATCAGAGCGAACAATTTCTTCAGCTTGAGCGAAAAGATTACTATTCGAAAAGAAAAAAACACAAATAATAAAGGATAGAAATCTAAACATTATTAACCGACTTGAGCTATGTATAACGACCCAGCGTTTAAACGGCGCGGGGATTATGATTTCTTTGAAGTAGTGAAATTAATACCACACAAATAAGTTCGATCGCACCCCGTCCGCGTCCGATTTAAAACGCCTTGTTATACTGCCACAGATTTTAAATTAGGATAAAAAGAAGTATTCATATAAGAGATAAAGACCTAGAATAAAGGTAAAAACTCCACCTAATAAACCGAGTACATTCAAACCACCTGAATCACGATCAGTTTCGGGACTTAACTTTTTTGATCGTCGATAGTCCGTCTCATACTTTCTTCTTTCTTGGAAACTATACCAAATCACAAAAGGTGTTATTAAAGTAGAAATTATTCCAAGAATGAGTTTTTCCATAGGCAGTATAACGGTTTGGCAAATAAGCGGCGCGGCTAAGTCCTTGAATGTATGCAACTAAACTAAAACGCGTCCGCTTAATTTGCTTGTTATAGTGCCGGGTTAAGCCCCATAATCATCATTTACGCAAGTTAGTTCTTTGTTTGATGTATCGATGAATTTAAGACTGTCACTATATGTCCAGGCTTTTTTGAATTCCGTAAAAGTTTCACCCGAGATAACTTGAGTATTGATGAGTAAAATGTACTGTTTAGTATGATCATCTTTATCTGTACATCTTGTTATGTATAGACAATTTTCGGGGCATTTGGTTTGAACACTCAATGTGTCAGTAAATTCATGAACTGCTTGATTTTGAACCCGTTTCAAAAATTTTTCTATTGCTAAAACAGCTAAACCATTTCTACATTCGCTCTGAGTAGGTGAAAGATATGAAAGTGCACCTCTGATTCCTTCCTGTTCAGTTTCAAAAACAGTTCCCCAGCAGTTATGAAAACTTTCTAAGTCAGTTTCTTGTGAAAATGCAGTTATTTGAAAAAGTAGCATAGTAAAAAAGGTCAGCAAAATTTTTTTCATGACTCAAATTGATTAAGCACTATAACATAATATTATACGAATAGGGTGGGTGTTAGGGCGAACAGAATAAAATCGCTCATATCCGCTTCTTTGGCCCTTTTTATTCGCATAATGTGATTTTTGGGATGTTATCCGAACAGCTGTTCGCCTATGGTGTTCGCATAAAATCCAATAAATTTTGTAAGGAATTGCTTCCTCATCGCTCTAACAAGATAATACCTTCGCTAATTAAATCAAGTACATCATGGCAAAATCAAAATTGTTAGAGCAGGTCAGGCAGGAAATTCGTCGCAGAAATTACAGCTATAAAACGGAGCAATCCTACACGAGCTGGATCGTGCGTTACGTTAAATATCATGGCACGGTTTACCCCAAAAAACTGAGAGATGCCGAGGTCGAGCAATACCTGAATCACTTGGCAAATGAAAAGAATGTAGCGGCCGGAACACAAAATCAGGCGCTGGCTGCTTTAGTGTTTTTATACAAAGAAGTATTGGGTAAAGAATCTCTGGATCTCAATAATCTAAAACGGGCCAAAAAACCCAAAAGACTGCCGGTCGTGCTATCGGTGGAGGAAACAGTCGCTCTGTTTGAGCACCTTAATGGTGTGGCGGCACTCATCTGTAAACTTCTGTACGGAAGCGGTCTCAGGATCTCTGAGTGTTTGAGGCTCCGTGTTCAGGACATTGATTTTGATTACGAGCAGCTTTGGGTGCGTTCCGGTAAGGGGATGAAGGACAGGGTGAGTTTATTGCCCCAAAAATGCATTCCTGTGCTTAAGGAACAGGTCAAAAAAGTGGAGAGGATGCATCAAAAAGATCTTGCTGCGGGATGTGGTAAAGCATTACTGCCTAAAGCACTTTCTGAAAAATACCCGGATGAAGACAAAGAACTCCGCTGGCAATACCTATTTCCCTCCAAAAAGATTTCCAAAGATCCAAGAAGTGGATTACAAAACCGTTATCATCTGTCTAACCGATATGTTCAGAAACGGATCAAGAAAGCCGCTAAGTCAGCAGGCATCAACAAAAAAGTAACCTGCCACACGCTCCGCCATTCCTTCGCCACGCACCTGCTCCAAAACGGCTACGACATCCGAACCGTCCAGGAACTTCTCGGTCACAAAAACCTAAAGACAACCATGATCTACACACACGTCATCAACAAAGGCGGCAACTACATCAAATCCCCCGTGGATGCCATTTGATGACTTGGTAAAGGAGGAAAATAAAATTTAGGAGTCATCCTGAGGGTTCCCCCGAAGGACCTACAAAAGTACGAAACGACATCACCCTGTGAAGATGCTTCGGAAGTATCCTCAGCATGACTTGATATAGATAAAGAAATAAAATTTAGGAGTCATCCTGAGGGTTCCCCCGAAGGACCTACAAAAGTACGAAACGACATCACCCTGTGAAGATGCTTCGGAAGTATCCTCAGCATGACTTGATATAGATAAAGAAATAAAATTTAGGAGTCATCCTGAGGGTTCCCCCGAAGGACCTACAAAAGTACGAAACGACATCACCCTGTGAAGATGCTTCGGAAGTATCCTCAGCATGACTTGATATAGATAAAGAAATAAAATTTAGGAGTCATCCTGAGGGTTCCCCCGAAGGACCTACAAAAGTACAAAACGACATCACCCTGTGAAGATGCTTCGGAAGTATCCTCAGCATGACCTACACAAGCAGTTATAGATCATCCATCGTAATTCGTCCATCAATCCCTCGAAAATCAACCAGAACCGGAAAGCCCTGCAAGGATCTAAAACACAACACCGGAAACAACTTCAACCCTAACACCTAACACCTTGCACCTAAAACCTAACACCTAACACCTAACACCTACTCCCCAAATTCAAACTCCTTAGGCGGCTCCACATCCTTCAGATGCCTCACAAAATAATCCCATCGTTTACGCATCATATAATCCTCGCCATAGTAACCATGCCCGCGATTTGGAAACATGATCATATCAAAATCCTTATTGGCTTCAATCAATGCATTGACCACCAGAAGTGTATTGTAAGGAGGGACGTTACTGTCCAGCGTACCATGCGTTATCAGTAGTTTTCCCTTCAGGTTTTCAGCCAGTAGCTGATTAGCCTGATTATCATAATTGGTAGCTTTACCTTCAGTATCCTCTTCAGAAGGAGTAACTTCCAACAGTCCTTGCCATTTCTCGCCCCAGGGATCGGCATAATTTCGGTTGTCATGATTTCCGGCTCCTGAAACAGCTACATCATAGAAATCAGGATAGGCTAACAGTGCGCGCGTAGAAGCAAAACCTCCCCCCGAATGCCCATAGATCCCAACCCGGCTGATATCCATCCAGCTGTGACGCTCACCCAGCTGTTCGATCATAGCGATCTGATCCGGAATGCCGTTATCACCCATATTACCATAGTAAAATTCATGAAAGGATTTAGAACGGCCCGGCGTACCCATGGCATCTACTTCAACCACGATGAAACCAAGTTCAGCCATTGCCTGCTTGTCGGAGCGGGAGGCGCGAAAGGAACGGCTGCCGACACTTCCCGACTGCGGACCCGGGTACAGGTAATTCAATACCGGATAGGATGCAGAGGAGTTGAAGTTGCTCGGTTTATACAACAGCCCGTAAAGATCTGTTTCCCCGTCGCGGGCCTTCACGGTAAAAGGGGTAGGGGCGACCCATCCTGCTTCTTGAAGTTTCGAGATATTGGCTTCCGAAAGCCCCAGTACCTCTTCACCGTTCATGTTACGAATGGTTGAGACCGGCGGTGTGGCGGGAGTGGAGTAGGTATCCACAAAATAGGCACCCGACTCGGAAAGGGTGATCTCATGGTTGGCCTTTTCAGGAGTGAGAAGGTTAAGTCCGCTTCCGTCAAAATTCACCCGGTAAAGATATTTGAAATAGGGATCTCCTTCTTCACGGCCCGAGCCGGTAAAATAAATGGTTCGATCCGATTCATCTACCCGCAGAACTTCCAGTACGGTCCAGTCTCCGGACGTAATTTGATTTTTGAGTGCTCCGCTTTGAAGGTCATATAGATATAAATGTCCCCAATCCGATCGTTGTGAGAACCAGATCACCTCATTGCTGTTTTTGAGTAGTCTCCAGCTGATGCCGTCAACACCGGATTCGAAAAAGGTATCGGTTTCTTCTTGCAGTACAGATCGGACTTGTCCGGTATTGGGATCGGCGGTTTGAAGATGGACATCCTGATGATCTCGTGAAACAGAGACAAAGGCAAGCGTATTGCTGTCTTCGCTCCATTCATTATCCAGGAAATTACCACCCCGGCCGGCCACATGGTCGGTAATGGTTGAACGCTGAGGATCGGCATCTTTTCTCAAACGAACTATGCTGGGAGTGGGCTCCAGGTTTATGACCACCCGGTGTAAGCGAAAGATCAAACTATCGCCGGGAAGGGGATACTTCCATGCTTGCAATTCCGGGTGCCCCACTTTCGTTGAGGCCAGGTACATTTCACCGACTCCCCGAGCATCCTGCTGAAAAGTTGAAATACGCTTGGAATCGGGCGACCATAACAGCACGGGGCTGTCTCGTTTTGTCCATCCGGCATTGTTGGTTGCATATCCGAAATCCTGTTGGCCGTCGGTGGTGAGCTGAGTCACGCGATTCGTTTCCAGATTCCGCATATACAAATTGTAGTCCCGGATAAACACTGCTTTTTTCCCATCCGGTGATATGGATTCATTCCTGTTTCTTTGCGGGTCTTCGTCTGTTAACAGCTCACACGTATCGGTATTTAGCGTGCAGCGATAGTCAGTACCCCGGACGTTGAAACGTATTGCACTCTTTTCATCTTCGTAACTAAAACTATTGAAGGGGAGACTGAGGGGAGATATATCTTCATCTGTGAGCTTAGAAAGTGCTTCCGCAATTTTTTCATGATCAAAAGCCCTTTCCTTCATCCCGGCCTCGGGATCGGCGATCATAAATTCAGTGCCATTGGAGAGGGAATGGCGGTAGATCAGGTTGCCGTCATCAAGCCAGTTTACTCCTGATATGGTTCCGTGAACCAGATCATTGGTATTGGAGGATAGAAAGCTTTCGGCGCGTTTGTAATCTTCTTCAGTAACTTGCTCTGAGTTAAAACTGCAGGCCGAGGTCATCACAAATAACAAAGTAAAAACAAGAAAAGTGGAATTCCGGAATTTCATATATAATAAATATTAATTAGAGCTATGCTGCGAATATAGAGAATGATTCGACTTCTTCAAGTAAAACTATGTCACCCGGAAAGAGAAGGCAGCAACCGCTGAGAACAAGCTCAACTCTCAACCCTCAACTCTCAACCCAAAACCACATTTCATCTAACCCCCTCAACCTCTACATTCAGGCAATGAAAATCCTCAAAGCCATCATCAACTTCTACATTCAAAGCAGCATGCACGTGGCCTTGGCAGTAACCGCTCTGGCAGTGGTATCTGTGATGCAATACGGATTTGTCCCCGAACCGGTCGTCCTGGCTTTTATCTTTTTTGGAACCATTGTTGGGTATAACTTCGTGAAATACGCCGGGGTATCGAATCAGCATAATCTGAAAATTACCCCCAACATCAACCTGATCCGTGGGTTTTCAGTGCTCTGCCTCATAGCCATGGGATATTTTGGGCTTAAGCTGCCGGTAAACGTGTTATTGGCAGCAGCCATTTTTGGCGGACTTACGCTCTTATATGCTTTACCGCTGTACAAAAGCCGGAACCTGAGAGGCTTATCAGGTGCTAAAATTTATATCATCGCGTTAGTTTGGGTAGGGGTTACCGTATTGCTTCCCCTGGAATATCACAACATGGCCTTCCGCCTAAAAATCTTATACCAATGCCTGGAAATATTCTTTTTTGTGATCGCTCTGACACTGCCTTTTGAAATCCGTGACCTGAAGTATGATGAAAAGGAACTGGGCACCATCCCCCAAAAATTAGGCATCCGAAAAACCAAATGGCTCGGAACGGCATTGTTAATACTCATGGCCGGATTGACATCAATGCAAACCTACGTTACAGATGCGTACCCCGTAATCAGCTATATAATAGCCGGCATAACACTCATCGCTGTTGGGGGAGCCAAAGAAAACCAAAACAAATACTACGCCTCACTCTGGGTAGAATCCATCCCCATCCTCTGGCTAATCCTATTGCTACTAGCTTAATAGATAGATTCGAATATTAAAGCTCGAAGCACATCCCCCAAATCGTCCATCGCAGTTCGATCCATTCCCGAATGCTCTGTTAGACTTATTCCTTGGTAAAACACCACCCCAAAACTCAAAACCCACCACTAAATACTAACTACTAACTACTAACTACTAACTACCAATACTAACCCCTCAATCTCAACCTCGCCACCGCCTCAATATGATACGTCTGCGGAAACATATCCACAGGCTGAACTTCCTCCACATGATATACTTTGTTCAGCTCCTTCAAATCCCGCGCCATGGTAGAGCTGTTGCAGCTCACATACACAATCCGGGGCACCTTCAGTTCACAAAGCCGTTCTACCACATCGGGATGCATTCCGGCCCTCGGTGGGTCAGTGATAAGCACATTTGGAGCCCCGAATTCCTTCACTACATCATCTGTAAACACATCTTTCATATCCCCCTTGATGAAGGAAACATTATCCACCCGGTTTTCCTGTGCATTGAATTTGGCATTTTTAACAGCCACATCAACCAGCTCGATACCCACTACATGTTTAGCCGGTTGACTCATGAACAGGCTTAGCGTACCAACCCCGCAATACAGGTCATAGACAATATCTCCATCTTCCAGGGCAGCATAATTACGGGCTATTTCATATAGCTTCTCGGCTTGAGCCGTATTGGTTTGAAAGAAAGCATTGGGATGTATCTTGAAGGTGAAGTCACCGATTTTGTCCACAATAAACCCGGGACCATGAAGCACTTTTTCAAACCGGCCAATGGCGGTAGGGCTTTTAGTGTCGTTCACATTGTTGATGATAGTCGTGATAAAAGGAAATTCATCCAGCAAAGCATCCGCCAGTTTTTGCATCACGTCCTGATCATCTTGAAACGTCACCAGGTTGACCATAAAATCATCGGTGTGATGAGAATTGCGGATCATCACATGTCGCATAAAGCCTGAATTCTCAAAAGTATCGTAAGGGGTGATGCCGTGTTCGATGCAATATCCGCGCACAAAATCTAAAATTTCATACGACTCCGGCACTTGCAGGTGGCATTCTTGCAGGTTCAGGATTTTATCAAACCGTCCGGGAGCATGCAGGCCGGCCGCGAACGCGGAATCATCTACAAATTCATCCCGGTTAATTTCTTCTTCCGTCAGCCACCGCCGCGCACTGATGCTGTATTCCATCTTATTACGGTAATAGAATTCCTTATCTGCGCCAATCCCGGGGTTAACAATGGCTTCATCTAGCCCGCCGATCCGGCTTATGTGATCACGCACTTGCTGGGTTTTAAACTCGAGTTGCTTTTGGTAGGGGATATGCTGCCAGCTGCATCCGCCGCACACCTTGGCATGCCGGCATTTCGGCTCAATGCGGTGGGGGCTGGGTTCCAGGATTTCAAGCAGTTTAGCTTCCCGGTATTTTTTCTTTTTCTTGATGATCCGGACAAGCACCTTATCGCCCGGGGTAGTGCCGGGCACAAAAACAGCCAGCCCGTCAACTTTTCCTAAACCTTTCCCTTTAAATGCCGCATCTATGATTTCTAACTCTACTTCCTGACCTTTTTTTAGTGCCATAAATTAAACTGATTCCTCGGGGATATCCTCGTAATAGGTTTTAAATTGAATATTTAATGCAGTTTGTTCGTTTGATAACTCTGCCAATTTTTTTGCGGTGGTTTCAAGCTGCCGTAACGCGATGTTGGTGAGTGTCTGAAGGAATTTGACGGCTATTTGCGGATGACGGTCTCGCAATACTTCAAAATCCGGCTTAAAAAATCCCAGGAGATCACAATCAGTCAAGCAACGTGCTGAGGATTTGCGTCGAAGATTGTAGCCTATAGACAGTGCTCCAAAACTTTCCGGTGATTTCAGCTCAAATTCCGAAACAAGATCGCCGGACTCATCATCGTCCGGAGTGCCTATTGTGAGTTGTATGGTGCCGTCTTCAATAAAATACATGCCGGTGCCGGGATCATTTTTATAAAAAACATATTCCCCTTCTTTATAGCTCCTGCGGTGACATAGTTGTAAAAATTCATACCGTTCAGCCGGGTTCAGGTTTGCCAGGAACTTCGATTTGAATACGATGTTCGACTGATCTTTTAAGCGTTTTATTTTATCAAACATAACACCTGTTATTGAGGTTAAAAGGAGTGGCCGATACCAAAATTAAAATATACCTGCTTATTGTTTAACCAGCCAACTTGAAGGTCGTGCAGCCGGTAAGCAAAATCAAACCTGACTACCACATATTCCCAGTCCAGCCGGATGCCGGGGCCGCTGCTGACGGCAATTTGGTTATAAAAATTATCAAAGCGAAATCTTCCTTGCTCCAGCCTGTCCTGATTATTTTCATCCCTGAAGTCATTGCGCGGTCCGTACCAGATATTGCCGGCATCTGCAAAAAGTGCAGCATACCAGTTTGCTCCAAGGAAATCACGTATAAATGTGTGGCGCACTTCGGCAAAGGCGGCTAATTTAATTTCTCCGCCGGGGATGTTCAGGTTATCCGTAGAGATATCACCCGGTCCCAGTTGGAAGGGAGCCCAGCCGCGAATATCATTGCTGCCTCCTGCAAAAAACCTGCGATTAAGAGGGATAGAGGTCGAATTCCCATACGGCTGCGCAAATCCCCCATACAGCCTCCACGCGAAAACTCCCGTATTTGAAATAGGATAATACCGGCGATAATCTGCAGACAGTTTAATAAACCGGCTGTAACTCAGGCTGTTATCACTGAGCTTAAACAGGGAGGGAAGATTTCCTTCCAGGGTATTCGGGGTAGTTACATACCGGTCAATGAGATAGGGGATGTTTCCACCTACCGACACGGAATACTCACTGAAGTATCCCCGGTTCCGCTTTATAATATCCGTGTTTTGGCTTCTGAATGTGTACCGGACAATGGAAGAAACCTGCGGGTTGAAATCTTCAAGAATCCGCTGTAATTCAAAAGCATCTACAATAGTGCCGTCTTGCAGGGTATCGGTCCCAAATTCATTTCTAAGGTTCCTGATGTATGAATCGGAAGGGCTGGTATCCACTAAATCAAGTTCGATCAGGTCCAAAAAACTGGAGTAATTTGAGGTGTGATTTACTTCATATCTCATGTTGAAACCCACATCTGAGTTGATATCAAAAAGAAGCTGATCGGAGCGGCTGTATGAAAGCAGGTAACGGGTGATACCACTGGTGAAACCGGGACGGTTATCCAAAGCGGCGAACGGAAAATTTAAGCGAGGCACCGAATAGTCGGCCCGCAATTCATAGCTTCTGAACACCGAAGATTGGGTGGCGGTAGTGTCAATCTCTTCCAGTACGGTGGGGCTTACAAACTCGAAACTGGCATTTGCCCCGATAGTGAGGTTTTCCGCATTTCCAAATACATTGTTATTGTTGTAGTCAACCCCAAAACCGGTTCCGTATCCGTAACGCTTCATGCCAAATAATTCAGTAGAAATACTGTGTTTGGTCAGCGTTTGGAGGTCGAAGTAAGCGGGGATTTCATCCCTGGTGAAATCCGGCTGTGCTTGATTTTCGTTTTGGCTGAACCGCTGTATATAAAGCATCCCAAGATTCTGAAACTCATTTACCGTTTCCAAATACAAAGAATGGTTATAAATTTGTCCTGGTTTGAATAGGATTTGATCGTAAAGAAGCCGAAAAGCGGACTGGGTTCCGGGTTCTTTTTCCAGAAAAACGGTTTGCGTTGAATCAACGGTATGGGGCGGCCCGGAAAGGGTATCTTTTTGGGTATAATTTACCGGGGGCTCGGTGTCGCTTAGCCGAACCCGGACATCTCCAAACGTATAGGTTTTTCCGGGATATATTTGATAACGGATGTCAAGGGTGTTGGATTTTGTGGTATCATCTTTCACCAGGGCGATGACTGAGTCACGCTGCACGGAGGCATAACCATTGTTTTTTAAAAATGTAATGATACGCTGCTGTTCCGTGCTCAGGGCCTGCGAGCTGTATTGTCGATTTACGGTAAAAGTAGTGTCGTTAAGACGTCCCCGGGTTAAGGCTCCGTCGGCAAGAAAGTTAAATTTTCTTTGAGGATCACTGAAATCCGGCATCCCGCTGTACGACACCGTTCCTATTTGATATGCAGGGCCTTCCTCAATAATAAATGAAACCTCAATTTTATCCGTGCGGTATTCAACAATAGTAGTATCCACATTCACATCAAGATATCCGAGTGACTCGTAGTACAAGGCGATACGTTCCATATCGTTACCAACGGTTCCCCGATTCAGGTACGCCGGTTCTTCACCAAATCTACCGTTGGAAGTCTTCCAGATGAAATACCAGGGGGTGAAACGGGGAATTCCTAAAAATTCCCGGTTGGTACGGGTTCTTACCAGGGTAGTAAGGGATCGGTCTTTTATATTCTCATTTCCTGAAAACCGAATGCGCCGTACCACATCTTCGGTGTTGGCATTTTCTTGCACAGTTTGGGCATAAATCACTTCAGGATAAATAAAATCCATCCATGTAACCAAACATAGCAGGAAGGAAAATATAAGCAGTCGATGGGTTGATGTATGCAAAGTAATACAGAAAAGACGGTTGCTCAATGATTAAGCATATAGAATACAACCGCTGCCTCTGATGATTAGTTTATAAATTAAACGTCGTCGTAATCAAAGCCTTCGTCTTCTTCGTTATGGAAAAAGTCTTCTTTACGAATGTAATCCGGCCAGATATCTTCTATGCCTTCATATACAGGTTCTTCACCTTGTTCTATTTCTTCGAGTTCTTCAAGATTCACAATCACCTGGTTAGGCAGGCCATTGCGTTCTGCCCATTCAATAAGTTCCTCGCGGGTAGCGGGGAAAGGGGCGTCATCTAATGCTGCGGCTAATTCAACGGTCCAAATCATAGTTATGTAATTATTTTAAAATGAATGAGTGTAATAAACACATGTGTAGATAAAACACAAGTGAATAAATAAAATTTTTGTTCCAAATTCGTGCCGAAAATATTGTTATCTTCGCACAAATACATCAACTAAATCCTAAGAGGATTATTTTTATGTTTAACAGTTTAGGTGCCCCTGAAATTCTAATTATCGCCATCATGGTGTTGGTATTGTTTGGAGCAAAAAGAATTCCTGAATTAGCCCGTGGATTAGGCCAGGGTATCAAGGAGTTTCGTCAAGCTTCCAAAGACATTAAAAAGGAAATTGAAGACAGCTCCAGAGATATCAACGATGCTGCAAATCACGAAGAAACCTCCTCTAAAAGCAAATAAGAGCAGAAATTGAACTACATGACTATTGCCGAGACTCGCGAAAAAGTCTTATCTGGAGAAACAAAACTTCGCGAAATTGTAGAACATTATATCGAACAAATCGAAGCGCAAAATAGCAGTATAAATGCTTATGTAAATACTGATTTTGAAGATGCCCTAACCCGTGCTGATGAGATTCAAAAAAGAATCGATAATGGCACATCCGGCAAACTTGCCGGGGTAGTTATGGGTATCAAAGATCTGATTTCTGAGCGTGGAAAGAAATTAACCTGTGCGTCAAAAATTCTTGAGAACTTTGAAAGTGTTTATGATGCTACGGTTATTGAACGGCTCAGAGCCGAAGATGTTATTTTCATCGGGCGGTTAAACATGGACGAATTTGCCATGGGTTCGGCTAATGAATACAGCAATTTCGGAGCGACCAAAAATCCGCACAACACCGATAAAGTTCCGGGAGGATCTTCCGGGGGAAGTGCAGCAGCCGTTGCGGCTGATATGGCTATGGCCACTTTGGGTTCTGATACCGGGGGGTCTATTCGTCAACCGGCTTCTTTTTGTGGAGTGGTTGGACTGAAGCCTACATATGGCCGTGTATCCCGTTTTGGCTTAGTTGCTTTTGCTTCTTCATTCGACTGTATCGGCCCGTTAGCTAACACCGTGGAAGATACTGCCCGCATCCTGGAGGTTATTGCCGGCTTTGACGAGAGGGATAACACTTCTTCCCAAAAAGAGAAGGATGATTACGTGGCGGCTGCTCAAAATCCGGATAAAAAAATTAAAATAGGTGTTCCCGAAGAGTTTTTTGGAGAAGGCCTCGATGAGGAAATCAAGGAAGGAATTGAGCAAATTTTGAAAAACATGGAGGCTGACGGGGCTGAATTAGTTCCCATACAGTTGCCAAATTCAAAATATGGAATAGCTGCTTACTATATTTTGGCAACGGCTGAAGCTTCGAGTAACCTCGCTCGCTTCGACGGAATCCGCTATGGCCACCGTGCCGATAAAGATGAGATGCTTGATGAGCTGAAGCAGGAAGAGAAAGCCCTGAAGGAACAGTTTGAAATTGCCAAAGGGGATGAAAAAATAGCACTGCAGGAGCAATTAACTAAGCTTGATTCCCCGCTAATCCGCTTGTATAAAAAATCCCGTACAGAAGGATTTGGAACAGAGGTCAAACGCAGAATCATGCTCGGAACCTATGTGTTGAGTGCGGGTTATTATGATGCGTACTATGGAAAAGCCCAAAAAGTACGCCGGCTCATTCAAAATGACTACAAAGAAGCGTTTAAGAACGTTGATGTAATAGTCAGCCCAACGGCCCCAACCACGGCTTTTGATTTGGGATCAAAAATTGATGATCCTGTGCAAATGTATTTGAATGATGTATACACCATCAGTGCAAATCTGGCGGGTATTTGCGGTATTAATGTTCCGGCCGGAATGCACAGTAATGGCTTGCCCTACGGAATCCAATTCCTGGCTGATAGTTTTCAGGAATCCAAAGTACTGAACGCAGGCCGACTTGTTGAACTGCAATTTTCCTAAATAATCGATATTTATTATGAACAGGCTCAAGGGTAAAACAGCAATTGTAACCGGGGCTACTGCAGGTATTGGACTTAAAACTGCAGAGTTGTTAGCCGCGGAGGGTGTTCATCTAATACTTACCGGCAGGAGAGAAGAACGGCTGCAAGAGGTGAAAAAAGAATTTGAAGATCGATTTGATGTTTCAGTCCAAACGGCTTCTTTTGATGTACAGGATGCTGAAGCGTGTAAAACATTTGTGGATTCCCTTAGCTCATCGATAGATATTTTAGTAAACAATGCCGGCTTGGCCAAAGGCACTGATCCTGTTTACGAGGCCTCTTTTGATGATTGGAATACGATGATTGATACTAACATGAAAGGATTGTTATATCTGTCTCGCCTCATTTCACCTCAAATGCGTGAACGAAATACCGGGCATATTATAAATGTAGGTTCCACGGCCGGACATGAATCTTATGCCGGAGGGGTGGTTTACAGTGCCACAAAACATGCCGTAAAAGCAATTACGGAAGCCACAAAAAAAGATCTGCACGGTACCGAAGTTAGGGTGAGTATGATTTCTCCGGGGCTGGTGGAAACTGAATTTAGTGAAGTCCGTTTTGAGGGAGATAAAGAAAAAGCGGCAAATGTGTATAAAGGGATGAAGCCTTTGGTGGCTCAGGATATTGCTGAAATCATCGTATTTGTAGCTAATCGTCCGGCTCATGTTAATATTATGGACACGATTATCTATCCCGTTGCACAATCTTCTGCCACCATGGTACACCGAAATGAATAAGTGGTATCTTTTAGGAAGCATAATTTTTTTGTGGGGTTGCTCGGATTCAGGTAAACCCGGCCTTAAGTTTTCGGAGCAGGGAAGGGAGGTTCCGGCTTTTAACGCCGATTCAGCCTATCAGTTTGTGCAGCGCCAGGTGGATTTTGGCCCCAGGGTACCCAACTCCGAAGCTCACCGGAAAGCCATGGCTTATTTTGAAGATAAGTTTAGAGTATATGCCGGTTCCAATGCCGTTTTTACTCAGAAATTTACGGCTGAAGGATATGATGAAACGCTCGATCTTGGAAATGTGATCGCAGCATTTAACTTGTCATCGCCCGATAGAATCATGATTAGTGCCCATTGGGACAGTCGTCCGCGCGCAGATATGGACTCCGACTCAACTCGTAAAGATGAGGCAATTCTCGGAGCCGATGATGGGGGAAGTGGAGTGGCTGTATTGCTCGAGCTTGCGCGAATGTTCAAAGAAAATCCTCCGCCAATTGGGGTGGATATTGTATTATTTGACGGGGAAGATTATGGCAAATCAGGTAATCTTGATTTGTATTTCCTGGGCTCACGGTATTGGGCTAAAAATCCTCCTGTTCCGGGCTATAGTCCCCGTTTTGGGATTTTATTGGATATGGTGGGGGCGAAGGGGGCCAGGTTTCCAAAGGAACAATATTCAGTTCGGTTCGCTCCTAATTTGGTGGATGAAGTGTGGAACATTGCTTCAGAAAAAGGCTATAAAAATTATTTCCTTGATGAAAAAGGAGCGGCAGTTTCGGACGATCATGTAATAGTGAATGAACAGGCCGGAATTCCCATTATTAATATTATAAACCATAGCCGCACCGGACGAGGAAATACTGATTTTGCTCCTTACTGGCATACACATGATGATAATATGGAGATCATCAGTAAAAAAACCCTTCAAGCAGTCGGAGATGTCATGGCTGAACTTATTTATAATCGTTTATAATGGAATATGTTGAACTTCGCATATCACTAAAAGATGACTTCCACGAACTGCTGATAGCTGAGTTGTTTGATTTGGACTTTGAGGGCTTTGAACAAGAAGATGATATGCTGGTTGCTACCATACCTTCCAAACGATTTGATGATTCCAAGCGTGAAGATATAGAGCAAAAGCTTATGATTTTTGGCTTAGGTACCGTGATCCTGAGCGAAAAGGTTATCCCTCCGCAGAATTGGAATGAAGAATGGGAGCGCACCATCCAGCCGCAAACCATTGGGCAGTTTTATGTGCATCCGACTTGGTCGGGAACGGGAGGAGAGCTTGGAGATAAAATTGAGCTGATGATTGATCCCAAAATGGCATTTGGCACCGGGTATCATGCCACAACACAGGTGATGCTGGAGTGGCTTCCGGAAGTGATAAGCAAAGGCGACAAAGTTTTGGACGCCGGAACGGGAACCGGTATCCTGGCAATCGCAGCTCTTAAAGTAGGCGCCGATTCAGCCTTTGGATTTGATGTTGACGAGTGGAGTGAAACCAATGCCAGGGAAAATATTTTATTAAACGACGTAGGGAATTTTCAAGTTAAGCTGGGCTCAACGGAAGTGATCCCAAAGGGAGAAAAATATGATGTGATCCTCGCCAACATCAATCGAAATGCACTTATTGAACTTCTACCTGAATTGGTAATACATCTGGGTGAAGGTGGCAAAATAGTACTGTCCGGATTGCTGGAAGAAGATGAATACGTCATGCTGGAACAGCCGGTTTTAAAAGATTTAACCCACATGGAAACTCGTAATCACCTGGAATGGATTGCAATAATGTTTCAAGCATGAAAGCAGCCATTGATATAGGTACAAATACGGTTTTGTTGCTTGTCGCAGAAATGCATGAGGGGATGATCAATTCTCTTCACGAAGAACAGCGCGTGCCCCGTTTGGGGAAAGGGGTAGATGCCGACAAGAATATAAATCAAGCCGCTACGGATAGGGTTATTGAAGCCCTGAGTGAATACAAAGAAATTCTGGCATCCGGTTACCCGGAAGTGGAGAACGTAACGGTAACGGCTACCAGTGCAGTTCGGGATGCGAATAACCGGGAAGAGTTTATACAAAATGTAAGGAAAAGCACCGGGTATAATATAAAGCTGTTGTCGGGAAGGGAAGAAGCAGAATGGACGGCAGCCGGGGCGCTGTCAATGTTTTCCCAAAGCCCGGAAAACCAAACTGCAATTTTGGATATCGGTGGAGGAAGTACGGAGATTGCCCTTTTGAATGGACTTGAAGTCAAAGACAGTCATTCTTTTGACATGGGATCGGTGCGATTTACAGAGCGTTTTTTAAAAAATAATCCTCCCAAAACAAATGAGATTACAGCCTGTCGAGAAGAAATAAAGAGATTACTTGAAAGCCGACCATTTATTGTCAAAAATGATATACAAGCCGTAGGAGTTGCAGGGACGGTGACCACCCTTGCCGGAATGATTTTAGATTTAGAAACCTATCAACCAGAAAAGCTTAACGGATTTTCCATTTCAGCATATAAATTGCAGAACATTATCGACTTATTCAGCAAATACCCGTCGGAAGAAATGCTGAATAAACATCCGGTTTACCTGAAGGGGAGGGCTGATATCTTTTTGGCCGGTATGCTAATTTTAGAAGGGTTTATGACACATTTCAAGGTGACCGATATTACGGTTTCTACGGGAGGTATCCGTCATGGTGCAGTTTTAAAGACATAAAAAAAGCGCCAATAAATGAATAATGGCGCTTTGACTTTTCCTAAGTTTAGGAATTAGTTGCCGAGTGGGAAACGCACACCGGCTCCAATATTTAATTGATCGGCATCTCCAATAACATATTTCAGTTCCCCAAATAGATCACCAAAACCCACACCGTATTCCAAGCCGGCACCTAGGTTTAATCCAACTTCTGAATTAGAAGCACTCGCTGTATTTGTGCCATCATCGAACTTACTTTTGACGGTCATAAAGTTTAACCCACCAAGAGCGTAAGCAGTCAGTCCTTGTTCTTCATCTGCGTGAAAAATATAGTTTGCGTTCGCATTTAATTCCCACCAGGTAACGGTAGTGTTACCGAATTCCTCAGGGAAAAATAACCCCAAATCAACAACAGCTCTGAACTCTTCATTGATTTGATAGACCCCGTCAGCCCGAATACCCAGACGTTCAACTTCAGATCCATACATTAAGCCAACCCCTGCTTTTACAAATTGTGCTTGTGCCGTTTGTACCGCTAATACGGAGAATAAGACCATAAATACAAGCGTAGTTATTTTTTTCATAGTTATCTTTTTATTAGTTGATATTATTATTGTTGCATTACTGCTTCAACGATTAATACGCAGATTGTAATCAAAAAAGGTCAAATTTAAAAAAATGGAAAAAAAAGACATTTTCATTTGTCTCAGGCTTTGTATTTTAAGTGCTGAATAATTTATGATATGCCAGAAGAAAACTCCGAAATTAAAAATAACTCGCCGCGCCAAAATGCATCTGCAAGTAGTCTTGAAGATGATAAATTTGTGGCCGAAGCATTGGCAGGCCGGGAAGATTCTTACAAAAAATTAGTAGATAAGTATCAGAAGCCGCTTTACTTCCACATCCGTAAAATGATAAAGGAAGTAGAATTGGTGGAAGATTTGGTGCAGGAAGTGTTTATGAAAGCCTTCCATAATTTATCTACATACAGTAACGAATATGCTTTTTCTACCTGGCTATACCGCATTGCCACCAACCATACCATCGACTATCTGCGTAAAAAGAAACTGCAGACTTTATCCATCAATCAACCTTATCAAACGAAAGATGGGGAAATGGAAATTCAGCTTCCTGATGATAATTTCTTGACCGATCAGCCGGTAATTAAAAAGGAGAGAAAGCAGATCGTGCAAAATGCGATAGAGAATCTTCCGGAGAAATACAGGGCAGTAATAGAAATGCGCCACATGGAAGAGAAATCATACCAGGAAATAGCAGAGATTCTGGATCTGCCTTTGGGCACAGTAAAAGCACATATATTTAGAGCAAGAGAGTTACTGTATAAAGCTTTAATTGATAAAAGAGATAAATTTTAATCTTTTATTTGAGCCGTTTTTATTTCTTTTTACGCAGAAAGAAGTAAACAATCGAATAATATCTAATAGTTGACCATGAAATTATCAAATACAATAAAACTATTTTCTTGCTTACTGTTCTTTTCCCTGCTAACCATTTCATGTGGAGATGACCCGGCTTCTGCGAATGAAGATCCACCCGCTCTTCCAAGTTTTGAAAATGTAACAGCTGATGTTTCATTTTTTGAACAAAACAGTTCTGAAGTAAACTCAGAAAGTAATTTCAGTGCTGCTTATAATCACGCAATAGGACTTAGCAGTGTTTCTTTTATAAGTGGAATATATCTGGGCTTTTTCAATCCGGCCGACCAAAGTGAGGCTGATTTTAAAAACGGAAAATGGGTTTGGGAATACACTTACAGTGATGGCAGTGAATCTGTTATGATAACTCTGATCGCCGAGGAAGTCGGCAGCAACATGGTATGGGAAATGAATTGGTCGTATGATGACGGAGCAGGTAATTCTTTTGAAGATTATACGATGGTTCAAGGAATGGTAGCATTAGATGGTTCTTCCGGCAGCTGGACGTTTAATGATATGGATCCTGAAACAAATACAGAAACACCATATTTGATAACTACCTGGGAGAGATCAAGTGAAACAAATTACGAATCAACTACGGAGATTTATGATGGATCCGGTGGGGTTGATACTTATACGTTTACTCAAAACGGTGAAGTATTTGATGTTTCCTATACAAGCAGTGATCAGCAGACCAACATCTATGTGCATTGGGAAACAGATGTACAGACCGGTTATTACCAAATTGGTGACGACCAAGGCAGCCGTTATTGCTGGGATGCAACTTTTCAGAATGTTACCTGCTCAGACGTAGGGTACTAAAACTTTCTGCAACGCAGTTTTAATATTAAAAGCCGGCTTCTTCAAGTCGGCTTTTTTAATTTTGGGATAAGTTGGAAGATACAATGGAGACATTTGATTTGAACTTATCAAATTTCGCCCTTCGGATAGCACTGCCTTCAAAGGTTTCATCATATTGTTCCTGGGTGAGGTTCTCCCAGAAATTCAGATCTCGGTCAGCCACATAATCCCGGGGATGTAAATCTTCAAATTGGGCCAACACAGATTTACTGTTCCACGGACATACATCCTGACAAATATCACATCCGTAAATCCAGTTTTCTATATTGGTCTGGTATTGTTTATCAATTTCTTCTTTTAATTCTATGGTGAGATAAGAGATACACTTAGTTGCATCTACCCGGTAAGGCTCGTAAATGGCGTCAGTAGGGCATGCATCAAGGCATTTAGTACAAGAGCCGCAGTGATCGGTTACAGGGCTGTCATAACTCAATTCTGCATCAATGATCATCTCCCCGATAAAGAAAAATGAGCCGATATCTTTGTTAAGCAGATTCGAGTTTTTCCCAATCCACCCAAGCCCGGCCCGCTGTGCCCACACTTTATCTAATACAGGAGCTGAATCAGTAAAAATACGGCCTTCAAGATTTCCGAGTTTTTCTTCCGTAAACTTGAAGAGTTTTTTCAAATTCTTCTTCAGCACTTTATGATAATCCCGTCCCTGAGCATATTTGGAGATCAGTGGCCGGTCTTTAATTCCAATTTGTTCATTGTGTTTGGGATGGTGATAACTGGCTAATACCGAAACCACTGTTTTGGCCCCGGGGACAAGAAGGGTTGGGTCTACACGCTTGTCAAAGTGATAATTCATCCATCCCATGGTTCCGTGCCGCTCTTGATTCAGCCACTCTTCAAGCCTGCGTGCTTCATCCGGTAAATATTGTGCTTTGGCAAAACCACAGGCATCAAAACCCAGCTTAAGGGCATGGGTGCGAATTTGTTCGGTAAGCTTTTGTTGCTGAAGCATGGTTTGGTGAAATGTAAAATTAAAAATGAAAAATTATGAATTGGGACAAACCAATATTTAATTTTTCATTTTTAATTTACTGAATATCTAAGGTTTGACAGGTACCAGCTTTTCTCCCTTCCAAACTAAATCTTGGGTTTTGCCATTAACCATACGCACCGTTCGGGATTTGTACTTTTTAACGACTGCATAATCATGAGTAACCATCAAAACAGCCATCCCTCGATTATTTATACTCCGCAGGAGCTCCATGATTTCTTTAGTGGCTTTTGGGTCAAGGTTTCCGGTAGGTTCGTCAGCCAGCAAAATACGAGGCTCATTTGCCAATGCGCGGGCAATAACTACCCGCTGTTGTTCTCCCCCGGAAAGATCTCTGGGCATGTGCTTTCTGCGATGGCTTAACCCAACCATCGTTAAAACTTCAAGTACGCGTTGTTTGATGAATTTTGGTTTTTCGCCGGTTACCTGAAGTGAAAAAGCAACATTGTCGTGTACATTGCGATCCTGAAGCAATTGAAAGTCCTGGAATACAATCCCGAGCCTTCTTCGCAACATGGGAACTTCCCGTTCACTTATCTTATTGACCGGGTATTCGGTTACCCGGACAGATCCTCGATCAGGCACAACATCACGGTAAAGTAATTTCAGAAAAGAGCTTTTCCCAACACCCGTTGGCCCGATCAGGTAAGCAAACTCACCATTATGAAGCTTAAAATTTACATCGTCTAAAACCTGGGTATTATCATACCGTAAAGTTACGTTTCTTAATTCTATTATTGCTGTTTCTGACATCTAAGTACCATTGTTACACGTGTGCTGTTATCGTCTGCATCTACCAAGTCAAAACCTTCATATTTGGCTACCTGATGATAGGAGGTTTGTTCCAAAATTGACAGCATTTCCTTGAGTGAATAAATACGTTGTTTGTGAATTTCATTATAGCTTCGAATCACCGTCTTCCCGTCTGCCGCCAATTCTTCAATATCAAATTCATTAAAGTGGAATTGTTCTTCAGGTTCGTACCGGCTTTCCCTAAAGTAACGATAAGGCCCAAAGCTGCCTTCTTCATTATTTAAATAATCAACGGCTTCCAGTGAGTTTTTAGGGGTTGAGAAATCATAGATAAGTAATCCTCCGGGTTTTAAAATAACCTGACAACCCCGAAGCATTTTTAAAATATCCTGCTCGTTGTGGAGGTAGTTTACGCTGTCAAAAACTGAAAATATGACATCATACTTTCGATCACTTTTGATCTCCGTAAAGTCCATGGTATCAAATTGAACACGGGCTTCTTGTTCTGCGGCTTTTTGCCGGGCTTTGTCAACCATGGCTGCCGATTTATCGGTAGCAGTTAGGTTATATTCATCTATGCCCGCCAGGGAAAGGGAAATAGTTCCGGTACCACAAGCAAGCTCCAATACGTCAACTGGGTTGGGGTGATGGGTTTGGATAACCTCGTCGATAAAATCAGCCCACATTTCGTAATCCACATCTTTCATGAGAACATCATAAAGGTGAGCCAACACAGAATAAATTTCGGTATTTTCAGGTTTCACAAAATTATTTTTTTGCAAGTTTAACAGCCAGGTTATAGGCTTCTTTAAAAGATGACGGATCGGCGATACCTTTCCCGGCAATGTCAAACGCGGTACCGTGATCGGGGGAGGTACGGATAATAGGCAGTCCGGCTGTGAAATTTACTCCTTTTCCAAATGAAAGAAGCTTAAAAGGAGCCAAGCCCTGATCGTGATACATGGCTAAAATAGCATCATGTTTTGTATGCAATTTTCGTCCAAAAAATCCATCTGCAGGAAAAGGCCCGTGTATGGCAAATTGATTTTGTGTACCCCGTATCTCCTTTATGACAGGGTCAATAATTTCAATTTCTTCCATTCCAATAACTCCGCCATCACCGGCATGCGGATTTAACCCAAGCACGGCAATTTTAGGCCGCTCAATCCCGAAATCATTTCTGAGGCTGTCAGCCAATATCTGCACTTTTGTTTTAATTAGATTTGCAGAGATATGGTCGGCCACCTCTTTAATAGGTACATGGGCAGTGACCAACGCTACCCGGAGATTATCATTCACAAGCATCATCAGTACATGCTCAGCATTGGTTTGAGCAGCCAGAAACTCAGTATGTCCCGGGATATCATATCCGGCAAGATTTACTGCTTCTTTTGAGATAGGGGCGGTAACCATTGCGTCAGCCCGTTTCATTAAACACAGGTCAATACTTTTTTCAATAGAAAGCATTGCTGCTTTTCCGCTCTCAGCAGATTGTATTCCCGGGGTAATTTTGAGCTGGTCATCTTTTAAATGAAGAACGTTAACCTTTCCCTCTTTTTTATTTTCAGGATCAGTTATAAAGTGAAATTCCGGCTGGGGAGAAAACAGTTCACAATAGTATTCAATAATGGTTTTGGGTGCAATAATCACCGGAATGGATTTTTTCAGATCTATTTCGGATAGAGATTTAAGGATAATCTCAGGTCCGATACCATTAAAATCGCCTATGGAAATTGCTATGTTTGGAATTCTCTTTTTTAGCATTGCGCTTTGAAATTACAGCTTATTAGGAGTAATCCACAGAAATATTAACGTGATCCAACTAAGATAAAATCGCCAAACCCGGAACCGGCTTCAAAAACAAAAGTTCTGTTTGGGTATTTCCATATTTCACGTGTTTTTTCTCCGGGCGGAAAGATGCGTTCTTTTTCGTTAGGGGGGCCAAACTTAATATAAATTTCGCCCTGATCGTTTTCATGGCCCATGGGGTTTTCTTCGCTTCCAAACTCTTTAAATGCGTAATCAATTCTGCGATAATATTCTGCCATCAATTCATTGTAGACCGTGTTTGGTGTAGGGTCTCTGCTTTCCCAAAACTCACGGAATTTCTGTTCCCTTTCACTGACATTACCTTTTTTAATTCGTGCAATTTCTTCATCTGAGACAATATATTTCAACATCTCGATAGATATATTCAGGTTGTAGAGACTTGCAGGCATATCCGGCCAATAGGAGCGGAAAAATGTACGCGCTATGGGTTCACTGCTTTCATTTTTTAATAATGATAAAAAATAAGGGGCGTTTTTAAATCGGCTCGCCGGAATAGAAACAACCGCGTAAGTGTAGGGGTAATTTCCTTCCATTAAAGTGAGCGATGGATATTTTTGTTTATTTAGCTTTATTGTAGAGGCTGTGTAGATGTTGCTTTTGGAAAGATCAGCAGTATAAACAGTTTCGCCGGCAGTAGTATCGTTTCGGGAAGTATTTGCATCATTTACTTTAAGGGAATAATTAATTGAGGGATCATAATCAGGAATTCGAATCAGTGCCTGAAAATCCTTTCCAAAAGGAACATTGCTCTCCATATTCATCAAGTGAAGGATTTGATTGTCGTCTTTTGAGCTTTGTTCTTTAATTAAAATAATTTCCCCGGTCTTTTTGGTGCTTAAATCAGGCACCGATACATTGCGACGCTGCGTACTTCGTTCATTAACTTCTTGCATCATAGACAATTGCAGGATAAAATTATACGTGCGGGGAGCAAGCTGAATAGAGAGCGCACCGGATGCATATAAATCTTTGGATTGGGTTTCCTCAAAAGAAGAGGTAAACACAGTGTCTGCCCACGAATCCCGGGCTACGGAAGTTGTGGAAGGTTCTTGTCGGCGTTTTAATTTCCCCTCAAATACCTCAGTGTTTAACCTGATTGTAGAATAAAATTCGGCTCCTTCGGGTACATCCATAGAATGATTTGAAGGAATTTTTTTGTAAGGGATGAAATCATTATCAAACCTAAAGATAAAAGCGAGAGTGGTTTTGCCATCTTCACCGGGAAGTATGATGTCGTCAATAAAAATAGTTGGATTTTGAGAACGCATCACCAATTGCGGGTAGGACACTCGCTGGGCCAATAATGAAGTGGAAAATCCTAAAAAAAGAAGTAAGATTAGTATTTGCTTGCTCATGAAGATCAATTTTTTGAATGAATTAAATCAATATCGGGGTTTACACATTAAATATAATCCCTATTTTCAACGCAGCATTTCAATTTACATTATTAAGATAAAAAAATCGGTTTATGAGTAACACATCCGAAAGCGCTACCAAGAATTGGTTACACAGCCTGATTGAAGAATTTGGTGAAATAGAAGGTGAAATTAAATTGGGAGGCGGACAAAAACGCATCGACAAGGAGCATGGAAAAGGTAAGCTTACTGCGCGGGAACGTATTGATCGGCTTACCGATAAAGATTCCCGTTTTTACGAATTGGGTCTTTGGGCCGGTTATGAAATGTATGAGGAGCAGGGGGGATGCCCTTCCGGTGGAGTGATTACGGGTATCGGAGAAGTAAGCGGCCGAAAGTGCATGATTGTGGCAAATGATGCCACCGTGAAGGCAGGCGCATGGTTCCCAATTACCGCCAAAAAGAATTTAAGGGCTCAGGAAATTGCCATTGAAAATCATATCCCGCTCATTTATTTGGTTGATTCCGCCGGTGTTTTCTTGCCTATGCAGGATGAGATTTTCCCCGACAAGGACCACTTTGGGCGCATGTTCAGAAATAATGCAGTTATTTCGGCCAAAGGGATCCCGCAAATTGCAGCCATCATGGGGAGCTGTGTGGCCGGCGGGGCCTATCTTCCGATTATGAGTGATGAAGCCCTGATTGTGGATGGAACCGGAAGCGTATTTTTGGCGGGAAGTTACCTGGTTAAAGCCGCCATAGGAGAGGAAGTTGATAATGAGACTTTGGGCGGCGCCACCACACACACTGAAATATCCGGTGTTACCGATTATAAAATGGAAGACGACGAAGAATGCCTTTCAACCATTCGGGATTTGATAGATAAATTAGGTCCGTTTGATATGGCCGGATTCAATCGAAAAGAACCTAAAGAGCCCAAACGACCTGCCAGTGATGTTTTTGAGATCCTTCCGGAAGCACGCACGAGCCCTTATGATATGAATGAATTACTGGAGTGCATTGTGGATGAGGATAGTTTTACCGAATTCAAAAAAGGATACGGGCAAACGCTTATCACCGGTTATGCTCGAATTGACGGATGGAGTGTAGGTATTGTAGCAAATCAACGCACGGTTAGCAGAACCAAGAAAGGTGAGATGCAGATTGGAGGCGTAATTTATTCTGACAGTGCTGACAAGGCGGCTCGTTTTATTATGAACTGTAATCAAAAGAAAATCCCGCTGATTTTTTTCCAGGATGTAACCGGGTTTATGATTGGTAAAAGAAGTGAGCATGGGGGCATTATCAAAGACGGAGCCAAAATGGTGAATGCCATGAGTAACAGTACGGTTCCCAAAATCACTATCGTAGTAGGCAACAGCTACGGTGCCGGAAATTATGCCATGTGCGGCCGTGCTTACGACCCGCGATTTATGTATGCCTGGCCTACCGCAAAAATAGCGGTAATGAGCGGAGCTTCAGCCTCAAAGACGTTGATGCAAATTCAGGTGGCCGCACTGAAGAAAAAAGGAAAAGAAGTGAGTGAAGAGGAGCAGGAGAAAATTATGAAAGAAATAAGCGATCGGTATGATACGCAAACGGATGTTCGATACGCAGCTTCTCGCCTGTGGGTGGATGGAATCATAAATCCCCTGGAAACCCGGGAACGGATTTCCAAAGCCATCGATTGTGCAAATCTTAATCCTGAAATAGAAGAGTTTAAAACAGGGGTTATTCAGACCTGATTGAAGGGATCCATAGATTGACCAACGGAAGGCACAGTCAATGTGCCCTTAGTGTTTCAAGAGTGCTTTACTTACCAAACTCCAATTCATGAATTACGATCTGAGCAAAAACCATAATTTGGTGTTCCTGGGAGTTGAAGCTAGCTTCACGCTCATTGATTTTCTGCTGTTTTTCTCAAGTTTCCTGTTGGGGTTTGTCTTCGCACTTTTCTTCCTCATTTTCGCCATTGCGGTACTTCAGAAAATATTCTCACGTTATGAATTTGAGTTTAATACGGATGAATACACGATCACAAGGTACTATAAGTTTTTCAGCTACTTTAGATTTCGCCTTCAAACCATTGGCTTTGGAGAAGTAGATGAATTTTTGTTATCCAATTATGAGAGTGGTCAGGCTCTGTTCAGTAAGGGGCTGAAACCGAAAGAGTGGTTTACTTTAGATTTGATGACCGAAAATGGATACATCCGGCTGGTAAAATCAGAGGAGGAAGAATTGGATGAACTTTATGAATTGTATCAGGATTTAGAGGAAAAGCTGGAAATCTATTTCAAGTTTCGCATCGAATTTTTGGAAAAATAAATCAGGTGTTAGTCGGAGTTATTACAAGAACCTAATTTCTAACACCTAACACCTGTTTTTCTGTTTCTTTTCTCAATGTTCTGAGATATGTTTACTCACCATGATTGTACACACGCAAGCCATTATATTACGGGTTATCGATTATCAGGAATCGAGTAAAATTCTGACGGTTCTTTCCGCCGAACACGGTAAGATTGCGCTTATTGCCAAAGGGGCAAAAAGGCCAAAAAACAAACTCACAGGTATTTTAGAAATAGGAGCGGTATTGGATGTAGTATATTATTACAAGCAGTCAAGAGGAGTGCAAACCCTAACCGAAGCTTCAATTCATTATTCCACTAACTGCTTTCGGGAAGACTTTGAGAGGGCAGCTGTATTATATGCAACATTGGAACTGTTGAGTCAACTCTTACATGAACATGAAGTGAATAAACCGATTTTTGACTTCGCGCTTAATTTTATAACATGGCTGGGAGAGGCGGCGGAAACTTACCCGTCGATTTTTCCGTATGTTCAATTGCGTCTCGCTGAAATTACAGGGATTGGACTTGTCAGTGCGCTCACCGAAATTCCGGATAATGCATATTTAAATATCTCAAGCGGAAATATTTCGGAACAATCCGAGGATGATTTGTCCTATAAACTAACTCAGGCACAGACACGTTTTTTAATTATGGCTATGTCAGGCAAAAGTAAAAATATATTTAAAACAGGATTAGAGAATGGAGAGCTCAAACAACTTGTTCACCATTTAGATGTATATTTTAAGTACCATATTGATGGCTATCAGGAAAGAAGATCGGATTCCATTTTTGAACAGATGATAAGGTGATTTTATGAACAGGAAAGATTTAATACTCACAGGTATTTTGTTGGTCATGATCGGTATTACTGCTGGTACCCTGATAGCACTTTATACTATAAACGAAGAATTAGCACCTTTATCAGAGGTTCGGACTACTGAAATAACACGCAGCGGTGAACCTTTCATCAGTGATGAAGCTCTCGAGGGTGCCGATGCCCGTTTCTTGTTCAAAAAAATTGCGGAAGAAGTCACGCCAACCGTGGTTTATATTGAAGCGATTGTCCCGATCGAAGGTGCAATTCCTAATGATGAGAATCACGAGTTTGAAGAAGAGGATGAAGATGGAGAAAGCATTTGGGATCGCCTTATGCCCCGCAGAGCACGAACAGTAGGCTCAGGTGTTTTGATAACTTCAGACGGTTATATTTTAACCAATAATCATGTGATAGATGGTGCGGTAGAAAAAGGATTAACGGTAGTGCTAAGTGACAAAAGAGAGTATCGGGCTAAAGTTGTAGGGTTTGATTCCAGCACGGATCTTGCCGTCATAAAAATTAATGGAACTAATTTTCCGAATGCTACCATAGGAGATTCGGAAACACTGGATGTGGGCGAATGGGTATTGGCAATTGGTAATCCATTTAGGTTAAGATCCACAGTAACAGCCGGTATTGTAAGTGCTTTGAGCCGGGATGTTCAGATTATTAATGATCAGATGCGCATTGAGAGTTTTATACAAACGGATGCGGCTATTAATAAGGGGAACAGTGGTGGAGCTTTGGTAAACACCAGTGGTCAGCTTATTGGAATAAACACCGCTATTGCTTCACAAACAGGGGCTTACCAGGGCTATGGATTTGCTGTCCCGAGTAATCTTGCCATTAAAGTAGCAGAAGACTTAATTGAACATGGACAAGTTCAACGGGCTTTGCTGGGTGTAACAATCGCAGGGGTTGACTATGACAGAGCTGTTGAAAAAGGGATGGAAACAGTTCGAGGAGTCGAGATTTTGAATGTAGTGCAGGATGGAGCGGCTTCGGAATCAGGTATCCGGCCAGGTGATGTAGTGCTTCAGGTTAATGGGGTAGAAGTAAATGAAGCAAACCAATTGCAACAGCAGGTAGCGGTTTTGCGCCCCGGAGAAACAGTAAATCTAAGTATTTTACGTGAGGGGAAAATTATCCAGAAGAATGTTGCACTTAAATTGTTAGAGCGCGAAACCATTCCCGAAATCACTTCAAATGAAGAACCCATCATTCCGGATGAAATACCTGAAGGAAATAATGAAGGGGCAATGTACAGAGATTTTGAGTTGGGTTTTAGAGTTATGGCTTTGGCCACTCCGAAAGACCCGGAAAAATTTGATTTATATGTTGACCGGGTTTATCAAGGTACAGAAGCCTGGAACCGGGGATTGAGAGCAGATCAACAAATTTTAAAAATAGAGGAAGAAAAGGTTGAAGATCTCACAGGTTTAGAAGAACTTATGCACCGCAATTTGAATGATAAAGGTTCGGTGATGCTCGAGATTATAAACGAGGATGGCGCTCGGGGTTTTATCCAGCTAAAAAAGAAGTAAATGTCGAATATTTTTAAGGGATTATTTTTTGGTATCGTGTTGGTAGTTATAACTGGATTATCCGCCTGTTCAACCTCCGAAAAAACCACTACTGTGGATGTGGGCACCTCAGGTGATAGTTATCCGTCTTGGTATGTACCTTCAGGATTTGGGGCAGATTCCCTGACATTCCATGGTTTTGCAACTGCGGTATCATCTGATTCTGTTATAGCCATGGCAAATGCGGAACTTCAGGCACGCATCAATCTTGAAAGTAACATAGCTGAAAAGATGGAATCTGTTCGCAAAGAGTTGGAAGAAAACGGATCATCTGCAGTTACGAATACTGATTTTATTCTCATCTTACGAAATGCTCATAATGAGGTTCAAACTGCTGCAACAAGCGAGGATAAATCTTCTCACAAAGAAGACAGGGGGTATCGTGGATTTGCAAAAGTTTCCATTACCAAAATCGATTTGGAATCTTTGCTTAAGGACGGTTTCAGTGGGCACCCAAATTATTGGAGAGAGCTTAATTCATCAGCTTTATTTGCCGAAGAAATTAATTGACCTGCATCGCTATTTCTCCAGTGCCAATTTCCTGATTCTTCTGTCAGCTTAAATATTACTCACCCCGATATGCTGAATATTTACAAAATTTAGATATACACCGCTTTCTTAAGAACAAATTAATGCGGTTATTGTCACCATCAAAAAACTTAAAAATCAGAACATCTGCTATGAGAAAACAATTACTATTGTTGGCGCTGTTGTTTGTGGGGTTAAGTTTTCAGGGTATTTTCGCCCAATCTACTCCCGCACACGCGCTAAAGAACGTAACCATTCATAATGCCGATGGCTCCACGATCGAGTCAGCCACCATTGTGTGGCGCGACGGCGTGATTGAAGCCATTGGAACCAATGCAAACATCCCATTCGATGCCTTTGAGATTGACGGGGGCGACAGCCTTCACGTTTATCCGGGCTTTATCGATGGATTTTCAATCTGGGGAAGTCCTGACCTGCCTCGGTCACAAGATTTACCTCGCTTGGATGAGCCGGGGAATCCGCCGTTTGACCGTGCCGGGGTTCAGCCAGAACGAAAACCATCTGAGCTTTTAAAGGATGACAAGAACTTTGAAGCGGGAATGAAAGCAGGCTTCACAACTGCGGCATTATATCCAAACGGATATATGTTACCTGGACAAGTGGAGGCATTTTACTTATCTGCCAATCATTCTGATGTTGACCTTATAAAAGAAAGCATAGGGTTGGCCGGATCATTTGACACGGCACCCGGAGGATGGGGTAGTGGAGCATATCCTTCTACGTTGATGGGGGTGATGGCTAAATTCAGGCAAGTAATGTTTGATGCCATAGCGCTTCAGCAACATATAAATTATTATAAACAGAATCCTGAAATGCCGGCGCCTGACCGCAGCAACGTTTTAGAAGCCATGTTTCCATTGGTAAACAACTCGGCTCCCTTGTTTTTTGAAGTGGACTCCAAAGAGCATATCGAGAGATTATTTAAGCTTCAGGATGAGTTTGGGTTTGACGCAGTGATTGTTTCCGGAAAAGAAGCCTATGCCAAAGCGGAGGAGTTGAAACAGCGAAACATTCCGGTATTGGCTGGTATAGACTTTACCGATGCGCCAAAATGGTATGAAGAAGAGAAGAAAGAAGAAGATCCGGATGAAAAAGAGGAAGAAGTTTCTGAAGAAGAGGAAGAAGAAATTTCTGAAGAAGAACAAGCTTATCGTGAGAAGCGATTGGAAGCCTGGAAAGCGGAAGTCACAAATATCAAAAAACTGATGGATGCCGGTGTTTCTGTAGGCTATGCTTCGGCTGGTCTTGAACTCAAAGATCTCTCCAAAAAACTCAAAATCCTGTTGGATGAAGGAGGGCTTTCCGAGAATGATGTGGTTTCCCTGATGACCATAAATACATCAAATATTCTTGGTTTGAATCGTACTCATGGAAGTCTTGAAAGAGGTAAGAATGCCAGTTTCTCGGTATTTGATAAAGCCATGTCGGAAGATAAAGCAAAAGTGCTGCACAGCATTTCGAACGGTATTATTCACGAATTTAATGGGAATTAAGAATATGAAGAAACTGATAACACTATGTATGATCGCAGCCTTTGCAATTACTGCACAAGCGCAGGATAAAGGCTCGGTTCTTATTCAAAACGCAACGGTAATCACTGTTACCAACGGTGATTTGGAAGAAACGGATGTACTCATCCGGGATGGGATTATTCGAGAGATCGGAAAAGATCTCAGTGCCCCACGTGGAGTTGAGACCGTAGATGCCACCGGTAAATTTGTAATGCCCGGTATCATTGATGCTCACTCTCACTTAAACGGAGTAGATATCAATGAAGCTCGAAACCCGGTTACGGCCGAGGTTACCATGGAAGAATCTGTAGATCCCAATGAAGTGGGTATCTATCACGCACTGGCCGGTGGAGCAACCACCATTCATCTGATGCACGGTTCGGCCAACGTAATTGGTGGTCAGGGAGAAACCCTGAAACTTAGATACGGAGCCTCTCAGGAAGGAATGAAATTTGAAGGAGCCAAGCGTACCATCAAGTTTGCTTTGGGTGAGAATCCTACCCGTGTACACGGACAAGGAAACGGCGTACAGCCCCGAACCCGAATGGGTGTTGAGCAGGTTGTTCGCGGTCACTTTGACGAAGCTCTCGATTACAAGCGTAAAAGAGAGGCTTATTTAGAGGCCAAAGCCCAATATGATCGCCGCGGTCGTGGCACTCCTCCGGTTCCTGTTGCTGAAAACCTGAGATATGAAGTGCTGAATGATATCATTGAAGGTGAGATTTTTGTTCACTGTCATTCCTATCGTGCCGATGAGATCCTGATGCTGATGCGGGTTTTCAATGATTATGGAATTGAAAACTATACCTTCCAGCATGCCAATGAAGCCTTCAAGGTAGCGAATGAATTGGCAAAGAATGGAGCTATGACCTCCGTATTCTCCGACTGGTGGGCCTATAAGTTTGAGGTGTACTACTCAACAGCTTACAATGCTTCTATCCTGAATGCGAATGGGGTAGTGAACAGTATAAATAGTGACAATGATCAACTACTGAGAACGCTGAATCATGAAGCGGCTAAAGTTGTACGATACGGTGACACTTCAGTGAATGACGCCATCAAGATGATCACCCTGCACCCGGCTATTCAGTTGGGAATTGATGATCGTGTGGGAAGTATTGAAGAAGGCAAACACGGTGATGTGGTAGTTTGGGACGGACATCCGCTCAGTATTTACAGCAAAGCTGAAATGACCTTCGTAGATGGAACCAAATACTTTGATTTGGCGAATGATCCTGATGATATGAGGATCCAGATCAACCCCGGTGCCGATTTCGATGACGGTTCCAACTTCCGAAAGATCGTGGATAACAGAGATGAAGATGCCTGTATTCAGGACACATTCATTCTTTTACAGAATCAGGCTCAAACACACGTACATAACTAAACAGGAGACAGAAACATGAAGAAACTCAATATATTTGCTGTAATTGTTGCTCTGCTGTTTGGTTTAACGGCCACAGCGGAAGCTCAGATAACCGATAAACCTGAATTTGGCAAGTTTGCCATAACAGGAGCCACTATTCATACCGTAACAAACGGAACGATTGAAGGCGGTATAATTTTGATTGACGGAGAAGATATTGCGTTTGTTGGTCAAAATGTAAAAATCACAAATGAATACACCCGTATTGATGCTACCGGTAAACACGTATACCCGGGTTTTATTGACGGCTGGTCCGGTTTGGGACTGGTCGAAGTCTCAGCCGTTGCCGTTACAGTTGATAATGCTGAATTGGGTCAGTTCAATCCACATATGTATGCCTTTACAGCGTTTAATCCACACAGTGCTTCGGTACCTGTGACTCGTGTAAGCGGTGTTACAACCGTTCTTTCGCATCCTAGTTCTGGAAGTATTTCCGGAAAGGCAGCCGTAATGGATCTTTGGGGGTATTCTCCGGATTCAATGGCGGTCAAGAAAAGTGGTGCCTTGGTTATGAATCTTCCCTCATCTTCAGGAGGTGGATGGTGGGATGACCGCAGCGAGGAAGAAATCAAAAAGGAATACGAGAAGGACCTGAAGGAAATAAACGACTTTTTGGATAAAGCTCGTTTTTATGATCGTATGATGAAAGCATATGAAGCAGATCCTTCCGGAAAAACCAAGCCGGATCATGATCCAAGAATGGAAGCTATGAGAGAGGTTCTTTCCGGAGAAGTCCCGGTTGTAATCTCAGTAAATGATGAGAAAGAAATTCTGGATGCCCTTGAATGGATTAAAAACCATGATGAGATGCGGTTTATCTTTGAAGGGGTAAACGAAGGTTGGCGTGTAGCCGAAGAAATTGCTGAAGCCGGTATTCCGGTTTTAACAACCACTCTTTATACTCCTTCCCGGGATTATGATAATTATCAGCGTCCTTACCAAAATCCGGGCTTAATGGCGGAAGCCGGAGTAAAAGTGGCTATTGTTTCAGATGATACCGAAAACTCTCGCAACACTCCGTTTGAGGCAGGGTATGCTGCTGCTTATGGCATGGATGTTGAAGAAGCCTTAAAAGCTGTAACTATCAACCCTGCTGAAATTTTTGGGGTTGATGACCGGCTGGGCTCACTGGAAGAGGGTAAACAAGCCAACTTGTTTATTTCGGATGGTGACCCTTTTGAACCTATGACAAAGATTGAGCAGGTATTTATCAAAGGAAATAAAATTCCAATGGATAGTCGTCATATTCAGCTCTACCAAGAATTCCTGGATAGAGATGCAGTAAATGTAAATAAATGACAACCGAAAGCTGAAGGAGCGATGTTAACTCTTTCTGCTGTCATTGGTAACATTGAAAATTTCAAAAAAGACCCGCTTGCTTACAGGCGGGTTTTTTTATTTCACATGCAGTGAAAATATCACGATATTCAGCCCGAATTTCAGTTGTACCAAAGAAGTAGTTTTTATGAAAGATTTTATCCGCATTGCATCGGGACAAGGTTTCTGGGGTGATCTCCCTAATGCCCCCGTAAACCAAGCTAAAAAAGGGCCTATTGATTATTTGGTAATGGATTACCTTGCCGAGGTTACAATGTCCATTATGCAAAAACAACGAATGCGAAATCCGGATTGGGGATATGCCAGGGATTTTGTGAATGTTGTGGAACAGGTGCTGCCGGAAATTAAAAACGACGGCATCAAGGTAATCAGCAATGCAGGCGGGGTAAATCCTATGGCTTGCAAAGATGAAATCCTGAAAGTAGCAAAAGAAAAAGGTTACTCCGGTTTAAAAGTTGCGGTTGTGGATGGGGATGATATCCTTCATCAAATAGATGAATTGATAGCGGATGGACACGAATTGAAGAATATGGATGATGGCCGTCCCATCTCTACAATAAAGGATCAATTATTGAGTGCCAATGTATATTTTGGGTGTCAGCCTATCGTTGAAGCTCTTGCGAAAGATGCAGATGTAATCATTACTGGCCGTGTTACCGATACCGGCCTGACTTTGGCTCCTATGATCCATGAATTTGGCTGGGAATATGACGATTTTGATAAAATGGCTGTTGGTACTATCGCAGGGCATATATTAGAATGCGGTGCCCAATCATCAGGTGGAAATTTTACGGACTGGGAAAAAGTAGAAGATTTTGCGGATATCGGCTTCCCCATTGTTCAGGCTTATCCTGACGGTGAGTTTTTTGTAACAAAACATGAGGGAACCGGCGGTCTTGTAAGTGCCATGACGGTGAAGGAGCAATTACTTTATGAAATTGGAAATCCGGCTGAATATATTACACCGGATGTAATAGCTGATTTTACCTCTATTCAAGTGGAAGAAACAGAAAAAAACATAGTAAAAGTATCAGGAATTAAAGGGCACTCGGATACTCCTACATACAAAGTCTCTGCCAGTTATAATGATGGCTACAAACTAGCCGCAACATTGGTTTACAGCTGGCCGGATGCTTTAAAAAAAGCCGTGAAAGGTGCAGAAATTTTAGAAAAACGAGCAGAATTACTTGATCTGAACTTCGATGAATTCCATAAAGAGTACATTGGATATAATGGAAATTCTGAAAAGCCGGTAACTGAAGAAGCCCTGAATACGGAGTATGATGAGATTCAGATGAGGGTTTCAGTATCAGGAAAAAACAAAAGTGATTTAAATCGCTTCGGGATGGAAATCGCTCCACTTATCTTGACAGGTCCAAGTGGAGTAACGGGCTTTGCCGGAGGCCGCCCCAAGGCAAGTGATGTGGTGGCTTATTGGCCAGCCTTATTGGATAAGAAAGCAGTATCACCAAGAGTTACTTTATTCGAAATTAAATAATATCAACTTTCATGTATCATGAAGACATTTATTCGTGATTGTTATTCATGTATTCATGGCAAAATTAATTCACAATGAAAATTGCGATAATAGGAGCAGGAATTTCCGGTTTGACCGCCGGAAGAGCATTGGCTAATGCAGGACACGAAGTAGTAGTGTTTGAAAAGAGCAGCGGATATGGCGGCCGCCTTTCAACCCGCTATGCAGGAGATGATAACAAACAGAAATTGGATCATGGGGTGACTTTTTTTACAGCAGAGTCTCCTGAATTTAAACAGTTAGTTAGTGAATTATCGTCCAAGGGAATATTATCAACTTGGGAGGGGAAATTTGCCCATAGAGATAAAGATGGAAAAGTAGATTTTCGTGAACCTGAAACTCCCTACTACATCGCAAAAGATGGAATGAATACGATTGGAAAATTCTTAGGCCGCAATCTTGATATAAGGTTGAATGAGAAAGTAGGAGGATTGACTCATATTGGAGAGAATCGGCGCAAGAAAAAGAGCTGGATGCTTAACTTTCCTACTGCTTTAACCGAAAGCGCGGATGCGGTTATTATATCAGCTCCGGCACGTCAAGCTTATGCATTACTAAACACTACCATTGATGAAATTGAGACATTAAAAATGGTTCGTGAAATTGACGAGGTAGAATACGAGTCCCAATTCACCTTTCTGACCGGTTTCAAAGAAAAAGACGGAGACATGCCGGAGTGGAATGCTTTGGAATGTGAAGATGATATTATTGAGTGGATCTCTAATGAGTCAACCAAACGGGACAGTGAAATTAAGAATCTTGTAGTGCATACTACTTCTGAATTTGCCAAAAAACATCTCTATTCTGATCGAGAGAAGGTGGAAGAGCTGATCCTGGACAGGTTAACTTCTATTTTAGGAGGATGGGTTGCTTTATCAGACTGGAGGCAACTACATTTTTGGAGATATAGCCGTGCCATCAACCCACTTCCTCATGATTTTATGGAAATAAAAGGAAACGACACACCGCTTGCTTTGGTTGGAGGATATATGAATGGTAATACCGTTGAATCGGCATACCTGTCAGGATTGAAACTTGGAAAACACTGGGTGGAACAACTCTCTGATAAAACGAAATAAAGATTAAGCCAATTACCGGATAAGGTTTGGGTGCTTTAAAACAATTAAATAAATATCTTAAGAAGTATAAAGGAACAATGATTCTTGGAGCCCTCTTTCTGACGGCCTCCAACTTCTTTCTTGTTTGGATTCCGGTGCTCATTCGTCGCACCATGGATGAAGTGGAAGCACTTGGGGATGCAGGTTTCGAAGTCCCATCAAATATCGTCCAGACACTCTTCTCCACAGAAGCTTCTAAAATTTTAGCTACCAATTCCCTGATTTTAATTGGCACTGTGATGCTTTACGGTATCTTGCTTTTTGCAACCCGTCAAACACTAATCGTTACTTCCCGGAAAGTGGAATTTGATATCCGGAATGATATTGTTAAGAAATTAATGAACTTGCCGCAACGATATTTTGCGGAGAACTCATCCGGTGAAACCTACATTCGAGCTACCGAAGATGTAGGTAAAGTTCGAGATTATTACGGGCCGGTTATTATGTACAGTATTAACACGGTCACCAGGGCAGGCTTTGTTTTGACTATGATGTTTTTGGTAAACCCTGAATTAACTTTGTGGGCACTTATTCCACTGCCCCTGATTTCATTTTTTGCTTATTGGATTACAGGGTATATACATGATCATTCAACAATCATCCAGGAACAATACTCCAAGATGGCCGGTCGGGCAAAAGAGACATTTTCTGCAATAAGACTCATTAAAGCTTATAACAGGATTGATCATGAGCAGCAGCTTTTTGAGAATGAAAGTGAAGATTATCGCAAAAAGAAACTCAGGCTGGATATGATTGAATCTTTGTTTCACCCTGCACTGAACTTTTTGATAGGGTTGTCATTATTGATAGTGATTTGGAAAGGCGGTGAGATGGTGATTGAAGGAACCATTACAGTGGGTAACATTGCTGAGTTTCTAATTTATGTAGCTTATTTAACATGGCCTGTAGCAGCTCTTGGATATACTACAAATCGGTTTCAGCGGTCATTGGCATCCTGGAAACGAATTGAGGAGCTTATGAATGAACCTATTGAAATAAAGGATGCTGACGATAAGATAGATCAAGAAGTGCAGGGGCATTTAGAATTCAAAAATGTAGGATTTAAATACCCTGGCAGTGACGAAATGGTGCTCAGGAATTTGTCTTTTGAGGTTAAACCCGGTGAAAATATTGCTATTGTTGGCAGAACCGGAGCCGGAAAATCAAGTCTGGTGCAATTAATTCCTCGCTTATTTGATCCTGTAGAAGGAAAAATTTTACTGGATGGTAAGAATTTAGAAAATTGGTCATTAGCGAAATTAAGGGAAGCAATTGGTTTCGTTCCACAGGAAACCTTTTTATTTTCTGATACCATAGGCGAAAATATTGCGTTTGGAGTAGATGAAGCTTCAGATCAGCTTATAGAATCGGCTGCCGATAAGGCACAGGTAAAAGAGAATATTTTGGATTTTGAGAAAAAATTTAAGACTATGTTGGGAGAACGGGGGATCACGTTGTCGGGTGGCCAGAAGCAAAGGACAGCCATAGCAAGAGCATTGATTAAAGACCCCAAGATTTTAATTTTTGATGACTCATTAAGTGCAGTAGATACAAAAACAGAAGAAGCGATATTAAAGCACCTTCGACAAGAGTTAAGCGGAAGAACGACCATTATGATCAGTCATCGAATTTCTACCATTAAAGATGCAGATAGAATTTACTACATAGAAGAAGGACAAATTATAGAAACAGGGACACATGAAGACCTGTTGGCTAAAGATGGTAAATACACGACCATGTATAACAAACAAATGTTAGAACAAGAATTGGCAGAAATATAAAACTAACGGGGCCTCTTGTATGAAAGCAACGTCCCAACTAAAACATATATAACGGGAGATAGAACAATGATTGTAGTACCTTTAGGTGTAGCATCGGCAACCCCAACGGCCGTTCGGCATTTACCCTCGGTTGCATTATGGAGAGAAGGAAGTGTATTCCTTTTTGACTGTGGAGAAAATGCCCAAATGCGCATGTTGCAAGCCGGTATCAAGAGATCAAAAATTGAAGCGATTTTTATAACGCATTTTGATATTGATCACTATTCCGGATTACTTGGCTTACTGGCCACTCTTCAGCTTCAAAGAAGAGACAAACCTTTAACTATTACAGGCCCTAAGGGCATAAAAGATTTTGTGGAGTGGAATCTGAAATTCGCTGACATTCAGCCGAGTTATGAAATCAAATTTCATGAAATAAAGGAAGATATAGAATCTGATGTGGTACATGATACGGAGGAGTACTATGTAGAAGCTCGTCCACTTAAACATACCAGATTTTGTGTAGGATACAGATTCCAGGAAAAAGATAAGCCCGGAAAAGTAGATGCTAATAAAGCCGAAAAAATGGGCATCTCCAAAGACGCGCAATTTAAAGAACTGAAAGCAGGAAATGATGTTACTCTTGACGATGGAACTGTTGTAAAGTCGAGTGACATTGTTGGGCATCCGCGCCCCGGCGATAGTTTTGCCTATGTTACTGATACCGAATATACTCCGAATGCCGTTAAGTTGGCTATGAATACCAACATCCTGTACCATGAAGCTACCTTTGGTAAAGATTTGGAGGATAAAGCCGGTGAGACCGGGCATTCTTCGACAGCAGATGCGGCTCGTGTAGCTACCGAGGCGCAAACTAAGTTATTGGTAATTGGTCATTTTTCTGCCCGTTATACCAATGCTCACGACTTACTTAAAGAAGCTCGTGAAGGATTTTATCCGGCTTGGCTGGCAAATGAACTTCGTCCGATATTTACGGATCCGATGCATGAACGTGGAATTATCACGCCAAAAGTTGAGATTAACGAACTTGACAAAAAATCCGGCGGTAAGAATTACAAAGGCCGTAAAAACCACAAAAAGAGCAGCAAGAAAAACTTTAGAAGTCGAAAAGGTTCGGGCTCTGGTCGTGGGAGAAGTAGCAGTAACAACCGAAGCAGCAGCAATTCAAATCGCTCAAGCGGCGGGAGTAAAAGCGATAGCTACAAGCGTAAAACCTATGGAAGCAGCACATACAGTGCGAATATTAAAGACAAAAAAGAAGATTCTGACTCAGACTCACATCGTAAGATAACCCCAAGATCTTCCTATGATGATTTTGACAGATTCTAAGTGAAAAATTAAGTGAGTAACAAACAAGATTCGAAAGCCGTCGATACCACTTTGATTCGGCGGCTTTATTTTTTTCTAAAACCCTATCGCTGGTATGTGTTACTGGCTATTGGCCTGACACTTTCGGCTTCATACCTGGGGACAATTCGCCCTAAGCTGACTCAGATTGCAGTGGATGAGTACATTGCTACTGACGATTTTGAAGGCTTGTGGTGGATTATAACCTTGTTAGCCAGTGCTTTGTTGGGGGAATTCATACTGCTGGTTTTTAATACCTATATAACACGTTGGTTTGGACAAAACGCACTTTACTCACTGCGCAATACGGTTTTTAAGAAGATTCAAACGTTAAACGTTCAGTTCTTTGATAAGAATCCTATAGGCCGTCTTATTACAAGAACTACCAGTGATATTGAAGCACTAAGTGAGTTGCTTTCTGATGGCGTGGTTACCATCATCGGAGATATGTTCCGAATCATCTTCATTCTTTATTTCATGTTTAGCATGAGTTGGGAATTGAGTTTAGTAACAATAGCGGTGCTCCCGATTCTTTTTTATGCTACTTTTTGGTTTAAAGCCAAGGTAAGGGTTACTTTTTTAGAAGTGCGCGATAAAATTTCGCAATTGAATTCCTTCGTTCAGGAACACATCAATGGGATGGATGTCGTTCAGCTCTTCAATCGGGAAGAAAAACAGCGGGAAAAATTTGAAAAGATTAATGCCGGTCACCGTGACGCTTACATTGAAACCATTTTTTATTTCGCTATTTTTTGGCCCATCGTCGAAGTTACTGCAAGCTTAGCGATGGCTCTTATTGTTTGGTATGGAGGAGCAAGAGCGTTGATGGATGGAGTAACCTTTGGGGTGTTGCTGGCGTTCATACAATATGCCCGTCAGTTCTTTCGGCCCATACAAGGACTTTCAGAGAAGTTTAATACTTTACAATCGGCCCTGGCATCTTCAGAAAGAATCTTTGGTGTTTTAGATACTAAAACCAAAGTTATTGAAACTGACTCTCCAAAAAGAATCAACAACCCACAGGGTAAGATTGAATTCGAAAATGTATGGTTTAAGTATAACGAAGAAGAGGAATATGTACTCAGGGATGTTTCATTTACAGCTGATCCGGGAGATGACATTGCCATAGTGGGGGCTACAGGAGCCGGAAAAACCACCATCATAAATATTCTGATGCGATTTTATGATATTGAAAAAGGCAGTATCAAAATAGATGGGGTTGATATTCGTGATCTGTCACTTTATGATCTGCGTTCTCACTTCGGATTAGTGCTTCAGGATAATGCGCTCTTTTCAGGATCTATTTTGGAGAATATTACTTTAGGACATCCTGAGATAACCAGAGAACAAGTGATTGAAGCAGCCCATAAAGTAGAGGCTCACCGTTTCATCGAAAAGCTTCCGAATACCTATGACTATGTCCTGCAGGAAAGAGGAGCTTCTCTTTCAATGGGGCAGCGACAACTCATTTGTTTTGTTCGGGCCTTAGTGTACAATCCTGAAATTTTGATTTTAGATGAGGCAACATCCAGTGTTGATTCAGAAACAGAAGCCTTGGTTACAGAATCCAGCCGGCTTATGATGGAGGGAAGAACTTCAATTGTAGTGGCTCACCGACTTTCAACAATTCAGCACGCAGATCGGATTTTGGTAATGCATAAAGGAGTAATTCGGGAGTCCGGAAGTCATCAGGAGCTGATTCTACAAGAAAATGGAATCTATAAAAAACTGTATGAACTTCAGTATAAAGATCAATTGATGGCTGAATAAAAAAAGGCCTGCAGTTCATTACAGGCCTTTTAAAGGTACAATTTATAAGGTAGAAGGGACCTTAATTCTGATCTAATACAATGCTTCCAATATCATTGGTTTCATCTACCGTTACTTCTACTCCGGTAGTATCTTTAGACTGGAAATTCTCGTTGGTTGGGGCAAAAGATACCGTATAAGTACCGGCTTCCAGTCCGATTAACCGGAAATTACCACTGGTTGTATCAGCATAGGTGGATGAAAGAGTATCACCGCTGGCTATTGCATATACAACAGGTTCTGCTTCAACGGGAGATACGGTACCTTCAATATTTCCGGTGATGGCTTGGTTGGTTGCCTTAATCACTGGCTTCAGCAGATAATTCTGGCCGGAAGTTTCAGTTCCGGTTACCACTACCGATCGACTGGCGTCAAAATCAAGCAACAGTACATAGGTTATGTCTGGTCGAATTTCTGCGTTTACGTTTAGCTTAACACCGGTTTCAGCTCCACTGGGAATGAACATATCATGGGATACACCGTCAACTACCACACTGTGTCCGTCCTGGCTTAATACAAGGCGTACTTGTTCGTAGGTACCGGTTTCAAGTTCTATTTCTCCTAAGGGTTGCAGTACACCGTTGGTAAGCTCTAACAGGTCAAACACTTGCTGAGGTTCACCTACAGTGACCCAGCCTTCTTCGTCAGCACCGTTGTTTACTTCTACGCGTTCAATAAAAACGTTTACTTCATCATAGCTGGCAGGCGCATCATGAAGTAATACCTGGAAGCTTCCGGTTTTGCTGTCTGACTGCGTGCCACATCCTATAATCATGAAGGAAGAGACTACAGCGGCGGTCAATAATTTTAAAAATTTAGAATAGTGCATAATTGTATTTCTTTTAGTTTGTTGTTAGTGGGTTTATTAATGCGACGACTAACTTTCGATTTGGTTACTGGAATAATTAATTTTTTTTAATCTTGGATGAGACCACATCAAATATAGTTTTAGAAATGGAAGCTTTGGTTGCAGTATCCAGTAGGTTAATAATGCAAGGGGAATTCGGAAGTCATCAGGAATTAATTCTATAAAAAAAAGGCCTGGAAATAAATCCAAACCTTTTTAAGGGTACATGTTAGTTATGGAGATTTTTTCAAATCAAGATAGAGTTGACCTTAATTCTGATCTAATACAATGCTTCCAATATCATTGGTTTCATCTACCGTTACTTCTACTCCGGTAGTATCTTTAGACTGGAAATTCTCGTTGGTTGGGGCAAAAGATACCGTATAAGTACCGGCTTCCAGTCCGATTAACCGGAAATTACCACTGGTTGTATCAGCATAGGTGGATGAAAGAGTATCACCGCTGGCTATTGCATATACAACAGGTTCTGCTTCAACGGGAGATACGGTACCTTCAATATTTCCGGTGATGGCTTGGTTGGTTGCCTTAATCACTGGCTTCAGCAGATAGTTCTGGCCGGAATTTTCATTTCCGGTTACCACAACCGATCGATTGGCATCAAAGTCAAGCAACAGTACATAGGTTATGTCTGGTTGAATTTCTGCGTTTACGTTTAGCTTAATACCTGTTTGGCTTCCGCTTGGAATGAACATATTATGAGATACACCGTCAACTACCACACTGTGTCCGTCCTGGTTCAATATAAGGCGAACTTGTTCGTAGGTACCGGTTTCAAGTTCTATTTCTCCCAAAGGTTGCAGTACACCGTTGGTAAGCTCTAACAGGTCAAACACTTGCTGAGGTTCACCTACAGTGACCCAGCCTTCTTCGTCAGCACCGTTGTTTACTTCTACGCGTTCAATAAAAACGTTTACTTCATCATAGCTGGCAGGCGCATCATGAAGTAATACCTGGAAGCTTCCGGTTTTGCTGTCTGACTGCGTGCCACATCCTATAATCATGAAGGAAGAGACTACAGCGGCGGTCAATAATTTTAAAAATTTAGAATAGTACATAATTATATTTTAAGTCTGTTATTTGTTGATTTGTTAATGCGACGACTAACTTTCGGTTTGGTTACTGAATAAGTAATGTTTTTTTAACCTTGATGATATCACATTAATTAGGTAGCTATACCAATGTCAGGTTAGATCAAAAGAAATGATTTCTTAGTAAGGGAGAATAAAGTTGCAGGCAAATAAATATCAGCTGCTTCCGCTATTGCCGTCAATAGGATTCCCGGGTCTGCCAGGAACTCCTGCAGGAGGGCTTCCAATTTTACCATCAAACAAGCCTTGAAGGATATTTGTAGCCGGTGCTCCTATTTCTAATTGCTGGAGTATTCCATTTACAATATTACCTGCTGGCAGTTGACCTCTGCTTTGAGCCATCTGCATAGCTGAAGGTAATTTTTGGAGGTCTGCGGATTTAAACCCGCCCTTAAGCGACCGGATAATAAGTTTTCCGGACAACTCAGGATTATCTGAACTTGTAGGCAGGTCGGGAAGGATCGTTAAGGAGGTTACAATTTCATTTGCATCAACTTTTGAAAGAACTTCATCATTATTTAGTTCATTCATGAAATCTGTTACAGCTTGCTCAGAAAGTCCTTGATTTAAAGCTCTCCCGGTATTTTTCAGCATGTCTTTTCTAAATTGCTGGGCCGATTCTTGTGAGCCGCCGGTACGTTTAAGCATGTTCTGTACAGCTTGTCCTTGCATCCAGGGGTCTACAATTTGAACGGAATGTTGGGTTGCTTCTTGTAATCCTCGCAATACGTTTACTAAAACATGATTAGGAACTCTTTTCGCCAAGCCTTCAGATGTCTTTTCAAGGATCATATCAAATGGCAGATTTCCCTCTGCGAGTGTTACAGCAGGCTCTAATATTTCAGCCAGCTGATCTTCACTTATTCCATTTACCTGAGCTCGTTCCTGAAGTCGGGTTATATACGATTCATCAATACCTAACTCAGTAGCTTTTTGAGTTAAAATGGATAAAGAAGTTTGCTGTGCAAAAATTGAAGCAGGAAGCATTAATAATAAACTCAACAGAGTAAACTTAATTAATGTCTTTACGGGTGATATATTCGTTGTGTTTTTCATGAGATTATTGATTACTTATTCTACAATTTTTAAGGCATTTGTTCCGCCAAATCCATCTTTAACGGTAGATGTGCTGTTAGAAAATTTCAGCCATTTTTCATCAGAACCGTTTATAACCAACACCCGGTATTCATAAACGCCTGGTTCCATCTTTAAGTTGGTTTTATAAGTGTTTTTTGATTCTTCACGAAGAGGAATACCGGGTTTTTCCCAGTTATTAAAATCTCCTACTAAGTATAAATTACCGTTCCCTCTATATTTTATGCTTACTGTATATTGATCAGCTTCTTTAGTCCAAATGGGATCAACTATTTGTTTTCGGGAGGCATTTAAATTTGGAGTCAGTGAGAAGCGTATTCCGCCTGAAACTTGAATATCTGCAATACCATCACTAATGGATGAAGATTGATACAAAGAGCGCTCAGCAGATATAAATGCAGAAACACTGCTTGAAACAGGATAGCTGCCCTCCAATTTAACTCGCCAAATTTGATCATTTATAGATTGGGTTTCCGTAGTACTTCCGGGAGGTCCAAAAGGGCCACCCGGGCCACCACCTTGATCAATAGTGGTAGTAAATTCTGAATTATAATTTATAAACTGTAATTCAGAAGTTATTCTGCTCCCATTAACAAATAAGTGTCCAAGTGAAAACGATGTTGAAATCCCATTTTGGATAGCAGGTAAATTTTCAAGATTCCCATAAATTCCGGCCTTCAATTGCCATCGGAACCCGATCCATGACTCCATCTCCAAAGCATAAGAGTCTAAGCGATTATTGATATTAAGACTGTCTTGAAAACCTACGTACTCTCTAAAATTAGATCCGGCTTTAAAATGTATGGATGTAAAAGATGATGGAAACCAGGTTATATATGGGTGTACCCAGTGAAGATTTCTGTCAAAATCAGACTGAAAGCCACTGGTACCTATATTTAGGCCTGCTTGTAATTTTGAGCTGATTTTTCCTATATACCGGGCATACGCAAGATGTCCATGCCAGGTAGATTGGTCACTAAAAAAAGGTTCAAATACATAGCCTCCATTTAGTTCAAACTTATGTCGGTTTTTGTCCCAAAAAAGTTGTCCAAAAGTCGCGGAAAGACCATATCCTGAACTATAGGTACGATCCCATTCTGAGAAAAAAGGGTTAAGATAGGTGTTTGAAGAATACCCAACCCTGAATTCAGAGGTAACTGTAGTCTGCAAGTCTTGAGACAGGGCAGACAAAGGCAGTAAATAAGCTAAACATAACATAGTTAAAATCTTTGATTTCATAGATATATAACGGCGTTTTTATTCCCAAAACCATCATCCTGATACATATTGGCAAGGGGGTCTGTTACCCATTTTTCGCCATTTACAACAAACATGTATTTATGTTCTCCTCTTGGCATAGAGAAGAAACCTGTCCAAACATTTTGACCGTTGACCTGTTGTTTAGTTAGGGCATCAGGATCCCAATTATTAAAGTCGCCGGCTATGGAAATACTTTCTGCGTTATCATTCACATAAACAAAGCGAACCCAAACCATTTCTTCTGTGTCAGCTACTGTTTGTGTCTCAAAATTGTTTTCCATTTGAGAAATCTCTCCGGATTCATTTTGCATGAAATAATATGGTAGCGCGGGGCTGAGAAGTAACAGGGCTAAAACAAAAAAAGCGAAGGCAGGTCTTAGTTGAAAAGACCGGGGAGTGAACAAAGGTTCAAGCCAGCCTGTAATCATATCTTTTAATCGAGACAGGGAAGACTCAATCACGTCCCTTGTTTCTCTTTGTTCTATCTCTGACATTACTTTACTGGAAAAATATTCAGGTACCTCAAAAGTCTCTTTAGAAAACTCATTGCCAGAGAATGTTTGCCGGAGAAATAAATCGAAACGCAAGGCAGATCTTAATTCTTCATCGTCAGCAATCATATGAAGTGCTTCTTGTTCCTCCGCCGGAGTCAATTCTTCATCAAGATATTTTCTAAGTAGTTCTTGCTTATCCATAATTCAAACCATTTTTGTATTCATGAATTCTCTTAATTCTGCTCTAGCCCGGTGAACTCGTTGTTTTAGGGCATTTACCGTTACATTCAGTTGCTCCGATATTTCTTTATAAGAAAGTCCATCACGATATTTCATCAAAAAAGCTTCTGCATAATCAGGAGTGATTGAAACCAAACCTTCATAAAGAATGAGGTTCGTCTCTTTATTCTCCATTTCGTGATCCGGAGTAACTGTGTGTCCCAACGTATCACGGAGTTCATGACTTTCCATTTCACTAAAATTTTTATTTTTTCTTCTAACGTTTTTAACATAATCACGGCAATGATTCATGCTGATAACATAAAGCCATGATGAGAATTTTGATTTCCCATCAAATGTCTCAAGCCGTTCATAGGTCTTAACAAAAATTTGCTGGGCCAGTTCTTCCACTTCATCTTCGGTTTTTATAAACCTTCGGACAACATGAAATACCATGGGAGCATGTTTGTTAACAAGCCGAGAGTAAGCTTTGCGGTTACCTTCCAAAACTTCTTCCACAGTTTGTTTATCTGAAGCCTCAAAATTATCCATTCAACTTTCTTATTGGTGATAATTGATGATTTATTCAGAATAACATACTCAAAAAAACAATTCATTTGTTAATATGACGACTATATTGCTGTTTGGTTACTGAGATTTTTTAAGTATCTGTTGAGCTTATTGCACTAGAGATTTCAAGCCTAAGGGAAGGAACATTTAAAGAGGGTAAAAGTGTTATTATTAAGTAAGTGAATGAGTTAAAACTTTAACACGCGAATTTGTATTTTCAGAGAAATAAAAGAGGAAAAATTATGACTGCTTCAAAAAAAGATTCTAAACCCCAAAAAAATTCCCGAACTAAAAAAGATATCGAGGAAACCATTTACGATACTACTGAGGCTCTGCAAAATAAAGCCGAACAAACATATGATGTATTGCTTGATCGTTTAAAGTACGAACGAGATGGTTTGGAGCGTGAGCTCAGGCATGAATACAGAAATGCACGGCGTTATGTACGGGCACACCCGGAACAGGGGTTAGGTATAGCCTTTATGGCCGGATTGGTACTAGGGGCATTACTTACCAGAAGCGGTAAATAACAGATATTAAAAACTACAGATGGCAATAAATACAGATCACTTAAATGAACTCTATGAGCGGATTAATGCGCTCAGGAGGTATCTTTGACTACGATAAACGTAAAGTCCGAATAATAGAACTTACCGAACAAACCCAGGATCCTGATTTTTGGAATGATCCTGCCAAGGCTCAGTCTGTCATGAAGGAGCTGGACCATGAGAAAAGCCTGGTTGAAGGCTGGGATAACCTGAACGATCTTCGAGAAAGCATAAATGTATTCCTGGAGTTTCAGGAAATGGGAGAAGATGTAAAATCCGATTTGGAGGCCGAATACAAAAAGCTTGAGAAAGCTCTGGAGGAAATGGAGCTTCGAAACATGCTTAGCGGCCCCGATGATCATCGCGATGCTATAGTGAATTTCAATCCGGGAGCAGGGGGGACGGAAAGCCAGGATTGGGCTGAAATGCTCTATCGGATGTACACCCGGTGGGCAGAAAAGGCTGGATTCAAAATATCAGTGGTCGATTATCAAGATGGAGATGTCGCCGGGCTAAAAAGTGCCACCATTGAGGTGCAAGGTGATAATGCCTATGGCTTTTTGAAAGCTGAAAGCGGAGTTCACCGCCTTGTTCGTGTTTCTCCTTTTGATAGTAATGCACGTCGGCACACCTCATTTTGCTCCGTTTTTGTCGCTCCTTTGATTGATGACACGATTGAAGTTAACATCAATGAAAGTGAAGTTGAATTACAGCGGTTTCACTCGAGCGGTGCAGGAGGGCAGAATGTAAATAAAGTGGAAACCGGGGTTCGCCTGGTTTGGGAAGGGGAACTTTCGGACGGGCGTAAGGAACGCGTGGTTGCTGAATGTCAGCAAGAGCGTTCCCAGCTTCAGAACCGTGAAAAAGCGATGGTATTGCTGAAATCCCGTATTTATGAGCTTGAAAAAGAGATTCAGGAAGCAGAAAAAGCTAAACTTGAGGGCTCAAAAAGCAAAAATGAATGGGGTTCACAAATTCGAAGCTATGTGTTTGATGACCAACGGGTGAAAGATCATCGTACTAATTATGAAACCAGTGATGTAAGCGGTGTAATGGATGGAGATTTGGACGAATTTATAAAAGCCTATCTCCTGGAAGATGCCAAAGTTTAATTTTGACTTCCTCGTGATCGGCAGTGGTATTGCCGGCCTTACTTTTGCTTTAAAAGCCGCAGAATATGGAAGCGTAGCCATAGTAACTAAAAAAGAGGTTATGGAGGCTAACACTTCGTATGCTCAGGGAGGGGTTGCCGGTGTACTTTCCAAACATGATTCATTTGAAAAACATATTGAAGATACCCTGGAAGCCGGTGCCGGATTATGTAACTGTAAGGCTGTTGAATTGGTGGTTACAGAAGGTCCGAGACTTATTCTTGAATTGATGGACTACGGGGTTAAGTTTTCAAAGAAAAATGGAGAGCTGGACTTAGGCCGGGAAGGGGGGCATTCTGAAAACCGTATCGTACACGCTGCTGACGCCACCGGTTTTGAGATAGAATCAGTTATGGTGAATAAAGCTAAAAATCACCCTAACATTGAGATATTTGAATATCATTTTGCTATGGAGCTGCTTACCGAGCATCATTTGGGAGCAAAGGTCAAGGAACTTGATAAAATTCATTGCTTTGGAGCCTACGTCTTGGATGAACGCTCAGATACAGTTCATAAGATGTTGTCTAAAGTAACGGTATTGGCTTCAGGAGGGGCCGGAGAAGTCTACGAACATACCACGAACCCGGCAGTGGCAACAGGCGATGGTATCGCCATGGCATATAGGGCGAAAGCTCGAATAGAAAATATGGAATTTGTGCAATTTCATCCTACCAGTTTAGCTATTTCGGAAGCAGATTCTTTTTTGATTTCAGAGGCTGTACGTGGTTTTGGGGGCATTTTGAGAAATGCATCCGGAGAGGCTTTTATGTCAAAATATGACAGGCGGAAAGAATTGGCTCCCCGGGATATTGTGGCTCGAGCTATCGATGATCAACTCAAAAAACGAGGTGAGGATCATGTTTTCCTGGATGTCACTCATTTGGATGCAAAAGTAATTAAAGAGAAGTTTCCTATGATATATGAAACTTGTCTAACATATGGGATTGATATTACCAGGCAACAAATACCGGTGGTCCCGGCTATGCATTATACCTGCGGTGGAGTGGCTACTGATTTAGAGGGGCAAACTTCCATAGAACAACTTTTTGCTTGTGGTGAGGTTGCTTGTACAGGATTACATGGTGCTAATCGCCTGGCATCAAACAGTTTATTGGAGTCATTGGTTTTTGCAGAACAAGCAGTAAATAAATCGATCAAATTACTGGAGAATGCAGATTTCAGGAATGATATTCCTGAGTGGGATGAAAGCGGAACAGTAAATACCGAAGAATGGATTTTGGTTTCTCATAATCGCCGGGAATTACGTCAGGTGATGTGGAATTATGTTGGAATAGTCAGAAGCAATTTCCGGCTGGAAAGGGCAAAACGGAGAACAAAATTATTATTTCAGGAAACAGAGGATTTTTATCAGCGCACAAAAGTTAATGTCCCGCTATGTGAATTACGTAATTTAGTGTGTGTGGGATATTTGATTGTCCGTTCAGCCATCCGGCGTAAGGAGAGCCGGGGACTACATTTTAATACTGATTATCCGAATCTTTCAGAGAATAAGATAACAACAGTGATTTAATCATGATCAAGGTAGGTATAACAGGGGGAATCGGTTCCGGAAAAACCACTTTTTGTAAGGAGTGGGAAAAACTGGGCGCATTTGTGCTTTATGCAGATGATTTCGCCAAACAGTTGATGAATGAGGATAAAGAGCTAAAAAAGAAAATCATGTCTGCTTTTGGTGATAGAGCGTATGATAGAGACGGTAATATAAATCGTGATTATTTGGCTAAAGAAGCCTTTGAAAAGGGGAGGGTGCAAGAGCTTAATGATTTGGTTCATCCGGTTTTGAGGGCTCGAACCAAGGAGTTAGCTGTAAAAAAAGAAAAAGAGGGGATTGAAGTTTTTGCTAAAGAAGCAGCGGTTCTGCTTAATAATGGCCGGCCAGAAGAACTTGATTTCGTGGTTCTTCTTCTTGCTGATGAATCCCGAAGAATAGAACGAACCGTTGAAAGAGATGAGTCTTCAGAACCTTTGGTAAAAAACCGAATTTCCCGGCAACCTGACTTTAACCAACTTATTCATTTAGCCGATTTTATAGTTACAAATAATGAAAACCTGCAAAAATTAAAGCTCAAAGCTGTTGAAATATTTAAAGAGGTCAAGAAAAGTGCATAAATAAACTTTAAAAGTGTAAAGATTTTATCCGCCAAACATTTTTATATTGATAGAAAAGCGCTTCTAACAATAAAAGCATAATCATGGTGAGCAAAAGTAATTCGAGATTAGAAACTTTAGAAGAATATATTATACAATCTCAAAATAGGTTTCCCGGGGCAACAGGAGAGCTTTCTCAGTTACTCAGAGATATCGGTTTGGCAGCGAAAATTATTTCCCGTGAAGTAAATAAAGCCGGTATAACGAATATTTTAGGCGTTGATGGGTCAACAAATATCCATGGAGAAGCAGTAAAAAAACTCGATATTTTTGCCGATCAACAACTTATTTCTGCACTTGATCGTTCTTTAATTACTTGCATGGTCATATCTGAAGAGAATGATGGCATCGTAAAATTAAGCAGCAAAGGCGGGAAGTATATTGTTTACTTGGATCCTTTAGACGGTTCCTCAAATATCGATGTCAATGTTTCAATAGGGAGTATTTTTTCTGTTTATATGCGGGAAGCGCGCTTTAATTCGGTACTTAAAGAGTCTGATGCACTACAACCTGGAGTTCGTCAGGTGGCGGCCGGCTATGTACTTTATGGTTCCAGTACCATACTTGCCTACACTACAGGTTTGGGGGTTTCCGTTTTTACACTCGACCCAAGTATTGGAGAATTCATATTAAGTGACCGTGAAATTATGATGCCCGATCATGGAAGTATCTACAGCATTAATGAGGGAAGTTATAATTCCTGGGATCTGGGATTAAAGAAATATATCAAATATTGCCAGGAAGATGATCCGGAAACCGGGCGGCCCTATTCTGCAAGGTACATTGGTTCCATGGTAGCCGATATTCACAGGACTTTAATTAAGGGGGGGATATTTATTTATCCGCACAGTAAAAGGTACCCAAGCGGAAAACTACGGCTTATGTACGAGTGCAATCCCCTTAGCTTTATCATTGAACAGGCTGGGGGAATGGCAACTGACGGTCATAAACGGATTATGGAGATAGAACCTGAGGCCATTCATGAACAAACTCCAATTTACATCGGTTCAAAAGAAAATGTTCAGAAAGTGATGGATTTCCTGGAAAAGTATTCTGCAGTGGAGCAATAATTTATTAAAATCGAATCCTCATCCCTTCCTGAATGTCATGAGAGACAGCATACCCCGCATTGGTTTCAACTACATACTTAGCCGGTTCTTCGGAAAGGAGCTGTTCGCTGCTAAATGGGGTGGTATTATGATGAATACGGACAATCATGCTGTCTTTATTCACAAACATGATGTCTAAGGGGAGGGGAGTGTTGGCCATATAAAAACTTAGCTCTTCTTCTTCCGGGAATATAAAAAGCATTCCGGCATCAGCCGGCATTTCATTCACATCCATTAAACCTTGATTGCGTTCCTGTTGTTCATCAGCTACCGCAGCCCGGATAGTAGACATTTCATTTCCTTCACTATTTATGAATGTAACCTCTGTTGTTATTTCAAGCTGACGCCCTTGATTTGTTTTCTGATTATCTTTGGAATTTTTGTTGCCACATGAAAAAAGAAAACCGGTAGTAATTACCACGGCAATCAATAAGTTAATAGTAGACTTCATTGTAATTTAAATAATGGGTTGTAAGGAATATACTTGAACCGGAAATTTAGAATAAGCTCTAAATTAACTCAAAACATTTGAATCAAAAAATGAATCTGCCTTCAATCTGTTTGATTCATTGAAATTTAGACGAAATAGAGCTACCTTTGAAATGCAGTGAGCGTCGGAAGGCACTCGCTTTTTTTTGTTTCAGAATTTGGTGGAAATGCAAATAGATATCATACAAAATATTAAGGACTTAGCGGAACCTCTGGCTGAAGAGCATAATCTCTTTATTGTAGATGTGGAGCTTAAAACCGGAGGGGGACAAAACGAAGTTTGGGTTTTGCTTGATAATGAAGATGGCGGTGTAAGCATCGATCATTGTTCAGAAATCAGTAAAGAACTTGGTTTTTTGATTGAGGCCCACGAATTGTTTGATAATAAATATCGTCTGAATGTTTCATCACCGGGGCTTAGCCGTCCATTAAGTGATAAACGACAATACAAAAAAAATGAAGGTCGTGTTGCAACTGTCAAATTCAAAAATACAGCCGGTGAATATAAAAAGATTGAAGGCGTTATCACCGGTATACTGGAAGATACAGTTGCCATTACGGATGAAGAAGAAGTAGAAACTCAGATTCCCTTTGAAGCAATCGTTGAAACCAAAATCATTCCCGTAATTTAATTAAGCTAAACTGATGCAGAACGAATTATCAAAACAGATTATCTCCTCATTTGCAGAGATTGCACATGAGAAAGGCATTGATCGCGATATGCTTCTTTCTATTTTAGAAGATGTTTTTCGCACCATGATCCGTAAAAAATATGAGTCCGATGAAGCCTTTGAGGTGATCTTAAATGCAGACCGGGGAGAAATACAGATATTACATGTACAAGAAGTTGTGCCTGCGGATGAGCTTACGGATAAAGTAGCTGAGATATCGTTAGAGGATGCTCAAAAAGTAGACCCGGATATTGAACTTTATGATGAATTGGCCCAGGAAATTCAAATCACGGATTTTGGCCGGCGTGCAGTTACTATGGCTCGTCAGCAATTGGCTCAGCGTATCAGGGAAATTGAGAAGGACAATATTTACGAAGATTACACGGACAGGGTGGGTGAAATCATCCTGGGTGATGTATACCAGGTTCGTCAGAACAAAGACATCCTTGTAAATCACAACGGTGTAGAGTTACTGCTTCCAAAAAGCGAGCAAATTTATAAAGACCGTTACCGTAAAGGCGATACTATTAGAGCTGTTGTTACCGGTGTCCACATGCGGAATGGTAATCCTACTGTGATTATTTCAAGAACATCTGAGTTATTTCTGGAAAGACTCTTTGAAAATGAAATACCGGAAGTGTTTGATGGAATTATTGAATTAGTAAGAATTGCACGCTCTCCGGGCGATCGGTCCAAAGTAGCGGTTTTATCTCATGATGAAAGAGTTGATCCTGTAGGTGCTTGTGTAGGGATGAAAGGTATTCGAATTCACGCCATAGTTCGTGAACTTCAAAATGAAAATATCGATGTGATTAATTTCACGCCTGATAAAATTGAATTCATTAAACGAGCCCTGCAACCTGCCGAAGTATTAAAGGTAGAACTGGACGAAGCTTCCAGGCATGCCAATGTGTTAGTGCCGGCTGATGAGGTTTCTAAAGCCATTGGTAAAGGAGGGGTAAACATTCGTCTCGCTTCCAAACTTGCTGAAGTAGAAATTGATGTATATCGGGAAGTAGAGGAAGAAGACGATATTGATATTGATGAATTTACCGTAGATTTCGGTGAAGAAGTAATTCAAATGCTTCATGACATCGGGTGTGATACTGCTCGTGCCGTACTTGAATTGAACGCCGAAGAATTAGTTAGTAGAACGAACGAAGAAATAGATCCCGAGCTTGCAGAGAAAATTATGAGTGTAATTGCATACGAATTTGAGGACGAGGCTTAAATCGGCAATTCCACTTAAAAATTCTTAGTTTAACAAGCTCACATTCAAAACCCATTTATGACGTCTAAAAGACCCAAACCATTATTTAAAGTTGCAGCGGAATTTAATGTTGCCACACAATCCATCGTGGATACGTTAAATGACAATGGCTTCGATGCAGCCAATCGCCCTAACTTCAAAATTACGCCGGAAATGTATACGGCCCTGGATGAAGTATATGGTGAGGATAAAGCGAAAAGCGAGGATCATGAAAAAGCTCGGGAAGAGTACGAAAGTCGCCGCAGCCAAATGATGAACCAGCGAAATGATAGTGTGACTATCGAAAATGTGCTGGAGCCCATTGAAGATAGTATAGGTTTGGAGCCTGAAGATGAGACACCTGATCTTGAACCTGAGGAGGAAGAGACACAGCAAGAGTTAGAGCCGGAAGAGGAAGAAACAAAAGCCAAAGAAGAGAAAAAAGAGACAGAGGATAAAGAACCGGAACCTGAAAAAGAAGCAGAAAAGGCCGAACCGGCAGCTAAAGAAGAGAAAAAAGCAGCTGAGAAGGAAGAACCTGAAATTGAAGCTGAAACAGAACCGGAAGAAGATACTGAGGAGAAAGAGGAAGCACCGAAAGAAGAGAAGAAAGTAGCCAAGAAAGAAAAAGAAGAAGAAACTCAGGATAAAAAAGCCGATAAAGAAGAGGAGAAAGAAAAAGAAAAAACTGAGAAGAAGGAAGAGGCCAAGACTGAAGAACCGGAAGTGGAAGAAGAAGATGATGAGGAGGAAGAAGAAGTAATTCGTGGTGCAGCCGGTAAGCTTAAAGGAACTAAAGTATTAGGTAAGGCTTCCTTTACCAGCGATATTGCTGATAAGAAAAAACGTAAGACTAGAAAACGACGCAAAGATCGTAAAGGGGATGACTCTTCGGCTAAGAAAGAGTCTAAAAAAGACGATAGCAGTTCTGATGCGAAAAAGACATCCAAGAAAAAGAAAAGAAAGCGCAAAACAGAGATTGACGAGACGGATGTAGATAAGATGATGCGCGAAACCATGAAGAAGATGCAGTCTTCAAAAACCGTGGGTAGTAAACGCTCGAAACGGCGTCGTGAAAGAAAAGAAGAGCGTGAGGAAGAGCTTCAAAAGCAAGCTGAAATGGAGGAACTCGAGTCTGATATTGTTGAGACCACCGAGTTTATTACTGCAAACGAACTTGCCGACCTGCTGGATGTAGGAGTAAACGATATTATCTCCGTTTGTATGAGTATAGGATTGATGATTACCATCAATCAGCGTTTAGATGCAGGTACCATTGAGCTCGTTGCTGAGGAATACGGCAAGGAAGTGAAATTCATCGAAGCGGAGGAAATGGATGAGGAACTCACCATCCCTGAAGATGAAGAAGAAGACCTTGAAGCCCGTGCACCAATTATTACAGTAATGGGCCATGTTGACCACGGTAAAACTTCTCTGCTTGATTATATACGTGAAGAGAAAGTAGCAGCCGGTGAAGCAGGTGGTATTACTCAGCACGTTGGCGCTTACGAAGTTGTTCACAATGAGAATAAAATTACCTTTCTGGATACCCCGGGTCATGAGGCGTTTACTGCTATGCGTTCTCGTGGTGCACAGGCTACCGATATTGTAATTTTGGTAGTAGCCGCTGATGATTCTGTGATGCCTCAAACCATTGAGGCCATTAATCACGCCAAAGCAGCCGGAGTACCGTTGGTTGTTGCCATCAACAAGATGGATAAAGAGGGGGTAAATCCTGATAAAATTAAACAGCAGCTTTCTGAGCATGATGTAATTGTTGAAGAATACGGCGGTCAAGTACAGTATTCTGAAGTTTCGGCTCATACCGGGCAAGGAATTGAAGACTTACTTGAGAAAGTATTGATCGAAGCTGAATTGCTTGAATTGAAGGCAAACCCGAATCGACGCGCGGATGGTGTTGTTCTTGAAGCCAGACTGGATAAAGGAAAAGGAATTGTGGCAAATATCCTGGTTCAGGGCGGCACCCTTAAGGTGGGGGATGCATTTGTAGCCGGGCCTTGTTTTGGTCGGGTAAGAGCCATGGAGAATGAGCTTGGTAAACGTGTGAAGGAAGCAGGGCCGTCTACACCGGTTCAGCTTACAGGTTTTGATGATATGCCCCAAGCCGGTGATAAATTGATAGTAGCTGAAGATGAGAAAACGGCTAAAGAAGTAGCCAGCGAACGTATGCAAATTCGTCGCGAACAAGCCATGCGGTCAACCAAGCATATGACACTTGATGATATTTCACGTCGCTTGGCGCTTGGTGAAGTTTCAGAGCTGAATATTATTATTAAAGCTGATGTGGATGGCTCAATTGAGGCACTTTCCGGATCGCTGCAAAAATTAGGAACTGATGAAGTATCAGTAAATATAATTCATACCGGTGCAGGGGCTATTTCTGAATCAGATGTATTGCTTGCTTCAGCCTCTGATGCCATTATCATAGGATTCCAGGTTCGACCTACATCACAAGCACGTAAGCTTGCTGAAGAAGAAGAAATTGATATTCGACTCTTTAGCGTAATTTATGATGCCGTTGATGAAGTCAGAGATGCGCTCGAAGGATTGCTGTCGCCTGAGTTAAAAGAACAAATGATGGGCGTTGTTGAAGTTCGTGAAATCTTCAAAGTATCCAAAGTAGGAACCATTGCAGGTTGCTATGTAACTGAAGGCAAGGTTGAGCGAAACAATCCGATCCGCCTGGTACGTGATGGTGTTGTTATCTATGATGGAGAGATCGATGCCCTGAAACGTTTCAAAGATGATGTGAAGGAAGTTAGCTCCGGTTATGAATGTGGGATCAGTATCAAGGGTTATAACGATATCAAAGTTGGTGATCAGATCGAGAGTTACAAGATCACAGAGCAGAAGCGTACCCTTGAAGATTCAGCCGGATAGATCATTGAGCTGTGATTTAAATATTGCAGCTTAAATTTCTTCCCTCAGAACTAAAGTTTTAAATTAATTCTTACCTACTATCATGGGTTTCAGACCTGAAAGATTAGCAGCAGTAATTAAACGCGACCTTGGTGAGATCATTCAGCAGTCTTATCAGCCAAGCGGTACTTTTGTTACCGTTACCAATGTGATAATGACAGATGATCTATCTATTGCCAAAGTATATTTGAGCGTTTTTTCTCCCGGCAGAGATGATAAACCCGTATATGAATTTATTGACGATCACATTAATGAAATCAGGTACGAATTAGCTTCCAAGATCAAAAATCAGGTTCGCAAGATCCCTGAACTTCATTTCTACGAAGATGACACGGCCGAATATGTGAATAAAATGGAGCAGCTTTTAAAGAAAGTTGATATTCCTGAAGAAGATCCAGATTCACCCGGTGAAGATTAATTAAATGGCCCGAGCTCTTCCTTTGGATGAAATCCCGGTATATGGTAAATCCAATTTGCCAACCAAGGAAACTGATCTTACCAAAGGTGGAATTTTCTTAATTAATAAGCCTCTTGAGTGGTCCAGTTTTGATGTCGTAAAATTTCTTCGCAAGAGAATACGAGTAAAGAAAGTAGGCCACGCAGGAACGCTTGATCCTTTGGCAACAGGAATGCTTATTCTTTGCTGCGGTAAAGCCACTAAGTCTATTTCCCTTATTCAGGATTTACCGAAAGTTTATACCGGGGAAGTCACATTTGGAGCTGCTACTTCTACTTATGATTCAGAAGGAGAAATAACCGAAGAAGCCGAGTGGAACCATATCACAAAAGAGAAAATATTATCTGTTCTGGAGTCTGAATATTCCGGTACGGTTGAACAAATTCCTCCTATGTATTCTGCTTTAAAATACGGCGGGAAGAAATTATATGAGCTTGCCCGAAAAGGGGAAGAAGTAGTCAGGCTTCCACGGCAGGTAACTTTTTTTGAACATGAAATTCTTGATTTCACTCCTCCTAAACTCACCATTCGGATTAAATGCAGCAAAGGAACATACATTCGTTCGCTTGCAAGAGATTTAGGGGAATCCTTACATTCAAAGGCTTATTTAAGTGGCCTGGAGCGAACGGCTATTGGGCATTTTACATTAGATGAAGCTTTAACACCACATGAAATGGGAGATCGGTTAAAAGAAATATGGCAGAATTAATTGAACTCAAAGACATAACACATCAACCAAATTCCGTGGTTACTGTAGGCACTTTTGACGGAGTACACCAGGGGCACAGGGCATTAATGGATGCAGTGGTAAGTAAAGCCAAAATTCGTAATGCAAGAAGCGTTGTTGTTACCTTTGATCCACACCCCAGAGAAATTATTAACCCCGGAAAAGGGGGGATTAAACTCCTTACTACGCTTAAGGAAAGGTGTGAAATATTGGAAGATTTAGGCGTAGATGTACTGCTTGTGATTCCATTTGACCGTGATTTCTCTCTGCTTACTTCCGAAGAATTCGTTCGTAAGATCATCCATAAAAAGATAGGGGTCTCGGAGTTTGTAATTGGATATGATCATCATTTTGGTCGCGATAGAGAAGGCACTATTGACACAATCAGAAACCTGGGAGAGGAACTTGGGTTTGATTCTTATGTGGTTTCAAAGCAAGAAATGGGGGATGTAACCATTAGCAGTACGGTGATTCGGAAAACCTTATCTGAATCAGGCGATGTGAAAAAAGCGGCAGAATATTTAAATCGAAATTACCTGTTAAACGGGATCGTGTTGCACGGTGATGAACGGGGCAGAACTATTGGTTATCCAACAGCCAATCTAAAGCCTGAACATGAGAATAAAGTGATTCCCAAGAATGGAGTGTATGCGGTAAAAGTACGTGTTGCCGGTAATTGGTATGGGGCAATGATGAACATTGGTGTTCGACCAACTTTTGGGGAAGATGAGAGAACATTGGAAGTACATATTTTTGATTTTAACAAAGAAGTCTACGGTCAAACAATTCAGGTACGTTTCATCGACAGAATCAGGGATGAACAGAAATTTAAAGGTATCAATGAGCTGAAAGCTCAATTAGATTCAGATAAAGAAACGAGTTTGAAAATTTTAGCAACAAATTAACAGAGAATTACCACTAAATTCTGGTTACTTGGCATTGTCCATTACACTAAAAACCCCTATCTTTGAAGACTATAAATCGATTTATATAAGTTATAATTAAACCATTGCAATGAGCATAACCGCAGAAGACAAAAAAGAAATCTTTAAAAAGTTTGGAAAAAGTGAAACCGATACGGGTTCCACTGAAGGTCAAATTGCCCTTCTAACCAAAAGAATTAATGACCTGACTGAGCATCTGAAAGACAATAAATTAGATCACGCATCACGTCGTGGATTGTTAAAAATGGTTGGTAAAAGAAGAAGGTTGTTAAATTACCTCATGAAAAACGATATCGAGAAATACAGAGAACTGATCAAAGAGCTCGGTATCCGTAAGTAATTATATTTTTTAAAAGGCTCCTATTCGTTGGAGCCTTTTTTAATTTATCCTGTCGCTATTACATCTTATCTGTTGTTGGCAGGATTTGCAAATCAATAAAGAAGACAAAGAAAACAAATGAAAGAACAAATAAGAAGTGTAGAATTTGCACCGGGTAAGGTGCTATCAATAGAAACAGGCCGGATTGCTAAGCAAGCCGATGGCGCTGTAGTGGTTCGTATGGGTGATACCCAGGTATTGTGTACTGCTGTGAGTGCAAAAGAACCAAAACCGGGACAAGGATTTTTCCCTTTAGTAGTTGATCACAGAGAAAGTTTTTCAGCCGGCGGGCGATTTCCCGGTGGATTTATGAAACGCGAAGGACGTCCTTCAGAAAAAGAAGTATTAGCCAGTCGTTTAATTGATCGCAGTTTGCGTCCTTTATTTCCAAAAGGTTATTTATGTGAAACCCAAATCATCTCAAGCGTGCTTTCTTCGGACGGAGAGAACGACGGTGATGTATTAGGTGGATTTGGTGCATCAGCAGCCCTGCATATCTCTGATGTTCCGTTTGACGGGCCAATGGCAGAAGTTAGAGTTGGACGCATTGATGGCGAATATATCATCAATCCCACACTTTCAGAACTTGAAGAAAGTGATATTGATATGATTGTGGGCGGTACTGCCGACAGTGTGTTGATGATGGAAGGTGAAATGGATGAGATCTCTGAAGAAGAGATGTTGGGTGCCATTAAAGCAGCTCATGCTTCTATTATCACCCTTTGTGAATTTCAGGAAGAACTGAGAGAAGAATACGGTAAGCCAAAGCGTGAGTTTGTACCTGAAGGCTATCCTGAAGAGATCGAAAACAAAGTTCGTGAATTAGCTACTGACAAGATCAAAGAAGTAGTGAATTTCGGACTTGGAAAAGAAGAATACAGCGCAAAACTAAAAGAAGCTAAAGACTCTGTAGTTGCTGAGCTTGAAGAAGAGTACGAAGAGGAAATTGATATTGTAAAAGATATCCTCGGAGATATTGAGAAGGAAGAACTTCGCAATATGATCCTTGAGCAAAAACGTCGTATTGACGGTCGTTCTCCCGAAGACGTTCGCGATATCTGGACTCAAGTTGGATATCTTGCAAGAACTCATGGTTCTGCAATCTTTACCCGTGGCGAAACTCAGGCGCTTGTTTCTGTAACGCTCGGTACCAAAAAAGATGCTCAAGGCGTTGATACGCTTTTTGATGAAGAAGACAAAAAATTCTACCTGCATTACAACTTCCCTCCATATTCGGTAGGGGAAGCCGGATTTTTAAGAGGCCCGGGCCGGCGTGAAATTGGTCACGGCCACCTTGCCGAACGTGCCCTTAAAATGATGATGCCTTCATTTGATGACTTTGGATATGTGATCAGAATTATCTCCGATATTACAGAATCTAACGGTTCCTCTTCCATGGCCTCCGTTTGCGGTGGTTCTATGGCATTGATGAGTGCCGGAGTTCCGCTCAAAAAACCGGTTGCAGGTATCGCAATGGGTATGATTGTTGGCGAGAACAACTCAGTTGTACTTTCTGATATCCGCGGTGAAGAAGATTTCATGGGCGACATGGACTTCAAAACAGCTGGTACCTCTGATGGTATTACAGCTTGCCAAATGGATATGAAAGTGAAAGGCATTTCATTTGATGTAATGGAAGAAGCCCTAAAACAAGCGCATACAGGGCGTTTACATATTCTTGGAAAAATGGCTGAAACCATTTCAACCCCAAGTGAAACCCTTTCTGAATATGCTCCGCAATTTATCAATATGACCATTGACGGTGATATGATCGGTGCGGTTATCGGTCCTGGCGGTAAAGTAATTCAGACACTTCAAAAAGAAACAGATACTGAAATCTGGATTGAAGAAGATGAAAGTGGAAAAGGTAAAATCACAATTTCTGCCGACAGTCTCGACAAAGCTGAAGATGCACAAAATCGTATTAAAGCGATTACCGGGCAACTGGAAGAAGGAGCGATTTACAAAGGAGAAGTCAAATCAATTAAAGATTTCGGTGCCTTTGTGGAGATAGCACCCGGCCGTGACGGCTTGCTGCATATTTCTGAAATTGATCACTCTCATGTTAAGAATGTGAATGATTATATGAGTGTGGGTGATGAAATCGAAGTTAAGCTCCTCAAAATTGAGCCGGGCAATAAACTTAGACTTTCAAGAAAAGTATTGTTGGAAAAAGACGAAGAAGAGTAAATCTTTGGTAACCAACTTCATTATAATTTGCTCTGCACATATTAAGAAATGTGCAGAGCTTTTTTGTTTAAACACAGTATCATGGAAAATGTGAAAGAGATTGATTTTGTAACCAAAAGCACCCTTTCTAATGGAATGCGGATTGTTACGGAGCGTATTGAAAGTGTAAAAAGTATTTCTGTTGGGATTTGGGTGAAAACCGGTGGACGGCACGAGACAGCAAAACAGGCCGGAATTACACATTTTTTAGAACACATGCTTTTCAAGGGAACGGAGAAAAGATCTTCTTTTGATATTGCCCTGAGTATGGAAGCCGTGGGGGGATATCTAAATGCTTTTACTTCATCAGAGTATACATGCTATTACTCGCGTTGCCTTAGTACTCAGCTTGAGCGTGCTCTTGATGTGCTTTCTGATATGGTACTTAACCCTTCATTTCCGGAAGAAGAGGTGGAGAAGGAGAAGAGAGTCGTTATTGAAGAGATGAAAATGTACCGCGACTCTCCGGATGACTATTTGTTTGAAGAATTTAACAGCAAGATTTTCGAGGGACATGAATTGGGACGTCCTGTTCTCGGTTTTGAAGAAACCGTTTCTGATTTTTCCAGACAAGATCTTTATGATTATATGCATGATCGATACTATCCGGCTAATTTATTAGTGTCGGTTGCAGGAAATGTGAAGCATGAGAAAGTAGTAAAACTAGTTTCTGAGTATTTTGAAGCTTTAGATGCTAAAAACCATGAAGAAAAAGAGCAGCCAATCCCTGCATTTAATAAAGAAAATATTAGGCTTACAAAATCTATTGAGCAAACCCATTATATCTATGGGCGGAGGGGGTTAAATTTTGACCATGATGACAAGTACCTTTTATTATTAGCTAATACCATCTTAGGTGGAGGCATGAGTTCTCGCTTACATCAAAATATTCGTGAGAAATATGGTTACTGCTATTCTGTCCAAACCTTTAACCAATCTTACACTGATACCGGGCTTTGGGGAATTTATGTAGGCACAGACAAAGAATATGTTGATCATGTGCGAAAATTGATTCTTAAAGAACTTCGGAAAATGCAGGATGATCCGGTCCCTGAAAAAGAACTGGCTGAGGCAAAATCCCAACTCAAAGGAAAATTGTTATTGTCTCAGGAAAGTACCAGTAATCGCATGACTCGGCTTGCAAAAAGTGAATTATATTTCGGTCGTTTCGTAACTTTAGATGAATTGGTAGAGAACATCGATTCCGTTACATCCGGGCAAATTCAGGGATTTGTAAATGACTTCTTTGATGAAGAACAATTTATGGAAGCCATCCTTCTTCCTGAATCATAATCCACTATTTGACCATTTAACATTAAGCATTAAATCATTTAAAATTAGCAATGACCTACATCAGTAAACTCTCAAAACATGTTGATAAAGAAGTAACTTTAAAAGGTTGGGTGTATAATTTCCGAAGCAGCGGAAGCTTGGTTTTTGTTGAAATGAGAGACGGATCCGGTCTTACTCAGTGTGTGATTGCAAAAGATGATGTTTCTGAACATGCATGGGAAGCTGCAACTTCGCTCAAACAAGAAAGTTCTTTGGAAGTTACCGGTACGGTTAAAGCAGATGACCGAAGCATTGGCGGACATGAAATCCACGTAACGGATGTAAAAGTCATTCAGATCGCTGAGAATTATCCCATCACCCCTAAAGAACACGGAGTAGAGTTTTTGATGAATAACCGCCACCTATGGTTGCGCAGCCAAAAGCAGTGGGCGGCAATGCGGGTTAGGAATGAAATCATTTTTGCCATTCATACTTTTTTCCAGGGACGGGATTTCGTGCAAATGGATTCTCCAATTTTTACAGGTAATGCTGCGGAAGGAAGCACCACGCTTTTCGAAACGGATTATTTTGAAGAAAAAGCATATTTAGCCCAAACCGGCCAGCTATACGGTGAAGCTATGGCAATGGCCCATGGATTGATTTACACTTTTGGCCCAACCTTTCGCGCTGAAAAATCCAAAACACGCCGTCACCTAACTGAGTTCTGGATGATTGAGCCGGAAATGGCATACTATGATCTGGAAATGAATATGGACTTGGCTGAAGACATGATAAAGTCAATTGTATCTGCCGTATTGGAGAATCGAAAAGAAGAGCTGGAAATTTTGGAACGGGATATGTCTGCACTTGAAAAAACTGCCAATGAACCATTTGTAAGAACAACTTACACAGAAGCAGTAGATGTTTTGAAAAGTGATGAGACAGCTGACATGCTGGATGAAATGGCAGAATCACGACGCCAGGAACAGGTGGATCTGGAAAAGGAATGGCAAGAGATTAAGAAAGAACACGGATCCGCTAAAAAATGGCGAAAGTCTCAAATTGACCAGCGTATAAAAGAAATTTCAGCTCGAATAGATCAAATTGAAGAAGACTTGCGCAATATTCCTAGTTGGAAAGAATCTGCCCGGAGCTTTGAGTGGGGTAATGATTTTGGCGGAAGTGATGAAACAGTGTTGATGATGCAATACGATGTTCCAATGATAGTGACTCACTGGCCGGCGGAAATCAAAGCTTTTTATATGAAGCGGGATGAAACCAATAAATTGGCATTGGGGATGGATATTCTTGCTCCTGAAGGCTATGGTGAAATAGTAGGAGGAAGCCAACGCGAAGATGATCTTAAGCTAATGGAAGAGCGTATTAAGGAAGAGGGGCTGGATAAGGAAGTTTTTGAGTGGTACCTGGATTTACGCCGTTACGGGACCGTACCTCATTCAGGATACGGACTTGGATTAGAACGAACGGTTGCATGGCTTTGTGGGCTTTCTCATGTCCGTGAAACGATTCCATTCCCACGAATGATGGGAAGGCTGAAGCCTTAGCTTAGAGCTTTTTATACAGAAAGCTTAGTTGATGAGCCGGAATTTTTGCTGCCTGATTTTTTTTCAGAATCAGAGTTGTCATCGGTATCATCCTTTTCTTTCTTTGTTTCATTTTTGGATGATTGTGAGGCTGAAACAGAATTGGAACTCATGGAATCAGATGACTTTTGAGTATTTCTTTTCTCAACTTCTATATCCGGCCCAACTTGCAAAGATCCTTTTATTTGGGCACCATCTTCAATAGTTATCTTTTTTGTAAATATTTCCCCATCTATAATGGCGGTTGGGCGTAGTGTTAATTTTTCTGAAGTTCGAACATCACCGGTCATTTTACCGGCTATATCAGCAGAAGGGGAATGAATGGTTCCTTTCACAACCCCGGAATCCGTCAATATTACTTTCTGTTTGGCTCTAATGTCGCCTTCAACAGTACCTGCTATTCGCAGATCATCACTGCATTTTATGTCGCCGGTGATTTCAGTTGGTTTTGTAATATAGGTAATGGCAGGAGATTGGGGACTTTGGTCGTTTTTCACTGTATTTGATTTTGGCTTTAGTCTCATATTAAAGTGTTACTTTTCTTGAAATGTTATGTTCCCTAAAATCTCAAAAGATTATCATTTCATTCAAGGTCACTTTCCTTATCTTTGCCAGCAATGGCACGAAAACAAAATAGCAATCAGATTTATCAGCAGGTGAAAGGGGAGCTGAGTTCCGGCAATCTGAAACCGATCTATTATTTATATGGTGAGGAAGAATTCTATCTTGACCAATTGTTAGAGCAGTTTTCGAAGATTATACCGCCGGAACAAAAAGACTTTAACTTTGATTTGTTGTATGGACAAGAAGTAACCCCTGTTCAGGTTTTATCTATTGCTCAAAGCTTTCCGATGATGGCCGAAAAACGAGTGCTTATCATCCGTAATTTTTTACAGTTAAGTAAAGGGGGCAGTGAAGATGGTTCACCCAGTGGTCATATCAACGACTTTATTTCCTATATAGAGAACCCCAATCCAAATACATTGCTGGTGATGTTTGATACCAAAAAACCGGCCGGCAATACCAACATTGGTAAAGCTATTAAGAAAAGTAAAAATGTTGGTTTTCACGAGTTTGAGCGGATGGCTGACTATTTAATCCCGGATTGGGTAATTGATTGGGTAAAAAGTCATCACTCTAAAAGCATAGAACCTGCAGCAGCCCAACTGTTAGCTCAATTTGTGGGTAATAACCTCCAGTTACTGTCCACAGAAATAGATAAAGTGTGCACTTTTGTGGACACTTTTGATACCATATCGGAAGCTGATGTAAAAAAAATAATCGGCTCATATCGGGAATTTACGGCCATAGAGCTTAAAGAAGCCATTGTTAAGAGAAATCTGGAACAATCACTATACATTTCGGAACAGATGTTGCAACACACTAAATCAGACACGGGAGAATTGATTCGTCTCGTGGGGTTCTTTAACAGTGTGTTCGTAAATATCTGGCAAATTTTGAGGTACTCTGAAAAAGGGTTTGCTAAAAATAAAATTCAGAGTGAGTTAGGCATCGGCAGCAGCTGGTACTTTAACAAGCTTTGGGATGACGCCTCAAACTTTCATTACAGCGAAATGCCCCGGATATTTGAAGCTCTCTTGGATGCAGATCGCTCCATTAAAGGCTTCAGCACATTAGACTCCACATCGATTTTATTCTTCCTGGTTAAGCGAATCATCGGATAGTATCGATTCGCGATTAAGTAAGAATCGAAACTAAATTGTGGAGTTTAAATATGAAAGCGTTTCAAGCGACATACGTAAAGAAGTATGATGATGAAGATTTAATGGAATATTTCCAAAACGGTCAGGAGTTGGCTTTCAATGAATTAGTTTATCGGTACCAAGATCGCCTTCATAACTTCTTATATCGCTATACACACAATCATCAGGATTGTGAAGATTTGGTACAAGAAACCTTTCTCAGAGTTCATAAAAGTAAACATTCTTATGAGCGCATTGCTAAATTTTCGACATGGATGTATACCATTGCGCTGAACCTTGCCAAGAGCTTATACAAAAAGAAACAGCGAATGTATAAAGTGTCGATTCACAAAGATGAGTCCGATCCTGATGACAGGGAACTTCTTCTGGAGGATGCTAATATTCTTCAGGATGATGCTCTTCATGAAAAACTATGTATGGAGCAGCTTGAAAAAGCACTAATGGAATTACCGGAAGATTTCCGTGAGGTGATTATACTCCGCGATCTGCAGCAACTTTCCTATGAAGAAATATCTGAAATTACCAGCATTCCGATGGGAACTGTGAAGTCAAGAATTAATCGTGGCAGAGCACAAGTACAAGCGCTAATAGAAGATTATGCACAATTGGGAACAAATGCGGCCTGATTAAATTAAAGGGGAGTGAAAGACAATTTAGCAAACTCCCCTTATGGAAAATTTTTTAGACAAAGAATACCACCCTGTAATCGAGGAATTCATTATCGATTATGTTGATGATGAAATGGGCTCGGTTGAGAGAGAGACATTTGAAGAAGTGCTTTTGCATGATGACGAGCTACGTGAATTGGCATTTTCTGCCAAAGGAGGTAAAAAATTATTACAGGAATTACAAGAGTTTAAGGCTCGGGAAGGGTTTTTGAAACGCTTGATGGCAAGTATTCCTGAAAGTGATTAGTAAAAAGTACACCATAGTTGATTATAGACTACCTTGGTATATTTTTTTAAGAAAGCATATGCATATTACTTGAGAATAACTTTTCTTTGACGTAATCAATTCATACAATATTCTACATTGGCTTCCGGATCAAAGAAAGTAATTTACGCTGCCCTAATTGGAAATTCGCTCATTTCTGTTACTAAGTTTATAGCTGCATCGATTAGTGGAAGTTCGGCGATGATGTCAGAGGGTATCCATTCCGTAGTTGATACCGGTAATCAGCTTTTGTTACTCTTGGGACTTAAAAAAGCCCAAAAACCTGCTGATACACAATTCCCGTTTGGACATGGCAAAGAAGTTTATTTCTGGAGTTTTGCGGTAGCTATTATAATTTTTGGGGTAGGAGCCGGTATTTCTATATACGAAGGTATTCACAGCCTTCAGGATCCTCATGAAATATCAAACCCGATGATCAATTACATTGTGCTGGGTCTGGCTATGATCTTCGAAAGTTTTGCCTGGTACTTTGCCTGGAAAGAATTTAAACGCACTAAAGGAAGTCAAAGCTATTATAAAGCGGTTCGGCGGCAAAAAGACCCGATTACATTTGTAGTTTTGTTTGAAGACTCAGCTGCTATGTTAGGCCTGATTGTGGCTTTTTTGGGCGTTTACTTATCTCAGGTTACCGGGTTACTTATTTTTGATGGGATAGCTTCCATCACCATTGGGATAGTTCTGGGTGGTACTGCAATTTGGTTGGCACATGAAACCAAAGGATTATTGATTGGGGAAAGCGCCGATCTTGAAATAGTAGATGGAATCAAGAGCATGACTGATAATGTTAACTCTATTCAGACAGTTAATGAAGTACTCACCTTGCATATGGGGCCGGAGTATATCCTGGTCACAATTAATGCTGATTTTCATTCGATTATAAATTCGGACAAAATAGAATCTGATACAGCAACATTATCCGCAAAAATTAAAGAAGCCTATCCTAGAGTGAAGCGCGTATTTATTGAAGCGGAGGCATCAGATTAGATAAGATATAATTTCTTACTTATTAGAGCAGTAAATCATCGGGGCGCCACGAGGGAAATAAAAATTCTCAATCAGAAAAAACCTCTCCAAAAATCCTTTTAATACTGAAGCAGTCAGTATTCCAACAATTTGGATAGTTTTTCTTTAAATTTTGAATTAGCGATAAAACCATCTTCCAGGTTTTTGTCATGGGGGATGGGGGTATCCAAAGAAGCACAGCGGATTACAGGTGCATCTAACCATTCAAAACATTCTTCGGTAATGATGGCGGATATCTCACTTAGCGGCCCCAAGGTTAGAGACGGCTCTTGTAAAAGCAGTACTTTTCCTGTTTTCTGGACGGTAGTTTTAATGGCGTCTTTATCCAAAGGAAGGAGAGTTCTTAAATCGAGGACTTCCAGAGAAATTCCTTTTTGACTGTACTCATCAACTATGTTGAGTGCCCATTGTACGCCCATTCCATAAGTAATAATAGAGGCATCGGTTCCTTCATGCCGGACTTTAGCTTTCCCTAGTGGTTCATATGTTGCTTTGTCGGGAGTTACTTCGCGGAGGCTTCGATAGAGTTTTTTGTGTTCAAAAAATAGCACGGGATTGGGATCATAAAGCGAACTGTACAATAGGTTTTGAGCGTCTTCCACAGTTCCGGGAACGACGACTTTAAGTCCGGGGATCTGCATAAACCAGCCTTCTACTGACTGGGAGTGGTAAGGACCTGCTCCAACTCCACCGCCATGCGGGGCACGTATAGTAATGTTTAATGGGGGTGACCAACGGTAATGAGTTTTGGCAATATTATTCACAATCTGGTTAAAGCCACAGGAAATGAAATCAGCAAACTGCATTTCTACTACGGGTTTGAACCCTTCCAAAGCCAGTCCCATGGCTGCTCCCAGTACTCCGGATTCGATGATGGGAGTATTGCGGATGCGTTCTTTGCCAAACTGTTCCAAAAATCCTTCCGTAATTTTAAAAACCCCGCCATATTCAGCGATATCCTGTCCCATAATCAGAAATAACTCATCTTCTTCAAAAGCCTGTCGTAGGGTAGATTGTATCACATCCACAAAACGACGCTCGTAGGTCACTCCGTCAGCATGTGTGGGGACCTGGGGTTCTTCTTGCGCATACACTGCCTTCAATTCGGCCTCTTCGTCAAAAACAGGATCGGCAGTTTCAAGAGCTTTATTCAATTCTGCTTTAAATGATTGATCAATCTCTTTGGTAATATTTTTGAATTCCTTTTCGCCGGCGATTCCCTCTGATTCCAAAAATTGTTCGAATCTCAGAATTGGATCTTTTTCAGCCCAGTCTTCAAACAAAACATCAGGTACGTAGTGAGTTCCGGATGCCTCCTCATGCCCACGCATACGAAACGTTTTTGCTTCAATAAGAACCGGTTCTCCTTTTAAGGCAAGCTTTCGCGCCTTTTCTACCGTCTCCATCACTTCAAAGATATTATTGCCATCGATATTGAAGCCATGCATTCCGTAGCCTTTGGCCCGATCGGATAAATTTTCGCAAACAAATTGTTCAGAAGTAGGAGTGGACAGTCCATATCCATTATTTTCAATTACAAAAACAACCGGTAATTGCCATACAGCGGCCAGATTCAATGCTTCATGAAAATCACCTTCACTGGTAGCTCCGTCACCGCAAAATGAAAAGGCAACAGCGTCTTCCTTCTTAAGTTTTTTAGCGAGGGCGAGTCCGTCGGCGACAGGCATCATGGCAGCAAGGTGCGAAATCATACCAACGATATTATGCTCTAAACTTCCGAAATGAAAAGAGCGATCCCGCCCCCCGGTAAAGCCATCAGCTTTTCCAAAAAGCTGACAAAATAAAGGGTAGAGGGGGACTTCACGCGCGGTAAATACTCCAAGATTCCTGTGCATGGGTAAAATATAGTCTTCCGATTTTGCAGATAATGCAACTCCAACTCCTACCGCTTCTTGGCCAATACCTGAAAACCATTTACTGATTTTATTCTGGCGTAATAATTTGAGCATGCGTTCTTCAATACGTCGAGGGAGAAGTAAGCTTTTATAGATATGAAGAGCTTGCTCAGCAGATATTTTTTTCTTGGTGATTGCCACGCAGTCGTTTATTTAATTAAAATTACCAGCCCAACAGATAAGCAAAAATTAGCGGAGCTACAATAGTTGCATCCGATTCAATGACAAATTTTGGTGTGTCAATTCCAAGCTTTCCCCATGTTATTTTTTCGTTAGGAACGGCACCCGAATATGAACCGTAGCTGGTAGTGGAGTCACTTATCTGACAGAAGTAGGACCAAAGTGGTATGTCTTTTTTTCCAAGATCTTGCTCAATCATGGGAACAACACAAATGGGGAAGTCCCCGGCTATACCGCCACCGATTTGGAAAAATCCGATACCATTCCCTGATTCTTTTTGATACCAGTCGGATAACATCATCATATACTCGATGCCGGATTTCATCGCGGAAGACTGTGTCCTGCCCTCAATGCAATGGGATGCAAAAAAGTTACCGCAGGTTGAATCTTCCCATCCCGGTACAATAACGGGGATATTCTTTTTAGCGGCAGCCAGAAGCCAGGAATCCTTAGGGTCGATTTGGTAATCGTCTTCCAGGTCTCCACTTAACAATACATCATAAAAATACTCGTGAGGAAAATACCGTTCGCCTTCTTTGGTTGCTTTTACCCAGCGTTTCACCAAATGATCTTCAATACGCCTCATGGCTTCTTCTTCGGGAATACAAGTGTCTGTTACCCTGTTGAAGTGATTTTCGAGAAGTTCTTGTTCATCCTGTGGGCTCAAATCCCTGTAATTGGGAATTCGCTTGTAATAATTATGTGCAACCAGGTTGAAAACGTCTTCTTCAAGGTTGGCGCCCGTACAGGTGATGATATGTACCTTGTCCTCGCGAATCATTTCTGCCAGCGATAGTCCCAATTCACCGGTACTCATAGCCCCGGCTAGGGTAATCATCATCTTAGCCCCCGAATCAAGTTGCTTTTCATACGCTTTGGCGGCATCAACTACCGTAGCAGCATTAAAATGACGAAAATGGTGGGTTATAAATTCTGAAACGGGTCCTTTGTTACTCATGAATTCGCAAATTTATAGCTTAACATTTTATAGTAAAGTTTGGCAGCCAAAAACTGTGGAGCTGTAAGTCCCTCAATAGGAGCAAGTTCTACAATATCAAAGCCGAGTACATGCTTTTGTTGAAATACTTTTTTGAGATATTGGATCATAATATTCCAGTTCATTCCTCCGGGCTCTGGTGTTCCGGTTGCCGGCATAATGGATGGATCAAATACATCAAGGTCGAGGGTTATATATACTTTATCGGTCATTTTAGTAAGCGAATCATCCATCCAGTCTGTTTGACCAAATATATCTTCAGCAAAATAGCATTTGTTTCGATCGAGATATTTTAACTCTTCGGAATCCATGCTGCGTATGCCCACCTGAATCAGGTTTGCGTTTAGGGAGGCATCGTAAACGGCGCAAGCGTGATTGTAGGGCGAGCCGTGATACTCAGGGCGAAGATCTGTATGTGCATCCAGTTGCAGAATGGTGATGTCAGGATGGGCCTCATAAAAAGCTTTTATGATACCGATGCTGATGGAATGTTCACCACCAAAAAAGGTAAGGAATTTATCGGTTTTTAATAACTCTTGAGTGTTTTTATATACTGCTTCAAACATGGCTTCCGGTGAAGCATCTTCCAGAATTGGATCAATGATATGAACGCCTTCCTTGTACACTTCACTGTCGGTTTCAATATCGTAGATTTCCATGTTCTCGGCGGCCTCCAAAAAGGCTTCAAAACCACGATCGGCTCCTTTTCCCCAGGTGCTTGTTCCATCGTAGGGAATGGATTGAAGCAAGACTCTGGCTTGTTCGAACTCGTTGTGCTTTCCTTTAATACCTGTAAAAACTTGATCCGTTTTAGTCATTATAACCCAATATGTTAAGCATATTATCTACCGTTTGTTCATCACGGTAAACATAATCGAAGAGATTTCCATTTTCATCCTTATCCACCACAATGTGTTTAGGAGAGGGAATGAGGCAATGTTTGATTCCGCCATATCCGCTGATGGAATCTTGGTAAGCCCCGGTATGGAAGAATCCAATATAGAGCGGCTCAGCTTCGTCATCAGAATAGGCCGGAAGCAATACTTGCTGATTTAATTCTTCTGAATTGTAATAATCGGAATGATCGCAGCTTATACCACCGATGTTCACGCGTTTATATTGGTTCTGCCATTTGTTCAATGGCAGCAAGATGAACTTCTCATTGATCGACCATGCATCTGGAATGGTATTCATCAAACTGTTATCGACCAGATACCAAAGTTCCGTGTCATTTTGCTGTTTTTGTTCCAGTACCTGGAAAATTACAGCTCCGCTTTCACCAACGGTATATTTTCCGAATTCGGTATAAATATCAGGCTCTTCAACTCCATCATCTTTGCAGGCTTCCTGAATATTACGGACTATCTCACCGGTAATGTATTTATAGTCAAATTCAAAGCTGAGGCTGTTCTGAATTGGAAAACCACCGCCGATGTTCAATGCCGTAACAGAAGGGACAATTTTTTTAATTTTGGTGAATTGAGCCAGGGCCTTCTTGAATTCATTCCAATAATACATATTATCGCCAACACCGGAATCCACGAAAAAGTGAACCATAACCAGTTCAACTTGATCGTTACCTATTATTTTTTCACGGACAAAATCCAATATTTCACGTTTGTTTATACCCAGGCGGGAAGTGTAATAGGAGGCCTGCGGGTCTTCTTCAATAGATATCCGTAACCCTATTTTTATGGGCTTTTTGGTATCTAGCTCCATCAGTTTGTCAAGTTCATGGGTATTATCCAGTACGCAGATGGAATTCGAAAACCCATTGTTGATCAATCGCCCAATTTTCTTAATATAATCGTCCGTTTTGTATCCATTATGAACGATGGTTTTATCCTGGGGAAATACACCTTTATTATAAAGGTTCTCAATTAGGTCAATATCGAACGAAGAAGACGTCTCCAATGAGACATTTTCTTTTAATGCTGTTCTTACAACGTGATTAAAATGGCAGCATTTGGTGCAGTAACAAAATTCATACTTTCCGGAATAGTTGTTTTCGGTTATCGCCTGATTAAAATACTCTCGCGATTGCTGAATTTTTTCTCTGATTTTAGGGAGATAGGCGAGTTTGAAAGGGGTCCCGTATTTTTCAATCAGATGTTTTAGGTCTACATTGTTGAATCTCAGCGTGCCGTTGACCAGTTCAAACCCATTCTGAGGGAAGTGATAGGTCTGGTCAATCAGTTCGTAATAATTATTTTTCATTAAAGAGTATGAAATTTAAAGGCGATAAATAAAATTGTTAGATGATAAATATAACAGATAATTGACTATAATTATGATATCTATATGAGGTACAAGGAAAAAATTTTAAGAGAGCATAACATTGATTTTCTGCAAAAATATGTATCTTTGAATTTGCTTTAAAAGAAGGAAGTATCAGCGGCTCCTGTTAAGCCAAGTATACGTTTTCGCTTTTAGTTACAAAAGCACTAATCACTGTACTTTTAATTTCAGATCCTTATAAATATTGGAAGCACTTGGCCGACAAATTTTAGTTGAATTTTACGACTGCGAATCCGCAAAACTTAACGATGTAGAATACATCGAATCATCCATGTTAGCCGGCACCAAAGCTGCACGGGCTACCATTATTTCTCACAATTTTCACAAATTCAGTCCATACGGCGTGAGTGGGGTTGTTGTGATTGCTGAATCTCATGTGGCCATCCATACCTGGCCGGAGTATAATTATGCTGCGGTAGATATTTTTACATGTGGTGACACCATTGATCCCTGGATCATACAAGAATTCCTGAAAGAAGCATTTGGCTCTCAAAACGTAAGCAGTATGGAAATGAAGCGCGGACTTTTCAAAGTGGCAAAAGGAGAGAAGTTGCTCTTTAAACCTGCAGCTGAAGCTGAAAAGGATTATTGACTGACTAACAAGTTTCTTTCGATGAATTGATTCTTAATAGTTTGGAGCCTCAAGGTTTAATAATGGAATATAGGAACTCAGGATAGTGAATTCAGAATTGTCTGGATATCTTCTTCTGAGTTCTTAAACCAAACTCCATAGACAACTAATAACGAACAACTGACAAATCATGCCCCTCCAATTCAACGAATTTTATCACGAGAATACAGGCTTAACAATTGGATTAAAAAAGCTGCTTTTTTCAGAGCAGAGTGATTACCAGCTGGTAGAAGTGTACGAAACGGATACCTGGGGCCACCTGATGACCATTGATGGAATGGTGATGTTGTCTGAGAAAGACGAGTTTGTGTACCATGAAATGGTTGCTCATCCTGTGATGTTTGCACATCCTAACCCGGAAAAAGTGCTGATTATTGGAGGCGGGGACGGAGGGACGGCTCGTGAAGTGTTAAAGCATTCATCAGTTAAACATGTGGATATGGTGGAAATTGATGAAGCTGTAGTTCGTGCCTCAGAACAGTTTTTCCCGGGTATTGGAGCTTGGGATGATAAGAGGCTTAAGGTATTATTTGAAGATGGTATCGCCTTTGTTAAAGCTGCAAAAGCTGAATATGATGTGGTTATTATCGATGGTTCCGACCCGGTAGGACCGGCTGAAGGACTCTTTGAAAAGGATTTTTTTCAATTTTGTTTTGATGCATTGAAGGAAGACGGGGTACTCTCGGCTCAAACTGAATCTCCGTGGGTGCAGGAATATCATAAAAGCATAAAAAAAGTATTTAAGGCGCTTCAAGAGGTTTTTACCGAGACAGAGATGTATTTAGGTTTTATACCATTATATCCTGCCGGTATGTGGTCTTTTGCCTTTGCATCCAAAGGAGTGCAAGTACAATCTGATGAGGTTTTAGAGAGGGTAGAAAAAGGTCTGACAGAATTTAGTGATTCTTTAAAGTACTATAATAAAGAAGTTCATCAGGGCGCCTTTGCATTGCCTGGCTTTGTTAAAGAAATCATTCAATAATTCTTCCCCTTAGAATTTGGAGAAATAATTTAAGTAGGTGAGCTCAGATCTCACAAATATTGTGATCTATATTGCTCAAGGCCTTTCATACCCTTATATTTAATTCGAATTTATTGAATGCTTATAAAGAAAGACCGAGGGAATGGGCCCGTTGACGTCTTGGCAACCATCAGATGCATATTTTATGTGTCCGACAGGTGCCAAATCCCACATCTCATGCAGTTTCCATGAGATGGAAGATAAGCGAGCTGATCATTCTCAGACTCTTTCTGCATAAGCTAATCCAAATATGAAAGAGTGAATATTCAAGAAGCTTTAGAAAAACGAATTTTAATCCTTGACGGTGCCATGGGTACCATGATTCAGCGCTATACCTTGAATGAGGAAGATTTCAGGGGAGGACAATTCAAGGATCATTCCGATGATCTTAAAGGGAATAATGATTTATTAAGTCTGACCCGCCCTGATATTATTCAGGTTATCCACGAAGAATACCTGGAAGCAGGAGCTGATATTGTGGAAACCAACACCTTTAGCGGTACGAGTATTGCGCAGGCCGATTACAACCTCGAACACATTGTTTATGAATTAAACAAGAAATCAGCCCAGATTGCCAAAAAAGCGACGGATAAATTTACTCGACAAAATCCGGATAAACCTCGGTTTGTAGCCGGTTCCATGGGACCTACTAATAAAACAGCTTCCATTTCACCGGAAGTAACCGATCCGGGTTATCGTGCCGTTACTTTCGATGAACTTGCTGAGGCTTACAGGGAGCAGGCCAAAGGACTTATTGATGGCGGGGCAGATGTGTTACTCATTGAAACTATTTTTGATACCCTGAATGCTAAAGCTGCTTTATACGCTGTTCAAGAGCTATTTGATGAAACAGGTAAGCAAGTGCCTATTATGGTTTCAGGAACTATAACTGACGCTTCCGGGCGTACACTTTCAGGACAAACGGTAGAAGCATTCCTGATTTCTATTTCCCATGCTCCAATTCTAAGCGTTGGGTTTAATTGTGCACTTGGAGCAAAACAACTCCAGCCATATTTACAAAATTTGGCAGAACAATCACCATTTTACATAAGCGCTTATCCCAATGCTGGACTGCCAAATGAGTTTGGTGAATATGATCAGGGCCCCGATGCAATGGCAAAAGAAGTAGAGAAATATTTGGAAGACGGATTGGTAAATATCCTCGGGGGCTGTTGTGGGACTACCCCCGCACACATCACAAAAATGGCCGAGCTGGCCCGGAATTATGAACCAAGGAAGTTGAATCGTAAAGATGCTAAGGACGTAAAGGGAATGGTGATTTGATGATTGGGGATACACAGAATAATAAATTGAAAAACGTAGCGATCCTCGCGTATTAGCGGTCAAAAATAATGAAGACACTGCCACTTACACTTAGCGGACTTGAACCTCTTATCATTACAGAAGACTCCAATTTTGTGAATGTTGGAGAGCGGACAAATGTAACGGGTTCAAAGACTTTCCTTAATTACATAAAAAATAAAGAATATGATAAAGCCCTTAAGGTAGCGCAGGATCAGGTGGAGGGGGGGGCGCAAATTCTGGATGTGAATATGGATGAAGGGATGTTAGACAGCGCTGCTGAAATGACCAACTTCCTAAATCTCATTGCTTCTGATCCTGAAATTGCCCGGATTCCTATCATGGTGGATTCTTCAAAATGGGAAGTAATTCTTGCAGGATTAAAATGCATGCAGGGTAAAGGAGTAGTTAATTCTATTAGCTTAAAAGATGGGGAAGAAGAATTTCTAAGACGGGCCAAAATTGTAAGAAGATTTGGAGCTGCTGTTATATGCATGGCTTTTGATGAAGATGGACAAGCTGATACGCTGCCAAGAAGAATAGAAATTTGTGAACGGGCGTATAAATTACTGACCGGAGAAGTTGGTTTTTCCCCCTCAGATATTATTCTTGACCCAAATATTTTTCCGGTGGCCACTGGGATGGATGAGCATCGTCGTAATGCCATAGATTATTTTGAGGCTGCAAAATGGATTCGTGAAAATCTATCCGGGGCACACGTGATTGGAGGTGTCAGCAATGTCTCTTTTTCGTTTCGTGGGAATAACCGGGTTCGTGAGGCTATCCATTCTGCATTCTTATATCATGGAATTCAGTACGGAATGGATATGGGGATTGTGAATCCAACACAGCTGGAGGTTTATGACAACATTCCCACAAAGCTGCTGGAGCGGGTGGAAGATGTGCTTTTTGATCGAAGGGATGATGCCACTGAACGGCTCATGGAAATTGCTGAGAATTTTAAAAATGAATCCTCCTCTGTTAAGAAAAAAACAGATGATAAGTGGAGAAATAAACCGGTCGAAGATCGCATAAGTCATTCGCTTGTAAAGGGTATTAACGATTATATAGAAGAAGATGCTGAAGAAGCAAGGGTGGAGTACGGTAGTCCGCTACAGGTGATTGAAGGTCCGCTGATGGACGGAATGAATATTGTAGGTGATCTTTTCGGTTCGGGAAAAATGTTTCTTCCGCAAGTAGTGAAAAGTGCTCGCGTAATGAAACAGGCGGTGGCGTATCTCACTCCCTATCTTGAGCAAGAAAAAAAGGACAACAAAGACACCAGCGAACAGCCTAAGATATTATTGGCAACAGTAAAAGGCGATGTTCATGACATCGGTAAGAATATCGTAAGTGTGGTGTTGGCTTGTAACAATTACAACGTGGTGGATTTAGGAGTGATGGTACCGGCCGATAAAATCCTGGATGAAGCAGAAAGGCAAAATGTAGATGCTATTGGCTTAAGCGGCTTAATTACCCCTTCGCTGGATGAAATGATACACGTTGCACGCGAAATGAAGAAACGCAATATGGATCTACCCTTACTTATTGGAGGGGCAACCACGTCACGCCTTCATACCGCGGTTAAAATTGATCCGGAGTATGATGGCTCTATTATTCATGTGTTGGATGCCTCCAGAGCGGTTTCCATAGCCGGGGATGTAATCAGTGCCAAACGCAGAGATGGTGTTAAAATTGACATGAAGAAAGAGTATGCTGAATTACGCAAGCAGCATGAAGACCGCCAAAATAAGAAGGAACTGCTTCCTTTTGAAAAAGCCCGGGATAATAAAACAGTAATAGACTGGAGTGGATATCAACCCCCAAAACCAACTTTTATTGGAAACAAAGCTTTTGAGAATTACCCCATTGCTGAGCTTCGAAATTATATTGATTGGTCACCCTTTTTCCGGACATGGATGTTGACCGGTAAATATCCGGATATTCTTCAAGACGAAGAAGTTGGGGAACAAGCTCAGTCACTTTTTGACGATGCTAATAAATTGATAGATGAGATTATTGAACGAGGTTTATTGAAGTCAAAAGGAGTGATAGGTTTTTATCCGGCAGTAAGTTACAGAGATGATGTGAAAGTATATAAAAATGAAGATCTGTCTGAAAAGCTGACCGAATTTCATTTTTTAAGACAGCAAACCAAAAAGAGATCAGGGCAACCAAATTCATCTCTCTCGGATTATATTGCTCCCAAAGAGACCGGTATTACGGATTATATTGGTTTTTTTGCTGTAACTGCCGGTCTTGGCATCGAAGAGATTATCAACAAGTACAAAGAAGCCAATGACGATTATATGGTGATTATGGTGAAAGCCGTATCCGATCGGCTGGCAGAGGCTTTTGCTGAACGAATGCATGAGCGTGTCCGTAAAGAATTTTGGGGCTATTCTGATGAAGAGAATTTCAGCAACGAGGAATTGATAGCTGAAGAATATTCGGGAATTCGTCCCGCACCTGGCTATCCGGCATGCCCTGATCATACCGAAAAACGCATTTTGTTTGATTTACTGGATGTGGAAAATCAGGCGGAAATTAAACTTACTGAATCCTTTGCCATGTATCCGGCTTCATCTGTTAGCGGAATGTATTTCTCGCATCCTCAATCACGCTATTTCAGGGTGGGGAATATCGGAGAAGATCAGGTTGAAGAGTATGCGAGACGAAAATCAATGACAAAAAGGAGAGTCGAACAATGGCTTTCATCAAATTTGGAATACAATCCGGCTAAAACATGAAAGTAACTGAACACATAGAAAAAGCAAACGACGATACCTTGTTTTCATTTGAAGTCCTGCCGCCTTTAAAAGGACAAAATATCCGGTCATTATTTGACCATATGGACCCACTTATGGAATTTAACCCACCTTTTGTGGATGTAACCTATCACAGGGAAGAATTTGTGTATAAAAAGCGGGAAAATGGATTATTGGAGAGGAAAACTGTACGTAAACGCCCCGGAACGGTTGGGATTTGTGCGGCCATACAAAATCACTATGAAGTGGATGCCGTACCTCATATTATTTGTGGAGGTTTCACTAAAGAGGACACGGAAAATGCACTTATTGACCTCAATTTTTTAGGAATTGATAATGTACTTCTTATTCAGGGAGACACTCGTCAGCCTGAGCGCGAATTTGTACCTGAACCGGGTGGACATGCCTATGCTTCCGAGTTAATAGAGCAGGTGGTGGATTTGAATAACGGCATTTATTTAGAAGAGGAATTAGAGAATGCCAAACCTTCTGATTTTTGCATTGGTGTGGCAGGTTATCCCGAGAAACACTTTGCCGCACCGAATATGGATACTGATCTTAAATACTTGAAGTTGAAGATAGAAAAGGGCGGAGACTATATCGTTACGCAAATGTTCTTTGACAACCAATCGTTTTTTGATTTTGTGAAGAAATGCCGGGAAAAGAACATTAATGTCCCGATTATACCCGGACTAAAGCCAATCACTTCCAAAAAACAGCTGACTATTTTGCCTCAGCTATTCCATGTAGACTTACCGGTAGAGCTCAGTAAAGAAATTGAAAAATGCTCCACGAATGAGGAGGTTCGGCAAGCAGGAATAGAGTGGACTATTGCTCAATCTAAAGAATTGATGGATTTTGGTGTTCCCAGTCTGCATTATTATTCGATGGGGAAGTCTGCTTCGGTATATGAGGTAGCTAAAGAATTGTTTTAATCATTAGCATTATAACATCGAAAGCAGAAGATTTCCTCATTGCTCAATTTCTTTGCTTTATGGCATAATAGATAGCAGAAGTCCAGAAATTTCTAATGAAAGGTATGCTGGAAAATAGGGGGAAGACCCTGCGTGCTTTGACTCCAAACTTCCATTTATAAATTGGATTGAATAACCAGTATTTCTTTTTTTCAATTTTCCAGCCTGAGCTTTTCACTATTTTTTCAAAGCGTTCAATGCTGATTCCGGTTTCTTTAATTTCAAGCAGGCCTTGTATTTTTATATCCGGTTCCCCGGCTATTTTTAAAACCCACTTGTATACAGGTTTTGGCAATAGATGGAAATAGGGAAGTTTTGAAAGCCACTTATTATGCGCGATCTGTTGGTGGCCACCAAAAGGCATGTACCAAGGCGGGAATCCAAAAAAGACAATACCGTCGGGATCAATGAACTTTTTTAGTGTTTTTATAAATTCTTCCTGATTATTAATATGCTCAATTACATCTTTTAGAATTACGACATCAAACAGATCTTTAAATTCTTCGCTGGGATTAATTTCTAGAATATCCCTATTTAAAAAGCTTATAAGTCCTTCGCGTATTTCTTTCTGCATATACTTTTTGGCTAGTGCTGTTCTCCATTCAGAAAGTTCAATTCCAACACACTTATGTCCAAGCTCGGTAAATGCTTTCAGTACCCCGGCCTCGGCACAACCTATTTCTAATATGTGTAATTGTTCTCTGCGTGGTAAAAGATCAGTTATAAAAGGGAGTATATAATCCCTTCCGGTTTTATACTGCATATCAAAATAACGGCTCTTGTCTTTATGGAACTCATACATATATTTTGATATAGATTTTCATATCCATTCCTGTTGATCAATCTCGATTGTACGCTCGCTTTTTACCGAACCGGTATGGGTGGTGGATTTAGGTTCAATCAACATAACCCAACACTCTTCTTCGGCAATGGGAAGGTGTTTGATACCGGCAGGAACCACAAATAATTCATTTTCCTTTAAATGTACATCCCGATCTTCAAAACGCAGCAGGAGCTTTCCCTTAACAATAAAAAAAAGTTCATCTTCCTCTTCATGATCATGCCAAATAAACTCACCTTTTAACTTGGCAAGTTTAACGAGTTGTTCATTGGATTCAGCGATAATTTTTGGAGTCCAGTATTCTGTAATCAGATTAAATTTGGCATCTAAATTTGTTTTGTCAATCATCCAAAAACTTCTTTGAGTGTAGAGTTAAAGTCTTTCTCTAAAACCGGCTCAAAACTACGTCCTGTCAGCATTTCAAATAGCTCTGCATAGCGATGGTATACTTCCATGCGAAAATCATCCGGCAAGTCCGGTAGGGTTTGTCCTTCCAGGCCCTGAAAGTTATTTTTCATCAGCCATTCGCGAAGGAATTCTTTGGAAAGCTGTTTTTGCGGAAGACCTTCAGCCTGTCTTTTTTTATATCCGTCCATGTAAAAATACCGGGAAGAATCAGTAGTGTGAACTTCATCAATCAGGGTTAATTCTCCGTTGAATAATCCAAATTCATATTTGGTGTCTACAAGAATTAACCCTTGCTCTGCAGCTATTTTAGTACCCCGTTCAAACAATTTGAAAGCGATTTCTTTAATTTCATTCCAAAGGGCAGGATCTACAATTTTTCGGGATATAATTTCTTTTTCAGATATATCTTCATCATGTCCTTCAGCAGCTTTGGTTGCAGGCGTCAGGATAGGAGATGGAAATTTATCATGTTCTTTTAATCCATCTGGTAATTTTACTCCGCAAAGTTCTCGGTCGCCTGATTTATAGGTTCTCCATGCATGCCCCGTAAGGTAGCCGCGAATAACTACTTCTATGGAGATTGGATCACACTTTTTTGCAATTGTTACATTGGGATGTGGAACATCAATTATATGAGTTGCTACAATATCCTTTACTTTATCAAAAGAAAATGCAGCCAGTTGATTTAGGATTTGCCCCTTAAAGGGAATGGCTTGCTTCATGATGAAGTCAAAAGCAGAAATGCGGTCGGTTACTACAATACCGAGCTTTTCGTCTCCTAATTCATATACATCGCGAACTTTTCCTTTATAAGGGGAGGGGAGTCCGGGAACAGTAGTTGAAATTATACAGTTATTAAGGGCTTCCTGCGCAGAAAAAAGTTTACTCACTTTGCTTGTTTATTTTCAGTTGAACCTCGTTGAACCAACACCGGGTTAATAGTAGTTTGGTAAAGCTCATCATCCGGTTTTTCAATAATCTCAGCCAATCGTTTAGTGGCCTGAACACCAATAGTATACATTTTCTGATCGATGGTGGTAAGGTCTAAATATTTACTCAATTTTATATTGTCATACCCCATAATGGCAACATCTTCAGGCACTTTTAACCCCAGCTTGGATAAGGCATAAATTGCACCTACAGCCTGGGTGTCATTAGAGCAGAAAATAGCATCCGGAAATTTACCTAATTTTTCAAATTTATAAATAGCTTCGAACCCGGCTTCTTCGGTAAACCCCCCATGCTTGGTGGTATCGCCACTCATGAAAAGATCTTTATCTACCTTTATTTTGTAATTTTTGAGTGCATCAACAAAACCACGTATTCTTTCTTTAGAAGTATGAGATTCCACAATGCTTGTAATCATGCCTAACTTTTGGAATCCTTGCTTAACCAAATGCTCGCCGGCTAAATAACCACCTTGGTAATCATTAAGCATAAAATAATTATAGGCGGGGTGGGAAGAGTTCACCAAAACGGCCGGCGTTTGTGTGGCCTGTATAAGTTCATGAACAGTATCACTTACATCAATGGAAAGTAAAATAACGGCATCTGCAGTTCCTCTGTCAAAAAAGTTTTGGACGCCTTCTTCAGGATTCTTTGATCCCGTATTATACATAATAATATCAAGATCCATTTTCTTGATTTCATCTTTTACGCCTTTTAAGACTTCATTAAAATATGGCGTTGTGAAGGAAGGAACGGCTATTGCCAGCATTTGAGGCTCCTTACTGGCTAGTTTGCGGGCGTTAACCTGAGGGCGAAAATTTAATTCCTTAATAACTTTTTCAACTTTCTCTTTTGTAGCCTTAGATACATTCTCGGATCCATTAAGTACCCTAGAGACTGTAGAAATTGCAACCTCTGCTTTTTTAGCAACCTCATAAATGGTAACTTTTTTATTCATTACGCCTGAACTATTTAGTACTATGTATTAATTAGGTTAATAACATAATAGAGAACTATTAACTCAATATAACCATTTTCAAGTTGCAAGTATAAACATCTTCTTTTCAAAATGTTATCCTTATAAATTGAAAATAACTATTCGTTGACGGGAACTATTTCGATGTGAATAAAGCTTTAGCAAGAGAGAAAAATTTTATTTAAATGACAAATATCTTAAATATTCCATATCAATTTATTCGTCCGATATACGAGAAGACCGCTTTCCATAAATCTGTAATTGAAGATTTGGAAGATGACAATCTCAAGAAAGCTTATTCTCATTGTCGTTTTATTACCAGAAAGCATGCGAAAACATTTTACATGGCTACCCGCTTTTTACCCAATGAAAAACAACGGGGTATTTTTGCAATCTATGGTTTATGCCGATACCTGGATGATTTAGTGGATGAAGCTGAAGATTTAATTCACGACCAAAAAATAACTTTTGATCAGGTTGATGAAAAACTGCAAGCTTTCAAGCAGAGACTGATTGACGTTTATGATGAAAAAATTGTAGATGATCCGATCCTTACGGCTTTTGCCGATACGCTGAAAAAATATCAAATATCCATTGAACTTCCTTTTATCCTGATGGATGGAGTTAAAATGGATCTTGTTAAGGATCGTTTTGAAAACTTTGAAGAAGTTTATGACTATTCATATAAAGTAGCTTCTGTAGTTGGTTTAATGACCAGTGAAGTTTTTGGATATATGGATGAAGAAGCTCTTGACTATGCCGTTGACTTAGGTATTGCGATGCAGTTGACTAATATTCTCCGGGATGTAGGGGAGGATCTCATGCGTGGGCGGATCTATCTTCCCGCAGAAGACTTGAAAAAGTTTGACGTTACAGAAGAAGACCTTTCTTCCGGGTTACTGAATGAAAACTTTATTGAGATGATGAAGTTTCAGATTAACAGAACCAGACACTTTTACACTAAAGCGGATTTGGGAATACCTTTATTATCAAGTGATAGCAGGCTTCCTGTTTACCTTGCGCGCCATAACTACAGCAGAATTTTAAATAAAATCGAAGAAAACAATTATAATGTTTTCGACAATCGAGCCTATCTCAATTACACCGAAAAATTATCCATTCTCCCCCGTGTTTTGTTAGATATGAAAACAGCCGGGTAAAATCTGCTTTTTGGCTTGGAGAATCATGCCGTAAAGTCCTATCATTAGGCAAAAACAAAACAGGATTTTATGGCTGAAATAAATAAAGTACTGATCGCAAATCGTGGAGAAATTGCACTTAGGGTAATTCACACTTGTAAGGAATTGGGGATTAAAACAGTGGCGGTGTATTCAAGACCTGATGCACATGCTCCACACGTCCTTCATGCCGATGAAGCCGTTTTTATTGGAGAAGCGGCTTCTTCGGAAAGTTATCTGGTTATAGATAAAATCATTGATGCCGTTAAGCAAACAGGCGCTGATGCTGTGCATCCTGGATATGGGTTTTTGAGTGAAAATGCATCTTTTGCGGAACGATGTAAGAAGGAAGGGATCATATTTATAGGGCCGGAACCGAAGGCTATACGATTAATGGGAGATAAAACAGAAGCACGCGAGTTAGTAACAAAGGCAAATATTCCAACACCGCCTGGGTTAAAAAGCGAACTGAAGGATATTGAGGAGGCCCGGAGTGTTGCAGATGATATCGGTTATCCCATTTTGGTAAAAGCTGCTGCCGGAGGTGGAGGAAAGGGAATGCGTATTGTCCATAAAAAAGAAGAATTTGAAGCAAGTATAAAAGCTGCGAAATCAGAAGCCAAGAATGCTTTTGGCGATGACCGCATTTATATCGAGAAATATCTTGAACAACCCCGCCATGTTGAATTTCAGATAATTGCAGATACTCATGGGAATGTGCTTCACGTTTTTGACCGGGAATGTTCGGTACAACGTAGGCATCAAAAGGTAATTGAAGAAGCTCCTTGCGCTGTCTTGACTCCGGAACTTCGAGAGAGAATGGCAGAATCTGCAATAAAAGCAGCTAAAGCTTGTGATTATGTTGGAGCGGGTACCATTGAGTTTATGATTGACAAGAATATGGATTTCTATTTTCTGGAAATGAATACTCGTCTTCAGGTAGAACACCCTGTAACTGAAATGATTTCAGGCGTTGATTTGGTTGCGCTGCAAATTTTAGTTGCTGAAGGGAAAAAGCTACCCTTTAAACAGGAAGATTTAGCTATTAATGGCCACGCTATCGAATGCCGTATTTATGCAGAAGATCCTGCAGACAACTTTCTGCCGAGTACCGGATTACTTTTAAAACATCGTATCCCAACCGGATCAGGCATTCGGGTTGATGCCGGGGTGGAAGAGGGGCAGCAAATTACTATCAATTATGACCCCATGATCTCTAAACTAAGTGTGCATGGACCGGATCGTGAGACAGCTCGTAAACGTATGCTTCGGGCTCTTGATGAATATGAGATTGCCGGATGTAAAACCACAATACCATTTTGTGAATTCACACTAAATCATCCGGATTTTATAGAGGCAAAATATGATACGCATTTTGTCCCAAATCATTTCACGCCGGAAAAAATGCAACCCCGGCAATCAGAAAGTGATGTATCCGTGGCAGCGGCATTACTTAAAGGTATCTCTGAAAATAATTCAGAACCCTCATTATCACTTGAGGCATCAAGTGACAGCATGTGGTGGAAAAACCGCAGGGAGTAAAAACAGATTTGAAATCTAAGGCTGATAAAAGAAAATTATTCAACCAGCTTAAGAAGTTAAGTACGGAAGGGAGAAACCAGGAAACTATGGAGATTGATCTGGCTTCTTCTCGTGAAATAGCCCGTCTTATAAACAGTGAGGACCAAAAAGTAGCCCTCCAGGTAGAAAAAAGGCTCGATATCATTGCCGAGGTTATAGATTTAGCCAGTGATGCTTTTCAATTAGGTGGAAGGCTCTTGTATTTTGGGGCAGGCACAAGCGGGCGCTTAGGAGTACTTGATGCAGCCGAATGCCCTCCAACTTTTGGCGTATCTCAGGAGAAGGTACAGGGGTTTATTGCCGGCGGTAAGGACGCAATGTTTGTAGCCCAGGAAGGAGCAGAAGATTCAGAGGAGATTGGCGCGAAAGCGGTGGATGAGGTGAAATCCGCACCTCCTGATATAATATGTGGTATTGCTGCCAGTGGACGCACCCCATATGTGCATGGTGCCATTAAGGAGGCCGGTAAAAGAGGGTGTAAAACCATTTTGGTTACCACGGTACCTGCCGAACAAATTGATTTGGAGGTTGATTATTTAATTGATGTTCCGGTAGGCCCGGAAGTTATCATGGGAAGTACACGTATGAAAAGCGGAACAGCACAGAAAATGGTTTTGAATATGATTACCACGGGGGCAATGATTCGTCAAGGCAAAATCTATGAAAATGTAATGGTCGATCTAATGTTATCTAATCAGAAGTTAGCAGAGCGTGCCAAACGAATCTTAATGATTTTTTCTGAGATCGACTATGAGAAAGCTGAAAAATTATTATTAAGCGCAGAAGGCCATGTGAAAACAGCACTGTTAATGGCATTGGGAGATTTGAATGTTGACGAGTCGCGTAAATTATTAACCGAGCACAACGGCTTTGTCAGAAAAGCTCTTTTAAGTTTGGAAAAATAATAATGAGAACCCTGTTCAGTATTTTTGTATTTACGTATTTCAGCTTTCTTTTCTTGGTCTTTTTTGTAATTATATCGTTGGTCTTTGTTACTACATTTCCTTTTGATAAGTATCGTAAAGCACCGAATTTTACATTGTCCATAATGGCTCGTTTTATGATGAAAGCGAGTCCGTGGTGGAAGATTGAAATAGAAGGAGCAGAGAAATTTAATCCCGATGAACCAACTATTTTCTTATCCAACCACCAGAGTTTTCTGGATATGGCACTCATTTATCATCTCCCTTGGAAGATGAAATGGGTATCAAAAAAGAGCCTTACATATATACCGGTAATGGGATGGTTGGTTTGGTTAACCGGGCACCTCACCATTAACAGATCCAGTACAACAGCATTGAAGAAGCTGGAGAACTTAGTGGAGCCGTTAAATAATTTGGTTCCGGTTATGATATTTCCTGAAGGGACCCGGGCAATGGACGGGGAACTTAAAACGTTTAAGAACGGAGCCTTTCTCTTGTCCTTGGAGCACGGTTTTAAACTACAGCCAATGGTGATAGATGGAGGGCATTCGGCTATGCCTCCGGGTTCAAAAAAACTAAACCCAAAAGTTACTTTTAAATTAAAAGTATTAGAGGCAATCAATCCTGAAAAATTCAATGATTTGAAGGAATTGAAGGATTATGTACGGTCGCTTATGAAAGATGAATTGACAGAATTGAGACAAACTTGATTAATAAAATTCGTGATATATATTACGACGAACTTGAGCATCAACATCGCTTTATGTTGTCGTTGATATATGCTGAATTAATTGTTTTAATGATCCTTAAATTCTGGCCCGCACAGGTTGCTCCCCCTGAAAATTTTGAATATTCATATAATGATGAAGCTATTTATGTAGAACGTGCAATTATAACCCGGCAGTCGTCAGCACCCGCAGCTCCTCCAAAGCCCCGAGTTCCGGTACCCGTTCCCAATGATGAAGTAATAGAAGAGGAAATCGATTTCCCTGAATTTGAAGATGTTTTTTCAAAGCTTGATGCGGATGGAGACCAGGGGTTATCAAGTGTTGGAGGAGAAGGTGAGTTAGTCGGGAGTCCGGAACGCCCTCCGGGATTGATTCGAATTGTTGAACCTACAACTCCGGATGCGGCAAAGAGAGCAAATATCAAAGCGCAGATTATTGTCACATTTTTGGTAGGTACTGACGGGGAAGTTGAGGACGCTTTTATATCGGAAATTCGACTATATGATGGGGACTCTTACAAGGTGGTAGATCGCATAGGATATGGTTTAATGGAAGCTACCCTTGAAGCTGCCTTAAAATGGAGATTTCGTCCTGCCAGAGATCAGGGAGCGCCTGTTAAAACCTATGTAGAAAATAGTTTTAATATTGGCTTTTAATTCGTTGATATAGGATATAAATACTTCTATCTTAGGCGCCCTTCGACGGGCTTTCATCTATAACAAACGGAGAGGTGCCAGAGCGGTCGAACGGGCTCGCCTGGAAAGCGAGTGTGCCCCTTCCGGGGTACCGAGGGTTCGAATCCCTCCCTCTCCGCCATTTCTTTTTTTGAAGTTTATTCAGGTGCAATGATTCCTTCTCAGGTAAATAAGGGATATCTGTTAAGACAGATATTATTTGAATGAATGGAATAAATTATCTGCACTCGCACCAATCGCATGGTAATTGATTTGTTTATCAATCAAAATCTTTAAGCAATCCCCCCTTGGATTTACTTATTTCTGTTTTGCTTTCTTCGAATGATGTAACCGTCCAATGACCATTTCCCTCCTCCGTAGATAAAGAAAACGATCAGAAGAATAAGTACCAGAATAGAATACTCCAATTGAGCAGCCTTACCTAAAAATATATCTCTGGCATGTACGAAAAACACGGCTCCGGCTAAAATGGGTATTTGAACAGCTGTTGCCAGTCTGGTAATTAATCCAAAGGCAAGCATCAAGCCGCCTGCAAGATGAGCCCCTACAACATAATGAGCTACCACAAAGGATGATATAGGTATATTACCCTCGATCATTGCGTAAACTTCAGAGATATTTTCTACAAAGTAGAATCCTTTATAAAAAAGTAGGATACCTAAACATATGCGAAGTATTTCGATTGCTTCATGGCGATGCTCTCTCATCCACTTCAAAGCAGGATGGTTAATTGTCTTATTCATGCAACCTCCCTTATATAGTGTTTAAATTTTAATCCTCCTGCCTTCTTCAACAATCACCCGGCCTAAATCAGTCCGCTATTTTTAAAGCAAAAGCCTAAGCCGCATGTATTTACATGGCCTTAGAAAATTTTAATTAATAGAAATCCATGATCTTAACTCAGGATTAATGAGAAATAGATAGCAAAAGAGGATGAGTATGTTTGGGTATTTTTCGCTTTTCTTATTTATCAATTCACTCATTTCTTTTGAAAATCATTATACTTGCCTTGATGAAAATAGTGAATACCTCTCATATTAAAAACTGGCCGAATAAAGTGATTTTAGGTGTGGCCGATATTTCTTCGGAACTGCCTACCGGGATCTTATCACCCTCGGAAAGCAAAGAGTATGATTCTTTTAAAAATCTCAACAGAAAGGCAGAATATCTGTCAGCAAGAACACTTTTGAAGTTTTTGCTTTCATCCTCAGAGGTTGATGAAAAAAATGTAATATTGAGTAGAGAAGAGGGAGGGAAGCCTTTTGCTAAGCTGGGCGATGAACATCTACATGTAAGCTTTTCACATTCTCCTCATAAAGTATATTGTGCACTTTCAAAGAAGTTTGATATTGGAGTGGATGTAGAACCCTTAAAAAGAAAAATACCACTCAAATTGGTCAACCGGATCTTATCAGACTCAGAGAAAAAAAAGCCAAATTCACTTAACCCGATTCAGGTCTGGACGATAAAAGAAGCAGTTGTAAAGCTTTTAGGAACAGGGCTTCGTACAAACCTGAACGAACTTTCGATCGAGCAAAATGAGAAATCTCAGATTTATGTAAGATTTAACAATGAAAAATTGATTGAAATTTGTAGTTTTAGTCAATCAGATCATCAGATAGCATTAGCTTATCAAAGCCTACATATTTGATAGAAAATCAGAAAAGCTCAAAGGCACCATTTCAAATTGGTTAAGGAAAGGTGTCTTTGAGCTTTTTTAGTAGCATAAAGAATTTTATATATCATCAGAGCATTATGGAAGTCAAACACCTCACACAGCAAGAGATTAAGAATCATATAAAGGAAGCAAAACAGTTAAATACAAACTCTGAGCATGTTCGAATGCTGTTTGTTCCAAACAAGATTGACGAACATAATTTTGGAGAATTATGTACGACTTACAAAACCGTAATCGATCAAGAATTTGATACCGTTGTAGTCATTGAATCTTATACTGGTCGCCTCCAGAAAAAATTGGCCATGCCTTCCAATAAAGTATTTGAAACCCGTTTCGGGGAAGTGCCGGTAAATGATTATTTACGCAATGAATTTTGCGATGAAGAAGATGATTTCTTTATAGCAGATGAAGGGTATAGCAAAGAAATGAGTTTATATACGCAGTTACCCATCTTACAATCCTGTTTCACAGATTTTGAAGTGGTAAGTTTACAAATAGGTGATTATGACCCCGCTATTGTCAGGGAACTTGCATTTACCCTGGATGAATTACTTTTAAACAGGAATGCTCTTATAGTCTATTGTTGTGACGTGCCGGCAAGCAATCCGGAAGAGTTAGAGAAATTACGTTCTCTGGTCGTTGAGAATAAAGAATCGGGCTTGTTACATTATCTGAACAGTAATGAGAAAACTGTGAAGGGTGCACGAGCTTTTATGAGCGGGATTTTGGTAGCCCGCTCTTGGGGATATGATGTTGAATTTCTGGATCACATAGAATCCGCAAATAATATTTGTGGATATGCCAAACGGACTCAACCTCAAATGGTTTAATATGAAAAATACCCGCATTTCCATAGTTGGTTTGGGGCAAGTGGGTATGTCATTTCTTAATGTTTTGTCGGTAAAAAAATATGAAATAGTTTCCGTTTTTAACCGTTCAAAAATTGATAGTTCTATTGCATCAAAATTTCCAGGTACAACTTTCAAGGCCGGTCTTCCTTCGAAAAAAGGTGCTATAGGTAACCTGATCCTGTTAACTGTTTCTGATGATGCCATTGAGAAAGTATCCCGGGATATTGCATCACACTTTGATAATCTCGTTGGTTTTATGTTCGCCCATTGCTCCGGGGTGCATTCCTCTGAGGTTTTGTCGGCTCTAAAACAAAAAGGAGCAAAAATAGCTTCTTTTCATCCAATGAAATCAATTACGGAATCTGCGAACTCATTTCAGGACACTTGGTTTGATATCGAGGGGGATGAGGAAGTGCTTATTGAGCTTGAACAACTCACCAAGAAATTACAAGCAAAAACATTCAGGGTTGAGCCGGAAGCCAAACCATTTTTACATGCGGCCGCAGTCGTGGCTTCAAATTACCTGGTCGTTTTGGCTGATTTGGTTTCAAAAATTTCATCTGAAGGGAATGTTCCTGAAGATATAGCCCTTAAAGCGATGACTCCGCTTATGCATAACACCCTGCAAAATATTGAAACGAAAGGAGTTGCGGAATCACTTACGGGGCCCATTGAAAGAGGTGACATTGAAACGATACAGAAACATCTCAATAATTTACAAAATACCCCCGAATTGCTTTCATTATATAAGGTACTGGGTAATGAAGCCGTTAAAATAGCCGTACAGAAGAAAGGGGCGTCTCCATCGCTGAAGAAAATCAAAGACCTATTTTCGTGAATTCTGAATCAAAAAAGGATTTTTATACTCGTGTATATGAGGTTGTTTCCCATATTCCCGAAGGGAAGGTGACCTCTTATGGAGCTATATCCCGGTACCTGGGAGTAGAATCAGGGGCTCGAATGGTGGGCTATGCAATGAACAATTATCGTAGCTATAATTTAGGATATGAATTGCCCGCCCACCGCGTTTTAAATCGGTTGGGACAACTTACCGGCCGAGCCCATTTTGAAGGAGACACCATGAGAGAACGCTTACTGCAAGAAGGAGTTCAGTTTAAAGAAGAATATACCGTTGATATGAAAAGACATTTTTGGGATCCATTTGAAATAAACAAGAAGGGGTGATATGAAGTCTGCTTGCATACTCTTGGTGATCTTTTTTTCGTCCTTCACATTAAAGGGGGATGAAATTTTGGTGGATGCCACTGCAGATCAAATTGTAGCTAAAATTGCTGAATTTAAAGAAGAAAAACCGGTACTGGTAAATTTTTGGGCCACATGGTGTGCACCTTGTATTAAAGAATTTCCATACATCCTTAAGTTAAAAGAGAAATATGACGGTAAATTCAAGCTTATTCTGGTTTCCGGTGATTTTGAAGAATCAAGAGATGAAGCAGAAGCCTTCTTAAAGAAACAAGGAATTGAATTTGAAACTTATTTCAAGGTTGGAAAGGATAATGAGTTTATAAATACAATTTCTAATGAATGGACGGGTGCACTTCCGTTCACCATTGTGTATAATAAGGAAGGGGAAGTTTCATCTTACTGGGAAGGAAAAGCTGAGTTTGAGACTTTTGAAAAGGAATTACTGAAAGTTTTAGGGAAGGAATAAAATGGATTTACTGAAAAATCGATTACTGATGTTAGCTGTGGGATTATCATTAGCGGCTTTCACACAAACAAGCAGCCCTTTAAAAATAGGTGATAAAGCACCGGAGACAAATACAGAAGTCGTAGATACCTCCGGCCGCAACTTAACACTGGCTCAAGTAGCCGGAAATAATGGGCTGTTGGTTATTTTTTCCTGCAATACTTGTCCCTGGGTGGCAAAATGGGAGGATCGATATAATGTGCTTTATCGTCTCGCCTCTTCAAATGAAATCGGAATGATCGCGCTTAATCCAAACGAGCGTATTCGTAATCGGGGGGAGTCAATGGAAGACATGCGGAAGCGCGCTCAGAAACAGGGATATGCTTTCCCATATGCTTTGGATGAAAACCATATAATAGCGGATGCTTTTGGAGCAACTCGTACCCCTGAAGTCTTTTTATTTGATGAAAACCTAACGTTGGTTTACCATGGTGCTATTGATGACAATGCTGACAATGCCAATGCAGTGGAAATGAATTATGCTCAAGATGCAATAAATGCTCTTTTAAATGGAACTGATATCGTTGAGGAAGAAACAAAGTCATTAGGTTGTACTATAAAGCGATCCGAGTAATTTTGTTGAAAAACTCGTAGTTTTAAGCCACGCCACAAACGTGGCTTTTTTTATTGAATGAAGTCTCTATATATAAAGACTTCAAAATTGATTTATCACCAATGCCAACCTGGACGTTACATACAGAATTTAAATTTGATGCCGCACATTATATAGATGGCTATGATGGCAAGTGCGGTCGCATGCACGGCCATTCCTATAAAGTTAAAATGACGGCTAAATCCAGCAAACTGAATCCATCTCAATATTTGGATACCCCGGATATGGTATGTGACTTCAGAGAGCTGAAATGGGCTGCAAAAGATTCAGAAAAAGGAGGCTTTGATCACGGTTTTTTGAATGAATTAATGCCTGAAAATACTACAGCCGAACGAATAGCTGAATTTATCCATAAAAAAACCCAAAGCCGGATTCCTGAAGGAATTGAACTAACCGTAACCGTATGGGAAACCGAAACGAGCTGGGTAGAATACACCGATCAAGATGTTTAAAGTAGATAATCATACTGAGCTCATTGCTGATGAAAAAGAAATCATGGATATAGAATATCCAGTGATGGAGCATTTCTATACTATACAAGGTGAAGGAGCTCATACAGGACGTGCATCTTATTTTATCCGTACAGCGGGTTGTGATGTAAACTGCTGGTGGTGTGATGTAAAGGAAAGCTGGGAAGAAGAAGGGCATCCAAAATTAACGGTTCGGGAACTGGTGAAAGCGGCTAAAGACAGTAATGCTCCATTTGCGGTAATTACCGGAGGCGAGCCGTTGCTTCATGATTTACTTCCACTTACACTTGGATTAAAATCAGCCGGATTGAAAGTACATATTGAAACAAGCGGTTCATCTCCGTTGTCTGGAAACCTGGACTGGATTACACTTTCCCCAAAACGGTTCAAAAAGCCTACTGAAGAAGTTTTTACCTACGTGGATGAGTTAAAAGTTGTAGTTCTCACAAATAAAGATTTGAAGTGGGCGGAAGAGAACGCTGCTAAGTGTCCGGAAGGAACTAAGCTGCTGCTTCAACCTGAATGGGAAACTCCTGAGTCCGTTAACTTGATTGTGGATTATGTAAAAGAACATCCGCAGTGGGGAATAAGCTTGCAAACGCATAAATTTCTGAAGGTACCCTAATGGGATTTGAAGAATCATCAGTCATTATCTCAGGAGGCAGTAAAGGAATCGGTTTATCGATAGCAAAGGTATTTGCCCGACAAACCAAACATCCTCTGGTATTAATAGCGAGAAATCAGGAGGAACTTCAACAGGCAAAAGAGGAGTGCATAAATGAAGGGGCGCACCAAGTAGAAATACTCTCTGCTGATATTACAAATGATGAAGTGCTCTCAAAAATAGATTTTTCTTTATATAACCCGGGTATCCTCATTAATAATGCGGGTTCATTTTTGTTCAAGGGACTAAAAGAAACTTCAAAAAAACAGTTTAACTCTCAATTTCAGATAAACACCCTTGGTGCATTTAACCTCACGAAGGCAGTCCTTTCGGAGCTTGAGCAACGGGAGAGGGCCCTGATCGTTAATATATCTTCCATGGGAGCATTGAAGGGCTTAGGCGGGAGCGGGGCGTATTCCATGTCGAAACATGCGCTACTGGGATATACACGCTCACTCCGTAAAGAGCTTATGAATACTAAGGTAGCTGTCACTGCGATTAATCTGGGTCAAACCTATTCAACTTCCTGGCACGAGGTAGATATAGATCCGAATAAACTTATTGACCCTGAGGATGTGGGTAAACTAATCATTTCCTTATCAGAATTAAGTGCCAGAAGCGTTGCCGAAGAAATCAGTCTAATGCCTCAGGGCGGAGAAGTCAAGCCTATTTAGCTCTTTGGTCTGATGGCTTCAAGTCCATCTGACCGATTGTTTAGAACAGGGCACCCAAGCCTTTTCCGCATCCTAATTAAACACCCTGCGCTTATATCATCGATCAGATGGGTAATCCATCAGATCGAGATCGTGGTTAAGGTGACCACCTCATTTATTAATAAAAGTAATCCAATCCATTAACCAAGGTAATTCGTACTTTATTGTGAATTATAAAGAGACACATTAAAATTTGAGTCTCAATATTATATTTTGTGAAATATTAAAATTTTTTAATTAAGTTAATTTTGTAACAACCCAATAAGAAATCACTCTTGTGATTGAATAAAATCATAACTAACAATAAATATTTTCTAATTTACTTTGATGTGGTTATTCACAACATTTGCATCAGAATGAATTAAGAGCAATTTTAAACTAACAAAACACAACAACTAGGAGATCATCATGGGTCAACAACAATTATTACTCGTTATTCTTGTAACAATCATCGTAGGTATTGCGACGGTTGTAGCTATCAACACATTTGGATCAGCAGCTGATTCAGCTAACATCGATGCTGTACGTCAGGACATCGCAACATTCGCAGCTTCAGCTCAGGGTTACTTTATGAAGCCTGAAATGCTTGGTGGCGGTGGCGGTGACTGGGCCGGTATTACTTTCAACACAGTTGCATTTCCTGCTGATGAAGTAGCCACAAATGGTCTTACTGCACTTAACGCAAACGGAGTATATACATTTGCTGCACCAGCAGATACTGATACTACCTTTACCGTTACTGCATATCCTGCTAGTCGTATTGACGGACCTGTTACTTTAACAGTGACTTCAGCCGGTGGTAATGGACCGCTTGTAGCAGATATTGGACCAGGTGGTATTACTTGGGTAGAGAATGATTAATTCGTTTTCTATAACGAATGTCTAATAAATGGCTCCTGTATATAGGGAGCCATTTTTTTATAATGATTTTATTTAAAGGGTAGTTATGGGTAACAGAGAACTTTTATTGGTCATATTAGTTGTGGTTTTAATTGCTATCAGTATTGGGGTAGCCGTACAGACCATCAGCAGTGGAGAAAATAGTCCTAACCGGGCTGCCATTCTTCAGGGAATTAATGTTGCAATAGGCCGATCAATTGCATATTACGAACGGCCTGAAGTATATGGAGGCGGAGCAAATTCGTTTGCAGAAATTACTTTTAAGGATCTCTTAATGGACAGTGTAACCGGGCATGGTACTTACGAAATTACCAATCGAAGCCATACCTCATATACTCTCATTGGAAGACCCAATAATGTGGATCAGGAACTAAGGGTTGTTATTTATCGAGATTCGGTAGACTGGCAAACAGCTTATTAGGAAAGTGATTTTATTTTAAATTCTCTTAGCTCTTCTTCGAACAAAGTTATTTCAACTTAAACGAATATTACCTTGTTCACCCTCATTGCATAACCAATTATTCTTTTTTAAATAAATCACTGTTTGGATTACCGCCTGATCTTAAATAGGCTATCAAATCACGCAGCTCTTCTTCGTTAAGTGTATTTATCAACCCTTCCGGCATTTGCGATATTTCAGAGGGCTCGATCGAGTCTACCTCATTTTGGTTTATTTCAGCAGCCGGCTGTTCAGGGTCTCTCGGGTAGACTTTTAATTTATCACCCTCTTCAACAACTAAACCGGTAAGCTGTTCTCCGTTCTTGAGCGTAACAATCGAAGTGTTGTACTGATCTGAGATAAGGGCATTCGGTTTAATAATATCTTCCAGCAATACTTCTACTGAAGATCTTAAACCTATGGTACTAAGATCAGGCCCGATATTTCCTCCGTACCCGTTAAACCGATGACATGATGCACAAGCGGTGGCAAAGAATGCATTTCTGCCGTTTTCAAAATCCCTGTTTGTTAAATGATCTGCTACTGCACCGAGCGCCTCGTTTACCGTCCAGTCTCGCCCGGGGCCTTCAGGCGGAGTGATTTCAAAAGGCGGTTCCTGGACTAAATTCACCCCGGTTATATCAGCTACTGCTTCATGTTCTTCATCTGAGGCATTACTCAATGCGTCGTCTCGCATCTTTCGTAAATATCCGGAATAACTTGATCCCCCCAGATGACCGGCGGCTTCATTTATAAAAGTGAAGTATTCACGTCTTTGTTCAATAGTCCAGCCTTCCCGCAAATTACGAAGCATAAAAGCATACTCTAATTTTTCTGTTGGAGGAGGATTCTCCAGCATCTTCTGAACGGTACCGTCTTCATTTTCTAATAAACCGACCCAATCCGGGTTAGAAGGTTCTTCTGTGTTCTGCATTAAAGCCAAAGTTTTATCAATTACCCTGGAATCTTTCAAATAAACAAGTAGACGTACCAGCTCGGTATTGACATCATTATTAACACCCGGAAGTAATTCCTGGAGTGAGTTGGTAATTGCAATTCTTTGCTCTTTGTCCGGATCGCCCAGCCTCATAAATACCAATGCCATGGTTCGCAGGTATCCAATCAGCTGTTCATCTTCCAAAGTACTAATATTCATTTCTAATAAAGACTGAATAGCTTTTTCACGGTATTCTTTTGCATCTGAACGGGCAAGTGCTGCTAAAACTGCTACTTTAGCCTGCGGACGATCTTCCGCTAATGCTTTATCAGCCCACAGACGTACCGGTTGAGCTTCTATGGCCACGCGTGCAGCATGACGAATAAAACGATCCTCAGAATCAAGATGGGGCCAAGCTGCCTGAATAGCCTTTGGGTCCTGTTTGCCATGAAAAGCTTCCAGGTTACGTCTCAGTTCGCGGGCTTCTTGTGCTTTCTGGTTAATTGGAAGAGGTGCCGGATCGGTTGACTTTTCACCACGATAGACTACACGATAAAGTTTTGAATCATTTGCTCTTCCTCCGGTTACAAAATATAGAGCACCATCTTTACCTACAACCGCATCAGTCATTGGAAGAGCGTTCCCGGATAAAAATTCTTCAATTTCGGCGGAATAAGAGGCGCCTTTTGGGGTAAGGTGGAATGCATAAATAGTTCCATAGATCCAATCGAGTGCAAAAAGTGCATGCTGATAACGGGCGGGGAAACGCGCATTGGTGCCAAAAACAAGTCCGGTCGGCGAGCCCCGACCTATATCTAATACGGCCGGTAAACTGTCTTCATAATAATCCTTCCATTTTCCGCTTCCGCTTCTCCATCCAAAATCACTGCCACTGACTACGTGAATTAGCCGTGTGGGGCGATACCACGGCATTCCCAGATCATATTCCATGTCAGAGTCGAATGTAAATAACTCTCCATGAGGGTTAATGGCAGCATCATAGGGATTTCTATATCCAATGCTGAACATGTCCCATTGAGTGGCGTCAGGGTTTATACGTGCTATGTATCCTCCCGGTGCATAAATACCCCGGGCATTCCCGCGAATATCCCATTGCCGGGGAAGGAGTAAGTCTTCCTCCCAGTTTGCTAATCGGCTTGAAGTAAGTTGAGGGGGAGGGGTATAATTGCCATTTATTATAAACAATCCCTGATTGTCGGCCGAAGGCAAAACTCCATGGTTACCGTGCTCAGCTAACTTTTCGGGTCCGCCTATAAACTCCATGACATCAAATTCTTTATTTCCGCGAGAATCACGCATGCGGAAAATGCCTTTTCCGGGCACATTTGCATATAAATAATCAAAAGCCCAGGAAAGTCCATTTGCTCCGGATAATGGCATGACTATTTCTTCAACTTCTACCTCTGGATCATTCGGATCATCACCTATTTTTATACGAAAAAAGCCTTTATCACTTTGATCTGATGCTATCAGGTTTCCTTCAGGATCCACGGTTAAGGCAATCCATGTACCTTGACTTCCTCGAGGGACTTCATAGAGAAGTTGCGCTTCAAAACCCGGCAATGTTTTAATGTCAGATGATGAGATCAATTCTTGTTGAGAAGAATGGGCATCCGGAATATTCTGTTTTTGTGATGTAGAAGAATCACAAGCTGTAAAAAACAGCACCGGAATTATTAATAACTTTATGAAAAATTTATTCGAAAAGATGAAATTTAAACTCATTGATACTCTTTTGAATTAGGTCTTTAAACCGGTCATTAATTATTTGTATGTAAGACAAAAATCAGCTAATAAAACTGAGAATTAAGGAGTAAGTCTTTTAAAAAGAACATTTCGAAATTCAACTCTCATGGGAGGGCCAAGATGGATTTGGAAACCTAATAATCCTTCTTGTTTGGAACTTTTCCCTTCATCAAATGTGATGCTCATAACACGACCATTAATCATATGAATAAATGTATTTCCCTTTATTATCAAGTGGTACTTATTCCAGCCTTCTTTATTTTCAATTGCAGATAGAAGTTCATTATCTCCTCCGACATTGCCAATTTCTTTTACATGATTCTCTTCACCTATATGGGTTACCTGACCTCGTTTGGCCAAAAAAGAACGTCCTCTCTCTTCATAAAGTTGGCCGGAATACTCGTTTTCCCCATCAATATCTGCCTGGTAGCCGCGCAATACATAGTTTTTTCCGTCAACCTTTTGACTTCGATAATTAATACCACTGTTTCCGCGTGCAGAAATCCGGTATTCTAACTGTAATTCAAAATCACGGACCAATTCCTTTTCCCAAATAAAGAAGGAATTCTCGATAAGAATTTTTTCCGGAGTCGTTTCCCCAATAAGGATGCCATCTTCAAAACGCCAGTGTTCGTCATCACCATTCCATTCATTTAAGGTACTCTCCGTTAAAATTTGCTCGAATTCATTTACCTTTTGAACAAGCGTTTTAGCCTCCTGTGGTTTGGCGCAGGATGAGATAAGCATTGCAATTATTATCAGAAACTTTGGAATACAATTCATTCTCACTCACGAATTTTTGTGATGAACTTCTTTATCACTTTAAAATAATGGTTTTAACGGCGGGTTGATTACCTCCTACGTCTGTATAGGCAATCATTAAGCCTTCATCCAAGACAGAGATATGGGGGAAGCCACTGCTTCGGCTTTTTGAAAGGTTTGGAATAGAGTATGATTCTAATTCAGTACCACCATGAGAGTAAGAGCTAATATTTAACTTTGCATCTGTTTCGTTAGGAGACAACCAGCTGACCCATATTTTCTCTTCTGTCATGTTCAGGTCTACCCGGCCTAAGGGAGCATTTTTATCAAGTGAAATTGGAGACTCGAAGGTTTGACCGTGGTCGGATGACAAGGCCATCTGCACATGTGGAATGCCCTCTGCACCGGTAAACCATGCAACAGCAACAGTATTCCCAAATGCATCCACTGCCGGTCCATTAACGGGACAAGCAGCAATATTCCAGTTATCTGAATAGACGGGTTTAGGTTCAGACCAGCTTCCATCTATATAAGAAGTTATATAAATATCCCTGATTTCCTCGTCAGTTCGATTTCTGTATGCTGCCACAAAGCCCTTATCTGTTTTAGTAATGGCAGTATTACAGCAATCACAAGCTGAATCATCAAGCATAAAGCCATCTATTATATCAGATTGCTGATTGATGAAAGCAGCACGCAATGTCATAGCTTTATTTAAATCAGAATACTCATCGTTTTCTCGATGCGCGGTATTTCGCCCGTCCAACCAAACAGCAAGATAAGTGGAATCTGATGCGGGGGTCATACTTACAAACCCATGTTCGGTAGGAGTGTCATCTTTATGAGGCGTAAATGCGGCTCCCCATTCACCATCATAAGAAGCCATATTTATATGATAGGCATAAGAGCCGCCTTCTACTTTATTCAACCAATGTGCAGCCATAGGCTTGCCGTTTTGTGCAATAACAGAAGGGTAATCAGCCCAATTTATAAACCAGGAAGAGTCAGAGGCGATTACGTCAGGCGCCGACCATGATTCTCCGTCGAAAGCTGAATATTTAAGCTTAGCAATATTTCCGGATTCTTCTAACCAACTCATAAATATTGTGCCGGTGTTGTCCGTAAATAAGCGAGGGAAGGAACTGTTTTCTGCTGCCGCGGATTCAATTTCTATCGGTGCTTTTTGTGCATCTGTGCTGCATCCGAGAACACTTAAAATTATTACTAAATTAAGATATAGGGTTAACTTCATGTTGTCTTTTAAATGATTGGTAGGCAAGAAATATACCGATAATGTGAAGAAATAAAACCGCAAAAAAGTACCAGGTTGGCTCTGACTGATAGGAGTTGGCAATTTCAATACTTCGCCATGCAACCACAATAGCTCCAAACATAATGGAGTAAAATAAAATGTATTTATTGATGATGGTCAGAATCAACATAGCAACCAACCACGTACTTGTAATTACAGATAATAAAATCACTGTTATCCAGATATCAGATGGGAGATGGGAAATTCCGTAAAACTGGAATTCCATACGATGATAAAATGTAATGATAAGCCGGGCAAAACCTTCGAAAAACAGGAGGCCGAAGAAGCCGGATATTAACGCAAGGATTGGTTTCATTGAACGAATTTATTTATAGGGATCGTAATAATTCTAATATCGAATAAAGTTTTCGCAACTCGGTGGAGAATACAATAGTTTATTTAAACTTAGAAGGGTAATCCATGAATAAGAATTACTATTTACAAATAACAAAGTATAACCAACGTACAAAATTAAATGCCAGAAGGACCGGAAATTTGGAGAGCAGCAGATGAAATTGAAAAAGCAATTGCCGATAGAGAAATCGAAGAGATCTTTTTTGCTTTTGAAGAATTGAAAGAATTTGAAGACCGGTTATTGGGAGTGAAGGTGAAAGCCGTAACACCAAGAGGAAAAGCTATTGTCACATCCTTTGAAAATAGGATGAATTTGTATACTCATAATCAATTGTACGGAAAATGGATTGTTCAGAATAGAGGTGAACTTCCTGATACAAACAGATCTTTACGAGTGGCCATACACACGGAGGAAAAGTCGGCTTTACTGTATTCAGCATCAGAAATAGAAATATTGAAGAATGGGGAAATTGAAACGCATCCTTACATTCGTAAATTAGGTCCGGATGTGGTTCATCCTAAAACAACCTTTGAGGAAGTATTGGCGTGTTTTAAAAGTGAGAAATTTAGAAATCGAAAATTATCCACGCTGTTATTGGATCAAGAATTTTTGAGCGGAGTAGGGAATTATCTGCGTAGTGAAATTTTATTTTGTTCCGGTGTAGATCCTGAGTTCCGTCCTAAAGATTGCAGCAAGGAACAAATTCAAAAACTTGCGAAATATTCCCTCGATTTATCTAAGAGGTCATATAAAACCGGCGGACTTACAACACCGGATGATTTAGTGAAAGCATTAAAGGAGGAGGGGGCGAAAAGAAAGGAGTACCGCCATTATGTATTCAGAAGAGAGGGGAAGCCTTGTTATAAGTGTGGCCGGGAAATTAAAATGCTTAAAACAAGCGGCCGTAAACTTTTTTATTGCGAAACAGAACAGAAATAGATTTCATAATTCCTTGATTTGAGTGTGTAAAATTGCACTCAAACTTTGTATGTTTGGGTCCATAAATTCGAGCAATAAATCGGATAATACAAAAAGAGGAAACCGGACTTTTAGGATTCATCAATGGAGCTTCAGTTATTATATGAGCTCTTTTTTGCCAGAGTAAGAAACTCATTTCAAATACTATCAAAAATTAAGAAAAGAATTATTCATGCCAGAGAACGATTATTTAGAAGCAGAAGCAACAGTACATTCAACCAAACAATTAATGGAATCTCCGGAAGTAGAGGCCATCGCAAAGAAAGTTATTGAAAAGCATAAAATGGAATTTGGTCCTGCTGAGATTGGCTACTTCCTGGTGTATCCGAATTTGTCCAAGCAGCGTGCGGCTAAATGCATGAAGGCTAGCAGAGAAGTAAAGCACTACTCAGGAAATGATTACCTGATTGAAATTTCAGGGGAGCTTTGGGATATGCTTGATAATGACACCAAAGAAATGATGTTGTATCATGAACTGCTTCATGTTGAGCCTACCTTTAAATCAAAAACCCAAGAGTGGAAAATGCTTATCCGTAAGCCTGATTTTGCTGATTTTTATACCATCAATGACAAGTTTGGGAATGAGTGGTATAAAACTATTCAGGCCACGGCTTCCTCGCTATACGATTTAGATCCAAGGCAGGAGAGTAAGGTCAAGCTGTAAATAGGTGTTAGAGGTGAGGTTTTAGGTGTTAGGTTATTTCTTTAGTAAAGTGTGGAGCATTTTTTGAACTTCTTCATTGAGTCCCAATGCAACTTTTAGAAAATTCGGATTAACTATTTCGTTCTGTTCCAGCAACAATAATTGAGTTTCAAGTTCAAAGCATGAACCAAGTGAGACTCTTAGAAATCGCTTGAAATTTTTTCTGCTTTTTCTGCTGCTGCCCTCAGCAATATTTGAGGGAATAGAAATGGAAGACCCAATTATCTGATCTCTGTAAGTGAAACGTTCCGATTTGGAAAGTTTTGAAACTATCTTATTTGTTTCTAATGCTAACTCCATGCTGAGTTGCCATACGATTAGTTTCTTAAAATTTTTCATCACGATAAATTTTAACTAGCAATTAATTGATAGTAAGAGCGATGAAAAACTAAAACCTTACAAAAAAATCATATAAAAGAAACTTCAGGCCATTTTAAGGACCCTAACACCTAAAACCTCTATAGGCATCAACTAACCTCATATCCTTCCTTAGCTAGTATCTTCTTGATACGTTCTACATGGTCGCCTTGAATCTCAATGGTTTTCCCTTTGACGGTTCCACCAGTTCCAAGTTGAGTCTTTAATTTCTTTTCCAGTTTCTCAATGACTTGAGGGTTATGGGTAATTCCTCTTATGACTGAAACTTGTTTTCCCCGCCGGCCGGCAGTTTCCATTTTTACGGTAACTTTCATGCTATACTTTAGTTTTTTTCCAATTTCCACGTCTGAACAATATAAAGCCTATAACACCCAAAAGTGATTCGGCTACTACTATAGAGTAAAATACGCCTTCTTCGTTCCATTCAAGAGTAAAAGCCAAAAAATAAGCCAATGGGATTTCGATCAGCCAAAAGCAGACAAGATTTATTAATGTAGGTGTTTTTGTATCTCCGGCTCCATTAAATGCTTGTATGATTACCATTCCAAACGCATAAGCCACATATCCATAACTCATTATGCGAAGGCATTTTGCTCCGATTTCGATGATGGCTGCATCATCTGTAAAAATGGTCATCAGGTTTTCAGAAAAAATCAAAAATATAATCCCAACAAGGCCTAAAAAAACCATATTGACAAGTGCCGATATCCATGTAGATTTTTCCGCACGTTCGGGTTGGTTTGCTCCAAGGTTTTGACCCACAAGGGTAGCTGCTGCATTACTCATTCCCCACGAAGGGAGAATAGAGAAAATCAGAATTCTGATGGCAATAGTATAACCGGCGAGAGCTATACTGCCAAATTCGGCGATAATTCGAACCAACCCAATCCAACTGGCTGTGGCAATAAGAAATTGGCTTATTCCACCTATAGAAACACGAATTAAGCGTTTTAGAATTTCGGTTTGAAGTTTGAAGTGCTTACGGAGAATAACAATACGTCCCCGACCGTCAAAGAGGCGGTAAAATTGATAAATAACTCCAATTCCCCGGCCAATGGTGGTTGCCATTGCAGCACCTGCAATGCCAAGCTCCGGAAAAGGACCATATCCGAAAATAAGCAGCGGATCTAAGACGATATTAATTCCATTTGCAATCCAAAGAACCCTCATCGAAATAGCAGCATCTCCAGCTCCCCGAAATATTGAATTAATCACAAAAAGGAACATGACTACCAAATTCCCACCCAACATAATAGCTGTGTAAGAAGAAAGGGTTTCAATAATATTAGGCCCGGCACCCATTAGCATTAAAATTTCTTTCGAAAAGAAAATACCGGCAAAAGCTATAGGCAGGGAGATAATGAGACAGAAAATTATGGCCTGTACGGCTGAGGTTGCTGCTTCGTCTTTCTTTTTCTCGCCGATTCGGCGGGCAATAATAGCGGTAGTTGCCATACTGAAACCGATAGCTATGGCATATACAAGAGTAAGTACGGATTCAGTAATTCCAACAGTTGCTACGGCATCGGCGCCCAGCTTTGATACAAAGAAAATATCAACAACAGCAAAGATGGATTCCATCATCATCTCCAGCACCATGGGGATGGAAAGAATTAATATGGCCCGGCCAATACTCCCGGTGGTAAAGTCGAGCTCGGTACCGGCTAACGAAGCTTTAATATCAGCCCATAAAGAATTTGTGGGTATTACAGGCTGTATTTTGGACATTTTTTAATGAGGTCGGGGAGATAAAAACCGAGAACCATGAACATGGATATTTTGCACTTTCCATGCGAGCTTTTCTATCAATGAAGAAGGGGCTTTAAAGAGAACGACTGAATCTGCCTTTCGGACAATTGTACGATCAAGATGATCAAGCTCTTTAAATTCAAGGACAACAGGAGTATCTATTTCTTTTACTTTTTTCAGGAAATATTTTTCTTGAGGAGAGGCATATTTTACAATGGATGAAGTAAAACCTGTGTAAGCTCCATTCAATTGTTCGGCATTTTTGAAAATGACCATGGAAGCATCTTTCTCAATCGATTCAATACAATCATCCAAATTCTTATAGCTTTCTTCTTCGTAAGGAGTAACAATTTCAGCCAAATCTACTTCTACGACATTGCTGCTGACTTCACGTTTCAATTCATCCAGCGCAGCCTTTCTGTTTGTTGTGAAAGGACCGGCAAATACAATCAAACTGTGTTTTGAGTGCTCCGAATTTCTAAAAGCTTTTAAAAACTCTTTGTAATTCAAACTGTTGTATTCAAAAGTGTTCTCTGTTTTCATGGCCATAGTTAAAAGCTGATTTTGAATGAGTAGCAAAGGTAGGGTTTACTTCAATTGTAATAAAGAAGAAAATAAAAAAAGCCTGCTCTTTAGGAGCAGGCTTTACTCTTAAAACTGGATCAATCAATTAATTTGTTTTAGCCCTTTGACCGGAAATAGTTTTGGTTGTTACACCACCGGATGGGGTTTCTACTTTGATTGTAAAACTTCCATCTTCACTAACTATTTCATTTGCATCATCATCAGAAATAGTCAAAGAAAATTCAGTACGTCCCGGGCCGGGGGTAAGATAATTAGGTAATTGTAAGTCAACAATATCTCCACCTGCGGTTAAACCAGGTTCTGCTGTAACAGAAATCTGTGTATTAGTTGCCATTGGGTTTCCATTCAAATCTGTAATGACTACATCAAAAGTTTCAGTACCTCCATTACCAATATTAAAAGTGCCGGGTGTAACGGAAATACTGGCTTCTCGGGTAGTAAGAAGCATTGTTACGTCTTTTTCAATATAATTGTTGTCTTTATCTACAGTTTGCGCTATGACATCTATAAACCCAACTCCCATAGGGTGATTTTGAGGAGTACTTCCATTAGCTGAAAGATTCACTGATGCGTATCCGTTTTCATTGGTAGTTGCGCTTCCATTTACAAGACCTCCATATTGAGCAGAGAAATATACCGCTGTCCCAACTTTTACCGGATTTCCTTTTTTATCACCAACACTTGCTGTGATAACGTTAGTATAAGTTTCATCGATATGAGAGTAGGCATCAAAATTATAAACCCGTGGAGCAACGTTGAAATTATCCGGGTGTGGAAAGCCACTGCTAATGGATACAATTACAGGAGTTGAACGAATAGTCAAACCAACATCAGGACGCTCGATCCTGGCTTCAACACGAACAGTACCCGATGAATCTCCACTTACCAACGCTGAGGTAACACGGCCTTCACCATTAGTTAAAGCAGACTCAGGTGTAATATATTCGCCTCCGCCCGGGCCTCTAATAATCTCAAAAAGAACTTCATGGTCACGATCTACTTTTCGATTTGCCGAATCTTTTACTACAAATGTAAAGGTGGTGCTTGTAATTCCTCCTGTCTCCGCAACATTAATTGATGTATTACTCATTGGTATCAATTCAATTTGAGCAGGCCCGCCAGCTTCTCCTACAACTTCGTCGGTGCCATCATCGCTGCTTGCATTCTCCGAAAGTAATTCAAAATCAAAACCGGTAATATTGTCACCTGGAGCTATATTTAGGCTTCTTGTTTCATCATTATATTCTGAAGCAGAGGCAGTTAAGGTTAATTCTGTGACTTCTTCCACTTCAATATCACCCATATTATAATTTCCGGTTTCATCGGATCTTACAAATAGATTACTTAGTTCAGCTGGAGAGGTAACTTGTATAGTCGCATTTTCAATTGAATTCCCCGTTTGCGAGTCAGTCACATATCCTTGGACGACAGCCAGTTCATCATCCGATTGAGTACATCCAAAAACGAAAAGTGTTATTGATAAAAGTGTAAAGCAATGTAGAAGTAATTTTTTCATAACTTTTTTAATTAAAAAGTGAGTAGCAGATAAAATGTTACAAAATTTGTATGTAGAATTCTAAGCCGTTAAAGAATTGAAAAGTAATAGTTCGAAATCAATTATTAAAATAAATTAATAATTAATTGCGATTGTTTAGGTTGATAGTTATTGATGTGCTTTCAATTCCGGTTCCGGAACATGTCGCCATACTACGTAAGCCATAATTAAAATCATAACGGCTCCCACAATAGTATTACTTACATATCCGCTTTTTACATAAAACGGTCCGGCAACAGATCCTCCTACGCCATACCCCACCTGACCAATAGCTACTAATAAGCTCATTAAAGAACCCCGGTTATCAGATTTAATAAGCTGGGTAGATAATGCCTGGAATGGGCTGATCCGCATTGCAATTAGAACCATGGTAGCAAAGAAGATAACATAGGCAATCCAAAAATCAGTAATTACATATGTGGTTATTAACATCACCATAGAAAGTCCGATGCATGATATAATTATGATTTTTTTACGCCCGATGCGGTCAGATATTTTTCCGGCTATAGGCCCGGTAATAACGTTGGCAATACCGCCTACAAAGAATAATGAAGCAATGGCTGTACCGCTTACCCCAAAAGTTTCCTCCAGCCATGTAGGCAGGTATACCACAAATACAGAGATGCTTAAGAACATCAATACATAAGAAAAAGCTACAGCCCTGACTTCAGCACGTTTCAATAAGTCATAATATTTAGTCAAAGATCCCTTAAAAGTAACCTTTTCAGCTGAAAGCTGAACGTTTGGTTGCGGTACCTTAAACAGAATTAATAGAAATGTAAGCGCCATAATTGCGCCAAAAAGTACAAAAGGAATTCTGAATCCGGAAAGATCTGCCAATAAAGTTCCTAAAGGGATTCCCAATATTTGTCCCATTGCTATACCGCTCATAATCCAGCCATTGGCCCATCCCCGTTTTTCATAAGGGAAATAATCCCCGACATAGGCTACGGCCGATCCGCTTAAAACACCACCCGCCATTCCAGCCAAGGCACGTACCAGCAAAAGCTCAAAAAAGGTGTCTACAAAACCATGCAAGAATAGAAAAAATGAAATGCCTCCGGTACCGATAAGTAAAATCTTTCTGCGGCCGATTTTGTCGGAAAGAGGGCCCATAATAATCGCAAAAAAACCAACCATAACAGCATAAACGGTCACGAGATTACCCAGAATTTCAAGGGGGGTCCCTAATTGTTCGCTGATGCGGGGGAGAATAGGAGAGATAATCATGACCTGACTACTTGCTGCAAATACAAGTAGCCAAAGGGCAAAAATTATTACGTATGGATTGCCGTCTTGTTTTTTGGTCATTTTAAAAATTTAACCCAAGATAGACTCACTTTACTTAAAAAGCCGTAAATATTTGTACTCATAAATTTGTTTTGAACAAATGAATATTGTTCACTTTAGGTAGTTTTTAGGTAAATATTTTTATTATTTACAGCAACAAGTAAGAATCCTGTATGATACAGAATATTGATTTACTGATTATTATGCTTATTTATGAAAAAAATGTAGTTTATTGTAACATCTACAGATATTTAATATCCTTCTTAGGTACAACAAAAAACAACAGATTAATTCGTACAAGAATAAGTAATGTTTGTTACTGTTGATCAGGATCGATTTAAAGGAAAAGCTTACACTTTAGTAAGGATAAAAAATCAATTATTATGGCACAATTTAGGCTTAAAGCTATTTCTCAGAAAGGAAAAGTTGTACAAACTGAATTTGAAGCAGAGAACAAAAAGGAAGCACAGCAAAAGGTAGATCGCCTCTCCAAAACAAATGGCCTTAAAATTCAGGCGATAGATGAAAAGAGAGTGTACATGTACAAAGCCCATCGCCCGGGTAAGCCTGTGGTTTCAGGAGAGCAGGAAGCCTATAGTAAAGAGGAGTTGGAAAAAGCTCTCGTAAAACTTGGCTATAAGGTAAAAAGTATAAATAAGAAACTTTTTGATTTTAAAGGGGGAGTGCCGCATACAGAAGTAGTTACCTTTATTAGTCTTTCTGCCGACCTGTTAAAACAACAGCTTCCTTATGATGAAATATTGAACCTTCTTTATGAGGATACTCAGAACAAAAGAATGAAAGAGGTTATCAAAACCATCCAAAAGGATCTGAAGGATGGTAAAGAGGGTTCTGAGGTTTATGGGAAGCATGAAGATATTTTCGGAAAATTTGCTGCCTATATGCTTAGCGTGGCTTCCACATCAGGTAATATGGCGTTGGTTTTTGAAAGTACGGCTAAGTTCCTCGAAAGAGATGCTGAATTTAAAAAGAATCTCAGGCGTGCACTGATGATGCCCGCAATTACGGTGGTGGCTGTTATCGGTGTAGTTTTATTCTATGTAGGCTACATTTTTCCTGCAACAGCCGAATTATTCCTTGAAATGGATATTATGTTACCTCCAATGACCGCTGCTACTCTTGAGTTAAGTTATTGGCTTCGTGATAATTGGGTGCTGATTCTTCTCTCATTTGTAATCCCACTTTCTGCATTCTTGTATTATATAAAAACCCCCAAGGGTAAATTAAATCTGGACAAATATATAATTCATATACCGGTAGTGGGTGACCTGCTGCATAAAACCAGTATCGAGATTTTTGCCCGGGTATTTTACACTTTATACAGTGGTTCAGGCCAAAATATTGAGGTAATAAAAGTTGCCGCTGAGGCCTGTCGTAATAAGTATATGGAAAAACAGATTAAGGAGGTTGCTATCAAAAAGATGTTAAAAGACGGAGCAGGCTTGATAGAATCTATGGAAGCAACCGGTGTATTTACCGTAACAGCTTTAAGCCGGTTTCGTCTGGGGGCAGAATCGGGAGCACTTCGTGAAAATGCAAAACAACTGGCTGAGTATTACGAAGTTCAAACTACATACAAGATGCAGTCAGTAATTGATATGATTAACCTATTCATTAACTTGTTTATCATGGTTGCATTGATTGCTATTACAATTGTTTCTTCTGAATCAGCTGTTATTCAGCCAAATCCAGGTACATAATAATTCTTTAGATTTTTAAATGGGTAAAATAAACATCCGCAGACATATTGGTGATATCCTTGTTAATAAGGGTGTCATTACGGAAGAGCAGTTGCAGAAAGGATTAAAAATCCTTTCTGAAGAGCCTAAGGAAAGTAATCGAAGGCTTGGACAGATTCTCTCTCAGGACTTAGGGCTTAGCAGGCATGAGGTTATGAAAGAGATTGCGGGTATTTATGCTTTCCGTGAAGTACTTGAAAATGTGGATATGATCCCCGGGGAAGTCCTTGATCATATCAAAGAAAATCTTGAAGAGCTTCCAAAGGAAATTATAGATGAATTGGTTCATCATAAGGCAGTACCCTATCAAAAAACCAAAGATTCTATAGTTATAGCGGCTGCTGACCCTTCTGATCCTAATATTCAAAGTGTATTAAATAAAATCAATTTCAAGCAAACGGAGTTGGTTTATTGTAAGTACGAGTCTATTGAGGAAATTCTATCAAAAGTATACGAGCAAAAAAATGAATTTTTGGATCTGCTCGAAGAAATTGATTACGAAGAACCTGATTTAGAAAAAGGTCAGGAAGAAATTGACGAGGAAGAGATTGATGCCGAAATCAATCAAAGCATGCTCAATTCCTTGATTGAAGGAATGCTGGTTGAGTCAGTGAGGCAAGGGGTGAGTGATATGCATATTGTACCGAGTTCACCGACTACCACTGATATTCGGTTTCGTGTAGACGGAAAACTGCAATTATGGTACCAACAAAAAAACGTAAAGCCTGAAGCTATTTCTGCAGTTATAAAAGATAAAACCCGGAATGTTGATCGTTTTGAACGGGATGCCTCTCAGGATGGATTTATACAGCGTCAGATTGATGGGATAGGTATACGTTATCGTGTTTCAATTATGCCTATTGTCGGGAAACAATTCGATCGAAAATTTGAATCGATTGTAATTCGGGTTTTAGATGATCGTAATGTAATCAGGGACTTAGACAAACTAGGTTTACAAAAAAATGCGAAAGAAAATTTTATAAAATCTATAAAGAAGCCATCCGGCATCGTTATTGTTACAGGGCCTACAGGTAGTGGTAAATCAACCACCTTGGTAGCTGCATTATATTTTGTAATCGACCCCTCGAAAAATGTACTAACCGTTGAGGAACCTGTTGAGTATATTATTGAGGGTGCCCGGCAATTGAAGATTAGCCACCATATGACTTTTGATCAGTCTATTCGCGGGATTTTACGTCATGACCCCGATATTGTATTGGTGGGTGAGATGCGGGATTTAAAAACTGCTGAAATTGCAATTAAGCTTGCAAATACCGGCCACTTAACGTTTTCAACCCTTCACACAAACGATGCACCCAGTGCTATTTCACGTTTATTTAAAATGGGGGTTGAACCTTTTTTGATTGCAAATGCGGTGAATTTGGTTGTTGCGCAGAGATTGATTCGAAGGCTTTGTAATGAATGTAAGGAGGAATACAAACCACATCCTGAATCCGCTAAAGGCATTGGATTTACGGATGAAGAACTTGAAACGACTACTTTTTATAAGCCAGGTGGATGTGAGAAATGTAATAATACAGGCTATAAAGGCCGTGCAGGTATTCATGAGGCACTCTACTTTTCCAAGGAGATAAAACAGTTGATATTGGATGCCGGTGGAGATATTGATGAAGGTGCCATAAAAAACTTAGCAATGTCTCAAGGGATGCTTACATTACGAGGGTCTGGCAGGGAACGGATTAAAGAAGGTATCTCTACAATTGAAGAGGTTATAGCAGCAACCATTGAAGATTAATAAAGAGGTAAAACTTGAAATTAAATATTAACTTTGGGAATAGCATGATATTACCAGCAGTAACTACTATAGGGGTTTAGTATGAGTAACGAGATGTCAAATTCCGGCGATGAGCTTATGACTGACTACATTAAGAAGTTTTTAAAAGAGCCACCGTTGCTTTTAAAAAACTTTCATTATGAGGATGTATTGGAATTTCTCCAGTTAGGAAAAGAAGAACGATTCCTGGCTGATGAAATCATTTTAAACGAATCAGAATACGTTAACTCAGCTTATTTGGTAGCAGAGGGGAAGGTGAGTGTATGGAAGGATAATATACAATTAGCTACATTGGGCGAGGGTAATTTTTTGGGTGAAGCTTTTCTTTTTAGTAAAAATAATAGAATGGCTAAAGTTACGGCAGACGGGGATTGTGTGCTTTTGAGGTATGAACGCTACGAGGCGTTAAATTTCTTTAGAAAAAAACCTGAAAAGCTGTTTAATATCTTTACAAAAAATATTATCGAGATACAGCAACGTAAGATCAGTAATATGAATGTTCAATTATTGAACCTAAAGAAGCGTTTACTCAACGACACAAACTGGTAAGTCGGGTATCTCTCAAGGATTATTTTTATCAAACTTAATTACTAATAATGTTTGTGATATTAAATTAATTTAATTTAGTTTGTAACAAATCATCTACATAAATATCTATTACATTGTCATCTTATTAAATTGATATTGGCTTTATTATGGAGGCGGCAACAGCAAATAAGAAAATAGAAGACTTGGTTCAACCGGTCATTGATCAGGTTCCACGCACAATGCGGGGGATAGATCGTCATGAAGCTATTGGAAAAGTTATAGATAACTTGGATGAAGAGCAGAGGGACGGACTTACGGCTATATTGGAAAGCTTTTTGAAAAAAATGCTAAAAAATGAAGCTTCTGATATTGATATTGGCGGTCCGGGCTGTGACGGAAAAGTCTGGTATAGGATTTTTGGTGATAAAAGTCCGGCTAAAAAACCTGTAAATCTTACTTTAGACCAAACTAATGTACTCTTACATAATGCAATTTTACCTTCTCAACGTAAAAAATTGATTGCCGAGAAAAACTTGGATTTTTCCTACTCCATTCCGCTTAATGAAGACAAGGTGCAACGTTTTCGGGCAGATATGTATTTTGATCTTGAGCATTTAGCTCTAAACATGCGTAAGATCGACAACACAATACGTCCATTCAAAAGCCTTGGAGCACACACAGAAGTTGCCAAGGCATTAAGTCTCAAGTATTATAAGTATGGTTTAACGCTTATTACAGGTATCACCGGTTCGGGTAAATCATCTACGCTTGATACCATTATTGATGCAAATAACAGGACTGTTGATTCGCATATTGTGATTATTGCTTCACCTGTTGAACTTATCCATAAACCTATGAAATCAGTAATACGGCATAGGGAGGTCGGCAGGGATGTAGATTCATTTAAAGAAGGGGCTATACAGGCTTTACGTCAGGATCCTGATATCATTGTAATTGGTGAGCTTAGGGATCCTGAGACAATTATGACAGCTCTTGAGATTACAGATTCTGGCCATAAAACCTTTGGTACACTTCACACCTCGTCTGCAATGGAAAGTATCGAGCGTATTTTAGGTGAGGTGCCAACAGAAGAACAAAATCGAGTTCGCACCCGATTAGCTGATGTACTTACATGTGTAATCAGTCAAAAGCTGGTCCCAAGTTTGGACGGTAAACGCGTATTAGCGAAGGAAGTACTGTTGGTAAATGCTTCAGTAAGAGCTGCTATTAGGAATAATAATATCAGTGAGATTTATCAAATGCTCATGGAGGGTGGCGATAAAGGTATGAATACTATGGAACAAGACCTGAAAAGCTTGTACAATAACGGTGTCATATCAAAGGAAAATGCACTCAATCATGCTAACAATAAATCGAAAATGGTTCAGCTTCTAAGTGAAGTTAATTATTAATTTCAGAAAAGCATGATTCAGAAAAAAATATATACCGGACTTGTTGTTGAAGACGATACTCTTAAAGTAGCCAGGATTAAGGTATCGGGAAAAAAGGTTTCTTTACTAAGCATTGATAAAGTTCGTTTAGTTGAGCCTTTGAAGGAGAAAAAAGCAGTAAAAGCTGGGCAGAAGGAAAATGTTTTTGATAATGTTGACAAGGGCGGTGATGATGATGATGATGAGCTGATTTTTGGGCTAGAGGACGATGATGATGATGATGAAATTGGAGAGTTAGACTTAGAAAACTTTGAGGACGATTTAGATGATTTAGATTTTGATGATTTGGATAGCGGGGGCGGTGACGAAATTGTTGACACCGACATGGTAAATGAATCAGAAACACCGTCATCTAATGAATTACTTCTCTATAACTTATTAAGCTCGTCAGATCCTAAAAGAGTTGACTTGGGAATTAGTGTCCCCGCCGGACAGGCTATTTTTCAAATACTGAAAGACGTTGACTTTTCTGATACAAAAAAGAAAGATCTTAAAGTCATTGTTGATGACCGTTTAGAATCTCTCCACGGTGTTTCAAAATCGGATGATTTCTATTCCTATTCTGTCAGGGATGATGGGGCGCTTTTATTAACCTCAATTGATGATGAGCCTCAACTGCTTACCCTGCTAAACCGCACCGATGAACTATATAGCGGAAAGCTTTTTATACACGATATTTTACCTGATGAGCTTCTTTTATTAGGGTTGATCCGGGCAAATTATGACTTGGATGAGAATTCCATAACTGGTGTTGTCCAATTTGGGGAAAGTAAAAGCCGGGTGTTGTTTCTAAGAGGGAATCAGCTTTGGATTGTTTCTCCAATTATTGTAGAGGATATAAAAAACCAACGTTTTTTAAATACAGTTTTCAGTAAAATACTATTTCAGTTAGATACAGGAGAAGTACCTAATCTTGATCGACTGATAATCTGCAATAATTCATTGGGCGATGAAGCGGTTGAATTTTTTGAAGAACGTTTTCAGGATGTTGATGTAGCTGAGTTTAACTTCTCAGATGACTTGTTTGAATCAGAAAATGTTAATGAATCTTCAATTCCTGCTTTTACGACTGCCATTGGCGCTGCTTGGGCTGCCTCAGGGTTTAAAAGCGATGTTTTTCCTAAGATTTCTTTTTTACCTAGTTATGTAACCGACCGCCAAAAAATATTTAAACTTCAGTGGCATGGCTTTCTTTTGCTGCTGTTTATCTTGTTAACACCTATTGTTGCAAATCATTTTTATACTCAGTACGCTTCTGAGATTGATCGCTTAAATTCTGATGTAAGTACTTTAAATGCTCAAATAAGATCATTGGAGCCTACAGTTCAAAGGTATAATGAGGTAAGTGCAGAACTGAGCCAAATACAGGCACAACTTACTCTTTTGGGTGAACTCAACCAGGGAACATTAAGATGGTCAACGAATCTTGATTTACTGAACCGTGGGTTTAATGATGTGAATTCGGTTTGGATTACCTCTATGAGCCCCGCTCAGGGTCAAAATATGGAACTTAACGGGTATGCTATGTATCGAAACCGAATTCCTCAATTGGCCGATATATTCGATAATGCAACACTATTGAATGTAAGATCGAATGATATCAGGGAAGAAGAAGTCTATCAATTTGAATACGTAGTGAAAGACTTTTTTGAGGATGAAAATATTTATACCCCGGAAAGTGTCCAGGGCATACGTGAATTAACACAGGAATAACATTGTCATACGCGGTTAGAAATACAATTATCTTGTTGGTAGCCCTCTTATTATTTGTAGGAGGGGCATTTTCATATATAAAATTTATCCAGCTTCCCGAACTTGAAAGGCTGGAAATTTTACATGCTGAAAAACAAGAAGAATATAACAGCAAAAAGGCTACAAGCGATGCTTTTCCGGAATTAAATAAAACTTATCAAAACGCACTTTCCATTATTGAAAATTTTGATAAATCACTGTATAAATCGCCTGATCCGGATGATGTGTTTGATTATTTAAATTATATAAGCAGCAGCAGTGCATCATCAATGATATACTTTGATTTTACATATTCAGATTCCACAGCTCAGAATCAATATGGTATTCTGAGATCTGAAATAAATGGGTATGCCCGATATGCGAATATGATGAATTTCATTAATAAATTGGAAAACAGCCGGTTATTAAATAAAGTTACTGACCTTTCTTTAGAACCTGCCTCAGGTCCTGCCAGAGAACTGGATGAGGTTACGTTTACATTTACTTTGGAAAGTTACTATAAAAGAGTTCCTATTCAGGAAAGCACTGGTGATATCCGGCAGCTTGTGTTGAATGAAAACATATCAACTTATAATCCTTTTTATCCCCTTATACAACCAACGGTTCCACCAAATACAGAAGATTTGATAGATGTGGAACAAAGTCGATTAATTGGCCTTACCGGATCACGTATTTTTATAGTTGATCAGGGTGGTAATATATCTTCATTAAAACCAGGTGATGAAGTTTATCTTGGTCAATTACAGTCTATAGATCTTAATAATAAATCAGCTACTTTTAATTTAAATAAAGGTGGCATTACGGAATTAGTTACATTGGAGATAGAGCGATGAAACCCATGAAAGCAACACTCGATAAATTAGGTTCATTATCCATTTTTTTAATGGTGTTGATTGCTGCTACAGCAATTCCACAGCATGGTTCAGCTCAAATAATTGATCCATTGCGAGAATATACCAATCCTGATGAAATTGTAGCATTCAATAAAAGTACGACCTACAATGAAGCAATAGAAATCATCAATACTTTTGCCCAGGAGTACGAAAATAAATTTATTGTGGACAAATCTGCTTACAGCGGTGAGCTTGGAGTGAACCTTCCGGCTATGCATTGGAAAGATGCTCTAGAATACATTATGCGATTTCAGGATCTGGAACTGACAGAATATGCTGAATTTTACGAAATTACCACACCGGCACCTTCTACTCCCGGTACTACCACACCTTCAACAAGCCAGCAGACAGGTGGCAGGGCACAAGTTGGCGGACAAGCAGGAGAGGCAATAAGAGCTACTACCGGTACTCGAGAAATCAGGATCAATGCCACCTTCTTTGAAGGTAATAAACGAGCGCTTCAGGAAATTGGAATTGACTGGTCAACATTAACTAGTGATGTACCTGAAAATATCGGAGATTTTGTAAGTGGGGATGGGGGCGAGGCCATCCCGTCTTCAGATTTTAATGACCAGTTTGTAGCTGTAAATTCCTTAAACGCTGCCAGTGTGTCCCAGAATGCATTTAATGCCGTTGTAAACCTTGGAGAGTTTGGCCCGGGAATTAGTGTTCAAGCTTTATTTAGTGCGTTTGAAGCTGACAATTTAGGTAAAGTGTTGGCAACCCCGTCTATTAAAGTTGTTGATGGTCAAGAAGGTAATATACAAGTAGGACAAGATTTTTCTATTAAACAAAGGGATATTGCCGGAAATGTAACAGATAATTTTGTTAACACAGGGACTATTTTAAATGTAACTCCCCAAATTATTACCTACGGTGATACTTCGTTTGTTTATTTAGATCTGGAAGTAGAGCGTTCTACAGCACAGCCTGATGTGGTAAGTACGATCATTAATAAGCAGGAAGCTACCACATCTGCTATACTGCTTGATGGTGAGTCAACTTATGTTGCAGGCTTATATCGCACAGAGGAAACCTCGGTAAGAAGGGGGATTCCGATATTGAAGGATTTACCCGGTTGGTTTTTTGGGTTGAGATATTTGTTTGGATATAATTCCAAAGATTTTCTTGAAAATGAGCTTATCATTATTGTCCAAGCTGAGATTATTCAGCCTGTCTCTGAACGCATAAATAATAAGCTTCTGACTAAAAGAGATATCCTGGCTAGTACTCGTGATAGGATGCGGACTGATTTAGACCGTGTTTTTACTGAAGATCAACCACAAAGAGATTTAATTGAAGAATCTCCTTCAGATGAACAAACAACTGAAACAGATGCAAAAGCTGAAAAAGTTGAAGAGGAAGATACTCAGGAAACCGAAACTGAAGAGACAACAGATATAGCGGAAGAAGAACAAGAGGAAGAACCTGTTGAAGATTTAACGATGCAGGTCGACCGTCCGGAATTAATGGTTGTAGTCCCAAGAGCCTTCAATCTTGAAGAGTATCTAGAGTACCGGGAGAATGGCGGAGAAGGGGAAATTGAGGACGATGTCTCAGATTTAGAATATTTTATAATTGGCGGATCATTTCTGGTTCCAAGTAATGCGGAGAATTTTAAAAATATGCTAGAGAAAGAAGGGTATGAAACCCGAATTCTCTTTAATCCGGAAACACGCTTTAACTACGTGGCCTTCGAAGCATATAAGGATTATGATACTGCTAAAGCCAGAACCATAAAGATCAGAAACACTTTTAATGATGAAGCCTGGATTTTTAGATTACAGGACAATTAAAAGAAAGTAAAACAACAATCTCTAAGAGTGTTGTTTTAAATACTGTATAGATAGTCGGTTGAACGCCCCCGGACGTTCTACATTGCAAACATGCCCACAATTTTTAATGACTTGGAGCGTAGAATTTTTGTGCTTATTGACAATTTGCTGTACTGGTGGTAAAAACATGTGATCCTCACTGCCCATTATATATAGCATGGGGGACTCAACTTCTTTTTCCTTAAAATACTTAAGTAAAGGATTTACTTCATTGGTAAGCTTAAACCAACGTAAAAATTCTTTTTGATATAATTTTTTTGCTTCCCTAATAAATAAGTTCCGAGACTTTGCATGCCGTTTACGAGGCATAATAATCCAAGCGAAAAACTTGTATAGCCACATATAAGGAATAAATCGTTTAAACATATGCCCTAAGAAAACAAGAATACGTGAGCGCACATTTAATCTTGTAATGGCCCCGCATAGAATAGCTGACTTGACACGCTCAGGAGCAATTTCTCCAATCGTTCTTATAATTATAGTTCCCAGGGAAACACCTATAAAATGAGCTTTTTCGATTTTAAGGTGATCTAAAACTTCAAGGATATCTTTACTGATAAATTCAAAAGAGTAATCTTCTTCATAATATTTTTGAAGCAGATCCTTGGATTTACCGTGTCCACGTAAATCTATCATCAACACATTAAAGTGTTTTTTAAAATCTCTTAGTTGGCTAAACCAAATAGAAGAGCTGCCACCCGCGCCATGTACGAAAACAACCCAGTCTCTCTCTTCAGATGATTTATATTCTTTATAATACAACATAATTTAAGGTTACAAATATTTCTTCTTTAAGTAAATAAAAGTTAACACACTTTAAGGCTTTCAGAGAAACTTATTTTTAAAAAGCTATCTCCAGTATATTGAACCCTGCAATCACCCAATTAATTCTTAAATAAGTAAATGATAATGAAAACGTCCATAGTTAATGTCTGGTATAAACAGTATCCTCATTTTATGACTGTAAATCATTAGCTTCTTTTATGAAATTTTTAAGAGCTACTATAAAATTAATTAGCTTTTTGCTTGTAACTCTTTTCCTGTATTCATTGATAATGGCATCATTGATTGGAGCCATTATTGGGGTGAATTATGAAAAAATCAGGGGCTATTTACTTCGGTTTTGGGGAAGGTGTATATGCAAAATTATTGGAATTAAGTTAGAGGTAAAGGGAAAAATCCCCAATCCTCCTTTTTTGCTTGTGTCCAATCACTTAAGCTATATAGATGTATTTGTGCTATTCTCTCAGTTAAGGTGTCTTTTTGTAGCAAAAAGTGATGTTAAAACCTGGCCTTTAATGGGTTTTATTATCCGGACGTGTGGAATACTGTTTATTGATCGAAATCGTAAACGGGATATCACTAGGGTTAATAAATTAATTTCAAAAAATATAAATGAAAACCAGGGTATTATTTTGTTTCCGGAGGGTACTACCAGTCCCGGCATGGAAGTTTTACCTTTTCGTACACCACTTTTGGAATATCCTGCCACAGAGGATCTGTCCGTTTCTTATGTTGCTATATCATATGAGTCTAAAAAAAAGGAACAACCTGCGTATGAATCAATTTGTTGGTGGGATGACGCTTCATTCTTTTCACACTTTATGAACGTTTTAAAAATGAAGGGTTTTAAGGCTAAACTTCATTTTGGGGAAACGCCTGTCAAAGAAAATGATCGTAAATTGTTAGCTGAAAAATTACATTCAGCTGTAAAAAATAACTTTAAACCGGTTGTAACGAAGGAGGCTTTTAATGCAAAGCATGATGTATTTAAGCCACTTTCTTTTTAAAAATTAAGCTGTCCTGAAGTGAAGTCTATTAATATAATTATCTCCATTGCACTCTCATTACTTTTTATTGCTGAAATATCAGGATCATTTTTGAATGAGAATATTGTAGCCAACGAAAGTATACCCTATGATACAACTGATTTTAAGTTCTTATTTCAACTTCAGGATTCTTCCAATGTCAGTGAAGATTCCCTGGAAAAAATAGTCCCTTATTTAGATGAGGTGGAAGCAGACTCCAAAAATGAGTTATTAGTTATCTACATGCTGCTAATAGCATTCTCAACATTTTTTAGTGAAGATCTTGCCGCAATTGGGGCCGGCTTAATGGTAGCGAATGGCATGATTACATTTTGGCCGGCTGTGATAGCAGTAATAGCCGGTATTTTTACAGGTGATTTTGCTTTATATCTGGCAGGCAGATGGCTCGGAAGGCCTGTTTTAACAATCCCGCCATTCAAATGGTTTATTCATGAAGACACTATTGAGGTTTCCATCAGGTGGTTTGATATTAAAGGGCCATATATTCTTTTTGCAAGCCGTTTTATACCGGGCAGCAGAATGCCGGTTTATTTGACGGCAGGTATTTTAGAAACCAGGTTTTGGAAATTCCTGTTATATTTTGGCGGTACGGTTTTACTCTGGACCCCGATTTTTGTGTGGTTTTCAGTTATTGCAGGTAATGAAATTCTCACCATATACGAAACTTATGATGATTACGCCGTATGGATAATACTTGGTATTGTAATTCTGTTTATAGGTCTTTATAAGATTATTCCCCTTATTTTAACAACCCGCGGGAGGAAGTTTTTATGGAAAAAAATCCGAACAGTTTTCAATAAAAAAGCATCCTGACTGTATTGCTTTGGACGAGTGGATTATAAAAAAGCCCGAATTAATTGATCCGGGCTTTTCTCCTAATTAGGAATGTGTCCTCTATACTGTTTCAATAATAGCATTTAAAGTTTGGCTTGGACGCATTCGCTTGAATACAAGTTCACGGTTTGGCCAATAATAACCTTCTATATTTTCGGGACTTCCTTGAGCCGCAATCAACTCCTCATTGATCTTTGCTTCGCTATCTTTAAGCTTTTGCGCTACTATCTTGAATCGTTCTGCCAACTCTGCATCTTTAGATTGCTTCGCCAATGCTTCAGCCCAGTACATAGCTAAATAGAAATGGCTGCCACGATTATCATGCTCATTCACTTTCCGGGATGGAGATTTATCATTCTGAAGGTACTTGGAAGTGGCGGTATCCAGGGTTTCTCCAAGGATCTTAGCTCGTTCATTGTCAAAGGTTTTACCGAGGTGATCTAAGGAGACTGCAAGTGCCAGGAATTCACCCAGCGAATCCCAGCGCAAGTGCCCCTCATCCAAAAACTGCTGAATGTGTTTTGGGGCAGAACCACCGGCTCCGGTCTCGAACAATCCCCCGCCATTCATTAAAGGAACAATAGAAAGCATCTTCGCACTTGTGCCAACCTCAAGAATAGGGAAGAGATCGGTGAGATAATCACGCAACACATTTCCGGTCACAGATATGGTATCTTTGCCATCCTTAATACGCTCCAATGAAAAGCGCATTGCTTTAACAGGTGACATAATGTGAATTTCGAGTCCATCGGTATTATGCTCCGGTAAATACTCATTCACTTTCTTAATGAGTTGGGAATCATGAGCACGGTTTTCATCCAGCCAGAAAACAGCAGGATTTCCGGTCTCTCGTGCTCTTCGTACCGCTAATCCAACCCAGTCTTTAATGGGGTCATCCTTAGTTTGACACATTCTCCAGATATCGCCTTCTCCTACAGCATGCTCGAGAACGGTTTCGCCGGATTTATTCACCACACGTACCGATCCACTTCCAGGAATTTCAAAAGTTTTATCATGAGAACCATACTCTTCGGCCTTTTTAGCCATCAACCCAACATTAGATACACTTCCCATGGTAGTCGGATCAAAAGCGCCGTGTTCTTTACAGAAGTCGATCACTTCCTGATAAATTCCGGCGTAACTGCTATCCGGAATTACTGCTTTAGTATCTTGGGTTTCATCATTCTTATTCCACATTTGGCCTGAGGTTCGAATCATGGCCGGCATTGAGGCATCGATGATTACATCGCTTGGCACATGCAGATTGGTGATGCCTTTATGAGAATTCACCATGGCCAGGTCAGGGCCATTTTCATAACATTTTTGGATATCAGCCTTAATCTCAGCTTGTTTGTCTTCCGGAAGTTCTTTGATCTTAGCTTCCAGGTCACCAAAGCCATTGTTAGGATCTACGCCCAATTCCTTCAGCGTCTCACCGTGTTTCTCAAACACATCTTTGAAATATACCCGTACTGCATGACCAAAAATGATTGGGTCTGAAACCTTCATCATTGTGGCTTTCATGTGCAGTGAAAATAATACGCCTTTCTCTTTTGCATCTTCTATTTCATTCTCCAAAAAATCGACCAATGCTTTTTTACTCATGGCAGAAGCATCGATAACTTCACCGGGAAGAAGAGGGGTGCTTTCTTTTAATACGATTACATTTCCATCTGTATCTACAAACTCGATTTTAACATCATCAGCATCTTTTAGCGTGACAGAACGCTCAGAAGAAGCAAAATCACTGTTACTCATAGTTGATACATGAGATTTAGAGTCAGAACTCCATTCTCCCATTGAGTGAGGATTTTTGCGCGCATATTCTTTGACTGCTTTAGGTGCACGCCGGTCAGAATTTCCTTCCCGCAAAACCGGATTTACTGCGCTTCCTTTTACTTTTCCGTAGCGCGACTGTATTTCTTTTTCTGTATCATTTTTGGGCTCTTCAGGGTAATCCGGAATGTTGTAACCTTTTTCCTGCAATTCTTTTATTGCTTCAACTAACTGTGGGATAGAAGCACTGATATTAGGAAGCTTCATAATATTGGCTTCCGGTTGTTTTGCCAGTTTACCGAGTTCAGCAAGATCATCTGAAACCTTTTGTTCTTCGGTTAGATAATCAGGAAAATTAGCAAGAATTCTTCCGGCGAGTGAAATATCTTTTGTTTCAACGTTTACTCCGGCAGCTTTTGTAAAAGCTTCCACGATGGGAAGAAATGAATGGGTAGCTAAGTAAGGACCTTCATCGGTTATGGTATAGAAAATTTTCGCTTTATCAGTGCTCATTTTAAATAAATAATTTACAGTTTTAATTAAATCTATGGTTGGGAAAAACTGATTCCGACAGAAAATATCGGGGTTGGAGTTTACAAATTTTAGAAGCAAAAGAACATCTGTAAGAATGTCGAATATTGATCTGCGGAATAATGAACATCGAAGTATTGACAATGGGATTTGCTATGACTTCCTAAACCTTGCTAAAAAACTTCAAAATTCTTTATTACTTATTGAATATTCGATATTCACCCAACAGATTCTGTATATTCATACACGATTTGCTAACATTTCCCGTTAGCCTATTAAAGCCAATAAAATTTAGGTGTTGTTATGATTCGACCGATGTTCGGTTTTCGGCCCAAACCCAAGAAATTCGACTATCCTTTCCGTTATTACGACCCGGAAAAGGATGAAAAAGAAAAGCGGCGTAAGCGTATTAAATTCGAAACCCATACAAGACGCAGGCCTGCCCAGTTTAAAACAATTGTATTTTTCGCAGCGCTGTTGGCTTTAATTGTTTACCTAATTTCACTCTAAAACAGATTATTTACATTGAGCGAGACCCGCACCGGTGATTCTATAATTCATCCATTACCTCCTGAAATCAGCAACAAAATTGCGGCAGGAGAGGTTATACAGCGCCCGGCTTCCGTAGTTAAAGAACTACTGGATAATGCCATTGATGCCGGTGCCGACCAACTTAAAATTCTTATCCAGAACGCAGGTCGTACACTTATTCAAGTTTCCGACAATGGTTGTGGAATGAGTAAAGAAGACCTTCCACTCTGTTTTGAACGGCATGCAACCTCCAAAATTAATACAGTAGATGACCTGTTTCGTATTAGAACCCTCGGGTTTAGGGGAGAAGCGATGGCTTCTATTGCATCGGTTTCGCAGGTTACGGTCAAAACTAAACGCGCGGAGGATGAAAATGGCTGGGAATTTGAAGTTTGGGGAGGTGAAGAGCGTGAAATAAAACCAACAGCGACTGACAATGGTACTACTATTGCCGTTCGAAATTTATTTTTTAATGTACCAGCACGCCGACAGTTTTTAAAGACTGATGTAACTGAACTCCGTCATATTCTCAGAACCATTCAGTATGCTGCCCTTGCAAGTACGGATGTTGCTTTTTATGTAGAAGCTGACGGTGATATCATTTATGATTTACCAATCCAAAAACTGAAAGACCGTGTTACTCAGATTTTCGGAAGTTCTTATAAAGCGAGTCTTATCGAATTTAAAGAAGAAACCAGTTATGTAAAGATTCATGGTTTTGCCTCAGATCCCAAGCTTGCAAAAAAAAGCCGGGGAGAGCAGTTTTTGTTTGTGAATGGCCGGCCGTTTCAGCATCGATATCTTACCCATGTAATTTTGAGTTTATATGATGCCTGGACTCGTAACAATGAGTATCCATTTTATGCACTTTTCTTTGATATCGATCCTTCCAAAGTAGATGTAAATGTGCATCCGGCCAAAATGGAGGTCAAGTTTGAGGATGAGCGCAGCGTTATTCAATTGGCTCGTTCAGTAGTAAACCGGGCATTAAACCAGCACTTTCAAGTACCGAATATTCAGCAAGAGGAAGATGCTTTTTTAAGTGATAATGAATCCAGGAGGTTTGATTCCGGTTTTAGTTTTAATCGCCCGAGCACTTCTACAGACAATGAAAAGGGGTTTCAAATTCCATCCCGCATTAATTATAAGTCAAACCCGGTACAGGGCAGGGGAAGAGATTTTGGAGAACAGCTGTATGGCGAGACAGGGAGCCGGCAGAGAACTGATTTCTCAGAATCTCAATCATATCAACCACCGGTCGATCAGAAAGAACAAGTAGCCAAGGATACAGGATTTTGGCAGTTGCATAACACTTATATCCTTACACAAACCCGAACAGGGTTAACCGTTATAGACCAGCATTTGGCCCACAAGCGCATCATCTTTGAAAAGGCGATCAATGCCACGGAAGAGGCGCTTCCAAGCACACAGCAGCTGTTATTTGCTCAAACACTGGAATTGTCAGCATCAGACTATACTTTGCTCAAAGAGCTTCATTCCATTATTCAACGAATGGGATTTTCGGTACAATTATTAAGTGGAAATACCGCCATGATAAACGGGGTGCCTGCGGATATAGAAATTGGCAATGAAGAAGAAGTGCTGATCTCTATGCTGCACCAATATCAGGAATTAGGACAAAAGGTAAAGCTGGAAGCCAGGGAAAAGCTGGCCATAGCTTTTGCTGCCAAGGCTGCGATACCAAGAGGCAAGAAACTTACTGAGCAAGAGATGGAGTCATTGGTTGATCAGCTCTTTGCTTGCGAACAACCCTATCTCGATCCTTTGAAGAAGCCCACAATCAGTTATATTCCGCTGGATGAAATTCAATCACGTTTCAGGTAATCCTGTATGAATATCTTAGCGGTAGAACCATTTTACAGCGGCTCCCATAAAGCCTTTCTCAAAGGGCTTGAGAAGCATTCCGGTCACAATATCATTCCCATTAAGCTAAACTATAAAGGCTGGAAATGGCGGATGCACGGGGATTCCGTTACATTGACGGAAATGACGAATAAGGTGAGCGAAGACATTGATCTGTTACTTACGAGCAGCATGACCAATCTTCCCGCATTTATGGCGCTCACGAATCCTAGATTTGCCCATACGCCCGTGATCATGTATATGCATGATAACCAGTTTACCCGCCCCATTCCTGATGGTGAAAAACGAGACCTGACGTATTGTTACATTAACTATTTGAGTATGTTAGTGGCTGATAAACTGCTTTTCTCGTCCCAGTTTCACCTTGATGACTTGATGGACGCCCTTCCTAAATTCTTGGATAATTTTCCCGATGGAAAACAATATGGCACCGTGGATAAAATTTGTGAGAAGAGTATTGTAATGCATCCCGGATTGGACCTGAAAAGCTTTGATAAGCAGCCGGATACCCGGGATCAAAATGAAACTCCTGTGATAGTATGGAATCAACGGTGGCAGTTTGACCGAAATCCAGCAATGTTTTTTAGAGTGCTGAACCGGTTGAATGATATTGATCTTAAATTTGATTTGATTCTGGCAGGAGATACACAACATGAAAAGCCGGAAGAATTTGAAAAAGCATGGAAACGATTTGGCCAGCAAATCACCCATTTTGGTTATGTGGATGACAAAGAAAATTACAGCAAGCTCCTGCACTCGGGAGATATTGTAGTATCAACAGCCAGTTATGAGTTTTTCTGTGTAGCTATCATGGAAGCAATATATTGTGGTTGCCATCCATTGGTGCCCAATAGGTTACATTACCCTGAACTTATCCCTGAAAGCTTACATGACCCATTGTTGCATGCGCCGGTTTTATATGAGACTGAGGATGATTTATTTTATCATCTCAAAGATTTATTGACCGGAAAAACAAAATCCCTTCCCAAAAATTCTCTTCAGAATATTAACAACCATTTAGATTGGTCGAGGCGAATCAAAGATTTTGATCGACTTTTTGAAGAGATGGTTTAATTTTTGGCCTGATTTATTGCTCCTTAGCTAAACTTTCCAAAGTTTAGCGATTGGTCAATTTTTAAAAACTACCTCGCTAACTTTGGAAAGTTTAGTACGGGGTCTAATCAGTGACCTAAAAAGGTGCATCTTCATCGGGAGCGGGATTGTGAGGCAAGGGTGGAGCTCCGTCATTACCACCTGAAGACCCGCCGTTATTAGCTCCTCCGTTACCCAACATTGGATCATTCCCGGTGGCTGCAGTAAGATTTTCAAAGCGAGCATAATCCTTTACAAAGTACATCATTTTACTGCCTACCGGCCCGTTACGCTGTTTTCCAATTATGACTTCAGCAAGTCCGGCCGTAGATTTGCCTTCTTCAGTAGTAGTGATGCCATAATATTCAGGACGGTACAAAAACATTACAATATCTGCATCCTGCTCAATAGATCCGGATTCCCTCAAGTCACTTAATTGAGGACGTTTATCCCCGCCACGCTGTTCTACGGCTCGGGAAAGCTGCGAAAGCGCAATGACCGGAACGTCAAGTTCTTTGGCAAGGCCTTTAAGACCTCGGGAGATAGTTGCAATTTCCTGCTCCCGGTTTCCGATATCTTTTGAATTTGCCTGCATGAGCTGCAGGTAATCAATCACAATCAATCCAATCCCTTTCTCACTTTTCAATCGCCGACATTTAGTCCTCAACTCCATCAAACTAATACCGGGAGTATCATCGATATAGATTTCGGCACTAAATAAGCGGCTGGCGGCATCAATAAGCCTGCGAAAGTCTTCATCCTTTAATGTTCCTTTCCGGGCTTCATCGGCGCGGACACGGGCCTCCATTGTAAGTAATCGTTGAACAAGAGACTGGTTAGACATCTCCAAACTGAAAAGGGCAATAGGTGTCCGCAGGTTTTCATCGGGATGCATGGCAGCATTTCGTGCGGCCGTCAAAACAAAAGCCGTTTTCCCCATTGACGGACGTGCTGCTATAATAACTAAATCTCCCTTTTGCCAGCCGGCGGTCATGTCATCTACGGCGAGCCCGGTAGGAACACCGGTGATCCCATATTCCTTTCCGCGCAAATCTTCCAGATAGGAGAGGGTGTCTTTCAAAAGTTTTTCTACCGGAACAGCAGTACTTCGGCTCTTTTGATTAGATAGATCGAAGATACTTTGCTCAGCGTGATCCAGGACATCATAGGCATCGGATGTAGTATCGTAGGACTCTTTAATTACATCATTGCTGGCCAGTATAAGATTTCTTTTAATAGCCTTTTCAATGATGATTTGTGCATGATACTCAATATTTGCCGAAGAGCTGACTGACCTGGTTAAGTCTGATAAATAAGTTGGGCCTCCACAAACATCCAATAGGTTATTGTCCTTGAGTTCAGTTTCAACCGTAAGTAAATCCAGGGGATTATCGCGCTCGTATAAATTGGTAAGCGTTTCAAAAATATGGCGGTTGGCAGTTTTGTAGAAATCGGTGGGTTTCAGCATTTGGAGAGCTATAGTTGCTGCTCCGTGCTCAATTAACATGGCCCCCAAAACCGCTTCTTCCACTTCTACAGCTTGCGGCGGTACGCGTCCGCCTTGCTCTAAAGTCTTGGAATCATCCTTCTTATAATTGTTGCCGTAAGATCCGTTTTTTTTTGCCATTTTAAATACTGAAAACTAAGAGAGTGCTGTAAATTCGAGTATCGAAAATAGGTATAAATTGAGAGGGAATTGGAATTCTTTTGAACATTTTTTAAACAGAGTTATCCACAATTAAGAAAGTAACCTTTATTCTTAATCAACCACTAACTCATCATATCTCTTCCTCAACATCTGCACATCTTCCCATGTGGGACGTTTCCACTGTTGATTTCTAAGCAATGCGGCTGGGTGATAAGTAGCCATCAGCTCTCGGCCGTGGAAGGGGTGAAACTTTTGACGCAGGCTTTTCAGGGTAGTGTCTTCATTAAGTAATGTAGTTGCAGATATCCTGCCAACGCAGAGAATGAGTTTGGGATCAATAATTTCAATTTGTCGAAGGAGATAAGGGAGGCTTCGTTGTCGTTCTTCCGGTTTAGGATCACGGTTATTGGGCGGGCGGTGCTTTAGGATATTTGCGATATAAATATCTTCTCGTTTGAAGTCAATGGCTTCCATGATTTTATCCAGCAGCTGCCCGGCCTGCCCCACAAAGGGTTCGCCTTGCTGATCTTCATTATAGCCCGGAGCTTCACCGACAATCATTAAATCAGCATTGGGATTTCCAACACCGAATACCACGTTTGTACCCTCTAAATCGGTCTTTAATTCGTCTGCAGCTTCACATAAAGCCCTGAGTTCATCCAGCGTTTGGCATTTTGCAATTCTTTGAACAGGTGTTAGATTTTCTTTCAGTTGTTGTTCTTCTTTAGCACTGCCGGCATCCTGATTTTGAGTAACAAGGTCTTTCTCCTCTTTTATCTCGGCTTTTTGTATATCCGTTCCAGATGATTCCATATCTAAACTTTTTACCGAAAAATCTCCATACATCTCCCGTTGCTGTTTCAAAAATTTGGAAGCTTTCTCGATAAATTCTTTTGGATCGGACATTTAGTTAATGGTTTATCGCAATAAAAAAATTTGTTGTTCGAATAAGTTAATAAATACTCCGATAATTATTTGTCGTCCCACAGTTTTTCAAGCATTGAATATAAAATTACACCGGCTGCTACTGATACGTTTAATGAATGCTTGTGGCCATATTGCGGGATTGCTACGAACTCATCTATCAACGATAAAATATCCTCATCTATACCGGTGACTTCGTTACCAAGGACAATGCAGATTTTTTCAAGAGCTTGAGCGTCAAGGGCCGGAAGAGGAGTACTTTCTTTGGTTTGTTCTAACCCAACAATATAGTAACCCTCTCCCTTAAGATCATTTAGAGCTTCTGTTGCTGTTTCAAAATAGCGCCAATCCACAAACTCTTCCGCACCAATGGCTGTTTTATTGATTTCCGGACGGGGCGGGGTTGCCGAATACCCGGACAGGATTATTTCAGAAATCCCAAACGCATCCGCAGAACGAAAGATTGAGCCCACATTATGCAAGCTTCTAATGTTATGTACCAATATTTTTATAGAGCTAAGTTTCTGAGGAGCTGAGCGAGACAAGTTTTCTTTCAGAATTTCTTTGGTTGTAAGTTTTTTCACTGAGTTTTCAGGTTCCACTGACTGGATTAATTTTTTAAAAATAGATGAAGCAGGCAATCGCTTTTCTTACCTTTGGTGTTAAATTAAAACGTACCAATTTGACGGCTAAAATAACACAGCTTGAGAATCATTTCAGTTATTCATGAAAGAAAAGAGAAGCGCGGCGCTCATCTTTATTTTTATTACGGTTCTGGTAGATGTGATCGGGTTGGGTATTATTATCCCGGTGATGCCTGCATTGATAATGGAACTTACCGGGGGAGGGCTCAGTGAAGCTTCTCTTTATGCCGGGTGGATCACTTTTATGTATGCAGCCACTCAGTTTTTTTTTGCTCCTGTTTTAGGTGGATTAAGTGACCGGTTTGGACGCCGCCCCGTACTGCTTTTTTCCTTACTGGGATTTGGGCTTGATTATATCTTACTTGGGTTTGCTCCAACCGTTGTTTGGTTATTCATCGGTAGGTTTATTTCAGGCATAACCGGTGCCAGCTATACCACTGCCAGTGCTTACATCGCTGATATAAGTCCCCCTGAACGCCGTTCGCAGGATTTTGGGCTCATAGGTGCAGCTTTTGGATTAGGGTTTATCATCGGCCCGTCGGTAGGTGGGATATTAGGAGAGTATGGTGCTCGTATTCCGTTTTTTACTGCAGCCGGCTTGGTACTCGTGAATGTATTGTATGGATATTTTGTACTTCCTGAATCTTTATCTCAGGAAAACCGCCGGGCTTTCGATTGGAAACGCGCAAACCCGTTTGGATCCCTGAAGCAGTTAAGTAAATTTCCTAAAATATCGAGCCTGGCAGGGGTTTTCTTTCTTGTTTACTTAGCAAACCATGCGACACAAAGTACCTGGACCTACTTCACGATGGAGAAGTTTGGGTGGACGGAGATGACGGTAGGATTATCTCTTGGTTTGGTAGGGTTGTCGGTTGTTGGGGTTCAAGGCGGGCTCATCAAATGGATAATTCCAAAAATTGGGAACAATAAGACAGTTTACTTCGGGCTTTTAATGTATGTGTTGGGGTTTTTTGGATTTGCGTTTGCTCCGGAAGGCTGGATGATGATGGCTATAATTTTACCGTTTTGTATTGGAGGCCTGGCAACTCCTGCCTTACAAGGCATTATATCAACGGAAGTTTCAGATAACGCCCAAGGTGAATTGCAGGGGGCATTGACCAGTTTGGTTAGTTTTTCAGCAATATTTGGTCCACCCATTATGACGAATTTGTTTGGGTTCTTTACCTCAAACTTAGCCCCAGTCTGTTTTCCGGGAGCTCCATTTTTCCTGGCATCGATATTAGTTTTGGCTGCCATTATTTGGGCAACCCGCTCACTGGGCTTCAGTAAGTCATAAACTATGCGCAGTGTTGCAGGTATTCATTTAAGCGGTTTCCGCCATCTCCATCATCTTGTCTTTTAAGAGCTGCTTTCACACCGTCATGTACGGTATTAAAAAATCGATCTGATTTCACAAAGGTGCTTATATCTGACTTTCTTATTACATCCCGAACCGGGCCAATGAGTCCTGATATATACAGCTCAATTCCTTCTTTTTTAAGAGTTTCGATAATCATAAGAAGAGAATCCATGGCTGATACATCAAGATCGCCGATTGTAGTGCCATCAATAATGACGTATTTAGGCGCATCCAACCCATTCATACTTTTTTCAAGAATGTAATTTTTGAAAAATTCTGCATTAACAAAAGAGAACGGGGCGTCAACCCTTAAAATCAATACACCGGGAATTTGTTTCACTTCCGAAAATCGATTTTTGTTTTTGAAATCCCGGGTTCCGGGAATTAACCCAAGTTCTGCCACCGTTGGTTTACTCATTTTAAGGAGCAATGCAAGTACGGATGATACCAAACCAATAATGATTCCTTCCTGAATCCCAATCGCCAAAACACTTATAACGGTAATGAATGCGACCAGGGCATCGCGGCGCTTGGTATTTATCAAAAAGCGTAGCTCTTTGATGTCGATCAGGCTGCTTACAGATACCACAATTATAGCTCCTAGAAGAGGTTCAGGTAAAATCTCAAAAAGAGGGGTGAGAAACAGAAGGGTAAAAAGGATCAAAATTCCCGCAAAAACATTTGTCAGGGAGGTTTCAGTACCGGATTGATCTGCAATAGCTGATCGTGTAAAGCTGGATGAAACAGGAAGGGATTGAAACAGGCTGCCAATTACATTACTGCTTCCGATAGCTATTAATTCTTGGTTTGGATTTACCGTATATGCATGCTTTCTCGCAAAGGATTTAGACAGGGAAGCTACTGTCATAAATTGTATAAGTGCTAAAGTAAAAGCATTGGGTGCCAATCGTTTAATAGATTCTAAACTTAGATTCGGAATGCTAAAATCGGGGAGTCCTTGTGGAATATCACCAACTTGAGCAATTCCCCATTTTGAAATGCTGATAAAGGAAAGAACTATTATGGTAATAGTAACAAGAATGACAGATTCCGGAAGTTTTGAATAATACTTTCGCATCAAAAGTAAAAACAAAACAAAAAAGAATGACAGACCAAAGGAGGGCCAATGAATGTTTTCAATTTGTTGTGAAACGTAATAAATCATTTCATGAATGAATTGGGAATTTGGTACATCAATGTTCAGTAAGATGCCCACCTGGCTGGTAATAATGATGATGGGGGCTGCGATTGTAAAACCTGATATAACCGGACGGGAAAACAAATTAAATACAAAACCAAGTTTCATAAAACCCATCATTAACTGGAAAATACCGGTCATAAGAGCGATCATGATTGCAAAAATGATTTTATCAGTCATATTATCCCCGGCCAAAAACCCAAGTCCGGCCGCAAGTATTAGCATATCAATAGCTACCGGTCCAATAGAAAGGTGACGTGATGTGCCAAATAAAGGGTAAATGAACAACGGAACGAGCCCTGCATACAAACCATAAATGGGGGGCAGGCCGGCAATAACAGCGTAAGCCATGCCTTGAGGGATAAGTACAATCCCTACGGTTGATCCTGAAATCACATCAGCTTTTAATTTATCAAGGTTGTATTCCCTGAGTACCTGAATAATTGGAAAATATTTTAATAAAAGTTTATGCATTTGCTGTCTAAAATGGCCAAAATAATGGGATTGCAAAGGTACCAATAATCCAGAATAAGATATTGAGCGGAGTGCCGACTTTCACGAAATCGATAAATTTATATTGTCCGGGCCCAAAGATCATTGTGTTAGTCTGATAACCGATGGGCGACATAAAGCTTAGTGAAGCTGCCATTGTAACTGCTACCAATAGTGGATCTGCACTCACGTTGATTGTTGAAGATGCTTCAATGGCAATAGGAGCAAGCAATGCTGCCGTTGCTTGATTTGAAATAAGGTTAGTAAGCATCATAGACAGAAAGAAAAAAGCCGAGAGTACAGCTGTTGGCCCAAGTGATTCAAAATTACTAATCATACCATCTACCATAAGCTGAGCAGCGCCTGTCTTTTGCATGGCAATTCCAAGTGGAAGCACCCCGCCCAATAAAAAAATCACTTTCCAATTAATAGATTGGTAGGCTTCTTCATTACTCAGGCACCCTGTAAGCACCATTATTATCACCCCGCAAATAGCTGAGGCTACTATAGGAAGTATTCCAAAAGCAGCGAATCCAACTACGCCTAAGATAATGCCGACCGCTGCCGGTATTTTTTCTTCATGAAAATCAGGTACTTTAATTTCGGTAGCTAATACAAATTCCTCTGCGGTTTTAATATCATTAACCCGTTCTTTTTTAGCATATAGAAGGAGGGATGTTCCGCTTTGCAACCGGATATCAGGCAGGTGTTCTTGCTGTATTTTCCCTTTTTGCCGGATAGCTAAAACTATCGCCTCATACTGGTGATACAAGTCTATATGCTTTAATTTTTTCCCCTCGAATGACGATTCGGGTGCCACGACAGCCTCTACCAACTGTGCATTACCAATTTCAAAGTCCTTGTCTTCCCAATTTTTATTGGGCTTTATCAATACATCTTCACGGTTTAATAATTTATTTAGTTCTTTTACGCTTCCGCGAATTCGAAGGGTGTCTTTTTGTTGAAGCTTAATGTTGTGCCGGTCAGGTTTCGAGTTTCCGTTCTCATCAAAAACCTCTACGATATCGAGATCAAGATCTTGTATAAGCTTCGTGTTGTGAAGAGGGGTATTAACAAAGGGAGAGTTTGGCTGCAAAACAACATCCGTGAGATAGCTTTGCATCTGAAAAATATCTGTCAGAGATTCATCTTTTCGTCGTTCAGGAATGAGATTGATGCCGATTGTAAAAAGGTAAACGAAGCCGGCTATAAAAAAGATGATTCCAACAGGGGCAAAATCAAACATACCAAAGCCGGCTAAACCGTTATCGGTTGCAATAGAATCAACCAAAAGATTGGTAGAAGTACCGATAAGGGTACAAACGCCTCCGAACATAGCCGCGAAAGACATCGGCATCAATAATTTGGAAGCACTTTTTCCCAGATCCTTTGAAAGGCTGATTATCACAGGTATGAAAATAGCAACGGCCGCTGTATTATTTATAAAAGCTGAAATCACCCCCACCACCAACATGATAATAAACATGGCCAGCCGATAATTGAGTTTACTCAGCTTAAAGAAATAATCTCCAACAATATCCAAGGCTCCCGTTCTGCGGAGCCCTTCACTAAGTATAAACATACAGGCAATGGTAACCGTAGCGGGATTACTAAAGCCCGACAGTCCCTCTTTGGGAGTTAGAATTCCTGAGACCATAAGTATGGCCAGCAGGATAAGGGAGGTGACATCAAAAGAAATCCGCTTATTGACGAACAAAATTATCGCAAGCAGAATAAGTGCGTAAACAAATAAGATTTCCGGAGCTAAGCCAAGCATTAGAAACTATATTGATTTAAATCTTCTTTTGACGGCTGAATATCTCAAGTATCACCGTTTTATAAAAATCATATCATAAAATAAGGATGTTTTATTCCTTAATAAGGAAATCTAAAACAGGAATGGAAAAACATTCAATAAGCTCTTATTTTTAGGTATATTTTAGTATTGAAAATAAAAGCCATCTGCCGACGGTAGATTGCTTTTTTTATTTATGGAAACCAAATAAAAGCAGAGATTATGAGTAAAGTTCAATACCTGACACAAGAAGGTTACGATAAACTGGATGCAGAATTGAAAGACCTGAAAACACGGGGACGAAGAGAGATTGCAGAAGATATTGCAGAAGCACGAGCTAAAGGCGATTTAAGTGAAAATGCAGAGTATGATGCAGCAAAAGAAGCCCAAGGTCATCTTGAGGATCGTATTACTAAACTGGAAGATGCCCTGGCAAATGCGCGTGTATTGGACACTAAAGACCTGGATTTGTCAAAGGTTCGCGTTTTAACCACTGTTACGATCCTGAACAAAAATACCGACAAGGAAATGAAGTACACGCTGGTTTCAGCAAATGAGGCTGACTTTGCTGCGGGTAAAATCTCCATTGATTCACCTATCGGTAAGGCTCTTATGGGGCGTGAAATTGGTGAGACTGTTGAAGTAGAGGTTCCGGCCGGTAAGTTAGAGCTCGTAGTCAAAAACATTGAAATTTAATCCGTCTCCTCTAATAAACTCCCAATGAAAAAACTCATTGACGTATATCCTTACCGAGTTAAAGAAGGGAATCCGTACTTTTTGATTTTTAAAAGATCTTCTGAAAAAGTATATAGAAATCAATGGCGGATGGTAGGGGGGAAAATAAAGAAAGAGGAAAGCAGTTGGGAAGGAGCGCTTCGTGAACTTAAAGAGGAAACGGGTTTAACACCGGTTAAATTTTGGACTATACCGTCTGTGAATTCATTTTATGAAGCAGAGACTGATATGGTGCATGCTATACCCGCATTTGCAGCAGAATTAGATGTTGATGCGCAAGTTGAGCTTGATGAAGAACACTCGGGCTTTAAATGGGTTAGTATTGACGAAATTGAACTATATATTAAATGGCCGGAACAACGACGCTTAATGAAGCTAACCCATGATATCCTAACAGATCAATACCTTGAAATACTTCCAGAGTGGATAATCGAAATTTCTTAATTACATTTTTTCTGTTTTTACTAGTTCCCGGCTTAGCCTTCGCACAATCCGATCGTTATAAGCTAAAGTTTGCCCCGGATCTTTGGTACAATAATGTAGATGGAATTCGTGTTGGAGCTCGGGTTTTTGGAGAAATTGAAGGTACATTCCGGGATGGCCCACACAGACTGGATGCCGGTGTTTGGCTGGCAACCAACATCCCTGAGCTACCCGTTTCATATTACCTGTCATTTACCGAGCCTGTTGCGGCTATTTCCTCTTACGGCAATGAAGGTAATATACAAATCAGAAGTAGCATCAGAACCGGTTATAGTCACCATCAGGTATCCTTAAATAAAAGATGGCAGACTGAATTTAATGAACTCAAATTCACCGAATGGTCACTCTTTTTCAGTCAAGAGAAAATGTTTGATGCGGATTACCGGCCCTATCCTCAACTGTGGCAAACGGATTGGAAATCACTTTTGGGGATGAATATGTGGTTGAGCAAAGTCTTTGACATCGGAAAGTTTGACTTGCAGGCTTCCGTAAAACAAAATTTGGTGAGTTCTGCTTCTTACACGGTTGGTGCTGTTGAAGTAAAACAGCAAATACCCTTGGGCAAGGGATTCAATGTAAGGTTAAGAGGTTTTTCCGGCATTAATAGTTCGGATGCGGCCCCTGAATATCAATTTGGCCGTAGTTATCGTCAGCCCGTTGAATGGTTAAATAATGGGGTAACCCGTGCTCAGGGAACACTTCCTAATACCTTGTTAGATGATGGTCTGTTTCAAATAGCCGGCGGAGCTAATTTAAGAGGGTATACTTTTCAGGATTTTGAAGAATTAGCAAACAGTCAAAACCCGCTCACTTACAACTTTACGATGTCCCTGAATGCGGAAGTTGAATATCCGAATCCAGTAAATAACTTATTTAAGCAATCGATAATAGGTGATTTTGTACATCTCAGGTCTTACGTATTTGGAGATATTGGGCGTTTTTACAGGAATAACTACATGCAAACTCCCGGTGTGCAGTCGGATATACTGAATGTAAATTCTGATGCAGGACTTGGATTCCAATTTTCTCTGAATATTCCCGATTATCTGGGTAAAGATCGCGGGTTTGCAATACGCTATGAAATTCCCTTTTGGCTTTCTCACCCCAACGGAAATGAAAACACGTTTAAATTCCGTAATTTAATCGGCATTGGAGCGGTAATCTCACTTTGACTCACTCATGAAAATTCTTGTTATAAACTGCGGAAGTTCTTCTATTAAGTACCAACTTATAAACACCGAAGATAGAGAGTGTTTATGTAAAGGACTGGTCGAAAGAATAGGGGCCGTCACCTCTATCATAAAACAAGAGTTCAAAGGTGAAAAACCTTACAAAAAGACGATGGTGATCGAGAATCACCCTTCTGCGCTTAAAACTATTATGGAAATGCTTATTGATGCTGACAATGATTACTTGCATTCCTTAGACGAAATTGAGGCGGTAGGGCATCGGGTGGTTCATGGAGGGGAAACCTTTAAAGATTCTGTTCTTATAGATGACGATGTGGAAGAAGCTATACAACAGGCTTTTGATATTGCACCGCTCCATAATCCTCCTAACCTGGACGGAATTCGTGCGGCAAAAAAACATCTTCCAAATATTCCTCATGTTGCTGTATTTGATACCGCTTTTCACCACTCTATTCCCAAACATGCTTATTTATATGGAATCCCTAACCGGTTATATCGTCGGTATAAAATTAGAAAATATGGCTTTCATGGTACTTCACATTATTTTGTGAGCCGTCAGTACTATAAACTGTCAGGAAAACCTAAAGAAGGCTCTAAAGTGATCACTTGTCATTTAGGTAATGGATGTTCTGTTACGGCCATAAAGGATGGAAAATCATATGATACCAGTATGGGTTTTTCCCCGCTGGAAGGGCTGGTGATGGGTACCCGGAGTGGTGATATTGATCCTTCTATCTTATTCTACCTCATAGAGAAAGAAGAATTATCTCTTGCAAATGTTCACGCTTTGCTAAATAAACATAGCGGCCTTTTGGGCCTTAGTGGTTACGCGGCGGATATGCGTGACTTATTGGAAGAAGCTGAAAGTGGGGACCGAAGATGCAACGAAGCAATTGATGTATTTTGCTATCGGGTCAAAAAGTATATCGGTTCATATATAACGGCGATGAATGGGGTAGATGCTATTATTTTTACCGGTGGAATCGGGGAAAATGCAGCTCCCATTCGGAGTAAGATTTTAAAAGATATGGGGTATTCAGGAATTGAAGTAGATGAGAAAAAAAATATCGCTTTATCTGAAGGAACAATGATTAGTACTGACAATTCAAGTGTGGAAGTTCACGTTATACCTACCAATGAAGAACTAGTAATTGCCATAGACGCTGCCAAAATAGCGACGGCTTCCAAACAAACCCCATGGGCTTAAACAAACTGATTTACATTAAATCTGCATTGCACGATATCCTATCTAAATGCTATGATGCTTTGAAAGGCAAGAAAGGATTTTATGGGATAAAGACCCCGATGGGGGGTGTTTTATTTATACTGCTCATATCTATCTCACTGATGTCTTGTTCCAGTACAAGCTGGGTAGTAGTTGATGAGGGCACCAAAGACATAAATGATTTTGAGCTTATTTCATCCCGGTTTTATTTAGAGAGCACAAATGGAATTACTCCAAATCAACCACTGATTCACTTCGATTTAAAGGCAATCAATACGTATGAATACGCGAAAAGAGTTCGTTCCGAACGATATATTCAGCGTTATCGGCCGAGGCTGGGATACGTGCTTTTGGGGGCTGCAGGAGCTGGATTGTCCTATTTCGCCGCTTTTTCTGATCAATTGGTGACTGAACCTACTAACACTCAGCGTTATTCATTGATTGGAGCCGGAACATTACTTACAGGCTTGTCTTTTTTAAACATGAAACCAATTGGGGAACCCTCAGCTACAGGAGAAAGTCGCTTATTACGTAAAATTGGCGCCGTCCAAGAGTCTGATACAGTAAATGCGAAGCCCTACAACTCAGTCACTCCATCAATCAGGCTCTCTTATAGTGACAGCATTCTAGCTGAACATAAGGGGTGGGATTTTAGAGATGGCAGAATTAGTATCAATCTGGCAGAAGAGATTGATGCAGGTATTTTTGAAGAAACTCCTTCTGACAACATTTTGGTAGAGGTTTTCTATGATTCATTAAGCCGTAAAAAAGAGGTGCCGGTTTCATCTGTTTTTGAGCAATTTGTAGTTGTGGATGCTCAAATAACCGCTTTAAGAAATGCTCCGGTTATTGATAATAATAATGTTTTGACTGATTTGGCTGAAGGAAGTCAGCTTAAATTAGTTAAGAAAGAAGGGGATTGGTACAAAGTTTTATATGGAATTTCAGAAACCTGGGTATCGGTAGATGATGTAAATACTATTTGGAGGTCTTCTGAATTTGCTTCTGACCTTTCCGTAATCACCATACCTAGTGTGCCATTTGGATCTGTAGATGTGGAGCAAAATATTCCTGATTTGGGATTAGAGCCTTTGAATTCTTCAGCTTTTATACTTTCAAATTTTCAGTTCGAAAACAAAGAATTATCAGAGCGCATATATGGCGAGCGGGATGTTGAATTGATGGAAGCTTATTTCAGTCAAGCCCTTGCAATCAGGTCGAACAATATCATAAAAGCAATCAATATCTCTTCTGAGCGATCGCTTGAGCAAACTTACTCAAGATTAGCGATACCGCTAGATGAACCTCCAAGAAATCTCATTGTATATATAAATGGGTATGCCGAAATCCGCGATTCTAAAGTCTACCTGATAGGCAGTGAACTCAATGAGGAGGGTACGTCCTATCTTGATCTGCAGAAATTTTTTGAAGGACTGAGCAGTTTGCGTCTCAATTCGCTGGTTATTTTTGCTGACCTGGATATTTTGAATAATGATGGTTCATCACAACCGTTTAGAAGATTAGCTTCAACTGTCACTGATAGTAATTATAAAGCAGCAGTACTATTTGCGGGGCGTCCAAATCAGAGGTCAGGTATTTATTCTTCAAGTATCGGAGAACAAAAAAGGCATAGTATTTTTACCTATTATCTGGCTGAAGCCTTTAAGCAAGGGAAACTACGGATAAGTGAGGTCTATGATCATTTGGAAAGAAATGTACCTTTTACTTCTCGAAGCATATATGACCGCCCGCAAAACCCATTGTTATTCGGGGATAGAGACCTTGAGCTTCTGAACTGATGGGACTTCTGTTTATAATTCTTAGTGTTTGCTGTTCTCTCGCTATTGCTCAGATTTTAAAGCTTGCCGAAAATGGAAAATTGAATATTCTGAAAATTCTGGTATGTAATTATTTAGCAGGATTTTTAATAAGTCTCTTAAACTCTCATGAACTATCTGTTTTTCCTGATGCAGCCATAACACTGAGTAACTGGCTGATTGGTTTGGTACTCTTACTTGGGGTTATATTTATTGCAAATATGGTAGTCTACAGCAGATCTATTGACCGGGTGGGAATGGGCGTGAGTATTGCAGCTATGCGGATGTCTCTTGTTTTCCCTATAGCGGCCAGCTTGTTTGTGTTCGGAGAAACCATTGGCGGAATAAAATATATTGGTATTATTTTAGCTTTAGGCTCTCTTTTATTAATGGTTCCCAGAATTCGCACAAAAAGCATTTCCGGGCTTTCGGATGCATGGTTGCCTATCCTGATATTTATCATGACCGGCTTTGCCGATACCGGTCTTAAAGTATACGAACGTGTTTTTTCAAAACAGATGTCAGAGGATTTATTTATCTCCGGAATTTTCTTTGTTTCATTTCTAGTGGGGATGGGAATTCTTATAAAAAGGAACGAAATTCATTTTACCTTCAAAGAAATAGGATATGGTATTGTCACGGGAATTGTGAACTTATATTCTTCTATATTTTTGATCTACGCTTTAAAACTGATGCCGGGATCAATTGTTTTTCCTCTGGTTAATGTGACTTTAGTAGTATCAGGTACTTTTATAGGAATATTGATTTGGAAGGACAAACCTTCCCTGAAACAATGGTCGGGATTAGGGATCGCTATAATTTCAATCTTTTTATTATTAGGGTAATGGACATAATTCAGGATATTCGAAAACGAGCCTCAAAAGAATTAAAAACCATTGTTCTGCCACGCTCCTCAGACCCAAGAGTAGTGCAAGCCGCGCAGCATTTAAAGGATCATAATTTAGCTCACCCCATTCTTATCCAAAATTCAGGGACTTCTGATATTTCCAAAAACTTGCAGGTTGTAGATCCGGTTTCCGATGAGAGGCTAAAAACTTATGCTCATTCTTTCTATCTGCAAAGAAAACATAAGGGGATTTCTGAGTCTGATGCGATAGATATCGTAAAAGATCCATTATTTTTTGCAGCAGCAATGGTTGCAGCAGGTGACGCAGATGGCTGTGTTGCCGGGTCCGTTTCTACTACGGGGGATGTCCTAAGGGCCGCCATTCAAACTATAGGACTGAAGTCCGGTTCGAATGTAGTATCCAGCGTTTTTTTAATGAGTTTTAATGACGGGCGCGTTTTTACCTATGGAGATTGTGCAGTAGTTCCATATCCTAACGCTGAGCAATTAGCGACCATAGCGATGGATTCAGCCCAAACCCATCAAAAAGTAACAGGCAGTAAACCAAAAGTAGCCATGCTGTCTTTTTCCACAAAGGGAAGTGCTGAACACGAACGCATTGACTTGGTGAGAAATGCACTGGAGATTATAAATTCTCACAATCTCAATTATCCGGTGGACGGCGAACTTCAATTTGATGCGGCTATTGTTCCCCAAATAGCTCAACGCAAAGCTCCGGATTCAGAAGTAGCAGGACAAGCCAACGTTTTCATTTACCCCAATCTGGATGCGGGTAATATTGCTTATAAAATCACAGAACGCCTTGCCGGAGCTACAGCCACAGGTCCCATTATCCAGGGATTGGCCAAGCCTATGATGGACTTATCACGCGGATGTACTTGGGAAGACATCGTGAACACGGTGTGCGTATGTGCTTTGATGAGCGATGGGTGACTTATCTTTGCCTGGCAACCAGAGATTGTCTAACCAATTCTGTGTTTAGAATCGCCTAACTCGCGAATAGGAATTTTTTGCTAACGAGATTCACTGAACGCTGATTACAGTAATAGAAATTCTCAATCATTTCGGTTTAGTTAAGAGAAGGAGATTTCGTATATTTGTACTCAATCTAAATAGGCAGGTAAAACACCGAGCATATAGTACTGTGAGGTAGTTCACCTTGTCTGATCAAGAAGAAAAAAATTAAGACCCTATAGCTAATGAGCGAGACTGAAGCGTTAGAATCGATGATCGGAGAGGAGTACAAGTATGGTTTCTCCACCGATGTTGAATATGAAGATTTTCCTAAAGGACTGAATGAAGATATCATCCGCGAACTTTCTGCTCGCAAAGAAGAGCCGGAATGGATGCTCGAGTTCCGTTTGAAGGCTTATCGTGCGTGGACTGAAATGGAAGAACCGGATTGGTTTAATGCCACTTACGAAAAGCCTAAATTTGATACCCTTCAATATTATTCTGCTCCTAAGAATAAGCCTAAATTAGACAGTCTGGATGACGTTGATCCTAAGATTCGTGAGACTTATGAAAAGCTTGGTATCCCGCTGGAAGAACAAAAAGCTTTAGCAGGTGTTGCTGTAGACGCAGTATTTGACAGTGTGTCTGTCTTCACTTCTTTTAAAGAAAAGTTGGCTGAGGCCGGAGTTATTTTCTGTTCTATTTCAGAGGCTATTAAAAATCATCCGGAATTAGTAAAAAAATATATGGGCTCGGTAGTTCCTGTCCGCGATAATTTTTATGCGGCACTGAACTCAGCGGTATTTTCAGATGGATCTTTTTGCTACGTGCCTAAGGATACTATTTGCCCGATGGAGCTTTCTACTTATTTCCGTATCAACAACATGAACTCAGGTCAGTTTGAACGAACACTGATCATTGCAGAAGACAATTCTCATGTCAGTTACCTCGAAGGCTGTACGGCTCCAATGTATGATGAGCATCAGCTTCATGCCGCTGTGGTTGAATTGGTAGCCTTGGACAATGCAGAAATCAAATATTCAACCATACAAAACTGGTACGCCGGTGATGAAGATGGAAAGGGTGGCATCTACAACTTTGTAACGAAGCGTGGTGCCTGCCGAGGTAAGAACTCCAAAATCAGCTGGACTCAGCTTGAAACGGGATCTGCAGTTACACTGAAGTATCCAAGTGTGATCTTGCAGGGTGATGGTTCTATCGGTGAGTTCTATTCGGTTGCCGTAACCACCAAGCGACAGCAAGCTGATACTGGAACCAAGATGATCCACATCGGCAAGAATACCAAGAGTACTATTATTTCCAAAGGTATCTCGGCCGGACATTCAAATAACAGCTATCGCGGAGAAGTAAAGATCTCCAAAAAAGCGGATGGTGCCCGTAATTATTCGGTTTGTGACTCGATGTTGATTGGTCAGACCTGCGGAGCACATACATTCCCTTACATCTCTTCTCAAAACCCAACGGCAAGTGTGGAGCATGAGGCTTCAACGTCGCGGGTAGGTGAAGAACAGATCTTTTACCTCATGCAGCGTGGAATCAGTGAGCAGGATGCTATTTCTATGATCATCAATGGTTTTGTAAAGGAAGTACTTAAGGAACTTCCACTTGAGTTTGCAACAGAAGCAAATGCACTGTTGGATGTGAAATTAGAAGGTAGTGTTGGATAAGTAATTTTAAATGTTAAATGATGAAGTACACGTTTAACATTTAAAATTGAGCATTCATCATTTCTCAAAGAAATTAAATAATTAAAAAAGACAAAAAAGAACAGAAACGTGTTAGAAATCAAAAACTTACATGCCTCGGTTGAAGGCGAAGAAGAACAGATTCTTAAAGGTGTAAATCTCACCATCAATAAAGGAGAGATCCATGCAATAATGGGTCCAAACGGAAGTGGTAAGAGTACCCTTGCTAAAGTAGTATCAGGTCACCCTGAATATGAGATCACGGAGGGAGAGATCCTTTTTGAAGGCGAAGATATAACCGAACTGGATGCCGATGAGCGTGCTCACCTGGGTATGTTTCTCGCATTTCAATATCCGATCGAAGTACCGGGTATTACTAACAGAACTCTGCTTCGTGAGTCTTATAATACTATTGCTCGTGAAAACGGACGGGAAGAACTCGATCCGCTTGAATTTGATGACTACCTGAAAAGTCGACTTGAAGTTATTGATATGAAGGATTCCTTCCTCGAGAGAAGCATTAACACCGGATTTTCAGGTGGTGAGAAGAAGAAGAATGAGGTTTTCCAGATGGCGGTGCTGAATCCAAAATTGGCATTCATGGACGAAACCGATTCAGGACTTGATATCGACGCACTTAAGATCGTTTCTGACGGTATCAATAAGATTGCCGGACCTGAAAATGCTATTGTTTTGATTACCCATTATCAGCGACTGCTAAACTACATCACACCTGATTTTGTACACGTGATGATGGATGGTAAGATCGTGAAATCTGCCGGAAAAGAGCTCGCACTTGAGCTTGAAGATCAGGGCTATGAGAAACTTGAAAAAGAATTTTCCCTAAACGGAGAGGCTCAGTAATGAGTACAGCAGTACAAGAAAAAGAAACCATACTGAACTTTTTGGACGGTGATTTCAGCATAACATCGGATGTTGCTGTAATTGCCGGATTGAATCAAAAAGGAGCAGGAAATATCTCAGAATTCCCATTTCCCACTAAAAAAGATGAGGACTGGAGATTTACGGATCTGAGATCTATCAGCCGTAATCATTTTGTTCCTGTTGCAGAAGCAGTGGCTAACCAGGTGGGTGACATCAGTAATCATTATCTACCGGAAGCACAGAAAAGCCGTTTGGTTTTTGTGAATGGTGAATTTGATGCAGAACGATCTTCGCTGGATGCCATTCCGGATAACGTAACCGTAGGAACTCTTGTTGAACACGGAGATTCTGAAGTTGTGAAAGAGCATCTCGGTAAATACACCACTTTTGATGAAGATCAGGATGTTTTTAACGCTCTTAATGACGCCAATTTCAAAGATGGCGTGTTCATTCACGTTCCTAAAGAAACCAAAGTTGAAGCACCGATTCATATTCTGAATGTGTTTACGGATGCTCAGAAGCCGTTTTATGCTACTCCCAGAGTATTGTTTGTTGGAGAAGCGTATTCCAAATCAACGGTGGTTGAGGAGCATATCGGACTTGCCGAAAATGAATACCTGAATATTCCCGTGGCTGAGTTTAAGATGAAGGAAGGTTCGAACATTCACCATGCCAGAATTCAGCGCGACAGTAAGAAGGCGAACCATATTTCACGGCCGATCGCACATCTGGATAAATATGCTGAATATCACTCATATACTATTTGCTTGGGTGCGAAGTTATTCCGTAACGATCCGCGGGTTGTGCAAAATGACGAAGAAGTAAATTTCACCATTGACGGCTTAGTGCTGATTGATGGCGAGCAAATAGCGGATACGCATTCTGCGATCGATCACCGGCACTGGCACGCGCAAAGTCACCAGCTGCATAAAGTAGTTGTGAACGACAAAGCACATTCCATCTTTAATGGAAAGATCTTTGTTCGGGAAAATTCCCAGAAGATTGATTCTTTCCAGGAAAATAGAAATCTGTTGCTATCGGTAGATGGAACGGTTCATACCAAGCCACAGCTCGAGATATTTTCCGATGATGTATTGTGTTCTCACGGTGCAACAATAGGTCACCTTAACGAAGATGAGGTGTTTTATCTTCACAGTCGCGGATTGACCAAGAAGAAAGCTCGTGAGCTATTGGTATACGCTTTCACTCTCGAAAGTATCGAGAATATGGAAGTTGAATCAGTTCACAAATTATTGTTGGATGAAGTAATAAAATTTACCTCTCGCGACGAAGAATTTGTTGCGGTAGGGAATTGAGCCTTAATTTAATTAAGGAATTGAACGCGGATAACACAGATATAGCGAATGTTCGCAGATTGAAATATTGAAAAGTCCTCCCTTGAGGGAGGTGCCGACCAAATGGGAGGCGGAGGGTGTCGATTAGGGCAATGTTGCCTGATTCACCAACACCTCTCCCTGCTAAAGCCGTACTCTCCTCAAGGAGAGACTTTATATATTGAGTTAAAAAGTCATTCTGAGCGAAAGCGAAGAACCTTCACTTGTTTGACTTGTGCAGGTTCTTCGTCCCGATAAATCGGGATCAGGATGACAACCAAATAAATTATGCAAGAAACCCTGAAAACAGATACGAAAACCAATATCGACTGGGACGCTATTCGCAGTCAATTCCCCGTGCTTCAGCGTGAAGTGAATGGGCAACCGGTGGTGTATCTGGATAACGGGGCTTCGAGTCAGATGCCGCAGCGAGTAGTAAATCGCATTAATGCATATCATTCCAATGAGCATTCCAATGTGCATAGGGGCATTCACACACTTAGCCAAGAGGCTACGGATGCTTTTGAAGCAGCTCGCAAAAAGGTGAAGAAACTAATCAATGCTCGTCACCTTGAAGAGATCATTTATACAACCGGAACCACTGATTCCATCAATTTAGTGGCACAAAGCTACGGGCGTAAACATTTTAAGGAAGGTGATGAGATCATTCTTTCAGAAATGGAACATCATGCCAACATTGTGCCCTGGCAAATGATCGCTGAGGAAACAGGAGCCAGGATCAAAGTCATTCCAATGACCGAATCCGGGGAGTTGATGATGGATGAATATCAAAACCTGCTTTCGGATCGCACTAAAATGGTAGCCGTGGTACATGTTTCCAATGCACTCGGTACCATCAACCCGGTAGAAGAGATCATTGAAGCGGCTCATGCCAAAGATATTCCGGTTTTGATCGATGGAGCACAAGCAGTTCCTCATTCTCCGGTAGATGTTCAAAAGCTGGATGCCGATTTTTATGCATTCTCAGCTCACAAAATGTGTGGACCAACGGGATTCGGTATTCTGTATGGTAAAAAAGAATTGCTGGAAGAAATGCCTCCATACCGGGGAGGAGGGGACATGATTGACAAGGTGACATTTGAAAGAACCACCTGGAATGATCTGCCTCATAAATTTGAAGCCGGAACTCCACCTATTGCGGCCGGAGTCGGTTTTGCAGAAACCCTCGACTTTCTGAATGAAGTTGGAATGGAGAATATCGCTGCTCGGGAGCATGAATTGCTGGAATATGCCACTACGAAGCTAAAAGAGATTCAAGGATTAAGAATCATCGGAACAGCGCAAAACAAAGCCTCGGTTATTTCGTTTTTATTGGAGGGAATACACCCTACGGATGCCGGCACTATTTTGGACCAAAAAGGCATTGCCGTACGAACTGGTCACCATTGTGCACAACCGATCATGGATCATTATGAAATTCCCGGCACGGCAAGAGCTTCAATTTCTTTTTATAATAACGAAGACGATATTGATCGATTGGTAAATGGAATTAAATACGTACAAGAATTTTTTTGACAACAAAAGAGAACTGATATGGCTAAAATTAAAGAAATAGAACGCACCCCAAACCCAGACGCCATGCGCTTTGTATTGGCTGAACCGCTGACCAATGGAACTACGCGTTCTTTTGAAAATGCGGCAGAAGCTGAAGGAGATGAATTGGCATCTGCATTATTCGCGATCGATAACGTGATCAATGTATATTATGTAGACAAATACATCACCGTTACGCAAGATGGTAAAGCTGTTTGGTCAGAATTACTTCGAAAACTGGCACCTCCAATTCGTGAAGCGGAAGCTATTACTCATGAAGAAGACGACACCGATGTTCACTTGAGTAAGGAAGTGCAGGGATCTGATGATCCGCGGTTGCAGGAAATTACCAAGATGCTGGATGAACAAGTTCGTCCGTATCTGCTTGCCGATGGCGGTGGATTGAAAGTACTCGGACTTGAGCAAAATCGCCTCAAGGTTCACTATCAGGGTGCTTGCGGTACATGCCCAACGGCTACAACCGGAACGCTGTACGCCATCGAAAGTATGGTGAAGCGTATCGATCCGGAAATTCAGGTAGTTTCTGTTTAAATCCTAAAGAAGAAGTATTATGGAAGAACTTTCCATCACAGATCGTGCTACTGAACGCATCAATTTAATCCGAAAGGAACAGAATGTCCCTGATGATGCTTTTTTACGCGTAGGCGTGGTGAGCGGGGGATGTTCCGGATTAACTTACGACCTTGAATTCAATTCTGATGTCCAGCCTGAAGAGAATGATAAAATTTTCGATGTAGATGGGCTGAAGGTGCTGATCGATATGCGAAGTTTCCTCTACCTGGCCGGAACGGAATTGGATTACACGGAAGGGTTGAATGGGCAAGGGTTCCATTTCAAAAATCCGAATGCCACGAGGACCTGTTCCTGTGGTGAATCGTTTTCTATTTAATTTTAAATGTTTAGTGTTAAATGTTAAATGGCGGCTTACGCATTTAACATTTAACACTTAAAATTAAACATTCCATGTCAGAAGCAATCGTAAATAAGGTCCAACAAAACACCAAGCTGGTAACGCTGGATCTGCAGAAATTCCATGATGACACTCCCATTGAGGAGCTTGATATCAAGCAGTTCTTATTTCAGGAATTGTTGTTGAAAGAGAAGGATTTTCGGGAACAGCTGAAGGAATTTGGCTGGTCGCAGTATGAAGGCAAAAACTTATGCGTTCACTGCAGCACCGATGCCATTATCGCTCCCTGGGCCTGGATGTTACTCACTTCATACGCCAGTCCATTTGCCAACGAAGTTTTCCTCGGGAAGAAAGAAGCATTTCTACACCAACTTTACCAGAGAAAGCTCGAGGACTACGACTGGGGTCAATACGAAGACAAATTCGTGCTGCTGAAAGGCTGTGGAAAAGTACACGTCCCCGATTCCATTTACATGTTGGCCACCAATAAGTTAATGAAGAGAGCTAAGAAAATTATGTATGGGGAAGCTTGCTCGAATGTTCCGGTTTGGAGAAGTAACGCCCGCTGATTTCTTTGATTACACTGATTACATTATCTTTGCTCATTTACGGAATTAAAATCAGAACAAAGAACTTCCCATGAAATTATTGATTACAGGCACCTCTCGAGGAATAGGAAAATCCATAGCTCAAAAGTTACTCGATGAAGGGCATGAAGTCATTGGCACTTCCCGTTCAACAGATACACCATTTCCCAGTAACCAGAACTACACTCATATAAAATGTGATTTAGCGAAGCCTGAGGAGTTAGAAAAACTAAAATCGTTTTTTAAAGGAGACGAAACTCCGGAAGTCCTTATTAACAACGCCGGAATGTTTGCGGAGGCGCAGTTTGATATCTCTGACGAAGACTGGCTGGAGAATTGGGATAAGACCCTGCAAGTGAACTTACGCTCGGCGGCTTTAATCTCTAAGTGGGCGCTGAATGCGTGGACGAAAGCCGGAATAGAAGGGAGGCTGATCAATATTTCATCCCGGGCCGGTTATAGAGGAGATACGGGTGAATACGCCAGTTACGCCGCCAGTAAAGGAGGGATGGTGGCTTTCACCAAAAGCATTGCCCGCAGCTTTGGGAAGCATGGCATCACCGCCTACACGATAGCTCCCGGTTTTGTGGATACGGACATGGCACAAGGTTCCATCGAAGTGTATGGAGCCGATTACCTTACCAAAGACCTGGCATTGGATTCCATAGCTCCGCCCGAGCAAATCGCTAATATTGTGAGTTTACTTTCGGAAGGAAAGCTTACGCATGCTACCGGACAGACTTTCCATGTGAATAGCGGTAGTTATTTAATCTAATAAGTCATTCTGAGCAAAAGTGAAGAATCTTTACAAGTCCAACATATGAAGATCCTTCGTCCCGATAATCGGGATCAGGATGACATGCAAAAATAACTATTGGAATTTGGCGCTTGGAATGTGGAATTTATTTCTATGACAGACATCAGAGACCGAAAAAAAGACCATGTAGAACTTACCGTTACCGACGGTACACAATATCAACAGCCCTCCGGGTTTGAGCGCTTCCGATTTGTCCATAACGCGCTTCCTGAAGTAAACTTTAAAGAAGTTTCTACTGAAGCCAAATTGTTAGGAAGATCATTCAACTTTCCGCTTTTTATTTCGTCAATGACGGGCGGATATGCCGATGCCGGACCGGTTAATTCAATTATTGCGGAATTCTGTGAAGCAGAGAATTTACCGTTTGGTGTTGGAAGTCAGCGTGCGATGCTGGAAGATGAATCTTTAACAGATACCTTTTCTGTAGTTCGGGATAAAGCTCCCAATGCTTTTATTTGCTCTAATATTGGTGGGGCCCAACTTATTGGTGGGCTTAGTGTTAAAAAACTTACCCGATTAATTGATTCAATAAAAGCTAATGCTGTCATTGTGCATTTAAATCCCCTTCAGGAGCTCATGCAGCCGGAGGGGGACCGGAACTTCAAAGGTGTTTTAAGTGGTATAGAGCAATTGGTTAAGGATACCGATTTGCCGGTTATAGTTAAAGAAACCGGGGCCGGAATTTCAGAACATACTGCAAGAAGATTATTAAATGCAGGAGTGAGGGTAGTAGATGTGGCCGGAGCAGGTGGTACAAGCTGGGCTAAAGTGGAGAATTTCAGGGCTTCAAATTCTTCCGTAAATCATCGATTTGATGAGTGGGGGATTCCCACAGTAGAATGTATCCAGCAGCTCAGTAAACTGGAATGGGAGCGAAGTTTTGAAATCATAGCCTCCGGAGGTATTCGTTCATCTTTTGATATCGCAAAGTCGTTGTGTTTGGGGGCTCATTTTACAGCAACGGCTCAACCCGTTATTAAAGCCGTTAAAACAGAAGGTTATGAAGGATTGGAACAGCTTTTTAATGAATGGAAAAATGATTTAAAGACCATCCTGACCTTACTTGGGTGTAAGCAGGTGTCGAAACTGAACCCCTCACATTTACAAAAGATAGCATAGAGCGCTGCTTATTGGTGACTGTTCGGTTATAGGTATACTTTGATTTTTAGGAAAAGCTTGGCTTAAATCGTCGGTTAATTTCCTTATATTTATTTCATTCATCTACGAAAAGAGCATTGAGCATAACAAATCTACAACAAACTTTACTAAAGAAGATAGAAACCGGATTGCAGGAGATAGATCTTCCTTCTGATCCGGTCACTCTATACGGGCCTTACCGATATGCACTTACTGTAGGGGGCAAGCGTATTCGCCCAATGCTTTCCCTGCTTGCGTGCGGACTTTGTGACGGTGACATTGAGGAAGCCATGCCTGCTGCTCTGGCGATAGAGATTCTGCACAATTTCACCTTGGTGCATGATGATATCATGGATCGTGCAGACAAACGCAGGGGGCAGGACAGCGTGTTCAAAAAGTGGAATGAAAATGTGGCTATTCTATCAGGGGACGTAATGTTTGCCGATGCTTATCGTAAGCTAAATTACTACGGGCATTCAGATGCCTATTCTAAAGAGGAGTATGCCGCAATGCATGAAGTATTCGTAAAAACGATTATTACTGTGTGTGAAGGACAGGCACTGGATATGGAATTCGTCGACCGGGATTTTGTAACGCATCAGGATTATATCGAGATGATATCCGGTAAAACGGCTGCGCTTTTGAGTGGAGCCTTGCAAATGGGAGCAATAGCCGCGCACACAACTGCCGGGAAAAGGGAGCAGCTGGCGGAACTTGGTTATGAAATGGGGATAGCTTTTCAAATACAAGATGATTTGCTGGATGCAACGGCAGATCCGGAAAAGTTTGGGAAGCGTCCGGGAGGAGATATTTTTGAAGGCAAGAAAACATATCTTACAATTCTTGCGTTAGAACGAGCAGATGCACAACAATCAACGTTAATTCAAGATATACTCGATGATGAAAACCCGAAAGCCGAACAAGTAGATCAGGTTCTTTCGATTATGAAAGAGCTAAATATACTCAATGATGTAGCCCGGGAAATTGATCAGCACTATCAAAAAGCCTACCAACTCCTTAAAAAATTTAGAACCTCAGAATATCAACAAGAGCTTGAAAAACTTCTTATCTTCCTTCAAAATCGTGACCATTAAATCACAACAACTTTATTCAATGCGTAACAAACTTTTAATTGTACTGGGTTTCTTCTTTATCCTTTCTGCTTGCCAAAATGATAAACTCATAAAGCGTGGAGACACGCTAAACGTGGCTTATCAAAAAGCCATGGCTTTTTATGTTGAGGAAGATTTTAATGAAGCCGCAAATGCCTTCGAACAAGTTACCCGTTTGGGAAGAGGTACTGAATTTGGTCAGGAAGCACAATATTATTTGGCTGAAAGCTATTATAAAAGCAGGAGATATTTATTGGCTGCTTCAGAATATGACCGTTATATAAGTTTATACCCGCAGGATGAACGCAGGCAAGAAGCCGAATATAAAGCAGCTTTGTGCTATTACAACCAAAGTCCGCGGTTTAAATTAGATCAATCTGCTACGCGTACAGCTATAGAACGATTCCAGTTATTTAACAATCGTTACCCGGATTCTGAATTAGTTAGTGATGCAGCTTCAAGAATTGATGAGTTAAGGAATAAATTAGCTCGGAAATCATATGAAGCGGCTCAGTTTTATGTCAGAACAGAACAATACAAAGCAGCTACTATTTATTTAAGTGAAACTATTGATCAGTACCCGGAATCGAAATGGGCAGAACGCGCATTATTAGATCAAATCCAAACCTGGATTACTTATGCCGACAATAGTGTGGTATCTGCACAAGCTGAGCGCTACAATAATGCGATTGAAGCATATGAAAAGTTTATCCAGCTTTTTCCTGACAGCAATTTCAGAAGTGAAGTAGAGAATTATCACGATGAAGCACAACGTAAATTAGCAGACGTTCCTGCCAGTGTGGGGCAAGAAACAAGTCAGAGCCAGTAGATAATGTCGCTGCGAGTTGGTTTATTTGGGGGTACATTTGATCCGGTTCACAAGGGGCACCTCTCAATAGCTCAATCTTTTATTGATTCAGGTTTGCTGGATGAATTATGGGTTTTACTAACTCCTTATCCGCCGCATAAGCAGCAAATTCATCAAACTTCGTATGAAAATCGCTTGAAAATGTTAGAGGCTGCTTTCAAAAATATGGACCGGCTTACTATTAATACTATTGAAAGTAAACTGCCAAAACCTTCTTACAGCATACATACCATCCGGTATTTAGAACAAAAATACCCTGATGCCAAATTTTATTATTGTATGGGAGAAGACAGTCTTACCAAATTCCATACATGGAAGTATTACGATGAAATTTTAGAGGAATGTGAGTTATTAGTTGCTAAACGTCCCGGAGTTGAACATCAAAATGTTAAACAAGAAATTTTAGACCGTACTCATTTTGTAGAACATACTCCATTAGACATTTCATCTTCACAAATACGAGAGCTGGTATCAAAAGGAAAACCTGTGAGTGAACTGGTGCCGGAAAAGGTTTCAAAAATCATTGAAAAAGAGCAGTTATATAGCTAGATACTTCCGTTAACTAATCATTATAAAGAATGGCTTTTACACGCAAAGATTTTCTTCAAAAAACTGCATTAGCTTCTCTGACAGGACTAACTTTCAGTAGTTCAGGCAGTACTTCTGATTTAGCTGCAGTAGTGCCCACACAAACGAAGATCAAGCCCAAAGCTTTGAAACGTGGAGATACTTTAGGGTTGATTGCTCCGGCCAGTCCTATTTATGAAGATCGTGTATTTGGTGAAATGCTTGTGAACCTAAAAGATTTGGGGTTTAAGCTAAAACTTGGAAAGCACGTAAGGAAAAGAAATGGCTATCTGGCGGGAACGGATACTGAAAGGGTAGAGGACATGATGAACATGTTTAACGACCCTGAGGTTGACGGCATCATGTGTATTCGGGGCGGATGGGGTTGTAATCGTATTTTACCACTTATCGATTACAGCGTGATTCGCAACAACCCCAAAGTATTTTCTGGATTTAGTGATATTACATCATTACACATGGCTTTTTATAAAAAAAGTGATCTCTATACTTTTCACGGGCCGGTAGGTAAGTCTACATGGAATAATTTTACTACCAATGCTTTTAAAGCTGTCACATGGAATGGAGATACCATCAGTTATGATATTCCGGAAGAATACGATGATAGTTTTATCATCACACCGGGGACGGCGGAAGGCAATCTGTTAGGCGGAAATTTATCTGTGCTTGTTTCTATGATCGGATCAGATTATCTGCCTTCTTTTGAAAACGCCATTTTATTTTTGGAAGATATAGGGGAAAGTGTTTACCGAATAGACCGGATGCTAACACAGCTGAAACTGACGGGAATCCTGGACCAATTATCGGGTTTCGTATTTGGGAAATGTACTGACTGTTCTGCCGGGGATAACAGTCTGACATTGCAGCAAGTAATGGATGATCACATCAAACCTCTAAATATCCCTGCCTTTTATGGAGCAATGATTAGCCATGAAGATAATAACATCACTTTACCTTTCGGAATGAACGCTCAATTAGATGCTGCTAAAAAAATTATTAGCTTAACTGAGTCGGCTGTATCATAAAATAATTTTAATAGCCGAATTAATATGAGTGCGAGTTTACCGAGGCCGAAGTTGGGGTTAGTAAAAATATTTATGGGAAATATGGAAATTCATTAGGTTTTGAATATTTATTTTAAACCTGTAAATCTTGTTCCAAACCATCCATAAAAAAACTCAAGAGGCGCCATGCTGCTCCGTAAGTAAGAGAGATTTCGGGGTAAAACAATTGAGCCAATTTTAAATATTTAGGTAAAAACACCTAGGTTTATACGCCTATTTCAGTGATCCTTTCTAAGTTTTTAAGCTTAAAATTTGTATATCTATACAATAAAGTTGAAATGGGTTTTTAAAAGGAAGACCTTTTACTCTATATTAATCTGTTTACTTTTAAACCTCGTATCCAAATGAAGTCTTCTCGTAAAAAAAACGTAACTCAAAATGAAGAGAGTCGGAAGAAATGTGTCATTCATTATTTAAGTAAAGAGAGTTCCCTTGAAGACGATGATAAAGGTAATTTAGCCGTTCAGCTTCGAACTTTTCTTCGAGATAAACAATATCACAAGGAGGGGAGAAGCGATCATAAATTATTTACATTTTTGGCCGATGTAATACCTAACGGTATCGTAATTACAGATAAAAACCATAAAATTGAGTGGGTAAACAAAGCTTATACGAGTTTGACGGGATATTCATTTAAGGAGTCCATAGGGCGCAAACCCGGCGAATTGCTTCAGGGTAAAAAGGTTGATGTAGCTAAGAAAAAGCGAATGTCGGATAAACTTAGCCGGCACATCCCATTTACAGAAGAGTTGTTAAACTACAAGAAGAATGGGGAATCTTTTTGGATTCGAATTTCTATAGCCCCGGTATTTGATGAAAATAATGAAATTCAAAATTACATCGGGATACAAGAAGATATCACTGAACGTAAATTAGCCGAATTGCAAGCTGAGCAAAATTCTAAAGTTTTGGAAGCAATCAGTGAACAGGCTAATTTCTCAATTTTTTTAAAGGATGGCGAAGGCAGATATCTATATGTGAATCCGGAATGGCGGAGACAATTTGGGTTAGATAAGAAAACAGTAGTAGGAAAAACGGCATCTCAGTTGTTGGATAAGAATATTGCCCGAGCATTAAAAAGTCAGGATAGAATGGTTCTCAAAGAGAATAAACCGGTTCTTGGACAAGAATTAATCACTAACGGTCACGGTCCCAAATATTACGCAATCAGCAAGTTCCCGGTTAAGGGCATTTCAGGGATCAAGAAAGGAATAGCCGGTATTGCTGCCGATATTACTGAATTTAAATTGATTGAGGAAAAAATAAAGAAAAGTGAATCCCGCCTTAATTTAGCCCAGCGCATTGGTAACATCGGTTCATGGGAATTGAATTTAGAGGAGAATGAATTAGTATGGACCGACGAAATTTACCGAATTTTTGAAATTGACCCTGATCAATTTGGTGCTTCCTATGAGTCATTTCTTGACCTGATACATCCTGATGACCGGGAAATAGTTGATCAGGCATACACAGACTCACTGCAAAATAATACACCCTATCATATCAAGCATCGGCTGCTATTTCCGGATGGCCGGGTTAAACATGTAGAGGAGCATGGCGAAACTTTCTATAACGAAGAGGGAATCCCCATTCGTACCATAGGAACGGTACAAGATATAACCGAAAGCAAATTGATTCAAAAGCAACTCGAAGATTCGTTACATGAGCAAACCGTATTGCTTCTTGAAATCCACCACCGCGTAAAGAATAATCTTGCTCTTGTTTCCGGCATTATGCAGTTACAGGCCTTTGAAACAACTAATAAGGAAACACAAAAGTTTTTGGCTGATGGACAAAGCAGAATTAAATCCATTGCAATAATTCATGAATTGCTTTATCAGTCCAAAAGCTTTTCAAAAGTCAATCTGAAGGAAAACTTCCTGAAAATGATTGAGCATACCCGGCATGCTATGAATTCCAACGTGAAGATAGATGTTGACTTGGATCTGCAAAATGTTTCTATAAATATTAATCAAGCTATACCGTGTAGTCTTATTTTGAATGAGTTATTAACGAATGTATACAAACATGCATTTAAAAACAGACCTCATGGCATAATAGAGCTGTCCCTCAAAGAAAAAAATGAAATGGTTGAGATCAAGATACGTGATGATGGAAATGGGTTGCCTGGTGATTTTAATCTTGAGAAACCATCAAGCTTAGGACTTACATTAATAAAGACGATAACGCAACAGTTAGATGGCCATTTGGAATATAGTTCAGATAAAAAAGGAACCCAATTCAAGCTCACTTTTCAGAAAAAAGAATCAAAAGGCTCCAGCAGTAATTTGATTTAGTTTCTATGGTTTAATCCTGTTCCAAACGACCCTTTTGGGAATACCCTCACGGATCAGCCGGTCCTCTGATTTTATGATTTTTATTTCTCTTTCACTTTTATAAAGGTCGCTTTTTTCAGTTTTCTTTTTACCCTAGTATCCTGGATAAAGCTCGGACGAACCTCCTTGATGTTATCGGCGGTTACCTCTTCAGGGGAATCGGCCGGATCGGATTTGAGATGCAGCCGGAAGGTACCGAGTCCGTCAATCCGTACCGTATGACCGGCCAGCAGCTGTTCAGGAATCAGGTCCGACATTCCGCAGGCAATCAGGTGTACATCCGCTCCGCTGGGCCGTGTTTTTTAAATATTTCCACTACATCATCTATACCCAGCCTGCCCGGCCCTGTCAACCGCGGAAGCCAGGACGGCTGCTTTTCATTATTTTCTTCACGCTTATAAGACTTGACGGCTTTAAATTTTAAACTCATAGTTCCTCCGTAATCATCTAAATGTTTTTGTGATCTACCCCGGGGTAAATTAACAAATCATCCTAACCTTTTCCCTGAGTTTCCAATCTCAAGGTTTCCATAGATTAATTTACCAGGAAAAGCCTCTCAGTCTGAAGTCCTCCCTTGAGGGAGGTGCCGACCGAATGGGTGGAAGAGGAAGGGGGTGTTGTTGGGCCAAGGCAATTGATGCTTTTTGCTATACAGTTTTCCGACAATCAAATAGTTTTTAAACTGATTCATGCATAGGAAACCTTGGCACAAACACCTCTCCCGGCTAAAGCCGTACTCTTCTCTAGGAGAGACTTTTTCCTTGCCTAAATTTTTCTCGAATTATCTAACACTTACAGAAATGACCCCTCTGGATATTCCGTGTTCAATAATCAATGTTCTCAGCCATTCATATGATCCAATACCTGACCGTTAGAGGTATGGTATTTCCGCATTAAGTCAGCCGTAAGGCAGGAATGAATTGGAAAAATTTTAATGGTTTCACCAACATTTATCGAATCAAAAGCTTCCTGATTGCATTGAATAATGCCATGTTCCTGAGATAAACGTTTGATATAGGTATCACTTGAAAGATGTTTAAGCATGGGCTCACCAAAACTTTCATAATTACCTATTTGAACGGAATCTTTAGAAAAGTGGACGGCTCCGCCATGTATCAAAACCTGTTTACGATCTTCAAACTTTTCAATCACCGGACACTCCATATACACTGCAATTTCATTCGGTGAGCAGGAACCAATTTGAACCTGCATCCAGTCATAAAATACAAAGTTACCGGGGCTGATTTGGTCAGCCGGCCCAAAGTCATTCAAAACACTGCAAGATGGAGTGTCACCGAAGCAAATAGGTAAATCCGGGAAGCGTTCCTTAAGCAAACTTAGTTTATCTAACGCTTTAGTAGCAATAGCCGTTACTTCTGCTTTAGAACGAGCTTGATAAGTATGGCCGGCATGGCAATAAAACCCCGCGGGGTAACAATGGGTTGATTCATTAATGGTATTAAGGACAGACTCAATGGTATCAAAATCACTTATTGAAATTCCGCTTCGTCCATAATCAGGATCTATTTCAATATATAAGCCCAATTCCCGGGATAACTCTCGATCTAATTTCTGAACAACTTCCTTGGATATCACAAGCGTTTTAAGTGAGCATTTCGCGGCTAAATCATTGTAATGATTGACAGCTAAAACATTGGCAGGGAATGCAATAGTGATATCATCCCATCCATCATTTAGGAAGTATTTTGCCATTTTAATTGAAGAGACGGTGATGCCGCTAACTTCAAAATCCCGAAACATTCGTCCAATAGCTTTAGACTGATGTGTTTTAAAATGAGGTCGGAATTCAACAGATAGCTCGTTAGCCCTAGAAGCCATCTGTGCTATATTTGAATGAACAGTTTCAAGATCAACAAAAAGAGTAGGAAATGGTTGCATGTGTGAGATTAGTTTTTTGAATTCAATCGTTTCTTCAAAATAGAATTTTGTTCTTCTTTAGTCAGTTCATCTTTAAAATCAAATAAGGCATCCTCCCAGGAACCATATACCGGATTTGGAAATGCAAACCACATGCGCCCGAATTTGTTGGCATGTTCCTCAACAAGAGCTGCCCGTTCATCCTGGGTAATGTTTTTGGCAGGGAAGAAATCATTCAGGTCATCTCCGAAAACCATAAGAACCCGGTAATTATCTTCAACCAATTTACGGCGCTGTATTTTAGAAGAGTTCCAGCCCGGTTCTTCGCCGTTGCTCATAATTGTGTCCATTGACCTTGAAACAGGAAACCCTTCTTCAATCAGGTTTTTCCGCGTGGCTTCCTCAACTTCATAACTTCGGTTGCTGATATAAAAGATAGTAATGCCATTTTCAGCGGCATAATTAGTGAACTTCACAGCTCCCGGCACAGCATCGGCATTTGCTTCATTACACCAGGCGTTCCAATCTTCAATGTTAAAGGTCTTATCCTGCTTGATCATTCTTGCCTGAAAAGGAGAGTTGTCCAGTACAGTTTCATCGATATCCATAATAATGGCAGGAGGAAGTGAAGGATGATTCTCATTTTCTTCTTGATTCAGGGAAGCCGTCCAATAGGAATCTTCCACTGAGAGTAGAAGCATTTGCTCAGCGAAGTTGTAAGTCTGGGTTGTAATAGCGACATATTCCGCCGCATTTTGCACCCATAATGTAGCTTGTGTTGTTTTGTTAAGCGGGATTTCACCCGATTTAGAAATGGTCTGGGTTGAACCACAGCCGCCGATCAAGATGCTTAGAGAAATTATTAAAAGACTTGGTTTGTTCAAATACATGCTGATTATATGAGAATTCATTTTTCAGAAGATATGAAATGAAAGCAACAGCTAAATATATTTTATAAAGGAATGTAATTAGCCAATTAAACCGTTATTTTTAATTCTTCAATGAATACATCAAACCTAAAAATCATTGGCCGTATTGAACAGGTAGATTTACCTGAATGGGAATTTTATAGTCTCGAAGCCAAAATTGATACCGGGGCGTATACTTCCAGTTTACACTGCCATCATATCGAACCTTTTAAAAAGAATGGAAAAGATTGGATTCGATTTTATCTACTTGATCCGGACCATGAGTCTTATAATGATAAAAAACTGGAAATGCCGATCTATGACCAGCGTGAAGTTAAAAGTTCAAATGGGGAGACCGAGTTAAGATACTTTGTACAAACAAAAATCAATTTTTTCGACGGTTTATATATGATTGAATTTTCGCTGACAAATCGTTCGGCGATGAAGTATCCATTATTGATTGGTCGAAAGTTTTTGAAAAAAGGCCCATTTATAGTTGATGTAACCAATAAAAATATTACTCAGAGCAAAAAGACCGAGGAGTCTACTTAATGAATATTGGAATTCTTTCCAGAAATGCCTCACTATACTCAACATCGCGTTTAGTAGAAGCTGCTGAAGCTCAAGGACATAATGTTGAGGTTATAGATCACCTGAAATGTGATATTGTTATAGAGCAGGATAACCCAAAAATTTATTATAAGAGTAAAAAGATAGATTACCTTGATGCCATCATACCTCGTATAGGAGCCTCAGTTACCTTTTATGGAGCTGCCGTAGTCAGGCAATTTGAAATGATGGAAGTTTTCAGTGCTGTTCATTCACAGGCTTTGGTTCGTTCAAGGGACAAGCTCCGGAGTCTTCAACTATTAGCCAGTTCCGGAGTAGGACTTCCAAAAACAGTTTTCACAAATTATTCAAAAGAGGTTAAAAAATTAATTGAATCGGTGGGGGGAGCTCCTTTAATCGTTAAGTTATTGGAGGGAACGCAAGGCCATGGAGTAGTATTAGGACCTACTAAAAAAGCAGCTGAATCGATTATTGAAGCATTTCATGCAATGAAAGCGCGAGTCATTGTTCAGGAATTTATATCCGAATCAAAAGGTGCTGACATCCGGGCATTTGTGGTAGATGGAAGGGTTATCGGAGCCATGAAGCGTCAGGGTAATGAGGGTGAATTCAGGTCAAATTTACATCAGGGTGGTTCGGGAACGCTTATAAAGCTTTCAAAAGCAGAGAAAGAAGCGGCTCTTACAGCTGCACAGGCTATGGATTTGCAAATTGCAGGTGTTGATATGTTGCAGTCAGAAAGGGGTCCCTTGATATTGGAAGTTAATTCCTCCCCGGGATTGGAAGGGATAGAGAAAACTACTAAAAAAGATATAGCTGCCAGTATTATTGGATATATAGAAAAAGCAGTGGATGAGCGAAAGAAGAATCCTTCACGCAAAAAGAAGGCAAAAAAACATGCCTGAGTTTGTCTCAATAAATAAGCAGAAAATTGGGCTTGGAGAACAGAAAATTGTAAACCTGAACATTGCCCGGCTTCCAACTTATACAAGTATTGATTTACCGGTATTGGTATATCGGGCTCCAGTTGATGGCCCTGTTTTATTACTCACCGGAGGGCTGCATGGTGACGAAATTAACGGTGTTGAGATTGTCCGGCGGATGATTGAACGTGAAGTCGTAGTTCCTGAAAAAGGTACGGTCATTGCTATTCCTATTGTAAATATTTACGGATTTATTCAGAATTCTCGAGGTTTGCCGGATGGAAAAGATATAAACCGCAGTTTTCCAGGTGCTAAGGGTGGGTCATTGGCAAAATTACTCGCATATACTTTGATGAAAGAGATTATTCCCGAAATTGATTATGGAATTGATTTTCATACCGGCGGGGCGGCACGATCTAATTATCCTCAAATCAGATGCTCCTTCAAAATCAAAAAGGCCAAAGAACTGGCAAAAGCGATGGGAGCACCGGTAATGATGCATTCTTCTTTAATTTCTAAATCATTCCGAAGTGCGGCTCACAAAAAAGGGAAAGAAATATTGGTTTATGAGACCGGTGAATCTCTGCGGTATGATGAGTTTGGAATCGAGGAAGGTATATTTGGAACTCAAAGACTTATGAAGCATTTAGGTATGATTGATGAAGCTCCCGAACCTAACAATACTAAAGTATTTAATAACTCTACATGGATCCGCACAAAAAATGCCGGGCTGTTTATTACAAAAGCCGAACTCGGAGAAGAGTTTAATAAAAGACAGGTTTTAGGATTAATAAAAGATCCTTACGGTGATTTAAATTCACGGGTAATCGCTCCAAGCGACGGAATGGTAATTGGTTTAAATAATTGCCCTGTAGTTAATAAGGGCGATGCCCTAATTCATTATGCATATAACAAATAAATAAAATAACATTGGAAATAGATTTATTATTTGCTGCCATTAAACAATCTGAATGGCCTAAAATATCAGAAGAAGCAAGCTTAAAACCCGCATACTTTAACCAAGACGGATGTGTACGATCCTTTGCCGGAAATAATGCCGAAAAAATTATTAATCATTATTTTAACGGAGAAGATAATTTATTGTTAATCGTACTGGATCCACTTCGAATTCAAACTCCAATTAAGCGTATATCTGAAGATGGTTTTGATTTTATCGCTATACAAGGAGAAGTCACAATGGATGCAATTATTGACAAAATTAAGTTAGAGCCAGACAAAAAGGGGAAATACTCAGTAAATGTTAAGCATTTCGATTGAGCGGTAAGCGAACATATTGCTTCCTGATAAACTGCTCTTCTAATTCGTCACGAGCAGAGCCTTTTTTTAAAAAGAAAGAGCCGGAATTGAGGATGAAATTACCAGGTTCTGATTTCATATATATTAACAAGGACGACTCAATTCCGGAGATTGCTGGGCAAAAAGCTGACGGCTATACTCATATCGTTGCTTGTGGAGGAGATGGAACCGTTAATAAAGTAGCAAACGGAATTATGGGCAGCCAGGCTGTTTTAGGGGTATTACCTTTAGGCAGTGGTAACGATTTTGCACAAAATATTGGTTTAACCCTTGATTTTGAAACAGATTTTGAAATTTTGCTTCAAAATCATATTGCTGACATTGATGTTGTCAAAAGTAGCTATGGATACTTTCTAAATACATTTGGGATTGGGATAGACGGGCTTACAAATTATTATGCTTCAGAAAGCAAATTCAAAAAAGGTTCACTGAGATATTTTTCAGGAGGCTTAAGGGCTCTATATTCGGCTAAATTATTTACAGCTACAGTAAATAATGCTTCTGATCTTAACGAACCGATAAAGCAAAAGGTTTGGATGGTAACTATAGCAAATGGTAAAACAGAGGGAGGGAAGTACACCATTTCACCTGAGTCAGTTAACAATGACGGCCAAATTGAACTGGTTCTTGTAAAAGATGTATCGCGATTGAGACTTGCTGCAGAATTCATCAAACTATCATTGGGACTTTCATTTAAAGATAATGTTGTTGAAATACTTTCCAGTTCAGATGGATTTAAAATAAACCTGGAAGGCGAGTTGGAAGCACATGCAGATGGAGAGAGGCAAGGGTTGGTATCAGGTTTTAATCAGTTTCAACTATTGAGGAAAGCATTGAAGGTTGTAGCAAACTACCCATAATATGGAGGAAAGCGCTTCATAAAATCTTCATGCATGTGAGGTATTCTTAAGTAACTTCTTAAACAGTCGGAGGTTACTATGAGAGTTCCGGTAAAAATCATTAATCGTAAAAACGATCTTAAAAAAGGATATCTAATTCGCCTTGAATTAGGTGTTATATTAACGCTGCTTATTTTTATTTCTGCATTCAAATTGAATATCCAGCCTTCTGAAAAAGGAGAGTCATTAGCTATTGAGCGTCAGGAAGAAATTTTTGTAGAAGAAATTGTACAAACGAAGCAAGAATTAAAAGCTCCGCCGCCACCTCGACCTATAATTCCGGTGGAAGTGCCTAATGATGAAATCATCGAAAATGAAATCATTGAATTAGATTCAGAATTGGATTTGGATGAATCTTTTATGGAGTTGCCACCACCTCCGCCACAAAGACAGGAAGAGGAAGATGCAGAGGAGGTTTTTGTAGTTGTTGAGCAAATGCCGGAATTAATTGGCGGCCTGGCTTCACTTAAGGAATATATTACCTACCCGGAAATGGCTCGGAGAGCTCAAATTGAAGGTCGTGTTATTGTTCAATTTATCATTGATAAAGAAGGGAATGTACGTGACCCGGAGGTAATCAGAGGAATTGGCGGAGGATGCGACGAAGTAGCTTTAAAGGCAATTAAGAAAGCTAAATTTATACCAGGGCGACAAAGAGGAATGCCCGTATTAGTAAAATACAGCATGCCAATTAACTTTACATTGAAAAATCAGAATAGTTAAAAACTGATACTTCTAAAATATCATTTAAGAAACCAAAAGGTTTTGAATTATATAAAGTTCAGGACCTTTTTTATTTAAGCCTTTAGAATAGTTTCTCTGAGTTCATCGAAACCAACGGGTTTTATCAGGTAATCAACAAAGTCTGTAGTCTTGGCACGTTCAAAGTTTAAAGGATCGGAATTGCCAGTGATATAGATGACTGGGGCAGTAAATCCTTTTTCTCTTAAATTCTGCATAGCGGTAATACCGTCAACATCATCTTCAAGCATGATGTCCATTAGCACTAAATCGGGCTGTAGCGCCTCGATTTGTTCAATAGCTTCAGAACCTTTCGTTATAACTTCCAGAATCTCATGGCCTAAACGGTCAATCATTTTAGAAAGAAGCAGTGATAAAACTTTATCGTCTTCAACAATTATAATCTTCATCAAAATCGAAATGTCTACTTTTGATTGTCGTCTTTGTTTATTTAAATACTTAGGGATAATAAGAAATTATTTGCCCATTCTAATTATAATGCTAGAATATTCCTATAATTTATATTATGTAAAGTTATATTAATTTAATCACATAACTCTTCCTGTTTCATTCTTCATTCATATAAAATGATTGACAAATATAATTAAGCTATGTCAGCTAAAGCTTGCTGTACTTTATTGAAATCAGGTAGTTTATCTGAATCTTCCAAGATCTCTTGATATGTTATCCTTCCCTTTTTATCAATAACAAATACGGAACGCTTTGAAACCCCCTTCATCCCATAGTAATTTTCATATAAAGCATCATACTCTTTGCTTACTTCTTTGTTGAAGTCGCTCAGAAGCTTAAAGTTCAAATTATTAGCTTCTTTAAAGGCTCTGAGGGTAAAAAAGCTGTCAATGCTTATTCCAAACACCTCCGTATTTAAAGAATCATAAATTTTAAGATTATCTCGTGTGGAACATAATTCTTTGGTACAGACACCGCTAAACGCCAGTGGAAAAAACAATAAAACTACATTCTTTTTCCCAATGTATTCTGAAAGTATCACGTCTTTATTATGGGTATCCTTTAAAGTAAAATCCGGAGCTATTTTCATTGACAAGAAATTATAAATTAGACTCTTTTTTTTGGCCTTTTACAAACCTAAATAAAGTGACCAAAATTCCGGTAGCTAAAAGTAGCTCTGAAACCCAGACCAAATCCCCATTACCAGCACGATTAAAGTAAAGCCAATAACTGATATAAGCGGCGGATATGAAACTCAATCCAATAATGTAGTATCTACGGCCTCTCTCGCGTGCTTGATTAAGGGTAAATACCAAAACCGTAACTACCAATGCCCCACCTTGATAAACAGCGTTAATGAGGTTTTTTATAACAATCGAATCTATAATTAGCGGGAAAAAGAAAAAGCTTACAAAAGGTAACGCCGTCAAATAAAGCGGGAAACGAGCAAAAACAGGTTTTGATTCACGGATTAATACCAACAATCCACTGATATAAATAGTTATTGATATAAGCTTAGCCCAATGGAATAAATTTATAGGAGTTTGAATTTGGAATAAATGAAACAGATAAGGAATAGTGATAAAAAAAGCCGCTAACCCAAAATACAACTCTAAAACAGTTCTTCTATTCCAAAAAATTCTTAATAGTAAAATACTCGCTGTTCCAAATGAAAACGAAATGACAAGATCAATCCACTTCTCCGGTTCCATTAGCTTTCAGGATTACGGCTTTCCAGTTCCCGCTTCATATGCTTTCCACTTTGATAAGTTAATACAAGGTCAGCTATTTCTTTAAGTGTACTTCGTTCTTTACGAACCATTTGCGAAACAAATTCATATAATGTAATTGTTTGCTTTCCTTTACGAATCTCTCTCTCCCAATCAATTAGCTGAATATTTTTAATCAAATTTAGAAGAGCAACCCTGTGTTTAGATATTTTATAGAGCAATTTTTGGATATCCTTGGAGAGCTCTTCATCAGAAGTAAACGTTTCCTCGGGATCGACATAAGCATTCAAATTAATTGGCCGTACACTTTTGAAGGCATCTTCAATTACTTTTCTGTAATAATTTTGCTGAGCATGATCCAGAAACATGAGTATCTCTGAAATTGAGCGTCCTCCGGGCGGTGTTTCATCATACGGAACCGAATCGATAACATATTTTAAGGCTTCCGCCTCATGTTCTAAATACGCTACATCATCAATTAAAGAATCAATCTGGCTTTGTTTTATATCCATTCTTGTGGTAAGTATATTTAAGACCAGCTTTTGGATGCCGGAGTTGAGTCATTTTTTTCTTGTTGTTCAATCATGTCAACTAAAGACATTCCTGTATTCCATTCCTGATCTCTATCTCTTACCGAATGAATGTTATTTTCTTCCTGGAAGTCCCAAAATGAACCAAATTGTTGATTCCTGTAATTTTTAAGGTAATCTAACCGGTCTTTTACATCCTCTTTTGAAACAAGCAGCCGTTCCTTGTCATAAATTGCATCTTCTCTGGACTCAAAGACAATATCATAATCTTTACTCATTACAATCGCTTCTTCCGGACAAACTTCCTCGCAATATCCACAATAGATACATCGCAACATGTTAATCTCGAAAAAGTCGGGGTATCTTTCTTTTTCATCATCTGTTTCTTTTGCCTGCATACTGATAGCTAATGGCGGGCAAGCTCGTGCGCATAAACCACAGGCCACACATCGTTCTTTACCATGGTCTTCAACCAATACAGGTCTTCCCCTAAAAATTGCAGGAGGATCCCACTTTTCTTCCGGATAATTCAGCGTAAAAGTAGGCTGAAACATCTGTTTAAAGGAATACCACATGCCTTTCAATATCTCAGGAAGATAAAGTTTTTCAAGAAAGTTAAGCTTGCGCTCCTTCCTGTAATTATTGCTTAAAGCGTTTACTGTCGGTTTTTCGAGATTCTTAGCCATTCAATTAGAATCGGTTTCTGGTAGAAATTAGCACTGAAAAATAAACCTTTGTAACCTTAGCATCAAAGTTATTTATTGGCTTTTCTTTTTTATTTTTGACGGAAAACCATCGTGATTGGAACGCCTATAAACCCAAAGCGCTGTCTTATTTTGTTTTCAATGTATTTACGATAGTTCGGCGGTAAATCGTGCGGGCTATTCATGAAGAATTTAAAAACCGGTGGATTGCTTTTAACTTGTGTTGCATAAGTAATTTTTAGCTGCCTCCCCCTTTTCATTGGTAAAGGCTTTTCTCCTAGCATTTGATCTATAAAATCATTGAAGTCTGATGTTGAAATCTCTTTTTTACGTTCGTCAATAACCACCTGGGCTAAATCGATTACTTTATGTACTCGCTGTTTGTTAAGTGCTGAAATTGTAATTATCGGCACATAAGAAAGCTGTGGAACGGATGTATATATATATTCCTCAAAATCACGGACAGTATTGGTGTCTTTTTCAGGAACTAAATCCCATTTATTAAGAACTATGATTAGGCCCTTATTAAATTTTTCTGCTTCTCGCAGCACGCGTTTATCCTGAGCATCAAATCCTTGCATAGCATCAACCAGTAAAATGGCTACGTCACATTCCCGTATAGCTTTTTCAGTACGAACTGTACTGTAGAATTCAATATTCTCCTTTACTTTGGTTCTTTTCCGTAATCCTGCAGTATCAACCAGTATATAATCCCTTCCATCATAATTTAGGTGACTGTTAAGGGAATCTCTCGTAGTTCCGGCAATGTTTGTTACAATAGCCCGCTCATCTTTTAACAAGGCATTAAAAAGACTGCTTTTTCCAACATTTGGCCGTCCTATAAAGGCTAATTTAGGAGTTTCGATTTCAGGTTCAGGCTCCGATTCACTAGGTAAATACTCCGTCACTTTATCCAATAAATCGCCGGTTCCCATACCACTTATAGATGAGATCGGATACAAGTCTTCAAATCCAAGCTCGTAAAATTCACTTGCGTTTAACCTTCGTTCCTCATTATCAGCTTTGTTCACAACTACAATCACAGGCTTATCCTGTTCACGTAAAAGTGAGGCAACCGACTTGTCTAAGGTATTAATGCCGGTTTCAACATCAACCACAAAAAGAATGACATCTGATTCTTCTAAAGCTATGTGCACTTGCTCCCTGATACCAACTGTCATTACATTCATGTCGTCAGGCAGGTACCCTCCGGTATCGATTACGCTAAAATCGCGCCCGTTCCAAAATGTTTCTCCATAGTGCCGATCACGGGTTACCCCATACTCATCATGAACAATGGCTTTTCTTTTACCAAGCAAGCGATTAAAAAAGGTGGATTTACCAACATTAGGCCGTCCTACAATTGAAACTACTGGAAGCATTTTAAGTGTTAGATTCTTAGATTAAAACAAGCCTTAAAGATACGCATAATTCAGCACTTAATTTACCATGCTTCAAAGCTTTTATGAGAATTTCGGTTTCTTCGGAGCCCTTGCCATTGCCATTTGTATGTTCCTGTTTTTTATTTTGTGGATAGCAGGAATTGCCGGCATAACTCTGCCCTATGACGGTGGTCGGAAAAAGGGTCACAATTGGCAAATTATTTTAGCCGTTCTTGTTCCTATTTATCCTGTTATCTGGCTTATCGTTGATATTTATTCACAACGTAAATATATGAACGATGAAAATGCCGACTAGGTCCATTAAAATAAAATGATGAATCGCTTTGGTTTGTGGTTTTTAGTCGTGTGTATTTGGTGACACAACTCCGTCACTTTACTCCGGAAGTTGCCTTTGTTCTCCTTCATCAAGTTGTTGTAGCTCTTCCTCGATGAGCTTCCACTCTTCTACCAATTCCACATTCATTTCTTTTATAAAGCGTGAAGGCTGAGTAAAGTAATCGCCGTACGCCGATTGCGCAAGTATAGGATAACTAAAATAAAGCATCTCCTCTGCCCTTGTGGCGGCTACATATAAAAGCCTGAGTTCTTCATCCAATTGCTCTTCATCTTCTATGGAATAAGCAGAGGGGATAATACCATCCAGGCACTGTATAATGAAGACATGTTTCCACTCTAATCCTTTTGCTGAATGAATGGTACTGAGGATCAACGGAGCTTCCTCTTTGGTTTTTTGTTCGGTATCTATCGCTGTTGCAGTGATTGGGTCGAGCGCCAACTCTTCCAGCATTTTAGGAAGGGATGTAAAGCTTTCGGATACATTACTAAAAGCTTCTAAGTCTTTAAGCCGCTTTGGGTAGTCATCATACCTATCCTTGCAAAAATCCCGATAGTAACCCACGATCAACTCGATAACTTTGGAGACCGAATGATCATTTTTCTTGATATCTATCAAGAGCTTACTGAGTTCTTTTAGCTGATCGATATAGGATTTACTCGTGGTATCAGATAGGTCTAACTGATACGGATTCTTAGCCAGACGGATCCATTCAAAAAGATCCTGAGCGGTCTTAGGGCCAATGCCATCCAATAGCATCAGCACTCTGTTCCAGGCAATGGTATCCATGGGATTGACGAGAACCCGAACATGCGCCAAAACATCTTTGATATGAGCCGCTTCTGTAAACTTTTGTCCTCCATATTTAACAAAAGGAATATTTTTGCGATTCAACTCTACTTCAAGGTCAAAGGAATCACGCCCATTACGAAATAGTACCGCCATTTCATTCAATTCTACCCCCTGCTCCCGAAGCTGTAAAACAGCCTGAGTGATAAATCGGCTTTGATCATGTTCGCTGGAAGACTGTACAAGAGCCGGTAATTCACCTTCCTCATTGTTGGAATACAGTTCCTTATCAAACTTAAAATTGGCTTGCTTAAGCAAATTGTTGGCTACATCAAGAATCTGAGGTGTGGATCGATAATTCTCTTCCAGTTTGATTAGATTCGTCCCTTTAAACCGCTCCGGAAAATCCATGATATTTTGGTGATCAGCCCCTCGGAAAGAATAGATGCTCTGAGCATCATCCCCAACAACCATGATATTTCCGTGTACACTTGAAAACAATTCAGTCAATTCTGCCTGAAGCTTATTCGTGTCCTGAAACTCATCTACCATAACATATTGATTCCCTGCGGCAACTTTGACCCGAATATCTTCATTTTCAGCCAATAAATCTCTTGTTTTGATCAGCAGATCATCAAAATCCATTACAAAATTCTTTTCCTTATAATCTTGGTACCCCTCTGCTACTTGTATGATTTTATCTTCCTGCTCCAGAAACTGCGGGTACTCCTCCTGTAAAACGATTCGAAGATCCAGGTGTTTATTCTTGGACGTGCTGATCATATTAAGCAGGGTATTTTTATTCGGAAAACGTTTCTTTTTTTTGTGAAGATTGAGTTGTGTCCGCACAAACTGAATAACCTCCAGGGCATCGGAAGTATCAACAATGGTAAAAGTGGATGGATAACCAATAGCATTTGAATAGCGATGCAGCAGCATACTACAGTAGAAATGAAAGGTACCCCCCTGAACCTGCTTGCAGCGCTCGTCCAAAATATTACTGGCACGGCTGAGCATTTCCTTGGCTGCCCTCCGTGTGAAAGTGAGCAATAAGACATTAGAAGGATTGACTCCGCTTTCAACCAACCGCGCTACCCGGTGCACTAATGTGCGGGTCTTTCCGGTCCCGGCTCCCGCCACTACCAAGGCCGGTCCTCGTTCATGAAAAACTGCTTTTAATTGCTCTTCATTAAGTAAATCGGCATAAGGTATCGAATAGTCGCCCGGTCGTTTTCGGGGTTCTTCTTTCTGCAGAATAAATTTTTTCATGCCTTAAAATAGCAAACTATGGATATATGTAAAAATTATGTGTTAATTGAAGTGGTTTTTAAATACTTTTCAAGATATGAAACAAATACTACAGCCATCCCTTTTTGAAGAAGACTTAGAAATACGGTATTTATTAATCGTAATAAATCCGCCAAAAGTTATATCGGAATATGTTTCCGGTCTAAAAGACGAAATAGTTCAAACGTATGGTTCTTTTGATTCAGCATTTTCAATTCCGCATATAACCGTATGCAACTTCCCCATCTTGGAGCAAAGAATCGAAAAAATTCTTCCTCAGATTACAGAACGCATTTCTATGGTAAATTCATTTACATTAACGGTATCCGGATTCTCCTCTTTTGTTAATGCAAGCAAGAAAACTTTTTTCATGAGAGTTATTGGTAATGATTTATATAATAATTTGAAATCTGAATTTAAAGCTATTAATAAGGAGATTATAAAAACCAAAAGATTTAGCATGACACATAAACCTCATATCACAGTCGCAAAAAGTTTAAATGCTGAGCTGTTCAGAAAAATCAATTCCCAATACGGTTCAGATAGGTATGAAATGGAATTTGAGGTAAATAGCTTAACTGTTCTAAAATATATATGGCAGGAAAAGAAGTATCATAAAATAGAAGAGATAAATCTTACGAATTAGTTTTTCCAATTGTCATCATACCCAAATATATTCCAACACAAAATTTTAAGGTTCAAAACCACTAAAGATACCTGTAAAATAAATGATGAACGAACCTTCTTTAACACCACGGGAATTTGGATGGATAGAAGTTGTCTGCGGCGGCATGTTCAGCGGTAAAACCGAAGAACTGATTCGCCGGGCAAAGCGAGCACATATTGCCGGGCAGCATGTAGTGGTGGTAAAGCCTGCACTCGATAAGCGATACAGTGAAACGGAAGTAGTTTCTCATAATGAAACCGCTCTCCCCAGTATTTTAGTGGATACAGCCGATCAGATTGTCCTTCTTACGGGTAACGCCAAAGTTGTATGTATAGATGAGGCTCAGTTTTTTGATGACCGGGTGATAGAAGTAGCTAATTCTCTTGCCAATGATGGAAAACGAGTCATTATTGCCGGGCTGGATATGGATTTTGAGGGTAACCCATTTGGGCCTATGCCCTACTTGCTTGCCATTGCAGAGTATGTAACAAAACTACATGCTGTATGTGCCGAAAGCGGAAGTATGGCGCATTATTCACAGCGCGTGGTAGAAAAAGAAGATCAGGTTTTGGTTGGTGAATATGATGCCTATGAACCCCGGGCCCGCCATTGTTTCCGCCCTCCTGTAGATCGCCGAAGAGGACGCCCCATCAAACCATTTTTTAACCCGGAGGCAGAAAAAGCTCCCGAAAACACGGCAGAAAAAACAAAAGAAGAATTCAACTCAGAAAAAATCTAAATGGATATTTTACGTGGTATAATTGGGATGGTAGCCATACTTGGGCTCGCCTTTATTTTTAGCAATAATAAAAGAAATGTGAACTGGAAGTTGGTAGGGATTGGGATTGGCATTCAATTCATTCTCGCCATTTTCATTTTGAAAGCAGATCTGTTGGCGGGTTATTGGGGGCCACTTGGATGGCCAATGTTATTGTTTCAGGAAATAGCCGGCTTTTTTGTTGTAGTTTTAAACTATACTACTGAGGGGGCTTCTTTTATTTTTGGAAGATTAGGACAAGGCCCGGAACATCCGGATAGTCTGGGAGTATTTTTTGCATTTCAGGTACTTCCGACAATAGTATTTTTTGCTTCACTTACGGCAATTCTTTATCACTATGGCATACTTCAGTTTGTTGTGAAGATGGTTTCAAAAGGGATGCAAAAGTTATTGGGGACTTCAGGCGCTGAAACACTATCGGTAGTCTCTAATATATTTGTTGGCCAAACAGAAGCTCCCCTGGTGATTGAGCCCTACATCGAAAAACTAACCAAGTCTGAGCTTATGGTCGTGATGACCGGGGGGATGGCAACTATAGCCGGTGGAGTTTTAGCAGCTTATGTAGCCATGCTCGGAACACCTTTTGCGGAAGCCAATGGACTCGAGATAGCGGTTGCGCAACAATTATTTGCCGAACGCTTACTTGGAGCTAGTTTGATGGCTGCTCCTGCTGCTTTGGTAATCGCAAAAATATTGTATCCGGAAGATGGAGAGCCTGTGACTAAAGGTGAGGTATCGATGAAAGTTGAAAAAACAGATGCCAATGGGATTGATGCAGCGGCTACCGGTGCCGGCGTTGGCCTCAAACTGGCCTTAAATGTAGGTGCTATGTTATTAGCCTTCATTGCACTATTGGCGATGTTTAATGGCATTTTAGGTTGGGGCAGTGATTTTACAGGAATAACAGCATTATTAGGCGAAAGCCTTACCATCGAAATGATTTTGGGATGGGTATTTGCTCCTCTTGCCTGGATTATAGGAGTTCCCTGGTCTGATGCAGTTAATATGGGATCATTATTAGGTACTAAAATTGTATTGAATGAGTTTGTAGCCTACCTGAAGTTAGCAGAAGAGGTCAGTGCTGCTAATATTTCACCAAAAACAATTGCTATGGCCACTTTTGCTTTGTGTGGATTTGCCAATTTTTCATCTATTGCAATTCAAATTGGTGGCATTGGCGGCCTGGCTCCAAGCAGAAAATCTGATTTAGCCAAATTTGGAGTCAAAGCTGTTTTTGCAGGAACATTAGCTAACTTGATGACTGCTACTTTCGCAGGAATGCTTTTTTAATTCCTCGATTATTATACTGAATAGAACCAACTCAATTTCAAAAAAATTTGATTATAATAATGGATAGAAGGTATTTTGGTTGCATCTACCTTTCCTTCAGAAGGTTGAGTATTTATTTAAAATTAACTATTTGTAGCTTCTTGTGATTTTACTATCCATAAAACCGCATATCAGGAAGGACTCAGAGAGATATCTTTAAAAGACATTTGATTAGTTTCATGAAAAAAAATATTCCCATATTTGTACTGGCAATCATGCTGGCTGTTTCCTGTAAACCAGACATGAATATAAAAGATACAGTGCTGGCAGAAGTTGGTGGCCAAATATTGACCAAAGAATTTGCAAAGTCTGAAATTCCACCGCATATCTTTAGCAACGATAGCACTTTAGCTTATTCTAATTTTCGTGACGACTGGGTACGCCGGCAAGTGATTTTACAAGAAGCTAATCGCCTTAATTTCTCAAACCGACAAGATGTACAGGATAAATTACAGCGGCTTGAGGAGGAGTTTATTCTTCAGGCAGTTCAGGATTATATTATAACTGAGTTTGAAAATAATTTAGATGTGAGCGAACAAGAGGCGCGAAATTATTATCAACAAAACAAAGAAAAATTTACTCTCGAAGAACAGTATGTTCGTTATCGGCATTTAATCGCTTCCAGTAATGCAGATGCAGAAAGTGCCAAACGCGAATTGATGCAGGGAATTGATTGGAATACTGTAGCGAAAAAATATTCAAAACATCCTGATTTAAAAATACGCGAATCTGAAAGATATTGGCCTATTTCAATTGCTGGTGGCGATATTTCGATGTTAAATCGTTATTTAAGGATTATTGGGCCGTCAGAAATCTCTCCAACCCACAGGTCAGGCAATGAATATCACTTTGTGCAGTTATTAGATGAGCGCCCTCAAGGCGATCACCCGGATTTAGACTGGCTGATCGTACAAATTAAAGAATGGCTGACTTTGGAAAAGCGTAAAAGAGCATTCAACACATACGTCAAGAATCTTTATCTTCAGGCACAAGCTAACAACGAAATTAAAATTTATAACGTTACAACCGAAACGAATACCGCAGAAAGCGATACGGTTTCATTGAATCAAATTACTAATGAAGAATAACTTACTTTTTACTCCCCTCCTCTTTTTATCTGTACTTTTTACCTCTAATATTCAAGCTCAAAATGCTCCTCAATTAGCAGATCAAATAGTAGCACATGTAAATGAAAATATAATCCTTAAGTCTGATGTTGATCAAAGAGTGGCTGATTATTTGCGTCAGGCACAAGTATCCGGTCAAGAAATTGAGTTTAGCAGAGGATTATGGTTCAATTTTCTTGAATCAATTGTGGATAACTATGTGCTCTTGGAAAAAGCTGAAATTGACTCCATTACTGTTTCTGACGAGGAAGTAAACATGCAAATGGATCAGCGGATTAGACAGTTAACAGCCCAGGCGGGAAGTGAGCAGGCACTTGAACAGGCTTTCGGTAAACCCATCATTCAACTTAAGGCTGATTTTCGTGAAGATTTTAAAGAGCAAATGCTTTCCAACCGGGTTCAGCAGCAAAAAACCCAATCAATTAACATTACTCGTCCGGAAGTAGAAGAATTCTTTAATGACATCCCAGCCGACTCGCTTCCAACTATTCCGGAGCAGGTTTCTCTTTCTCAAATTGTGATGTTGCCGCCGGCTAAAGGAGATGCTAAGCAAGCAGCTTACGAATTTGCTCAACAACTGCGCGATTCTATTGTTGTGCACGGTAAATCTATTGAAGAACTTGCTCGCCGGTACAGCGATGACAAAGGTTCAGGGCAAAATGGAGGACTCTTGCCACTGATGTCATTGGATGAACTTGTATCTGAATATTCAGCAGCAGCTTCAGCTCTTCAACCTGGTGGGATTTCCAAAGTTGTAGAAACTCAATTTGGTTTCCATATCATTAGGCTCAATCGACGTGTTGGAGATCGAATTGAAACCAACCACATCTTGATCACCGTTGACTCAAATGAACTGGATGAGGAATATGCAATTAACAGATTAAATAGTATTCGTGACAGCATATTAACTAATCCGGATGTTAAATTTGCTAATGTAGCCCGACAAGTAAGTGAAGATCCGGCTACGGCCAATTATGGCGGTAAAATATTTGATCCTCAAACCGGAGAACGTCTCATTCCTTTAAACCGTCTGGACCCGGCAATGTATCGCATCGTACTTTTAATGGATGAGGAAGGCGCAATATCTGAACCCAAGTCATTTACTCTTGAAAATCAAAACAAAAAAGCATTTCGGATTGTAAGACTTGACAAGCAAATACCAGAGCATGTTGCCAGCCTGGAACAAGATTATGAACGAATTAAAAGGATTGCTTTGCAGCAAAAACAATCCAGGGTAATACAAGAATGGATGCAAGACTTAAGGGACGAAGTTTATATTGAATATAAAATTGATGTACCCTGGAAGGAGAATAATTTATGAAAGCGGAGGTAAAAGATTCGGTAAAGCTGGCAGATGAATTTTACACGGTATTTCATCAAATAAAGGCTGAAATTCATAAAGTAGTTATAGGTCAGGATGATATTATTGACCTTTTGTTGATCAGTTTATTTTCCAGGGGGCACTGTGTGCTTGTAGGAGTTCCCGGATTAGCTAAAACTTTATTGATTCGTACCCTCGCAGAATCTCTTAATCTGACTTTTAACCGAATTCAATTTACTCCGGATTTAATGCCGGGTGATATTACCGGAACCGAAGTTATTGAAGAAAACAAAGACTCAGGCCGTAAAGAGTTTACTTTTATAAAAGGACCTGTATTTGCAAATATCGTCCTAGCTGATGAAATAAACAGAACCCCTCCCAAAACCCAGGCAGCATTGCTTGAAGGAATGCAGGAATATCATGTAACCACCGGGGGTAAAACCTATATTTTAGACACTCCTTTCTTTGTTTTAGCTACTCAGAATCCTATTGAACAAGAAGGTACATATCCCCTGCCCGAAGCTCAGCTTGACCGGTTTATGTTTAACGTTTGGGTAGATTACCCTTCTCTTGAAGAAGAAAAAGAAATTGTAAGCAAAACAACAGCTCATCAAGATGTGCTAATTGAAGCATTGGTGACTAAAGAGAAAATTAAAGAGCTTCAAAATTTAGTACGGGAAGTGCCTGTACCGGAAAACGTTTTAGATTATGCGGTTGAACTGGTTTCTAAAACTCGTCCGGGAACTGATATAGCCCCGGAATTTGTAAATAAATATATGAGCTGGGGAGCCGGTCCAAGAGCCTCTCAGTATCTTATTTTAGGAGGAAAAGCACGAGCACTCTCTCAGGGGCGTTACAACGTTACCGTAGATGATATTAAAGAGTTGGCTATTCCGGTATTACGTCATCGTATTGTTAATAATTACGCAGCCGAAGCCGAAGGATACACTACCGTTAAGTTAATAAACATGCTTATCGACGAAGCCTAATCTCAAAAAAGGAATTATTGTGGATTTCCAAGGCTTTCAAAATATTTTGCATCCGGCTATAATTTTAGTGGCTATTGCTGCTCTTCTCCTGCTCTCGTGGGCTTCATATCGAAAATTTGAAAGTATTCCATCCGGTGTTCGCTGGATTTTAATTAGCCTGAGAGGATTAGCTTTCATTTTAATCCTACTTCTCCTGCTAAATTCCTATTTTTATTCTTCTCAAGAAATTGAGATTAGTCCCAAAATAGCCGTTTTCCTTGATAACTCAGAAAGTATAGATATCAATAAGGGAGATTATGAAGGATTAAACTCTTATGTCCAACTTCTAAACGAACTTAATTTCAATGGCAATGAGCAGACTGAAATTGAGTTTTATTCAATTGGCGAAAACGTCCTCCCTTTCTCTCCAGATTCATTGAATGCTACAGAAATTCAAACGAACCTCTCTGCTCCCATAAATTCTATCCTGGAAATGGAAGAACAAATACAGGCTACGGTTGTTATTTCAGATGGGATTATTACTTACGGAAGAAATCCAACGATGAATGCCATTAACTCTTCAATTCCCATATACACCATAGCCGTTGGAGATACTTCTGATGTAAAAGATATCTCCGTTTCCAATGTCCTTACAAATACAACCGGGTACACCAACACAAATCATATAATTGAAGCAGAAATTACCCAAACCGGATTTCAAGATAATACACTAACCGTTTCACTTCTTACAGGAGATGAAGAACTTCAACAAAAAACAATTACGTTCGAAACTGATGATCAGCTTAAAAATGTGGAGTTTGAATTAACCTTAGAAGAAGCCGGGTTGAAACAGTATCAAATCAAAGCCCAGCCACTCGTTGATGAATGGACCGATACTAATAATTCGCGGTTATTCTCCATTGATGTTTTAGATAACCGGGTCAAAATTCTGCATATCGCGTTCGAAATTCATCCCGATGTAAAAGCAATAAGATCCCTTATAGAACAGGATGAAAGCAATGAATTATATACTCTGACGAGGATCGGAAATAACCGATATGTGGAAGAAATTCCAGATGAAGATGAATATAATTTAATTATTGTTCATGGTGTCCCGCCAAATACTGCTACTGATTTTGAGTTTTTATCAACCTTAGATAACACCCCGACAATATTTTTCGAATTGAGTGCACAGCCAAAAAGTGAATTTAAGAATATCGAACAGCTTCTGATTTTAAACTCAAACGTTAGACAAGTTTCACAAATCACACTGTTTCCACTGTTAAATAGAAATGAGCACCCTGTACTGGAACTCCCTGAGGTAAATTTATCAGATGCTCCTCCACTTTTTTCCCCGTTAAGGAGTAATCTCTCAGCCCCTCAAAGTACCGCATTATACAGCCTTAATTATAATGGAACTGAGACTCAATTCCCTGTCATTGCTGTTTTAGAACAAGGAAATATACGTCGGGCCCATGTATTACCTTGGGGTTGGTTCCGAATGCTGCAAAGTACTAACGAAAACAACAAAGAATTTACTGCCGGCCTCTTATCAAACTTAGTGTCTTGGACTTCAAGTGATCCTGATGACAGAAAATTAAGAATTACGCCTGCAAAGCAAGTTTTCAGCACTACGGAAGCGCCCCTACTTAACGGTAGTTTACGTAATGAACGCGGAACCCCTGAATCCGAAGGCATTATAGAAGTTCAGGTTGAAAATAATGATGGTACCAATCGCACTTTCAATATGAACAACGCCGGGTCCGGAAATTACCGGCTGGATTTGCCCCGGCTTTCAGAAGGGCTTTACCGGTTTACGGCTACCGCTCGAAAAGGTGACCGCGAATTAGAAACTCAAACAGGTGAATTTCTTGTTTCTAATTCTAGTTCAGAATTAGCAAACACTACCCGTAATGATGAACTAATGCGAAATATTGCTCAGAATTCCGGGGGATCATTCTTTACTTACGATAATATATCCGGGTTTTGGGATAGTCTGCGTACTGCCAATGTTTTGGAATCTAAAATAGAAAACGTAGAAAACTACTCCTTCCCTGTACACTCTTTGTATTGGTTTGTCTTAGTAGTATTGCTTTTAGGATCGGAATGGATGCTTCGTAAATACTATTCATTACCCTAATCTTAATTAGTATATAAGTCGCTTTACCGTAGCCTTATCATTTCCGGATAATTTAACTATAAATATATTGCTGTAATCAGTTTCATCGAGTTTTTCATATTTAGATTCTCCTAAAGACAGATTCACCAATTGTGGAGTCGTATTTGAATGTCCAACAATCAGAACATCCTCTCCCCTGTGCTTTTGAATTATTACACTCATCAGGGAGTCGGGATTGTTCAGCTGATATTCAAAAACAGATAGATTTAGACTGTCAGCAATAGAGCTGGAGGTTTCCTTTGTGCGTTTATATCCTGTAGTGTAAATGGCAGTTATTGTATGGGATTCCATTAATAGTTCAGCTAATCGTTTTGCGCGTTCTGCTCCTTGTTTGCTCAAAGACGGGTCGTTGGTACCATCCTCTGATTTCTCTGCATGACGCACAAATATAAGTGTGGTTTCTTCTGCTAAATTAGCAGATTGTTGGCCTAAAACAGGCGCCGCTGCTAACCCAACTATAATTATAATGTTTAATATTATTTTTCTCATAGGGATAAATACCGAAATTAATTTATAAATACATGAAAGTATCTACCGATATTTACCGAAGAAAGTTACAGTATAGATAAAAAAAAGCCGGCTTCTGCAGCCGGCTTTTCACAAGAGTTTATTTCTTTCTAATCATTCTTTCTTTCGTGCAAGAACTACTATTAAGCCCACTATTGTAATCAGGCTCAACCCTAATAAAATTGGAATAACGAAAGATCTGGGTTTAGCTTCATCTCTCCAAGTCATCATTTCGGTATCTATAGTAGATATCTGACTCATCGTGAGGACCTCTCCTTCCTGCACAAACTTGCCCCAATCACTTTTGATTTTACCATTCCAAAAATCATAGAATGCCTGGAAGTCTTCGTAGTTTTCATTGGTTACTACCTTATCACGACTTGCATCGGTTGCATTACTAATAAAAGAATCGATGGCATTATAGAAGCTTTCGTTATTGTCAAAAGCACCTAAATCAACATTATTCTGTTCTAAATATGCATCAATGGATGCCCACATATTTTTAGAAGCACTTGCTCTCCAGTCAACAAGTTTATCATCAATATTTTCCTTCCATTGAGTACTTTTGTTGCCACCGTAAATAGCAGTTAGATCATCTCCAATTTGACTCCAAACTTCATTAAATCTACTTTGGACAACATACATTCTGAGGTAATCCTCAGTCTGTAAACGACCACTGTCGGATTTCAAAATTTGAATATTTTCCGTAATTACAGATTCAATTACTTCAAGCGGGTTGTTTCCATTTTGAATAGAACGTGCTTGTACCTCGTCTTGCATTTCAGCAAAGGTATCTCCTTCCAGGTCTTTATACGTAACGAAAAGGGAGTCAATCATTTTCAGGACAAACTCATCTCGTTGTTCCATACTGTTTCGGTAACGCTGCACCAATTCAGATAAGTTTTTCTCACTTTTTTGAGAATTAGCAATTGCATTCCGGAGAGAATCAGTTCTGCTGTTAAGAGTTGCCATTTCTGATTTATAAGATGACAGCTCTTTAGAAAGATTGGCTAATTTCTCATCCTGATTTTCGATGATGAGTAATTTATGCTCAGTATTACGGGCATCTTGTTTTAGTTCATCAATGCTGCTGCCAAATGTGTGCGGGTATAAGGCATGATCTAAAAGTTGTTCATGATCCTTATATTCAAATCTAAGGTCAGATACTTTTTCCATTAAACTGTCAATCTCACCAACAGTCATAGCTTGCTCTATTGAACTTTGAAGCTCATTATATGACTCTTCAAAACTTTTCTTTATCTGATAATCTGATGTTTGGGCAATTGCAGCTGAAGTTGCAAGTGTAAGCCCAATTATGATAGTATAGGTTAGTAACTGTAAACGTTTCATGATTCTTCCTCCTCCTCGTCATTACTATTTTCCTGAAGTCCATTTTCATTCATGGTGAGCACTTCATTAGTATCTGTTTTTACGAGTTGTACGCTGGCATCTCGTAAATTAAAAGCAGGCGCTGATAGTCTTTCTTCAGATACCTGAATTTTGTTTCTAAGTCTTAAATTTCCTTTTCCGGGTTCCATTACATATACATTTTTAAAATTATTGGCTGTAATGAAATAATAACCTTCGGCATTTCGAATCAGCCGTACTTCTTTAATCTCGGTCTTTGCTGAATCTTCTACACCAAATTCTTGCTCTTGGAAAGGTGTTACATTGAATGTTATACCGTGACGAACATCATGAACATTACCATTCTCGTCAGGCACTAATACAGATTCAATTTGTTGTGCGTAATTAACATTCTCAACCACAAACGTTTTGCAGGCCGTGCCTAACATCACGATTGAAGCCAACAAAATAATCGGGATATATTTTTGGGATTTCATTTTCGGTCCTCAATTACTGGTTCTTATAGTTCAGTTAATTGTATCCGATAAATAAAAATATGTTCCGATTACTCAGTGATAATACTCTCTATTGGTATATTTTCGGGCAGAAGGTCTCTTCCTTTCAAAAAGGAAAGTTCAATAATAAAAGAATAACCAATGATTTCCCCGCCCAGTCTCTTAATTAATTCAGTAGCCGCAGAAGCTGTCCCCCCGGTAGCAATCAAATCATCATGAATAATTACTTTGGCCCCTTTAAAGATGGCGTCTTTATGAATTTCTACACTATCCGTTCCATATTCTAAGGCATAAACTTCGGATAAAGTCTCAGCCGGAAGCTTACCGGGTTTCCTGACTGGAATAAAACCTGCATTTAAATCCTGAGCTAAATTAGTTCCAAACAAAAACCCCCGAGATTCCAATCCAACTACAAAATCAACCAACTTACCCCGGAAAGGACTCGCCAACATATAGGAAGTTAATTCAAGCGCCTTTTTGTCTTGCAGCAAGGTAGTTATATCTTTAAACTGAATTCCGGGTTTGGGAAAGTCCGGAATAGTTCGGATGGTTTCAGATATATAATTTTTAATGCTTTGCTCTACTTTTTTCATCAAGATTGGATTAAGTTCGCGCCAAGGTAATTAAAAGCAAGGATAGCAATCAAGTAACATGAATAAAATAGATCTTCCGGTTTGGCAAAAACATCAACGATTTATGGCCCGTGCTTTTACGCTGGCAGAACAGGCTTTCGAAGAAGGAGAAGTACCTGTGGGAGCAGTATTGGTATATAAAGGACAAATAGTAGGCAAAGGTTACAATCAGGTGGAGCGATTAAATGATCCCACTGCTCATGCAGAAATGATTGCGATATCCGCTGCTTGCGAAACTTTAGCTGAAAAATATTTAAATGATTGCACCCTCTATGTTACACTGGAGCCCTGCCCCATGTGTGCCGGAGCGGCATTTTGGAGTAAATTGGGAGGTATTGTGTTTGGAGCGGTGGATCCAAAATCTGGGGGATGTGGCAGTATTTTCAATATAGCCTCTAACCAAAAACTAAACCATCAGGTAGAAGTTATTCACGGAGTCATGGAAGCGGAAAGCGAACACTTAATGAAAGAGTTTTTTAAAAGTAAACGCTGAGCATTCGGTATTTAGCTTCCCTTTTTTGCAGCTAAATAAACAACATGCCACTTTATATTTACTTTCCCTTCTGATTTATTATCCCAATGATTAACTAATAGTTTAAATTGTTTGTGACTCAATGACTTATCAAGTGTGCTGGTTGATGAGCCAATTGATTTTAAATGGCGAAAGAAATTAAGTGAGGAATCAAATTCCTGGTATAAATCATTCTCATAATAATCAATCTGCATGTCTTCCATCGATAGTTTCACGGCTACTTCTTCGACATCAGGCAATGGATTGGCGGTATGTGGGATCCCCAGCTCCAAACAATACTCATACCATTTTGGGAAAGAATGATTTCCGGGAAATGAACCCAACATAATACCTCCCGGAAGCAAAGCACGGGATAAATTCTGTAGTCCAAGAGACGGGTCTTTAAACCAATGAGCGGCAAAATTACTTATGATCAGTCCGTATTCAGGAGTATATGCTTTATAATCGTTTACATCCAGGTGTTTAAATTTGATGTCACTCAACGGCAATTCTTGTTCCGTAAGCTGAGCTTTACAATAATCAAGCATCTGCGGAGAGGCATCACTTACAATAATAGTTCGATTGGGAAATTCCCGGATTAGATCGGCTGTTAACAGACCAGTTCCGGCCCCCACTTCCAGTATGGGACCGGGAGGTATTGCCCCTTTCCATGGAATTAATGAGGCAATTAAACCTTTAGCTACTCTTCGCTGAAGATCGGCTTCCTGATGATAGTTTTGTGCAGCCTTTCCGAATGTTTGAATTACTTTACTAATAGGGCTAAAAATTTATGGTCAAAGTATAAAAGTATATTAGTTCTATAAAGCTGGCTCGTTACTTTCCGAAGTCCAGGTAGAGTCAGACTCTAATGTTCTTCCCATGGCTCTGAATTGCCGAACGAAAGGAAGCTTCTTTCGAACTTCCGGGGCAAATTGAGAATATTCTACCATAAATAGACGATTAGTATCCGGATCATAATATGTGAAATTTACAAACGGTCCCCCCATGGCCCCGTTGATCATCTGCCAGGTACCCAATGTTTCATAAGCAATCAGGCGGCCTTTTTGAAAAGATTTAGTTTCAACCGGCCGGCGGTATTCGGTATTCACGTACATCGAATCCCTTGCTCCTTTAATGAATTGCGCTGAAAGTGAATCACGAGTAGCATTTATCCAGTCGCTGTCCAGAAAAGAAATATCGGGAACATTATTTTTCCACCAAATCCACATCCAACGATCGTTCTGAGGCAGAAATCGCCGGTAACTTTGAAAATTCAGAGTATCGATATTTTTGACATAATCATGTTGAATTCTGACTTTAAACCCATGATTTTCCCAAAGTGAATCAGAATACTGAGTTTGCTCCATCCTCTCATACACGAAGTACTCCCATCTTTTAAGCTCTTTCTCCAACATATCACTAAGCAAGGAGTTTTCGGTATTTCGGATTTTCTGGGCTAATAATGAATCCGAGGTAGAGGTTAAAATCAAAACATACTGGTCTCGATACCATTGGTCCTCTACCGGAAACGCAAAACTTTCACCTTCATTTACCCGTTGTTCTACACTCTCATCCAAAAATCCGCGAATTTGACGCCCGGTGTTAGATTCTTCATCAATGGGAGCAGCGAAAATGAGATTTTTTTGTTTTTTGATTCGATCGAGATGGTTTTGAGATCGAATAGTCATAAACCTTAAGTCATAGTATGGTTCACCATTTGGAAGTGTTAAAACCCATTGCCCAAATACATCTCGAATAGCTTCTGCTGTCTCACTTTCCCATTTCGTGGAATCCATGACTACCACTACTTCCCGGGTATTCCCTTCCGCCAGGGAGCGATAATCTCCATCACAAGAAATAAATAAAAGCGCGAAGGTTGCTATAATAATTGCTGAAAAAGTCCGTCTCATATTGTATAGTTAATTTCCGAATTTCAATGAATGAACGAAGGAAAACAGGCGTGATTGCCATCCGTCGTTCGGGTAATGATCTTTAATAGTATCAATTAAAGCACTTCCAACAATAAAACCATCAGCATTTGATGCGATGTTCTGTGCATCTTGGTAAGATTTAATACCAAATCCTACCATCACCGGATTATGAGTAATATTGGTTTTTACCCGCTTAATAAAACGGTCTACTGAGTTTGATACTTCTTTACCATCCCGGGCACCGGTTACACCGGTAACGGAAACACAATATACAAATCCCTCCGACTTTTCATCAGCCATCTGCATGCGTTCGTCAGAGGTATTTGGTGCAACCAGGTAAATTAATGCAAGGTTTGACTTTTCAGCTCGTTTTTTGATGATTCCTCCTTCTTCGATTGGAAGGTCCGGTATAATCAAACCATCCACGCCCGCTTCGCCAGCTTCTTTGCAAAACTTATCCACACCATATCTCAAAACCGGGTTCATATACCCCATCAGGATCATCGGAATCTCGGAATGTTTCCTCACTTCCTTAACCATATCAAAAATCTTATTCATGGTAATACCGTTTTTAATGGCAACATCACTTGAATATTGAATGGTTGGTCCATCTGCCAATGGATCACTGAATGGCATCCCCAACTCAATAATATCAGCTCCGTTTTTCTCAAAGCCAAGGATTAAATTGACGGTAGATTCTAAATCCGGAAATCCGGCAGTAAGGAATAAACTCATTAGCTTCGAATCTTTTCCTTTTTCTTCAAATACCTTCTGAATTCTGTTCATTCTATCCATCATAAATTTTCAGAAATGGTTTTCATATCCTTGTCGCCACGACCGGAAAGATTCAGGATCACAATTTCATCTTTAGTTGTCTCGGGCATTAGTTTATCCAGCCATGCAAAAGCATGAGCGGTTTCCAGAGCCGGGATAATACCCTCTTTCTCTGATAATAATTTCACAGCTTCCATGGCCTCCTTATCAGTTACCGCATAGTACTTAACTCTTCCTAAATCCTTTAAATGGGCGTGCTCCGGGCCTACTCCGGGATAATCGAGTCCGGCACTTATGGAATGAGCTAATTCAATTTGCCCCTCCTCGCTCTGCAGTAAATAACTGAGTGAGCCATGGAGAATTCCAGGGGTTCCCTTACTCATGGTAGCAGCGGTTTTCCCTGATTCTACCCCTAATCCTCCAGCTTCGATTCCAATGATTTTAACGGAGTCATCATCAATAAAGGGATAGTAAAAACCAATAGCATTGGATCCTCCTCCCACGCAGGCAATCAAATAGTCCGGATTGCGGTTTTCAGCTTTATGAATTTGGAATTTCGTTTCATTGCCGATTACCTCATGAAAATAACGAACCATCATTGGGTAAGGATGAGGCCCGACCACTGATCCAATGATATAAAAAGTAGAATCTACATTTGTAACCCAATCCCTAATCGCTTCATTGGTGGCATCTTTCAAGGTTTTGGATCCACTGGTTACATTTCGCACCTCTGCTCCAAGCAATCGCATACGATCTACATTCAGCTTTTGGCGTACCATGTCCTCCTCGCCCATATAAACAATGCAATCCAAACCAAACTTGGCACAAGCTGTTGCAGTGGCTACTCCATGCTGCCCTGCTCCTGTTTCAGCGATAATTCTTTTCTTGCCCATTCTACGCGCCAACAAAACCTGGCCGATCGCATTATTAATCTTATGAGCTCCGGTATGACATAAATCCTCTCTTTTAAGATAGATTTTAGCTTTGCCATAGTGTTCTGTTAAACGATCGGCAAAGGTAAGCTTGGTAGGCCTCCCGACATATTCATCCAGTAATTTATCCAGTTCCTTTCTGAATTCAGGATCTTCTTTTGCCTTATTAAATTCTTCTTCCAATTCCTGAATTGCAGGAATTAAAATCTCGGGTACAAATTTCCCGCCGAATTCTCCATAATAACCACGGTTATCGGGGAAACTATAAGTTTTAGTCTTGGTTTTTATATCCATTTTATCTTTTCGCCTCTGAGGCCCTGATTTCATCCATAAATGTTTCGATCTTGTCAAAATCTTTGAGTCCCGGTTCTGCTTCCAGGCTACTGGAAACATCAATTGCATAAGGCTGAGCGGTATTAATTGCTTCTCTGACATTATCAGAATTCAAACCACCTGACAGAAAAAAAGGGATTTTAATTCCAATCTCTTTGAGGATACTCCAATCAAAAGTAGTTCCGGTTCCACCCCAGATCCCTTCGATTTTAGTGTCAAAAAGTAGAAAATCAGCTACTTCAGTATATTGATCAACCTGATGTTTTAACAGATACTCCACAGTTTCTTCCTCGATATGGATGACCTTTATGATAGGTTTATCTATTAATTCACAATACTCCGGGGTTTCATCTCCATGCAACTGTACATAATCCAAACCTGTTTCTTTAGAAATTCGATTCACATCATCTAAAGGTTGATTAACAAATACACCTACTTTTTCCGGGCCTTCAATCCAGTTGATAATTGCTCCGGCTTCTCCCGGCTCCACATAGCGTGGGCTTTTTTCGTAAAAGATAAATCCAAGATAATCGACCAATGCACCGGCAGCAAACCGAGCATCTTCCAGGTTCGTGATTCCGCAAATTTTAATTTTGGTTCGCACTGGCTGACGACTCATGAGCTTTTTAGTCTTTTAAATTCTTTTTCTGATTGTTCTATTATGTTTTTAACGGCTTGCCCCGGATCATCTTGCCGCATAAAATACTCACCGATTAAAGCAGAATGAATGCCATTTTTCTTCAATAAGGCTAAATCTGCCCCTGTTGACAAGCCACTTTCAGAGACCAATACTGTACCTTCAGGCGCTTGTTGGAGGATTTCAATCCCTCGGTGAACATCTACTTCAAAATTCTTTAAGTCTCGATTATTGACTCCCAAGATATTTATTAATTCGAAATTGATTCTATCAAAATCGTGCTGATCATAACATTCAACCAACGCATCTAACCCAAATTCTCGGCTGGCATGCAGTAATTCATCAAGTTGTGTGCCATCAGTTATGGATACAATAATTAAAACCGCATCTGCACCGAATGCGCGAGCTTCTTTGATTTGGTATGGATCGACAATAAAATCTTTCCGAAGTACCGGGATTTGAACTCGTTTAGAAATTAATTCCAAATATTCTAAATCTCCCTTAAAAAAAGGCTGATCCGTTAAGACAGAAACAGCAGATGCACCCCCCTCTTCATACCTGAGGGCGATATCAACCGGATCAAAATTCTTACGAATAACTCCTTTGGATGGAGACGCTTTTTTCACTTCCGAAATAATGGATACGGTTTCATTACCGGAAATTGCTTTGCTAAAAGAAATCCGCTCTCTTTGAAAACCTTCAAATGAATTAAAATCATTGAAAGAAACCTTCTTCCTTCGTTTGTAAAGATCTTCGGTTGTTTGTTCGACTATTTTATCCAGAATGGTACTCATCAGTATTTGAACGTCCCCATTGCGTCGTTTGTGGCATCTATAAAATCATTAAACAGCTTGCGTGCATCACCTGATTCCACAGCTTCTACAGCCATTTTCTTAGCGTCTTCAAGCTTATCTACCTTACCGGAAGCTTGTATAGCAAAAGTTGCGTTCAACAAAGCAATATTTTTTTGAGCATCGGTAGCTTTATTAGCCATGATTTTAATCAGGATACCGGCATTTTTTTCCTTACCGCCACCCATAAGGTCATTCATGTTAACCTTTTGGAAGCCAATAGATTCCGGGTCGAATATTATAGACGTAGAAACTAATTTATCTTTTAATTCAAAGATTTCGGACTGGGAAGTCAGGCTAACCTCATCCAACCCGTCGTGTGCATTAAAGGTATAAGCAAAGTCTGTATTCAGGTTTGCAAGAATATGCACCATTTTCTCCGCCACTTCTTTGCTAAAGGCTCCAATTACGTACCGTTGTACTCCTGCAGGATTCACCATCGGGCCAAGAATATTAAAAAACGTACGAAAGCCCAGTTCACGCCTGGTTGGCATTACATATTTCATAGCCGGGTGAAACATAGGGGCAAACATAAACGCCATTCCCACTTCATTAAAAACCTGTTCCACTCCTTCTTTCCCTAACTCAATCGAAGCGCCAAGATGTTCCAGTACATCGGCGCTCCCGCATTCACTCGATGCACTTCTATTGCCATGTTTGATCACGGGAACGCCGGCTGCTGCGGTAATGAATGAAGCTGCGGTAGAAATATTGAATGTTCCTGACTGATCCCCGCCGGTTCCTACCAAATCAACGGCTCCGGTAATATCAACATCTACTTTTATGGCTTTGGAGCGCATAACCTTGACAAAAGCAGTAAGCTCTTCAACGGTTTCTCCCTTTAAGCGCATAGCGGTTAAAAAAGAAGCGATTTTCTCATCTGAGACCTCTCCGGTCATAATCAGATTCATCGCTGTTTCTGCTTCAACCTCTGTAAGATCGTTGCTGAATGAAAGTTTATTTAATATGCTTCTAAAATCCATTATTGCTGTAACCAGTTAGAAATTAACTTGGGGCCTTCGGTAGTTAAAATGCTCTCGGGATGGAATTGAATTCCCTGAATTGGGTATTCCCTATGACGAACTCCTTGTATAACATCATCATCAGAATGTGCAGTGACTTCAAGCACTTCCGGTATAGTATCGGGGTCTAAAACAAGGGAATGATATCGGGTTGCAAGAAAATCATCTTCTATCCCACTAAATATAAATTTACCATTATGTGATACTCTTGAAACTTTGCCATGCATGAGTTTAGGTGCGTGAATAATTTTTGCACCAAAGACTTCTCCAATGGCCTGATGTCCCAAACAAACACCCAGAATTGGAGTCTCTCTTCCAAGTTCCTGAATAATTTTTTCCGTGATACCTGCTTCATTTGGACGACCGGGCCCCGGTGAAATAAGAATCTTTGTTGGCTTCAATTTACGCACTTCATCCAACGTCATCGCATCATTGCGAATAACCTTGTAATTTTCAGTTTCCACCGCAACCAAGTGAACCAAATTGTAAGTAAAAGAGTCGTAGTTATCTATTATGAGGATCATTTGATGCTAAAAATGTCTGACAATTCCGGTTACTTCTCTAATAGGTTCCATAACGGTTTCCGCCCTTTCCCTAGCTTTTTTACTACCTTCACGAAGCACATCATGTACGTAATCCAGGTCTTTTGCCAATTCGTGGCGTCTTTCGCGTGCTTCTGAAAAATAATCTGTAATCAATTCTAAGAGTTGCTTTTTTGCATGGCCGTACCCATAGCCGCCGGCTCGGTACTTCTTTGCTATTTCATCTTGAGTTTTCGTATCAGCGAAAAGTTTAATGAGCGCAAATACATTATCCTTACCGGGATCTTTAGGCTCTTCTAAAGGGGTAGAATCGGTTTCTATGGACATAACTCGTTTTTTTAACACCTTTCCTTCAGCAAAGATATTAATGGTGTTATCATAGCTCTTACTCATCTTTCGTCCATCTATACCCGGCACTACTGCTACAGATTTTACAATATGCTCTTCGGGAAGCTTGAGAAATTCCCCATCAAAAGTATGATTAAATTTACCGGCCAGGTCTCTGGTAATCTCGATATTTTGTTTTTGGTCTTCCCCAACCGGAACAATGTCTGAATGATAAATCAGGATGTCTGCAGCTTGCAAAATTGGATAGGTAAATAAACCAATATTAGGCTTGAGCCCTGCGGCAATTTTATCCTTATAGGATACTCCTTTTTCCATCAGTGAAACCGGTGTAAGGGCACCCAAAATCCAGGCAAGCTCCGTAACTTGAGGCACATCCGATTGAGCAAAAAAAGTAGCTTTCTTCGGATCTAAGCCCAATGCCAAATAATCAAGGGTTACATCGATGGTATTTTGACGAAGTTTTTCCCCGTCCGTAAGGGAGGTAAGAGAATGATAATTGGCGATAAAATAAAAAGCCTCCCCTTCCTCCTGCATGGCTATATGCTGACGGATAGCACCAAAGTAATTACCAATATGAAGTTTACCTGAAGGCTGTATTCCTGATAAAATTGTTTTTTTCTGACTCATTAATCTGATTATTGAATATCTAACGCTACGCTAAGCGCCTGTATTAAAGCGCCTGCTTTGTTTTGTGTTTCTTCAAATTCTTTGCCGGGATTACTGTCGGCAACAATCCCGGCTCCTGCCTGAATATAGGCTTTGTTATTGGTTACTACCATCGTTCGGATAGCGATACAGGTGTCCATATTTCCTGAAAAATCAAAATAACCAACCGCTCCGGCATAAATCCCACGTTTGGTTTGCTCCAATTCATCAATAATTTGCATAGCTCTTATTTTAGGGGCTCCGCTTACCGTTCCAGCAGGGAAACATTGCATCAAGGCATCCACTGAAGTCTGATCATCACGTAACTGACCAACGACATCACTTACGATATGCATTACGTGTGAATATCGTTCTATTACCTGATTTCGTTCCATTTTTACGGTTCCAGGCTCACAAACCCGGGACAAATCGTTGCGCCCTAAATCTACCAACATTATATGCTCGGCTACTTCTTTGGGGTCATTTTTGAGATCTTCTTCCAAAGCCAGGTCTTCTTCATGTGTTTTACCGCGGGCACGTGTCCCTGCTATCGGCAAAACCCGGGTTTCTTTTTCTTGAACTCGAACCAGTACTTCCGGAGAAGAACCAACCAACTGAAACTCATTAAAATCCAAGTAAAATAAATAAGGAGACGGGTTCACCATTCGAAGTGCACGATACAACATAAACGGATCGCCGCTCATATCTGCTTCAAAACGTTGTGAAAGCACAACCTGAAAAATATCACCTTCATAAATATAATTTTGTGCTTTCTTTACAATCTGCTCGAAATAATCCTGTTCCATATTACTTTTAAGAGAATTAGTATCGATATGAAACGGCCGGTTTTGATAGTTTGAACTAAGCGCAGCACTTTCCATATCATTCAAGTCTTTCTGAGCCATATCGAAGGCTTTGTCTACATCCGTTTTATCATCTATAAATACCGTTTTAATTAAAACTACCTGATGCTTTACATGATCGAAGGCAAATATTTCATCATAAAATGCCCAAATTGCTTCCGGTAAATTAAGATCATCTTCTGGGACATTAGGCAATTCTTCAACCTGGCGAAAAGTATCATAGGAAGAAAAACCGACAGCCCCCCCTTTTAATCGGGGAAGATCAGGAAGAATTGGTTCTGAATAAGCTGTTGTAAGTTCTTTGAGTTTATCAAAATAGGATAAAGAGACTTGTTCAGTTCCCTTAGATGTTTCCAAGGAGGTCTTTTGCCCATCAAATACCAGCTTCTGATACGGATTTCGGCCAATAAATGAATAACGCGCAAGTTGCTCTCCCCCTTCTACCGATTCCAGTAAAAATGGAAACTCTGCCCCTTCCCTGATATTCATAAACAGTGAAACCGGAGTAAGGACATCAGCCAGTAATCTTCTGAAAACCGGTATCGCGGTGTACTCTTTTGTAAGATCTAAAAAATGTTCTTTCTGCATTCATTTATCTTGTTAATCGTTAATGATTGAAGGAAATACCTGAAACCAATAACTAACTGCCGTAAATAAAAAAACCCACCATTCTTTTGAACAGTGGGTTTTTTAAAATTTTTCTCTATCGCTCAATTACATACGATGCCCACTGCTATATATAGCAAACGGCCACCACCAAGAATTTTTATGAGCATTTTCATTTTTCATAACGCGACGAATATAAAGGCACCTTTGGGTAAATGCAATACAGATCTGTAATTAATAATAGTTAATAACATATTGGAATTAAGAATGGTGAATCCTTACCATTAATAATCATGGTTTTGCAGATGATATTCATTGAACGATTCTACTGCATCTATTTTATCCTTACTGATGAAACAGAATTTAAGTTCATCTATTATTTAGCGACATCCCAAAAATACTTTAAGTATTGTAGAATAAATGAAGACAGTATTTTTAATATTTAGCCTGATACTTACACCTGCTTTATCCTATTCCCAGATAGTTGGTCCCGAAAATCCTGATATGGATAATTTTAATACCATTCGTCAAAATGGAGTAAGTACCATTGCGGCTTATGGAGACACTGTCTGGATTAGTCCTGCTTTGAATCGGAATATTGGAAATGCACGGGAATGGTACTCACCGGATAATGCTGACAGTGTCGTAAATGGTATTGGCAGGGTTTTTTCACTTGACTTAGGTCAAGATACCGTGGTTGCAGGGTTGGGATTTTCGGCCGAGATGCCTGATGGAAGTGTCCCTGCTGCCTATGGATTTTATACAAGTATTGATGGGGGCGATCAGTGGGAATTCATTGAATTTCCACTGGACCCACCCCCTCCTGCAGAATGCAATATAAACTGCACCAATTATGACCCAACCTGTGATATAACCTTTAAATATGGAGATAAAACATATTTCCGGACACGGATAACGGTAAGAGAGCAATCACCTCCCTACTCGGTGTCTTTTTCCCGGAATATTATTCTCACTGCTGCCTGGGCTACGGGGCTATTGCGCAGTTCAGATTTTGGGGATACTTGGGAAAAAATAATTTTACCCCCATTCGAAAGTAATGATCTCAACCCTGATAATGAGTACGAATGGACCTCCGAATATAATAATGAACCCATAAACCGGTATGATCCAAGGCAGGATAATAATTTATTAGGATTTGGATTGTTAATTGATTCTCAAGACCGCGTTTGGGTTGGAACTGCCGGAGGAGTAAATATCTCAGAAAATGCTCTTTATGCACCTGTTGACAGTGTCTCATGGAACCATATCCGGTTTGAAAATACAACAGACGGTTTACTTGGAGATTGGATAATCACCATAAAAGAAGATCCCCTATCCGGTAGAATTTGGATGACTAACTGGATTGCTGCTCAATCTCAAAGCCAAGGATTGGTTTATACGGATGATGGCGGCCAGTCTTTTCAACAGGTTTTAATTGGAAAGCATATCAATGATGTGGGATTTAAAGATGGATATGTGTTTGCAGTAGGTGATAACGGTTTATTTATTTCTTCTGACGGGGGTGCTAATTGGGTTAAGTCTCCCCAAATTAAGAGTCCCAATACCTTCATAAAATCCTCGGCTCAATTTTATTCTGTTGCTTCAACGACCAATCGTGTTTGGATTGGAACTCAAGATGGTTTAGCCTCTACCGGCGATTATGGAGAAAACTGGGAAATCACCAGGGTTAACTTCCCTCTTTCCGGAGGAAATGCTTATGCGCCCAATGCCCGGAATGTAAAAACTTATGCGTATCCCAATCCCTTTTCCCCTTCTTTACATGAAGTTGTTCGCATCAAATTTGAAGTTAAAAAACGGAGCAATGTCAAAGTCCGTATTTTTGATTTTGGAATGAATCTCGTTAGAGAAATCGAAGATGATGTTTTTTCGCCGGGAATTTATGAAGCTATATGGGATGGTCATGACGAGAAAGGACGAAAAATAGCAACTGCACCTTACATATATGTAATAGAAATGGGTAACAGTCAGGTGACTGGTAAAATTTTAGTGGCAGATTAATGGCTCTCAAATTCCTTCATAAATACTCTTTATTAGGTTCCGCAACTCTACTACTGTGGTTTTTCATGGCTACAGATCTTATTGCTCAAAATGGCGGAGTTGCCGGAGCCTCTACCAGAATTGGGTATAGCGCACGAGGAATGGCAATGAGTAATGCTATGGCAGCCGTAACTTCTGAAGGAGCTTTTTCCTACTATAATCCTGCTCAAGCAGCTTTACTGTTAGGAAGCAGACAAACAGACTTGACTGTAGGAGCTTTAAAATTTGGGCGGGTATTCCAAAGTAGCGGAATACAATTTCAACTTCCTCCTACTGCCGGGTTTTCAATCAACATACTGCACAGTGGTATCAATGATATTGATGGCAGAACTCAGAGTGGATATCCTACAGAAAAGTTTGATGCATCGGAATACCAAATTGCAAGCAATTTTGGTATTCGACTCAATGAGAAATTGAATGCCGGAATTGGATTAAAATTCAGTATAGCCAATTACCATCCCCAGCTAGCTAACCCTACTAATTTTGGAATTGACTTAGGCTTGATTTATACCGCTGATTCAAACTTTAATATAGCTGTATCTGCCAAAGATTTATTCTCGAGCTACTCCTGGAACTCTCAAAATTTATATAGTCTGAGACAGTCCCAAAATGAAGTAAATGACTTTCCAACACGTATCATTATAGGGCTTGCATATCAACGGGAGAAACTTACTCTTTCCAGTGATTTTGAATTGCAATTATACTCGGCGGAAGTAAAAAGCCGGGATCAAGGAACTAACGGGACCTCGTCTTATGAAAAGATCAATACCAATTCTTCACAACTCCGCCTTGGGGCATCATGGGATGCCCACGAGCGATTTACAATTCGCGGTGGCTGGCAATTACAGGAAATAAGCGCGTTTGAGAGCTGGTCTGCAAGCTCCGGTTTTTCCATTCATCTTCCTTTTGATGTATTTTCACCCTCAATAGACTATGCTTTTGTTCTTGAGCCGTACCGAATTTCAAACATGCATGTATTTTCTTTAAGACTAAACCTATGAAAACCGGATTTTTTTGTTTTTGTCTTTTGTTGATAAGCAATGCCATATGCGCACAAGGCTCAGGTTTCGAAGTATTGGGTATTGCCCCTACTCCGTATGCCCTCTCTAAAGCAGAGGCAACCACAGCTATGTTTGATGGTGCCGCTTCGATCTATTCTAATCCCGCGCTGTTGACTTATAACAAAACTTCTACCATTGATTTGGGATACTCGTTTTGGATTGCAGATGTAACCAACATCTTTGGAGGGATAAACTTTAAAAAAGAACGCCAAGCCATAGCATTTTCTTTTTACACTTCAGGAGCTGATGACTATCAGCAGTTTAATCAACCAGGTCAATCCAATGGGACGTTCTCTGTTCAATATATCTCCATAGCTGCGGCATATGCCTATGATTTTACCTTCTTATCATTGGGGGGTGCTATACAATATTTGAATGAAGAAATATATACCTACAGAGCTAATGGATATGCCTTCAATTTTGGTTTGGCTGCAAAATTTTTGAATGAGCGTTTCAGGGCGGGAGCTTCCATAACCAATCTTGGTGAGATGGAGAAACTTAACGTTAATGCAACACCTCTCCCTGCAAGCATGAAAATAGGTACTTCTGCAGATATAGTGGAGATAACCACACCTAAAAATAGCAATCTTCCTGTTTTAATATCTGCATATGCTGATTTTGTTTATCCTTTCCAGGACACTTCAGATAAAGATTTTGCGGACTATACGGTGCCTGACTATCATTTTAACCTTGGCCTGTCATTAACCGTTGCTGAAGTTTTAGAACTGAATGGCGGATACAAAACTCAAAACAACGTAAGACCGGTTTCTTTTGGGGCTGGCTTTATATCTGATGAAATTAGGTTTAGTTATGCGTTAATTCCTTTCAATACCGGTTACGGAACAGTACATTCAATCGGAATTCAGTATAAATTTTAATAAAGGGGCATTTATGGAGGCTACATCTCTACGTGAGATCTATGCATCAATAGATAAAGATGCTAATACTGTTTATGTGGTTCCTTTAATACGGTACAGCCACAAAAAGACTGATTACCTATATCTCCTCTACGAGGATTTGATTAAATCGGACGCATATGAAATCAAATCTGTAAGTATATTCAATCATTTCAACCTGATAGCTGGTATAATCTCAAATAAAAAAGCCATTCTTCACTACCATTGGCTTGAATTTCAGGACTTTAGATCACTTTTAGGAATGCCCTGGAAGTTGATCTGTATTTATCTATTTCAAAAGCTTGGGGGCAGTATTGTGTGGACCATTCATAATGAATTCCCCCATGATCAGAAATATTTACGTTTTCACAGTTTTTTATATAAAAAAATAGCCCATTGGGCTGATGTTTTACATGTACATTGTGAAACAGCCGTTAAAAAAATGAGTTCGCGGCTTCAGGTTCCCACAGAAAAATTCAAATTAGTACCTCATCCTACATTCCCTGCTGAAGCAATCCCAAAACATACTGCCCGAAATTATTTAAATGAAACTTATGGTTCCCAGTTAAACTCTGAAATTCCTGTATTTTTAATGTTTGGAAACATTAGCCGCTATAAGCAAATAAACCAAGTAGCTGATTTAATTATAGGCACTCAAGTAGAATGCAAACTATTAGTGGTAGGACCGGTAAAAAAAGGAAATATGAGCCTTTATGAGGAGTTATCTGCAAAGAGCGGGGAAAAAGATCGGATACAACTTATACCCAATTTTATACCCGAAAACCATGTTCCTTGGTTCTATTCAGCGGCTGATATTTGTGTCTTCAATTATCGTGAAATTTTATCCTCAGGTGGCTTTCACATGGCAAAAGCTTATAATAAAACCATTATTGCTCCTAATCTTGGATGTCTTTCAGAGGAAAAAGAGACTCCCAATGTATTTTTATTTGATGATGCTGAGGGATTGGAAAATTTACTCAAAGAGCAATTAATCCCATTCGGGTATGAATAAACTCAAAGAGAAAGCATTTTGGATTGCTTTGGGGGATATTGCTGGGCGTGGTCTTTCTTTCGTGACTTCAGTTTATTTAGCGCGAACACTGGGTGCTGAATTTTACGGACTCATCGTAATGGCACTTTCTATTCTTGGTTATGCCACCTGGCTTTCCGATTTGGGTTTGCACAATATCGGAACAAGAGAAACCGCTAAGGAACCTTCTAAACGTATTTTCAGAGTTCTTGAAATCTTTAGAATGAAGTTATTTTTAGGGATAGCTGTTCTTATCGTTTCTACCTTTCTTATATCAATGATTGATTCCGGGGAAATTGAAAAACAAGTGATTTTAGGATATCTATATTCCTTAATTCCTTATATGGCCTTAATGGAATGGTTTTATACCGGAAAGCAAGAATTCAGAAAAATTGCGGCTTCTAAAATTTTTAATGGTCTGGTTTATTTCTTGCTTGTCTTACTTATGATAAAAAATGTTGAAGACGTAACCATGGTTCCTGTGTTATATACAGTAGGAATAAGTGTTTCTGTTTTAACACTTGCCACATTTGCAATAAAGGACAAACCCTTCACCTTGCCCTCCCGAGGTACACAAATTTATCCTGATTTACTTAAAACCAGTTCTGTTTTAGGGCTTGGTCAATTTTTTGCGCAAGTGGTACATCTCCTCCCGCCGCTTTTAATTGGAGCTTTACTCTCACTTCATGATGCCGGAATTTACGGGGTTGCTTTTCGAATTGTAATCATTGCTATAATGATTGACCGGGTATTTGTGACTTTGTTAATCCCAAACTTGTCTTCCCTTTGGAGTAAAAACCGCTCTGTGGCTATTGAAAAAATAAACATCGTATACCAACTCATTTCTACCGCAGGTGCTTTATTAGGCTTGTTTATGGCTATAGGAGCCGAACAAATTATTGGCCTCCTATATGGAAATGAATATACTGAGAGTGTAATCATTCTTCAGGTTTTGTCAGTGATGATTGCCATCACTTTCATAAACAGTTTCTTTTCTTTCGGACTGATCGCTACAAATAAAGATAAAGAGTATTTTCTTGCCACTTGCTTTGGAGGGACCATATCAGCGTTGGTTATCTTTAGTTTTGTGGCCCTTGGAAATACGGTTTTGGTAGCTGTCTCGGTATCTATAGCTGAGGTTATAATTACCATGTTCACCTATTTTTGGTTCAGAAAAATAATTCCCTCAAATTTCATTAAACCATTGGTAATAAATTATATTGTAGCCCTGCTTTTGTTTGGGATTTTTTCATTTAGCCCCCTAACCCCTCTTATTAATGCATCCCTTGCATCCATCATATTTGTTATAATTATCACCAAATTCGGAGTAGTAAACCAAAGCCATATTAATTATGTAAAAAGTAAGTTAATTCGATGAGTAACTTATTTACTTCATGCAATATGACAAGCAGAAATAGCTCTTGAAATCAGCTGTAATCCTGAAATTCATCGGTACCTTCCGGACCGTAATCGTCTGTAAAGAATTGAATGGCTCCAATTGTGATCCCCTTTAGTACAAAAATGATAAAAACTGCCATTAATCCGTATTCTTTGAAAACCAAAATTAACACTAGATACATCAGGAAAAGAATGAATTTCCCCCGTTGTTCACGAATAGTGTTTCGGTCAAAACGTGGAATTTTATCAAAGGGTAAGGTACTGACCATCAGAAATGAAATAACTACTATAAATGGGATCAGTGCTGAATTTACACCATTTTCCAAGAACGTAAAAAGGTCTAGCGATTCATGGAATGTGAGAAAAAAAGCCCCCAGCATGATAGCCTGAGCAGGAATTGGAAGTCCTATGAAAAAATCTTTGGTAGGTTGTAAACGTGCATTAACATTAAACCTGGCTAAACGAACCGCTCCGCAAAGTGGCGGTAAAGCACTAACAATAATACCTACAAAACCCAGCTCATGTAAACTCCAGGTATAAATTAAAAATCCTGGAGCAACTCCAAATGAAACCATATCACATATGGAGTCTAGCTCAATTCCGAAATCACTTGTGGCATTCGCAAGTCGTGCCATTAAACCATCAAATACGTCAAACAGTCCCGCCAACGCAATCAACCAGGCTCCTCTTACGAAATCACCATCAGATATAGAAATAATGGCTAAAAAACCACTGAACAAATTCATTAAAGTGAAGAAACTTGGAACAGCTATTTTTTTATTTACCGGCGGCTTAGTTTTTTTCTTTCGCTTTTGACGCTCTTTAAAAGTATGATATTTTTTTTGTATCGGGTATTTCATGTCTTAATAACTCCAATAACTGACTCCCCCGCTTTTACACTATCACCGGGGTTCACTTTAATTTCAACATTGTCCGGAACCACAACATCCATGCGAGACCCAAATTTCATAATTCCGAACCGCTCACCTGCTTTGAGTTGATCTCCTTCCTTAATGTTATACACAATTCTGCGAGCCAGAAAACCGGTTATTTGGCGAAAAAATATCTTTGTTTGGGAGGGGTGAAGTACACCAAAATCTGCTCGTTCGTTAAGTTCAGAAGCATGCTCGGTCCACGCCATTAAATATTCCCCGGGATGATACTTTACGTATTCTAAAGATCCTGAAACCGGATTTCGGTTTACGTGCACGTTCAAAGGGGAAAGGAAAACACTGATTTGAGTAGCCTTGGATTTCAAGTAAACATCTTCGGTCACTTTCTTAACAAACACGACCCTCCCATCTGCAGGAGAAATAATCAAATTTTGATCATCCGGGGGGTATCGCTCTGGATCGCGAAAAAAGAATACGGTAAGCCCACTTAGCCCAATCATCACCACGTATATAACATAAGCAAACCAATGATTTAAGAAATAATAGGCAAACCCACATACCAATAAAGAAACCAAGAATACTAAGGCTATGGTAGAATATCCGTCACGTGCTAACATTCTAAAGTCCAAAATATCTGAAAGCATCATTAAACATCACAAATATAAATAATCCGATCATCAGGAAAAATCCAATTTGCTGCGCTACCATGCGTACTTTTTCAGACGGTTCACGGCGAGTAATTCCCTCATATAATAAGAAGACCAAATGCCCTCCATCCAATACGGGGATTGGTAGAATATTCAAAATAGCCAGTGTAATGCTTAATAAAGCGGTTATATTCCAAAAACCAATCCACCCGGCCTGATCAGTTGCGTCACGGGTTATATTTGCGATTGCAATGGGGCCACCCAGGTTTTGAGTTACCGAGATATCACCTGTAATCATTCTTGTGAATCCCTGTAAAATCCCAACTGTTTGCTCAGCAGTTTGGTTATACCCCTCCTGTAACGACTCAAAAAATCCATATTCAATAAGTTCCACCCCTAATGTTTGCATACTGGGTGAGACAATCCCTATTGTTTTAGTATCCGGATCCGGAGTGATAGATGCATAAAAAAGTGAATCCTCACGCATTACGCCAAAGTTAATAGCGCCTTCCGAAGTTTGTATTATTTCGACTAACTCCACCCAATATGAAACACTGTCCCCATTAGCAGAAACGATTACGTCACCTGCCTCTAAACCGGCTTCTGCTGCGGGATTTCCGGCCGGTACAGATGATACCTGGCTTGGATAAAAGTACTCTCGTTCTATAAATCCTCGCGTTTGAAGACTATCCAAATAATTCGGTGATACCGGAACTAAAACTTCATTGCCATTTCTAATTACAGTGTAATTTAAATCATTCGAAGTAAGTTGCGAAGCAGAAATTAGCTCGTTGAAGTAGGTTACCCTTTCCCCATTAACACCTACTATTTTGTCTCCGGTTTGAAACCCAATTTCATTAAGGATTGATGCTTCCGGCACATAAATACCTTGGGTTTCTTCAATTGGAAGTACGGCTTTTCCATTAGAGTAAGTCATCCCGAAGTAGATGAAAAAAGCCAATATCATATTAAATATTACCCCGGCCGTAATTGTAATAATCCGCTGCCAAACAGGCTTACTTCTATATTCCCATTCTTCGGGCTCCTTTTCAAGGTGCTCAGTATCCATGCTTTCGTCAATCATACCGGAAATCTTCACATAACCGCCTAAAGGTGTTGCACCGATACAATAATCAGTATCTCCTTTCTGGAAGCCCCAAATACGCGGAGGAAAACCTATTGAGAAGCGTTCAACTCGCATACCAAAGAATTTAGCGGCTAAAAAATGCCCTAATTCATGTACGAAAACGAGGATCATTAAAGCCCCGCCAAAAATCAAAATTGTATTTAATAAATTTAAAAACCAGTCCATGTATATTATTTAAGAATTGATGCCGCGTAGGTACGCGTCTCTTTATCTATTTCTTTTAGCGTCTCTATGTTTAAACTATCGCTTGATTCTATTTTCGCCAAACTTTTTTCTACAACTTCAGCGATATAAATATAACCAATTTCTTTATTCAAAAATCGTTCAACGGCAACTTCATTTGCCGCATTTAAAACTGCCGGTGCGTAACCTCCCAGTTTTATGCTGTCCATGGCCAATTTAACACACGGAAATCGTTTAAAATCAACAGGTTCGAAAGTAAGATTTTGAATTTTATTCCAATCTATTCTTGCGGTTTCGAGCGGCAGCCTTTCAGGATATCCAAGAGCGTAAATGATCGGGACTTTCATGTCTGGCAGACCCAATTGTGCTTTACTTGACCCATCTATGAAAGTGATCATGGAATGAATAATACTTTGAGGATGGATAACAGGCTCAATTTTCTCTACGGGTATATCAAAAAGCCAATATGCTTCAATAATTTCAAGACCTTTGTTCATCATTGTTGATGAATCTATTGTGATCTTTGCCCCCATATTCCAATTTGGGTGATTTAACGCTTCTGCTACCGTTACTTCCTCCATCTGTTTAAGGCTAAATTCTCTAAATGGTCCTCCACTGGCCGTAATAATAATCTTTTCAATATTACTCATAGACTCGCCAACTAAACACTGTAGCATGGCACTGTGTTCAGAATCTACTGGAATTAATTCGGTTTTTGATTTTTTCAGTTCTTCAGTAATTAGCGCTCCCCCTACCACCAGTGATTCTTTATTGGCTAAAGCCACTTTTTTTCCTGCACGTATGGCAGCTACAGTTGACTCAAAGCCGGCAAAACCAACCAACGCATTTAATACCGTATCAACCTCCTCTAGTGATGCTATCTCAGGAAGTTTGTCAGAGCCTGAAATAACTTCCGTATGATTAATCGTGTTTTTTAAAGTTTCAAAATGGCCTTCATTCCCAATAAGCGTATAGCTTGGAGAAAACTCCTTTACCTGTTCAGCTAATAATTCCCAATTGGAATTAGCAGTAAGCGCAACAATCTCAAATTTATCAGAATGCTGCCGAACAATATCTAAAGCTTGTGTTCCTATAGATCCGGTGGATCCCAGAATAGCCAATTTTTGTTTTTTCAAAATCTATCTTGATTTAGGTTGGTCTTCAAATTAAGGAATGATTTTTCAAAACCCCATTTCTTTTGCCACTTCATACATCTGAGCATGTGCAACTACCGTTTCTTTTAGGGTTGGGGCATAACCGCCGGAGAGCAATAAAACCAAGGGGTAATTATGTTGGGTAACGCTTTCAATCACAATTCTTTCTCTTTCCCGGAGACCAGACAAGGTTAATGAAAGTCTACCAAAATGATCTGTTTCCATTGGATCAATTCCACCAAGATAAAACACCAAATCAGGGTTAAATTTATTGAAAATAGAATCCAACGCTGAAATTAACGACTTAGCATATTCTTTATCTCCTGTTTTGTCGGGAAGTCCAATATCTAAATCAGATGGTGGCTTTTTGAAAGGGTAATTATTCTCACCATGAATTGAAAAAGTAAATACATCCGGGGCATCTCTGAATATATACGCCGTTCCATTTCCCTGGTGAACATCACAATCTATCACCAAAACTTTATTCACCCATTTAGATTGTTGCAGTACTTTAATAGCCACCGCCACATCATTAAATACACAAAAACCTTCGCCAAAATGTGGCATGGCATGATGCGTGCCTCCGGCCAGGTTTCCAGCCAAACCATCTTGGAGGGCCATCAACCCCGCATTTAGTGTGCCCTGAACGGCTAACCGGGAACGAATAGCTAAAGACTTTGACCATGGCAATCCCATTCTTCGAATTTCTTTACGGGTCAAGCCTCCTTCCCACACTGCTTGAGCGTAATCCGGGGTATGGGTGGTAATTAAATCAGACAAATTTATCATTGATGGTTCAATGATTTCAAAAGGGGCTACTACTTCTTTTTCCAAAAGAAAGGAATGTAATCCCTGAAATTTCTTCATAGGGAAAATGTGCTCGTTTGGAATAGTGGCGTAATATCCTGTACTGTAGCTGACTCTCAACGAAATACTTTCTTAATTAAGTTTGATGATGCCCATCATTCGTCCGCTCTTTTCTTTTTGGCGGCGATAGGAATAGAATTCTTCCACCTCAATAGTGCACCGGTCATCAATTTCTATGTTTTTCGGTTTAATGCCTTCGTATTCAAGCTGTTTTTTTATAAAGGCTCTCAAGTCAACATGAGGTTTGCTATAATTCGTTCTATCCACAAACTCTTCCGGAAATTCGGCTGCAACCTCTTCCCCAACTTCAAAATTTTTGAGGGAAATACAAGGACTTATAAACACATGAATGTGATTGGCCTCAGCCCCGAGTGCTATCATTTGCTGAATTGTTTTGGGAACGATATTACCGGCAGCCCCCCTCCATCCGGCATGAGCGACTCCAATTACCTTATTTTTTGAATCCCCACACAAAACTGCCGCACAATCGGCAACCTGAATAGCTAATGCTAAATCCTTTTTGTCGGTCACAAATCCATCCGTATCAGTATAAATTCCTCCTGAGTCCACATACCTCACAGCTGTTTCATGAATCTGAACCGCATAAGCTATTTGATTTTCCGAGATTCCCGTTTCTTCTAAAAGATGCTTACGATTCTCCAATACCACGGAAGCTGATTCATCAGTATTCAAGCCGAGATTAAGCCCCGGAATAAATTTATTTTGTTGTACCGAATCGTGGTTTCGAAGTGTAAACCAGCACGAAATTTCTTCATTGTTCAGACGTGCAGGTTTTATAAGATTAATTTGGGAAGACATCTTCCAGTTTCATTTTTATAAGTCCTAATGGAAATTCTTGTCCGGTCCATAGCTTAAAGGATTTGGCCCCTTGGTGAATCAGCATATCTAATCCCCCAATCGGAATTCCGCCTGATTCGTCAGCCTGGGTCAGAAATTTAGTTTGCTTGGGATTATATACAACATCATAACAAATTTTATCTCTCAATACTCCTTTTTCTTGATCCTTAAGCGGTGAAGCATCCGTATTGGGCTCCATTCCCAAGGGGGTCGCATTAATTATTATAGCTGCCTCCTCAGCATAAGCCGCCCAGTTCTCATAACTGCACATAATAACATCAGTAGCTTCATTATATCGCCCCGGCCTTCTTGAAACCATCACTATTTCTTCCACGCCCATTTCAAGTAGCGCAAAGTTGATAGCTTTAGTCGCTCCCCCGGTGCCGAAAATAATGGCCCGCTCTCCTGCTAATTCATCTTCATAATCTTCCAAAGGGACCCTGAAGCCGTAAGCATCCGTATTCTCACCAACAATTTTTCCATCTCTTTTAACAATCGTGTTGATGGCCCCTATTTGCGCCGCTTCCATCCCCAGGGTATCCATTGCATCAAATAATGTTTCCTTATATGGAATCGTAATGTTAGCACCCAGAAATTCTAAGCGGTTGAAATGTGCAATGAGAGAAGATATCTCACTGTTACGAACCGAAACGGCGTGATAGTTCGCTTTTATATTGTGATGTTCCAATGCTGTATTGTGCATCAATGGTGAAACGCTATGAGTAACAGGGCTACCAATCAACAGATAGTGAGGCTGCCGGCTTGATTCTGAGTGTAAAAACTTGGTGAATTCCATCGTTCTTTAAAATAATGACAAAAAAAATGCGCATCGGTAAGATGCGCATCAAGTAATGTAAATAAAGTTAGATCTACCTTATGCGGTAACTTCTTCTTCGGTTTCTTCTTTTGGCTCAAGTGGAGTTTCTTTGAAGGTTCCGCTTTCGGCCAGTTCTTTGAATTTTTTAAGGTCTTTAGCCAATTGTGCGGGTGAATCTTCAATAAAGGAAGCCAATTCTTCTTCAGGGTCACCGAAAAAGGTTCGATAATCCAGAGAGAATTCTACGCGAGTTCGTTCGCCATTATCAAGCGGAGTAAATCGAATAGTTCCGGTTTGGTTTAAATTACCATTAATGGTAATCCAGGCAAATCGGGTATTACGAAGATTATCGATAAGATTAGTGGTCCATTTATATTCTTCTCCACCAATATCCGTATTGTATTCAAAAGTTTGAGAGTTAATTCTCTCTACTTTATCTATGCGTTCCAAGAACTTAGGAAATTCAACCGGATTACTGAGGAGTTCATATACTTTGGCAAGAGGTAAATCAATTTCGATTCTTTCGTGCGCCATAATTTATTACTTGGTAGTTATGATCGTTAGAATTGTATTCTTTTGATGAACTGGTTGTCATGGAAATAGGCAGGACTCATCCAGATTGTTCTAAATTTACGGATAAAATGATTAAGCCTCAATGATCTTCGAAGATAAAAAACCAAAAAAGTATTTTTTTTCTGCTTTATAGCGGTAAAATGTACCATTAAGCAGATAGGAAAGAACTTTTTATAATTTAGATTCCAATATGTTAAAGATATCTTTATGGATAGATTGTTTGTCCCGTTCTGCATTAATCGTTTTAAATCGGGGTTCGGTTTTTGCTAAATGTTCAAATCCTTTAAAAACCCGGGTATAAAATGTATCACCTGCGCGTTCCATTCGGTCCTTCTCAAAATGTTTAGTCCGTTCTGAAGCCTCATCTAAACTTAAACGCAGGTAAAATGTGTAATCCGGAACTAAATTTTGAGTTGCAGCAGCATTAATTTGATGAATTTGTTCAAGAGGCATGCTTTGACGCCCAAACCCCTGGTAAGCTACAGTAGAATCATAGAACCGATCCAGAATCACAATAACCCCCTCCTTTAGTAAGGGGCGTACTTTTTCAGCTATTAATTGGGAGCGTGCTGATGAAAATAACAGTAATTCTGTAACAGGAGAAATTTCTAATTCAGGATTTAACAACATCCCGCGTATCATTTCGGATACATCCGTCCCCCCGGGTTCACGAAAAACCTCAACTCGATGCCCCAGTTCCGTTAACTTTTCTTTAAGCAGTGAAATTTGTGTGGATTTCCCGCTTCCGTCTATTCCTTCAAATGTTATAAGCATGCTTTAAAATTACTAAGAAATATGATGAGGTTACATTTTTAAATAATTTAGCTTTCAATTTAGAGTTGTCGATGGGTATTCTTTCATCGAAAAATTTAGAATCTTGCCTTAAACATTAAACCCACCATTTCTTATCTTCACAAAAAAAGACGGATAAAACTCATTCATGCCCAACAAAAAACGAATTCTTGTTACTTCGGCGCTGCCTTATGCAAACGGACCTATTCATCTTGGACACCTTGCCGGAGCCTACCTCACCCCAGACTTTTATGTACGCTACAAACGAAGAACAGACGCTGATGTAGCTTTTATTTGTGGCTCTGATGAGCATGGGGTACCTATTACCATTGCGGCTGAAAAAGAAGGGGTTTCCCCTCAGGATATTGTTGATCGCTATCATGAAATGAATAAGAAGGTATTTGAGGATTTCGGCATTACCTTCGATTATTATGGCAGAACCAGCTCAAAAACTCATCATGAGACTTCACAGGAGTTCTTTACTACGCTTTATGAGAAGGATTTTTTCAAGAAAAAAACGGAGGAACAGCTGTATGACCCAAAAGCAGATATGTTTTTACCAGACCGTTATGTGAAAGGAACTTGCCCAAATTGTGGATATGAAGAAGCTTATGGTGATCAGTGTGAGAAATGCGGAACATCCCTTTCCCCCACGGAGCTGATTAACCCGGTAAGTGCCTTAACAGGGGAAGTGCCTGAACTAAAAGAAACCGTCCATTGGTATATGCCTTTGGGTGACATCCAGCCCAAGTTGGAAAAATGGATCGATACCCGTGAGAACTGGAAACCCAATGTAATGGGCCAAGTCAAAAGCTGGTTGACCGATGGACTCAATGACCGTGCAGCCACCCGGGATTTAAGCTGGGGAGTTCCCGTGCCCTTAGAGGAAGCCAAAGGCAAAGTGCTGTATGTTTGGTTTGATGCTCCAATCGGCTACGTTTCAGCTACCAAAGAATGGGCCCAGGAGCAAGGTAAACCGGAACTCTGGAAAGATTTCTGGCAGAATGAAGACACCGAACTTTACCATTTTATTGGAAAAGACAATATTGTATTCCACTGCATCATGTTTCCTGTTGTCCTGATGGAACACGGGGATTATGTGCTTCCAAAGAATGTACCGGCCAATGAATTCCTGAACCTTGAAGGAAGGAAGCTTTCAACTTCTCGTGGATGGGCGGTTTGGCTGCATGAATACCTCGAAGATTTTGAACCGGATTTATTGCGATATGCCCTCGGCACCACCCTTCCGGAGTCTAAAGATTCTGATTTCTCATGGAAAGATTTTCAAATGCATGTGAATACGGAGTTGGCGGATGTACTTGGTAACTTCACCAACCGATCCCTCTCCTTCACCGCCAATTATGCCGACGGAAAAGTTCCTGAATTAATCGAGCCCTCTGACTTGGACAAAATGACACTCCAAGCCATTGAAAACCAGAAAGAGAAAATTACACAAGCTTACGAAAACTTCCGGTTTAAAGAAGCCATCAGTGAAACGATGAACCTGGCCCGAATTGGGAATCGCTATTTCACAGAAACCGAACCTTGGAAAACCAGGAAGGACGACCCTGTTAAATGTGGAAATACGCTTTATGTAAGCCTGCAAATCAGCGCTGCTCTTGCCTGCCTGTTTGATCCTGTTCTCCCCGCTAAAATGAAACAGTTAAGAGCTCAATTCGGCTTAAACGATAATTTTAGTTGGACAGAGATCAATTCAAACATGTTGGTTAAAGGTACCGTTGTCTCACAAGGTGAAATTCTATTTGACAAAATTGAGGACGACATCATCGAAGAACAAATACAAAAATTACACGACAAAGCTAAGGCTGCCGATTCTACACCGGATGTGCCTGAGTTAAAAGAGGATATCGAATTTGGCGATTTCATGAAATTGGATCTCAGGGCCGGTAAAATTCTGAGCGCCGAGAAAATTGAAAAGTCCAATAAGTTATTGAAGCTGAAAGTAGATATTGGACTTGAGAAGAGAACGATCGTATCCGGTATTGCCAAGGATTTTAAAGCTGAAGATCTTCCGGGACAAAAAGTAAGCGTTGTGGCTAACCTTGCACCCAAAAAATTAATGGGAGTCGAAAGTCAGGGGATGATCCTCATGGCTGAAACTCCCGACGGAAAACTCAAATTTGTAGAAACCACGGCTGAACCTGGCAGTCCCATTACTTAATGGAATCTGAAATACAAAATGAGTGTATGGTAACCGGACTGGAAGAATTTCCTCTTGGATACACGATAAAAGGTAATCAAACAGTCTTTCGCCTGTTTGCACCCAAAGCTACATCCGTAAAATTAGTTATTTACGATCAATACGAGGATGAATTAGGTCTTGCTTTCCCCCTTGAAATAAATGAAGAGGGTATTTGGGAGGGACTGATTCAGGATACTTTTTATAACAAATGGTATGCGTATAAAATCGAAGGCCCGGAAGATGATCCTTATTTCATGACTTCTAACCATCCAATTGCTGACCCCAGAAGCCGGCATGTAACTTCCACAAATCATCACCTTCAATTCCCTAAAACAAAAATTACGGAATCGGGTCCTTTTAATTGGGAAGGTGATACTTTTACAGCTCCGGAAGATCCCCGAGATCTTGTTATTTATGAAGCCCACATAAAGGACATGGTAGCTCACTCTTCTGCCAAAACATATGTGAATGGTATTTATAATGATTTCAGAGAGGCTGAAGTTGGAGGTATCGCGCATTTAAAAAAACTGGGAGTTAACGCCGTTGAATTCCTGCCGCTTCAAAAATTCGCCTATTTCGAACCACCTTTTAATGAAGATACCCCCGAAGGCATTAAAAACACCTGGAACCCCTATGCCCGAAATTACTGGGGCTATATGACCTCTTTCTTTTTTGCACCTGAGACAATGTATGCCTCTGATGCCAACTTACAACCCGGGTCCGTCATAGGAGGATCGCAAAACGCTGAATTTGAACTCAAAAATTTAGTTAAGGAATTACATAAGGAAGGTATTTCGGTAATCATGGATGTTGTTTATAATCACGCTTCCCATTATGACTTAAATCCTTTGAAGTACACTGCTAAAGATCATTATTTTCGGTTGGATGAGGCAGGTAATTTCTTAAATGACAGCTGGACCGGTAATGACATCAACACAAGCGCTTATTATGCGCGCGACATTATCCTGGAATCGGTAAAGCATTGGATCACTGAATATCATATTGATGGATTCAGGTTTGATTTAGCCGGCATCTTCGATTGGGAAACAGTGGACATGATTAAGGAAGAAGCTAAAAAACTTAATCCCAATACAATATTAATTGCAGAACCCTGGGGCGGTGATTATAAGCCGGAAGGTTTCTCTGATCGAGGCTGGGCATCCTGGAATGATCGTTTCAGAAACGGATTTAAGGGATACAACCCCACCGAAAATAAAGGATTGATATTCGGGCAATTAGGATCAAACTCTCGCTACGGGATCGAAAATCTTATCCGAGGTACATTAAAGTTCGGTGAACATGGTTTATTCAATCACTCCGCTCATACCGTGAACTATCTGGAAAGTCATGACGGTTATACTTTGGGAGATTATATCCGAATTGCTTTAAATAAGGAAAATGCTCAAAAAACATTCTCAGATAAAGCATCTATTTCTGTGCTTTCCGGGCAAGAAAGAAAAATCGCCAAACTTGCAGCTCTAACGTTATTTGTGTCTCAAGGCATTACTATGATACATGCCGGCCAGGAATGGGCTCGCTCAAAATTAATCATCGCTCCTCAAAATTTAGATCCAAAAAAGGGACGATTAGACAAAGATTCCTACAATAAAGATAACCAGACTAATTGGCTTAATTTTAATGAAATTGATCTCAACAGGGATCTTTATGAATACTATAAAGGTTTAATTAAATTAAGGTTAAACTCCCCCGCCCTTCGAAAAGCACAGCCAGATGAAATTAATTTTAAGGTATATGACAGTCCTCTTCACATTACATTCTCAATTGATGGAAAAAGTTCGGGTGATATGTATGATTACTTTGTATCATTGAATGCGAACACAGGACATGCACATGAAATTATTTTACCCGAAGGGTATTGGGAAATCGTTGTTAACGCAAGCAAGTCCGGTTATAAAACCATCAAGAGTACGCATCAATCACTTAGCGTACCTGCAAGTTCCGGAGTTGTATTAAGAAAGTTGCGTGTGAGCAATGCTTAAAATATTTTAAGCTGTCTAAATAATAAAACATCCTAAGGAGGAAATCACTTGGCTGAAATAACCACCGAACGCGGTTCATGGAATTCAAAACTTGGCTTTATACTTGCAGCAGCAGGTTCGGCCGTTGGACTTGGTAACATTTGGGCTTTCCCTACAAAAGTTGCCACCGAAGGCGGCGCTGCATATCTCTTAATTTACCTGCTCTGTACTTTTGCTATCGGCTTTCCGGTAATGGCTGCTGAAATTGCAATCGGCCGTAAATCAGGAAAAAATCCAGTTGGCGCATTTAAAGCTATCAGTTCAAATAAGTTTTTCCCATTTGTCGGTTTGTGGGGGGTAATTTGCGGGGTGATGATCCTCTCCTTCTATACCGTTATTGCCGGTTGGGCGTTTGGATATGCTTTTGAAGAAATTTTCTACTTTTTTGGATGGGCGGATGCCGCCAATTGGCTCACTGATACCAACAACGGGTTTAAGAATGCCCTTATCGCCACTGTTTTTATGCTTGGCACCATTAAAATCATCACCGGCGGGGTAAGTGATGGTATTGAACGGGCAACCAAAGCAATGATGCCCCTTTTGATAGGTATCATTGTGATTATGATTGTTTATGTACTATTGCAACCCGGCAGCGCCGAAGGGGTTCGTGTTTATTTACTTCCCGATTTCAGTAAAATTAACGCTGATCTGATTTTTTCAGCCATGGGACAAGCATTCTTTTCCCTTTCTCTAGGAATGGGTGCTTTAATTACTTATGGTTCATACCTCAATAAAAAAGAAAATATTCCACAGGCAGCCGCTTTTGTAACTTTAGCTGATGTGGGGATTGCTTTTCTCGCCGGTTTATTAATTGTTCCTGCTATGTACCTGGCTCAAAGTTCCGGAATTAATATTAGTGTGGGTGGAGAGCTCGCTTCAAGTACCGACCTTGTATTTCAAATATTACCTGCACTGTTCCATACTATTGGCGGAGCTGTTGGTATGATTTTAGGAGTTACTTTCTTTCTTCTTTTAAGCATTGCGGCATTAACCTCTACTATTTCTTTATTGGAAGTGCCCGTTTCATACGTAATTGATGAATTCGAAGTAAAACGAAAAAAGGCTGCTTGGTCTGTAGGATCCGGAATTTTAGTCGTATCCATTGCCGTTTCATTCTTCCCTGTTTTAATCGGACATTTTGATAATATCTTCAATAATATCGGTTTACCTCTGGGCGGATTTTTAATCTGTGTTTTTGTAGGCTATTTTTGGACAACAGAAAACGCCATCAACGAAATGGAGTATGGATTTGCAGGTATCAAACAAACCCTATTCTCAAAAGTTTGGCCAATTTTCATTAAATATATTTGTCCTGCAGCCATACTTTATAATTTGATTACTAATTTCATCTAAACTCGTTTGTTATCCAAACAGGCAGGTGGTATTTTTGAGCGAAATTTATTTATCAGAGGAAAAACTAAAGAATGTCTAAAGTATCAACATCAGATTTTAGAAACGGAATGGTTCTGGATCTGGACGGAGAACTCTACTCGATCACAGAGTTTCAACATGTGAAACCCGGAAAAGGCCCTGCTTTTGTACGCACAAAGCTAAAAGGGATCATGAATGGGAAGAATATCGATAAGACCTGGCGATCCGGCGAAAATGCAGAAGCAGTAAGGATAGAACAGCATGAGTATCAGTATTTATACAATGATGGCCAGCTTTTCTACCTTATGCATAATGAAACCTATGAGCAGGTACCGGTAAATGCCTCTCAGGTTGAGCGAAAAGGTTTTTTTGTAGAGGGACAAGATTGTAATGTAATGGTCAATGCCGATGAAGAATCAATTCTTTACGCGGAACCAAAAGATCATATAGAGGTGACAGTGGAAAAAACGGATCCCGGCGTACGCGGTGATACCGCCCAAGGTGGAAGTAAGCCGGCTACACTTGAGTCCGGAGCTACCGTTCAAGTTCCTTTATTTATTAATGAAGGTGAAAAAATTAAAGTAGATACACGAACAGCTGAATATATAGAACGAGCTAAATAAAACTAACCATGGATTTAAAACTCATAAAAAATATATTAGACCTTATCGCCGAAAGCGACGTGAACGAAGTTTCGCTCGAGGAAGGTGATTTCAAAATTAAAGTAAAGAAACAAGGAGAAGTTCAACAGGTTAGCTATGCACAGCCTGCAGCACCTCACCCCCCTGCCCAAGCTGTACACGCACCGGCCCAGCCTCAACAACAAGAAGCGGCAGCCGGCCAAAGCTCAGCAGAGGATCAACCGGATGGTGATACGGTTACTTCACCTATAGTAGGTACTTTTTACGAGGCTGCGTCTCCTGATTCTGATCCATTTGTCAAAGTTGGGGATAAAGTTTCCAAAGGTGACACCCTTTGTATTGTGGAAGCCATGAAAATCATGAATGAGATTGAAGCTGAGTTCGGTGGCACAGTGGAAAAGATCTTAGTGAATGATGGACAACCCGTCGAGTTTGAACAACCACTTTTCATTATTAAAAAAGACTAAGCGGCATTCATGTTTAAAAAAATTCTGATTGCCAATCGAGGAGAAATTGCACTGCGAATTATTCGCACATGTCAGGAAATGGGCATTAAAACAGTAGCAGTATACTCTACTGCTGATGCCGACAGCCTGCATGTTAAGTTTGCGGATGAAGCCGTTTGCATTGGTCCTCCTGCAGGCAAAGAAAGTTATTTGAAAATCCCAAGTATTTTAGCAGCTGCTGAAATTACTAATGCCGAAGCTATCCATCCCGGATACGGTTTTTTGGCAGAAAATGCAGAATTCTCACGCATCTGCTCGGAACACGACATCAAGTTTATAGGGCCTTCACCTGATGCCATTAATAAAATGGGTGACAAGGCAGTAGCTAAAGCTACAATGATTGCCAATAAAGTGCCGGTGGTGCCCGGTAGCGACGGTGTTGTTGAAAGCTACGAAGACGCAAAAAAAGTTTGTGATGAGATAGGATTTCCGGTAATCATCAAAGCTTCAGCCGGCGGTGGCGGGCGCGGAATGCGTATGGTAATGGAAGCCTCCGAGCTTGAGAAAAATTATAAAATGTGTCGTCAGGAAGCCGAAACTTCTTTCAACAATCCAGCAGTTTATATTGAGCGATTTGTATTGAACCCTCATCATGTTGAAATTCAGGTTATGGCTGACCAGCATGGAACGGCTGTACACTATGGAGAAAGAGACTGTTCCTTGCAACGGCGTCATCAAAAAATATTGGAAGAATCACCCTCTCCCCTGATGACTGAAAAGTTACGCAAACAAATGGGTGATGCTGCAGTTAATGCTGCGAAAGCAGTTAACTATGAAGGGGCAGGAACCGTAGAATTTTTAGTGGACGACGATCACAACTTCTACTTCATGGAAATGAATACCCGTATTCAGGTAGAGCACCCTGTCACGGAAGAAGTAACCGGTATCGATTTAATTGAACAACAAATCAGAGTAGCAGCCGGTGAAAAAATAGAAGAGTTTCCCCTGAAATTTACCAATCATGCTATTGAATGCCGCATTAACGCAGAAGACCCGGAACACAACTTCCGGCCTTCAGCAGGCGAAATTACTGTATTCCATCCTCCCGGTGGGCACGGAGTCCGCTTAGATACCCATGCATATTCCGGGTATAGAATACCTCCTTATTATGATTCCATGATAGCAAAGTTGATTGTAAGTGCTCCTACACGAGAGGAAGCCATCAGAAAAATGAAGCGGGCTCTGAAGGAATTTATTATCGAGGGTATTAAGACAAATATCCCTTATCATATCCAGCTTATGGATGATGAAAACTTTATCAAAGGGAAATTTGATACCAAGTATTTAGAAAGAGAATTCAAATATATACCTAAAAAAGACTGAAATGAGCATACCTGCTGACCTAAAATACACTCGCGAGCACGAATGGGTTAAAGACAACGGCGACGGTACTGTAACAGTTGGTGTCACTGACTTTGCACAAGGCGAACTTGGGGATATCGTATTTGTAGAACTGGAGCCGGAAGGAACTGAATTTTCCAAAGATGATACTTTTGGTACCGTTGAAGCCGTTAAGACCGTTTCTGATCTCTACGCCCCTGTTGACGGTGAAATTACCGAAGTCAATGAAAAGCTGGAGGATGAGCCCGAGTTAGTAAATGAAGATCCCTACGGAGATGGGTGGATGGTAAAAATTAAACTAGCCGATACTTCCCAATTGGATGACCTGCTAAGTGCTGAACAGTACGAAGAAGTCATCGCTTAATCCTTTTAATTGTTTTTAATTCATGCATAGCCGACATTCCGAATGGATTCTCATCCTTGATTATGGTTCTCAACTTACTCAACTAATTGCTCGTCGGCTCAGGGAGCTGCATATTTATTGTGAAATTCATCCCTACAATGTCAATCTTGATGAAGTTTCTACCCCGACTCCGGGAGGGATTATTCTTTCAGGCGGCCCAAAGAGTGTCAACGATGATGATGCTCCCAATCTTCAATCTGAAATTTTAAGCTGGAACATACCCATCCTTGGTGTGTGCTATGGCCTTCAGCTTTTAGCTCACACCGAAATTCCAGGAAGTGTAGAAAAAGCAGCCAAGAGAGAGTATGGACGTGCAAACCTCCTCATTGATAATGATGAAGATTTGTTAAAAAATATTCCAAACGAAAGTGTTGTCTGGATGAGTCATGGTGATCATATCCATGAATTACCCTCCTCTTACGAAGTTATTGGTCATACCGCAAATGCCGAAGTTGCTGCCGTACGTCATAAAAAAAATCAGATCTACGGTGTTCAATTTCATCCGGAAGTAGCACATACTGATCATGGAAAACAACTGCTTCAAAATTTTGCCTACACTATTTGTGATCTTAAGGGAGACTGGACTTCTGAATCTTTCATAGATGAACAAATTGCAGCGATAAGGGAGAAAGTCGGTACTGATAAGGTTTTATGCGGCCTCTCCGGAGGAGTTGATTCTACTGTAGTTGCTACGCTCATTCACAGGGCTATTGGAGATCAGCTGGAATGTGTGTTTGTCGATAATGGGTTATTGCGCAAAAAGGAATTCGAATCCGTCATGGAGCTTTATACCCGTGACCTAAATTTACCGGTTCGGGGTGTAGATGCTTCCGACCTTTTTCTTGGGCGACTTGAAGGCATTTCTGATCCTGAAGAAAAACGGAAAATTATCGGGAATACTTTTATTGATGTATTCGATGAAGAAATCGGTGAAGATGCGGACTTTAAATACCTGGCTCAAGGTACACTCTATCCTGATGTAATTGAAAGTGTCTCCTTCAAAGGACCTTCGGCTACCATCAAATCCCATCATAATGTAGGCGGACTCCCTGAAAAAATGAAACTTGATCTCATTGAGCCGGTTCGCGAATTATTTAAAGACGAGGTTCGAGAGGTTGGCAAGGCCCTGGGAATTCCCGATCACTTTATTGGCCGGCACCCTTTTCCGGGACCTGGGCTGGGAATTCGAGTACTGGGCAAACTTTCCAAAGAGCGTCTCGACTTATTGCGTGATGCCGATTTTATTTTTATAGAAGAGCTCAAAAAACAAAATCTATATGATGAGGTTTGGCAAGCTTTGGCAGTTCTGCTGCCGGTACAAAGTGTGGGGGTTATGGGCGATGAACGCACCTATGAATTTACGCTCGCGCTTCGGGCAGTAACCAGCTTAGATGGGATGACTGCAGACTGGGCACATTTACCCTATGATTTTTTATCGCATGTCTCAAATAGGATTATCAACGAAATTAAAGGTATTAATCGCGTGGTTTACGATATAAGTTCCAAACCACCGGCAACTATTGAATGGGAATAATTTTACAGAACTTTTTAGCTTTTATTCAGTTATAAATACAGCAAAGTGAATAATTCAATCTAAATTTCGATGAAACGACTTCTACTTGTCTTTACTTTTTTGACCATTAATACCTGTTTGTTTGCCCAATCCCTGGAAACAGGGATAGAATTTTATGAGGAAGGAAATTACGAACGAGCATTACTTATTTTTGAAAATTTAGATTCACCTACCGCACAGCTTTTTACCGGTAAAAGCTATTTCGCACTTAATAATTTTTTAAAGGCTAAGTATTATCTGAATAAGGTTGACAGTACTGCTGAAGAAATGATGCTTGAAGCTAAGTACACTAAAGCTTTAGCTGATTTTCAGCTTAAAAATTTCGCCTCCTCTTTAGATGCTTTATATGAAATAAAAGAAGGCTCTTTTCATCCATCAATTACAAGATCCGCGTATAACTTTTATCGGGAACTGAACAACTACCTCTCTCTTAATCAAAGGTATGTTGCTTTCCGCGCTTCGGCTTATGACAACGTTCGTTTAGATTTAGTTGAATCAGCTGTCGGAAAAGTTGATTTATCTTCAGCAAGAGCTTTGTTTTCAGCATATAAAAGTGCCGTAACAGATGCAGATACGACTAAATATGCTTCCCTTAAGGCTTTTTTAAGTGACTCTTCGGCATACACACAAAGATTTAATCAGAACAGTCGTTATCCCAAAGCCCCCTCCGGGTTAGCTTATAACATCGGTGTTGCGTTACCGGAGTTTGATATTGAATCAGCTGAGTTTGAAATTTCACAACATCTGTACTTTGGTATTCAATTAGCTATCGAAAATTTTAACAGTGAAAATACAGATCAGAAAGCGTTTATTACCTACAGGAATACGGAAGCTGAGGCCTCAAAAGCTGCTTCGATCTCTAACGACTTAATCTGGAATCATGATGTAGATGCTATTATAGGCCCATTGTTTTCGGAAGTCGCCGAGGAGCTCTCCAAATATGCCGAACTGTATCAAAGACCCTTACTAACCCCTCTGGCAAACTCCGACAGCCTCAATCTTGACCTGAATTATACTTATCAGCTTAACCCTACTTTTGCCGTGCAGGGCCGAACAATGGCAAGACATGCCATTCAGAATTTAGGACATGATACGTTAGCTGTGATAGCAGAGAGAGGTTCGCTGGGAGAACCTTCAGCTATAGCCTTCTTAGATGAAGCACGAAAATTAGGTGGCGAAGTAGTTCGCTATTATGTAGAAGATTTCAGTTCTCAAGGCTATGATATAAGTGAGTATGTCAAATACTTTGATCCTAATCCGGATGAGGAAGACATTTTAAGTTATAATATTGATGCGGTGTATGCTCCTTTTACAGGAAATATTGCCGAAACCCTGATTAGCTCACTTCTTACTAATCTTGAGGCCATGCAAAGTAAGGTGACAATTCTGGGTTCTGAAGAGTGGGAAACCGTAAATATCGGATCAAGAAGACTCCCTGAAACCAACATTTATTATACAAAAACATTCGATCTTGATATAAACAGCTCCGAAGTTGAGGATTTCGAAAGTGCATTCCGGCTTCGGTTTGATACCCCGCCAAATAGATTCGCTTATATCGGCTATGATGCAGCCAATCTGATTTTAGAAACCCTAAAGCAAGTACAAAACCCGGTTTATTTAAAAGAAGGGCTGAAAAAATTCAATAACTATCAAGGTCTAAGTACAGATATAAGTTTTAAAGGTACTCATATCAATCAAGAAGTTAAGATTAAACGTATTCGAGCAGAGTAGAACTACACTTTTCAGATTAGAGAGCGGTACTGTCGTTGGCTTCTTTTTGCCGGTTTTCTAACTCTCGTTTTATTCTATATTGTTCGCGCAGCCAAATACGCCATTTCTCGCTTTCTATTTGATGTTCCCTAAAGGTCTCGGTAAATACATGTCCCCCCTCAGGATTAGCAACCATATATAAATAATCATGATCTTCAGGATATAGGGTGGCTTCAATTGTGGACAAGCTTGGATTTGTAATGGGGCCTGGCGGCAAACCGCTATTCATGTATGTATTAAAAGGATGGTCAATTTGATAGTCTTCAAAAAGAAGTCGGCGCCGTTCCCCTAATACATAGTTGATGGTAGGGTCTGCCTGTAACCTCATCCCTCTATTTAATCGATTCCAATACAAACCACTTATCCGGGGTTTTTCCTCCTGATTCTTAGCCTCCCATTCTACAATGGAGGCAAGGGTAATGATTTCGTCCATAGAATACCCAAGCTCTTGAGCTCTTAATCTAAATTCGTCAGTAATAGCAGATTCAAACTCTCTTAAGACTTTATCAATAAATCCCTTGGGTGATGTCGTCCAATACATCAAATAGGTATTAGGGAACATTCTTCCAAAAAGTTGCTCAGCTGATAAATTATTTTCGGCAAGGTAGGTACTATCCGTCAAAGCTTGATACAGATCATCTTTACTAAAATAGAAATTTTCAGCAACAATCTCTGCTAATCGTTCAGGCATTATACCAGGCAATATTACTACTGATGAAGGATCCTGAATACCCTTGGTCATCTTAGAAAGAAAAGCATTGTATGAATATCCTCCCTCAAAAACATAACGTCCTCTTTGGTATCTTCTCCAGCCTAAAATGCTTGTGGCCCATTCAAGCTCTTCTTTGTCAAATTCAATTCCCTGTCGGTTTAGCTTTAGCTGTAAAGAATCTAATTCACTTAAACTGTTAAATATAAGCTCTGTCTCCTGTTCAAAATAAATAGCCGAATTGGACGTAAGACGTATAAGACGAGAACTTAACACGGTGAGGGTAATCAATACAAAAATTAAAAGAGCCGTTACAAATTCAGTTTTTTTAAGGGCAATCAGATTCTGAAGATTCATACTTAAAGATACTAATAGATGATTTAAAAATTATACTGAACTACATCTAAATAGTTCAAATATTCTAAGTAATAAATTGAAACATTCAATATTTAAGCTCGTATTTGTTTGGCGAAGAGCAAAAGAGCTTTTGGATGCTGCATAAGCTCCAAATGCCCTAAAGAAAAACCCGGATTTTGATCGATCCGGGTTTCTTTTTTTAGATTTAGAAGATTTTTCTAAAAGGTTGGATTAAATCGAATCCAAAACGATGTATGCCCCTGTGCTCCCGCAATAGGTTTAGCTAACTCAAACTTCATCATTCCCAAACCAAGACCAATACCTGCGTTATGGGACAGTTGCAAAATAGAAACATCGAAAATTTCAATAGGATTTTTAGCTGTATAATTTTGAACATTCACATTTGAAGTTCCCGAATCAAGAAACAACGATAAATAAGTTGAACTTAAATCAGGCCATCCTTTTTTGTGTGTTGAGCTTCTTCCAAACTCAATTTCAAAATTACTAAGCAACATTTGGTTTCCATTAAGTGATTTGTATCCCAAAGCTCTCAGGCTTCCTAGACCACCTAACGCAAAGTTTTTAAATTCAGGAGCAGTACCGGTGATACTTCCGGCCATTATTCTCCATTTAAGAAGTGTGCTTCTATCCAATCTAAAAAATGATTTGGCTTCAACTTGATATCGATTATACATAAAATCATTGCCAGAACCTTTCAAATCCGCTATTTCAGCTTTTGCTGAAACCGTCGTGGATATTGACGAAAACTTAGATATACCGTTAGGATTCAAAGTTGCCCCTAAAGCCACACTTTGTTGACTTGCCTGGTTCATTTCTGGATCTATAGCCGGATTTACTCTAAATGAAGAGTAACGTGAAACCAATGAAAAATCAGTAGCAGCTTCTAAAGAACTAAACACATCGAAGTTATAGGAGGCTCCAAGTTCTAAATAACGCATGGGGCGTAACAAAGTATAAAATCCATAGCCATCTGCTTTATAGTAGTCATGAAAATCAAAACCGGAAGCAAAAGAGGTGATACTGTTTTCATAGATTCCGGATCTCCAATAGTCCTCTGTAGCGGTTGTTTTGTGCAATTCCCCGCCAATCAACATCCATTTACGATGATTGCCAATACTTTTTTCAGCTCCAACTGTATATTGCAACTCATTTTGAGCAAATGAATATCCAATAAGCCCGTGCAAGTCAACATTTTCTATATCAAAAAAGCTGGAACTGTTCCAATCCATTTTTTCTTCCTGATAACCTAAAAATAATCCATCCACCCTATTATGCCGAATCATCCCCGTTACAGGATATGCTGAATAAATCGGGTTTTTCACCCCAAAATTACTATTTGAATAAAAACCTTCATCCATCCCCTCATATAAATCAATGGAGGAATAGATTTTTTTTTCAATATTTTGGGCGGTAACACTAAGTGAGAAACTTAATACAAGAAAAAGAGTAGCATATAGAATTCTCATAGCATGTTATTTAATTGACGTTATCTCTTAAACCGCTATGAAAATTTACTTTAAAATTGTTAAAAAGGGAAATAGCATGTTCATGTCCGAAAGACATCAATCATAAATGCAATATGGTCTCGCAACTCCATTCCTATTAATTCAGCTCCTTTATTGATATCCTCCCTGGGAACATTAGCTGCAAACTTGGCATCTTTAAGCTTCTTGGTAACAGATTTCACCTTCATATCCTCAAACTTATTTGGACGCATAAGCGAAACCGCATTCATAAATCCCGAAAGTTCGTCACAAGCAAAGAGATAACGTTCCATTTCAGTTTCAGGTTCTTTACCGGTTCGGTCCGGAGCATGAGCTTTAATTGCCTCGATTACTTGTTCAGAATATCCGTGATTCGGCAATATCTCATTCACTGCTTTTGAAGGATGTTCATCAGGGTACTTTTCCCAGTCCAGATCATGCAATAAACCGGCTGTCCACCATTCTTCTATTTCTTGACCTGTTTTACCCAAATGCCGGGCATAAGCTTCCATAGCCTGAGCAACCATTTCACTGTGATTGAGTAAGCTCTCACTATCAATATATTCCCGTAACAATTTTTTTGACTTTTCTCTGTCCATGTTCCTTAAGTAAGGTTAAATATATGAGCGTACTTCTTTAGCAATCTCCCTGTTATACTGAAAAGCTAAGTCTTTATAATTTACCAAATCTACAATTGTACCAATCAAACATAATCCGCCGGTAAATATATAGAGGATTCCCATCCCTATTTGATTGAGAATAAGACGATGTACCCCCGCAATAAGGAAAAAACCTAAAAGGCAAGTTATAAGTATAGTTTGGGGGTCTTTGCGACGACTTCGGTAAACAGAAGCAAATTTAGATGCTTGTTCATCCGAAAGGTCTGAAAATAATTTTCCAACATATAAAGATTCGTCGCCGTCAATTTCAGGTAGATGATCTATAACATTAGCCATGTTCTATATTCCTTTTATTATTTTGTTTTGATTGATTATAAAGTCTTCGCCATAAATAAAAAATCCTTGAACTTAGAATAATTACAGCAAGCGGACCAGCAAAATGAGCATTCATTGCTGATGACAAATCGCCCCGAAAAGTATAGGCAATGGAATGCCCAAGGCCTTCACCCGGACAAAAACCGATACCCGCCAAGTCGAATAAACAAAAAGAAGTGCCTGCGCCCATCGGATTCATAAATCCGAGAAGAATTAATCCTACACTAAATGCTATCCATTCCAGATGCTTTTGTACAAACTTCATGTTTTGGTTACGTGAGATTAAAATCAAAGTTTCTATCTGATTTCGGATACAAATTAAAGAGCTGACTGTAACAATTTAAGATTTTTCCTTATGAGGAATTTTAATATAAAATTGAGTGCCTTTATTTAATTCAGATTCAACCCAAACCTCCCCGCCGTGTAACTCAACATATAATTGGACAATATCCAAGCCAAGCCCGGTTCCTGTTTCCCCGCTAGTTCCTTTTCGAGATGATTTCTTACCATCTTTGAATAATTCAGTCAATACCTTTTTGGGAATACCAATTCCGGTATCTCGAACTTCGAACATCAAATTGTCATCATTCAAATTCACCTTTATGAAGACCTCCCCCTTCGCCGGTGTAAACTTAAGCGCATTTGAAACCAAGTTATTGAGTGCAATCTCAAATTTATTTTGATCCAGAACGGCATTTAGTTCTTCAGGATGGATCAAGTATTCAAGATTAATTTCTTTTACTACAGCTTTAGCTTTATTCATTGAAACAACACGATCCAATAGGTCGGAAACCAAAACTTCAGAATATTCAAGCTTTTCCGGTTCTTTTTTCTTGCTTTCCCTATCCAATACCTCGCGCACCATGTTTAATAGATTAGTACCACTATCTTCAATCACCGAAAACATTTGTATTTGCTCTTCAGGACTTATTTTATCGCTTTCCCGCATAAGTTTTACAAGGCCAATGATTCCGGTAAGCGGGTTTTTTATGTCATGGCTTACCATCCTTACCAAATCATCCTTTTTTTGATTCAGACGACTTAATTCAACCTCTCGTTCTCTAAGAACTCTAATCCTCTCATTTAACTGCTTCTGCAAAAACCGAATTTTCAAGTGGGTTTTAATACGGGCCAGCGTCTCTTCTTTTTGAAAAGGCTTGGTAATATAATCGACGCCCCCTGATTTAAATCCTTCTATCTTATCATCAGTATCCGTTAAGGAACTTAGAAAAATAATCGGTATATCTTCCAGGTATTCATCTTCTTTAATTTTTTTAATCACCTCAAAACCATCCATTCCGGGCATCATAATATCCAATAATATCAAGTCTGGTATGTTTTTTTTGGCGAGTTCGACAGCCTCTTCACCACTGGTAGCTTCTATATGATCGTATCCTTCTTTATCTAAAACATGAGACAGGAGTTTTAAGTTGGCGGGGGTGTCATCTACTAATAAAATTAAGCTTTCCTCTTGTTCCAAAATTGCTATGGATTAGATTTGTGATGTTTAAGATCCCATTATCAACATTTTAAAGATGAAGCATCTAAATAAATGTTATTGGGTCGGATACTGATCTAAATAAAATTAAAAAAGACATTCCATACAACAGAATGTCTTTAAAAAAACTACAAAATTATTAAATGAGCAGAGGGAAAAAAGAAAGCTAAAAATTAAAATCATCCATCATTTCAACCGGTTCTTTAGGCATTGCGAGTGAGAGACCAAAATAAACCAGTAAACTTGCTCCCCACCCCATAAAAAAGGCGGCTACAAATATAAATCGAACTACAGTTGCACTGATCCCAAAATATTTTGCAAGCCCGCCACAAACTCCGGCCCATTTTTTGTTAGATCGGGATTTCATGAGCCGCTTGGAATGTCGGTAGCCATAGGCATCAAAATCCATAGAGGAAGAAGAGCTTAAAGATTTACCCTGCTTAGAATCAAGAGCATTGTTTAACTTAGAACCGGAAGAATAATTTGTTTCTTCTGAACCGGGAATATCAGAATACTTAGCAGAGGCACTGCTGGCTCTTGCTCTTTTTCGAGCTTTTTTAATTTTTCGGGCACGCTTTCGGTCTCCCACTAAAAAACCAAACCCAACTAAAGTAATAAGTGCCCCACCTACTAAAGGAAGTAAGGAAGAACCAATCAAGCCTTCTGATAAACCGGATAAAAAGTCTCCAATGGGAAGCCCAACCCATTGTATCAAAAAAGTGAGTGCAAGAAATATCATTACCATGCCTGAAATTGTGGCAATATTCCAAATGCTTTTACCGGTGTCCTTTTCTTCTTCCTTGAGAAATTCCTGCATAGTTGAGTTTAATTCAAAATCATCAAACTCCAGGGTTGCGGTTCCTGTTCTTGAAGCAGATCTCGTTTTCATTTTTTCTGACATAATTATTTAATCCTCCATGAAGCCCTACGATCTTTCAATCACAATGTTACGTGAAAATCACAACTTCTTCAGTAATAATCACATCTAATTTTACATCAAATTCCTCAACCGGAACTTTATCAAAAAGAAATTTATCAAAAGTTAATCCTATTTTTGTGGCTTCGGTCATATCTAAAAATCGATCATAAAATCCTCTCCCATACCCCAAACGGTTTCCATCTTTATCAGCAGCAGCCATCGGAACAATAATTAAATCAATTTCTGAAATCTCAACAGGGTTAATAGTTTTAGGTTCCCGGACTCCCCAATTGTTTGCAACCAATTCATTTTCAGCATCAATTTCCGAATGAGATAACGTATTGTCAGAAAAATTAGTAATCGGAACAACTACTCTTTTCTTATCATCAAATAGATGTATTAGCAAGTTATCAGTACAGACTTCCCTTCGTTCATTCATGGAAACATACGTATGTATCACCCCGGATTTTTTGTAAACATCGCTATCAACCAGAGATTGTATGATTTGATTTGATTTATTTAACCACTGCTGTTCTGAAAGTTGTTGCCGTTTTGCAAGAACCTTATCCCTGAGTTTTTGTTTTTCTTCTTGAACGGAGGTCATAGGTTAATCAAATGGTGTTTGGTAAGATCTAATCCTTCTTCTTCAATTTCTTCAAGTAACTTCTTCCAGATATCAAGTCCGTATTTATTCATAAAATACACCGGAGATACTGCCCGTTCTTGTAACCCTCCATCAGGAAATAGATTTATTTTAATCTTTTCGATGCGTTTAATCTGGGTTTCTTCCTGTTGCTTTATAGAACGGTATACACGGCCTTTCAGTTTATCCAATTCATTCGCAAAACCGGCAACTGTTTTTCCAACCGTACCATCTAAAGTTGGGTCAATTTCATCTATTACCTGCAGCGGTTCCTTGGCAGCTTCTTCCAATTTGTCCTTCCATTCGCTAAAAATATTTTCGATATCAACCGTATCAGTCTGTTCTATAAATTCAGATTCGAGGTCTTCAATTCGCTTCTCATACTCACAAACTTTGAAAGGTAATTTTTCTATAATTCTTGAAATCGCAGACTCAATAATGGTTGCAGTATAACGCGGAAATATTGGAGGCATTACAAGGTCAAATTCCTCATAAAATAATTTCATTTGCCCATAATAAGCCAGCTCACCTGGGCCGGCAACATAGCCGAGCGTTGGCAACATTTTATCTTGTATTACCGGTCTGAGAAATACATTTGGTGAAAATTTTTCGGGGTGATTTTCAATCTCTTCCAAAAGCTCGAAATGTGACCATCTTTTTTTGGAACCAGCTGTCCAGTCATCTTCGCATTTGTGAATTTTAATTCGCTCTTTCTGTTCGGATAGATAAAAAAGGTTAGAGTCCCCGTTCATTACCTGCCGATGAAAATTTCTTTCCAGTTCTGCACTCTTTGACTCTATAGATTCATAAATCGAATCAGCTTTGTCGATACTTTTTTTAAATGCGGGTGCCGCTAATTTTTTTATAGCAGAAAAATTACTTCCTGCAATTAAAACCCCCTCTTGGGCAAACCACTCATTAATTAAACCGGAAAATGCCTTAGCATGCGTATTCCCTTCTCTATAATACTGATCCAGAAGCTCCCATAATGACTCAGAAAAATCTGTATCAAAAAGCTCTTCTTTTACTTTTTCTTTAAAGGATTTAATTGCATCGGTCAGCTTTTCTTCAGAAACCGGGGCACCACTACCCTTCTTATCTAAAACAACCTTACTGAAATCGTCTCGCCCTGTAATACCAACCCAGGAGATTTCTTCAAAATCATGATCCTCATCTGCCAGCCAAAATACCGGAACTACAGGACGGCCTAAATCCTTCTCGTATTTCCGAGAAAGTAAAATTGCAGTCAGGGTTTTATAGATTGTGAATAATGGTCCCCCAAATAAGCCTAGTTGCTGTCCCGTTACTACAACCAAAGCATCATCTTTTGCCAATTTCTCACGTTGATTCTTTTGGCTATCAGCAATTCCCAATTCTTTATGATACTCAGAAAGTGCTGCAAGATAATTTTTTTTAGACTCAGCATCGGAAAGAGAATTGGCTCTGCGCTCTATTTCCTTTTTGTCGAGCGGATTAAAAACATAAAACGATTTTAGCGAATCGAAGTTAGTAAGGTAGGTGTTAAATAGAGTCGAATAAGAAAGTTCGCTGAACGAACAGCCAGATATATCCAAAATTTATCCTTTCATTTTAGAAATGCGGTCTCTTATTTTTGCCGCTTTCTCGTAGTTTTCAGTTTCAATAGCAGTTTTAAGTTCTGCTTCCAGTTTTTCCAGTTGTGATAACTCTTTCTGTCCCGGTGAAGTTTCATCACCCTGCAACGCTTCTTCCAGAGTTTGATGCTCAGGTTCAGTACTTATTCCGGCTTCATCCAGCACTTCTTCATTAACATAAATAGGTGCATTAAAACGAACAGCTAATGCTATCGCGTCACTCGGACGAGCATCTAATTCGATAAGTTGATTCTCGCGCTCATAAATTATTTGAGCATAAAAAGTACCCTCCGACAAATCATTGATATAAATCTGTTTAATTTCCGTGTCGAAACTAAGCACAAAGTTTTTGAGCAAATCGTGGGTCATTGGTCGGGGTGGTTTTATATTTTCCAGCTCGAGCGCAATAGCCTGCGCTTCAAATGAACCAATTATAATCGGTAATCTTTGATTGCCCTCTGCTTCACTCAAAATTAAAGCATAAGCACCGCCACTGCTGGGGCTGGTTGACAGTCCTAATATTTCCATTAACACTTTACTCAAATCTGCACCTGCTTTAAGCGTTTAAAAGTTAGTTATAAAGGTAATGATTTTTGTTTAAGTCTTAAACTTAGGTGTTTAATAAAGTAACTTTATTACTTTTGAGAAGTTTTATTGAATTTTCCTCGAATTTTGTTCCATAAAAATTCAAATAAAGGCTATATTCTCGCCCAATTTCGTTGACATTGCAAAACATTGAGGCTAACTTTTCAGCCCATTAACTGAGAACATTACAGAATATGCTCGAAAATTATTTTCCGATTTTAATTCTTGCTGTCGTTGCCGTCATTTTGGCTTTTGTATTATTGGCTTTATCCAAAATACTCGGCCCCTTCCGCCCCAATAAAACCAAGTTGAATCCATATGAAAGTGGTATGGATCCGGTTGGGGAAGCCAGAGATCGCTATTCCATTAGTTTTTACCTGGTTGCCATGGAATTTATTGTATTCGACCTTGAGGTTGTTTTTATATACCCTTGGGCGGTAAGATATCTTGAACTAGGTTTCGGAACTTTTATGGCGATGATGCTATTTATCACAGTACTATTCGTGGGGCTGCTTTACACACTTAAAAAAGGCACCTTAGATTGGGACTTAAATCATTTTAAAGCTTAAGTAGATACCATGGGAATTGAATCAGCACTTGGTGAAGGTTTTTTTACAACTAAAATTGATGCTCTTACAAACTGGGCACGAGCAAACGCTGCATGGCCAATGCCAATGGGCTTAGCCTGTTGTGCTATTGAAATGATGGCTTTTGCAGGGCCTCGATACGATGCTTCACGATTTGGATCGGAGGTTATGCGTTTTTCTCCGCGACAAAGTGATGTGATGATTGTGGCAGGTTGGTCGACCTATAAAATGTCGCATGCCATTCGCAGAATCTGGGATCAAATGCCTGATCCAAAGTGGTGTATTGCTATGGGAGCCTGTGCCTCAACTGGAGGAATGCACCGTTGTTATGGAGTAGTTCAGGGTGTAGATAATTATTTACCGGTAGATGCTTATGTTTCCGGCTGCCCTCCCCGACCGGATGCCCTTCTTCATGCATTGATGAAAATTCAAGATAAAATTAAAACCGAGCATTCCGTTTTATTGGATACCTAATAATATGAGTTTAGAATTGAACGACACATTACAAGGCGTAGTTGACGGGCTTTCTTCTAACTATTCGGAAGATTTGATTGAAGTCTACCAGTCTTGTGATCATACCTACATTCGCACAGAAGCTGAAAATATTGTTGAACTTTGTAAGTACCTCAAGGAAAAGCATCACTTTATTTTTCTTTGTGATATACTCGGAACCGATCGGTACACTTCAGATGAAAGATTTGAAGTTATTTATAATATGATGAACCTCAGAAGTCGCGACCGTCTGTTTATAAAGATAAGAGTTGAAGAAGAAAACCCTGTTGTTAAAACCGTGACTCCCATTTGGAAAGCTGCGGGGTGGTATGAACGTGAAGTTTATGATATGTTTGGTATTCGCTTTGAGGGACATCCGGATCATCGCAGAATATTTATGCCGGAAGATTACGAATACTTCCCCCTTAGAAAAGAATTTCCGCTGTTGGGTATTCCCGGTTCCATTGAACTGCCTAACACAACCCCAGATACGGAGTAAGGCATGAAACCCACAGATATTAACAGTAAGGTAAAACCACTTTTTTTTAAAGAGCATCAACGAGGTATTTATAAAAGCCTTGAAGACAAGCATACTACCATTGAGGAAATTGACAGTGAAGATCCACTGAATTCCAAAATGATTTTGAATATGGGGCCTCAACACCCTGCTACTCACGGTGTGCTTCGATTGATTCTCCAGTTAAGAGGAGAACTCATCGAAAAAACAAAAATCGATATTGGATACCTCCATCGCGGTGTTGAGAAAATTGCAGAGAATAAAACTTATCAGGAATTCATGCCTTATACAGACCGCATGGATTATCTTTCTCCATACAGCAATAATGTAGCCTTATGTTTAGCGGTTGAGAAGTTAGCTGAAGTAGAAGTGCCTGAACGCGCCCAGTATATTCGTATGATTTGCTCGGAATTGGCTCGCATCTCTTCTCACCTTCTTTGGTTAGGAACTATGGTGATGGATGCGGGAGCCATTTCTTTCTTTATCTGGACCTTCCGAGAGCGTGAAAAAATTTACGATATTTTTGATGAAGTAGCCGGACACCGATTTACGGTTTCACATTCCAGAATTGGTGGAGTTGCTAATGATTTCACCGATGATGCTGTAGCCCGAATTAAAGAATTTGTGGAAACCTTTCCTCAGGAACTTAAAGACTGGCATGGACTTTTGGATCGCAATCGAATTTTTATAGATCGAAATAAAGATGTCGGTATTGTAAAAACCGAGGATGCCTTGGATATTGGGGCAACTGGACCGGTTTTAAGAGCAGCCGGGTATGCTGTTGATCAACGTATTATTACGCCCTACTTGCGGTATGATAAGGTAGATTTTGAAATACCAACCCGCCTCGAAGGTGACAATTTAGCACGGTATTTTGTGCGTATGGAAGAAATGGCCGAGAGCATAAAGATTATCGAACAATGTTTTGATAAAATGCCGAAAGGCCCAATTCGTACTAATAATGCCAAACAAGCGTACCCATCTAAAGATGAAGTGTATTATTCTATGGAAGGAATGATTCACGATTTTATGATGACCGATACCGGTATTTGTCCTCCTGCAGGAAAAGAAGTATATCATGCCGTAGAATCACCAAAAGGTGAATTAGGATATTTTATTCAAAGTGACGGAACCGGCCACCCATGGAGGTTAAAAATAAATGCTCCTTCATTCCGAAACCTTCAGGTATTAGAAAATATTCTGGATGGAGAAATGGTTGCCGATACCGTAGTAATAATTGGTGGAATTGACCCCGTAATGGGAGAAGCAGATAAATAAATGGAAGAAACCTACGAATTCACAAAAGAAGACCTACAGGAAATTGAAATCATAAAGGCGAAGTTTCCAACCGTAATGCCGGCTACCTTACCCACTCTTTGGGTTGCACAGCGGCGCTTTGGCCATGTTGAACCTCCCGTTCAACGCCTGGTTGCTAAAACTCTGGATTTACCGGAATCGCATGTGCACGGTGTGGCTACTTTCTATACTCAGTACTATAAAGAAAGAAAAGGGAAATACGTGTTGGATGTTTGTACTACCACCAGTTGTCAGCTTTGCGGTGGGTATAAGATGTTACACTATTTAGAAGACAAGCTGGGTATTAAAGCCGGAGAAACTACTGAAGATGGAATGTTCAGTATACAATCGGTAGAGTGCCTTGGTGCATGTGGCTATGCACCTATGATGCAAATTACTAATGATGTTTATGTCAATAATCTGACCGAAGAAAAATTAGATAAGGTAATTGACGAGCTAAAAGAAGGTAAAATGCCAGAATTTGAATCCGTAGGAATGCCTCTCCTCGAAAAAAGAAATATTTAACTATGGCTGCTGATTGGAAATCATTTGAACCGGTACTTATTCCTGACATTCCTCACCTCGAGAAAATCGATGTTTATGAGAAAAATGGCGGATATAAAGCTCTCGAAAAAGTAGTAAAGGGCAATGACTGGACTCCCGAAAGTGTAGTCAATGAAGTAAAAGCAGCTAATATTCGTGGACGAGGTGGGGCCGGCTTTAACGCCGGGCTAAAGTGGTCGTTCATGCCCAAGCCGGATGGAGGGCCACGGTATCTTGCCTGTAACGGAGACGAATCTGAGCCTGGTACTTTTAAAGACCGTAAAATCTTTGAATACAATCCGCACCTGTTTATCGAAGGGGCCTTAATTGCAGCTTATGCAATGCAAATAACCACCATTTATGTATATGTGAGAGGTGAATATCACTCATGGATTAAGATGATGGAAAAAGCGTTGGCTGATGCTCATGAAAAAGGATATATCGGCAAGAATTTATTCGGTACTGATTATAGCGTTGATTTCTATATCACAGGCGGAGCCGGGGCTTATATTTGCGGTGAAGAAACTTCAATGCTTGAGTCATTGGAAGGTAAGCGAGGATATCCACGCGTAAAACCTCCCTTCCCTGCCCAAAAAGGATTATGGGGACGCCCAACTACTATTAACAATATAGAAACGCTGGCAAATGTCCCCCTTGTGATAAATAATGGAGCTGATTGGTTTAAAGCAATCGGCCCCGAATCCCATCCCGGACCAATTCTTTATGGAATCTCAGGACATGTAAATCGCCCCGGGGTGTATGAATTGCCATCAGGTGTTCCTGTTATGGATTTGATTAATGATGTAGCTCAAGGTGTTCGAGGCGGTAAAAAATTAAAAGGGTTGATTCCGGGTGGCTCTTCCACCCCTATTTTGAGGGCCGACCAATTGGAGGGAGTATCAATGGATTCTGATTCCCTTAGGGAAGCCGGTTCCATGATGGGAACGGCCGGCATGATAGTGATGGATGAAGACACCGATATGGTGGATATGCTTTGGAGGATTTCACACTTCTATCATCATGAGTCGTGTGGTCAATGTACCCCATGCCGTGACGGAACCGGTTGGCTTGAAAAAATTCTATTGAAAATTAAAAATGGTGATGGTGAAATCAGAGATTTAGATCTCCTTTTGGATGTAACCACCCAAATGGAAGGCCGAACAATTTGTGCGTTGGCTGATGCCGCCGCATGGCCGGTTCGCCATACCATTAACCGTTTCAGAGATGAATTTGAAGCACGATGCAAAAAATCAGTTCATGCTGTAGCTTAATGATTTATTATTGATGATTGTTGATTTGTTCTGATCAACAGTCACAAATCGAAAATCAACAATTTTGAATAAGGATGATTTAATATTAAGGACAAAAGATTTTGCACACAGATGTGTTAAGTTGGCTGTTAGTTTGCCAAAATCGTATCTGGGTGATCACATAAAAAGGCAACTGATACGATGCGGAACTTCAGTTGCTGCAAATTACAGGGCTGCTTGCATTGCTCATAGTAAAGCAGCTTTTACCGCAAAATTGAGCATAGTTATTGAAGAAGCTGATGAAAGTGAATTCTGGATGCAGTTTATAATTGATGAGAAACTTAAACCAAAACAATTGGTTGAACCTCTTTTAAAGGAAGCAAATGAGTTAGCATCAATTTTTATAGTCTCCAGAAAAACAGCTCAAAGAAAATGATTGTTTTTGATTGAATCATCAATCAAAAATCATAAATCAACAATCTAATATGTCAGAAATATTTATAGACGGAAAACGATACGAATTTGAAGAAGGTACTGATAAGGGCCTGCTCCAATTCATTTTAGACAATGGTAAAGAAGTTCCATTCTTCTGTTATCATCCTTCAATGAGCGCACCTGCTAACTGCCGGCAGTGTTTTGTAAAGGTAGGAACCCCGGTTAAAAACAGAGATACCGGAGAGTATGAATTGGATGAAAATGGCGAACGAGAAATTCGTTGGTTTCCAAAGATGCAAACATCCTGTACTATACAAATGCAGGATGGTATGGTAGTTCATACTCAGGAGACAAGCGAAGAAGTGGCCCGTGCTCAGAAAGACACCATGGAACTCATCCTTGTGAATCACCCCTTGGATTGCCCCATATGTGATCAAGCCGGAGAATGTCCCCTTCAGATTCAAACCTATAAATATGGCCCCGAAGGCAGTCGTTTTGAGGTTAAAAAAGTTCACAAACCTAAACGTGTTGAGCTTGGCCCAAGAGTTACACTGGATGCTGAACGGTGCATTAACTGCACAAGGTGTGTCCGCTTTACAGATGAAATTAGTGAGTCGCATCAGCTGACGATAACTTCCAGGGGTGATAAAAATTATCCGATTACTGCCCCGGGGCGTGAATTTGATGACCCTTATTCTATGAATACGGTAGATATTTGTCCTGTAGGAGCCCTCACTTCTTCTGATTTCCGATTTAAAGCCCGTGTTTGGGAAATGAATCAAACTCCAAGCATAGATGTAACCAATGGAAAGGGAACGAATATTGATATTTGGACACGGGATAACCTGGTTTTAAGAATCACCCCGAGATACAATGGGGAAGTTAATGATCATTGGATGCCGGATGCCGGGCGGGATGCATACAGAAGATTTAATGAAAACCGTATCTCCCGCCCAGCCATCAAGTTGGATGGGGATAATCAGTCTAAAACATCCTGGAATAATGCTATTGAGACTTTTGCTGAAACTTTAGAATCGCACAAACCCGAAGATGTATTGGTGATTGGAAGTGCACACGCTTCAGTGGAAGAAAATTATGCACTAATGAAAGTATTCAACTTGTGGGGTGTTAAAAACTTCAAGTTTGCACCGCATATTATTGAAGGGACCGGTGATGATTTCTTATTGACAGACGATCAGGCTCCTAATACCAATGGGGTGAAATTACTGGGCTACGAAGAGAGCGACAATCTTAACGCTGAAGTTAAAAAGGCCAAGATTGTGATCATGCTTTCTGATGAACTGATAGATCGTGATGTGATTTCAACGTCAGATCTCGAAGGCACATATAGCATATTGCTTTCAACAAATGAAAGTGATACCAGTAAAGCAGCTGATTTGGTAATCCCGGTCACTTGTATTGCTGAACATGCAGCAAGTTATGTAAATGTGGATGGCCGCATTCAGCGCTCCTACCCTGCCAAAGAAACTAAATACACCCATAGAAGTCTTGATATGGAAATGTCTCAGGGACGCTTGGACCGATATGGTACTAATTTTGATAACTGGGTTACTGAAGACAATAAAGTTGATTGTGCTCCGGCCTGGGATATCATGAATCAACTTTCTGAGCGAATGGGACTAAATATTTCTTTTGGTTCTTCCCGTGAAATCATGGATGAAATAGCCTCCTCAATTTCTGCCTTTGAAAACGTTAGTTTTGAGCGTATGGATAATGAGATGGGCATAAACCTTAACCCTTCAAACAAAGAAGAGGCTACTGCATAAATGAGTACAGGTGGAATTGATATTTTTGGATTGTTATTTGTCCCAACCTGGGTAGCTGTGCTGGCATTGGGTGTGTTTGCTTACCTTAATTCAGCAGCGGTTTTGGTATATGCTGAGCGTCGAATCGCATCATTTATACAAAACCGTGTTGGGCCAAACCGTGTTGGACCATTTGGACTCCTTCAACCTATAGCTGATGTCGTAAAATTACTACTTAAAGAGGATGTTACTCCTGCTCAAGGCTATAAAACCATCCATGCCATTGCTCCAATGATTCCTGTAATCACGGCCCTTATGTCGGTAGCTGTAATCCCATTTGGAGAAACTTTGTACGTTACTGATATCAATGCAGGCGTACTCTTTATTTTAGCAGTAGCTTCATTGGGTGTTTATGGAGTTACTTTGGCCGGTTGGTCTTCCAACAGTAAGTATTCTCTTCTCGGTGGATTACGTGCTGCTGCCCAAATGATCAGTTATGAACTGCCAATGGGTATGGCCGTAGCTTCCGTTGTTTTAGTAGCAGGATCTTTAAGTGTTGTGGAAATAGCTGCTTCTCAAGAACATTTGTGGAATGTTTTTATCAATCCGATTGGAGCTATTATCTTTATAATTGCTGCTTTTGCAGAAGCTAACCGTACACCTTTTGACTTGGTTGAAGCGGAACAGGAACTTGTCGGTGGATTTCATACCGAGTACAGTGGAATGAAATTCGGAATGTTCTTCCTGGCTGAATATATGCATGTATTTATTGGAAGTATTTTAATAACTACGTTTTTCTTTGGGAGCTATCATCTCCCATTTGCCGGATATTGGCTTCCTGAATTAAGCCCGATGGTAAAAGGAATCCTGGATGTATCTGTATTCATGGGTAAAGTTATATTCTGGTGCTTTGTATTTATTTGGGTACGCTGGACAATACCCCGCTTTAAATACAATCAAGTCATGAAACTGGGATGGGGACGCTTACTTCCTCTTAGCATTCTGAATTTTATATTGATTGCAGCTGGAATGTATGCCTATACACATCTCCTTTAAGTATAGAATCACAAAATTAAAGTTTTCCCAAAAATTCCAAACCGGCTTCGGCCGGTTTTTTTGTGTCTAAAAATCAGCAAATATATTCTTCGGGATCGCATGAACTGCCTAATCTGAACATGCGATAGTTCCATAGCCACTGTCTCATTACTCTTAGGAAAGTTCTTAATTGAACATCACCAAAAGAAACGGAGTTTGCTATGAAAGTATTAAAATTAGTTCTGATCCTGCTTAGTTTGTTCATACTCTCATCCTGTACAATTTATGATAATGACGTAGAGGGTGAAGCTGATCTAGTTTTCTCCAGTACCATCACTATTCGTGCTGATGATTTTGTTTATGAGGATGATTTTATTGCTGTAGCAGACTATGGCTGGGATAATCTTGATGAAGAAATGGTTGACTATGGAATGGTATTAGGATACATCCGTTTTGAAGGCACCACAGCCTGGCAAGCACTGCCATTTTCTATCCCTTTTGAAAATGATCTGGTAAACCTGCGCTATTATTTTGATATCGATAACTTCAGTTTAGTGGTTGAGGGTGAAGTAGCTGGAAATAATCAGGTTAATACTGAACTATTTGACCGGGACGTACTGAGAGTCGTTGCCATCCCTCCGGAAGCAATTGTTCGAGGAAAAGGCATAGATTATCGGAACTATAAACAAATTAGTGAGTTATATGGACTAGATGATTAAATTAATTTGAAACAAATACAGGTTCAACTTATCCTGTAATACATAAACTCTAATTAACTCATAGTTCATATGAATACTGTTATCAAAAAAATTGGTTCACTGGTAATTTTATCAATTCTAACAATTGCCGTTCAAGCTCAATCTATCCCGGATGAGGGAACCGTTGGACTTAGAGCAAATTTCACGGGTCAAACTTCCATTGAAGTGCCATATATGCTTAACCAAAGTTTCTCATTGGCTCCCTACATTGGAATCAATTCAACCCAAGATCAAACTACTAATATCGCTATTGGGATTCGTCCTCGCTTCTATACCGGGATGACGAACGCAATATCTCCTTACTTTACTGGTACTCTTGGATTCTCTAACACTTCATTTAGCAACGTAAACAATTCTGTAACCGACTTTAACCTTGGAGTTGGCTATGGAGCTGAATACTTCTTCTCAGATCAATTCAGCGTAAGTGCAGATGGAAACTTGAACTTACTGTTCGGTGATAGCGCTACTAACTTTTCTACAATGGCAAGAGTATCTGCGTCAATATATTTCTAGTACTATTCCCCTTTGTGAAGTTAAGAAAGCCGCAATAATCTTGCGGCTTTTTTTATTATTGTTATGCTCTTTTTATTAATTTATTTTAATATTTGAAAATTATATACCCATTGAAGAAAATCATATGTACTAGCTTATTAAGTATTAAAAATTTATATAGTTACCCAACCTTCAGTTAATTAAGTCGTTATTAGAATCGCTGGTATTCAAGCTCCGGAAAAATAGAAGACATGGTAGATAGACAAAAAATTATTCAAATATTCAAGGCAACCCCTACTCCAACTTCTATTGTTTTACCAGATGATCCCAAGTTTACTTTCGTACAAGTAAACGAGGCTTATACAAAAATGACTCAAACAAAAACGGAGGAACTGATTGGTAACTCATTGTTTGAATCCTTTCCTGAAAATCCTGAAGAGATAAAACCAACAGGTGTAGAACGCCTCAGAAATTCCTTTAGAAAAGTCATTGCTGAAAAAAAGCAGGATAAAATGGATGCCATCAGGTATGACATAAAATTGGATGATGGCCAGTACAATGAAATCTATTGGGAAGTCATCAATACTCCTATTCTTAATGAGGATGGAAATATAGAATTTATCATTAATTCAGCAACCAATATTACAGAGCAAGTACTTAGTGAAAGAGCTAATAGATTAATGCTGAATAATTCTGAAGACAGTTTTATTCTTATAGATGAAAATTTGATTGTTCAGAACTTTAACGATCATTTTGCTCAAAACTATAAGGATATCTTCGGAATTGAGGTAAAAAAGGGGGACTCTGTTTTAGAGTATGCACAACCCGAACGTCAGGAAACTGTAAAAAAAATTTACAAGCGTGTTTTAAAAGGGGAAACCGTGGCAGGTGAAATTCCGGCAAAAGCTAAAGATGGCACAGAACGATATTTCACTATTAAATATAAGCCAGCTGAAGACGAACAAGGAAATATCATTGGCTCATTTATTTCACTTTTAGAAAAAACAGAAGAACATAAAGCCAAGTTAGAGCTGGAACAAAATGAAGCAAAGTTCCGGGCCTTGGTAGAGCATGGAAATGATATCGTTTTTATCCTAGACCCAGACGGTAATCCTTTTTATGCCTCTCCTTCCATTAAAAATGTCTTGGGATACACTCAGCAAGAAGCTCTCGAATTCAATATGCTCGATAATGTTCATCCCAATGATATAGAAATGATGAGGGCCGAAATAAAAAAATGTCTAGATAATCCCAGTGTTCCTCTGAGCTCCCCCCCTGCCCGAATAAAAGTTAAACAAGGGAGCTGGCATTTGTTCGAAGGAACTATTACCAATATGCTAAATGATCCGGCTATTAATGGGATAGTCTATAATTTCAGGGAAACCACAGACCTGCGAAAAGTCGAGCTTGAACGCGAATTTGAACGCCGAAACAAAGAAGCTCTCATTAATAACACTAACGATTTACTTTGGAGCGTTGACAGAGATTTAAATTTGATTACTGCAAATGAATCTCTTGTTCAAGCAATAAACGAACAAATTGGGATAGACATCAAACCAGGAGATCCTGTTTTCAAAGGATTAGTTCAAGAAACAGGATATCGAAAAACATGGGAAGAATACTACCGAAGGGCTCTAACCGGAGAAAGCTTTCGTGTTGAAACCTTTGAACCCCGAAATGATAAGGAATGGTATGAAACAAGCTTTAACCCTATTTTCGACAAAGATGAGATAACCGGAGTAGCCTGCTTTTCAAGAAATATTACTCAAGCAAAACAAGCAGAAAAATCCCTCAAACAAGCTGAAGAAAAATATCGAAATGTAGTAGAACACAGCACCAATATGTTCTATCAGCATGATACAGAGGGTAATCTAACCTATGTGAGTCAGCAATCAACCGAATTCTTGGGATATACTCCCGAAGAAGCAATTCGAGACTGGACAGACTATGTCACCGACCACCCCGTCAATGAAAAAGGGGAAGCAGTTACTTTAAAAGCTATTGAAACAGGGGAATCACAACCACCTTACGAATTGCAGTTACGTAAGGCAAACGGGGATATAATTTGGGTAGAAGTTCATGAAACACCGCTTAAAAATGACGGCAAAGTGGTCGGTATAGCCGGATCGCTTACTGACATAACGGAGCGAAAAGAGTTCGAAGAAGAATTGCAAAAAAGCCTGGAGCGATATAATTATGTAAGCAAAGCAACCCGTGATGCCATATATGACTGGGATATTAAAAAAGATAACCTGCACTGGGGAGAAGGCTTCAGAACTTTGTTTGGACATCAACCGGGAGAAGAAAAATTTCCCCTCAAAGAATGGGAAAAACTCGTTCACCCCGATGACCTTGAAGAAACTTATCGCGATTTAAATTTTACTCTTAAAGATTCATCCACAAACCATTGGGAGTTTGAATATCGCTTGCAAAAATCCGACGGCTCTTATGCTTATGTACTCGAAAATGGTTTCATAATCCGTGATGCTGACGGAAAAGCAACTCGAATGATTGGGGCTATTCGTGATATTTCGGAAAATAAAAAAGATGAAATTCAAACCCGGCTTCAACAAAATGTTGCTAAATACTTTAAGAGTGATGAAAACCTTAAACCCATTCTCAGCAAAGTCTTAGAACATCTTGCCCTGTTTGGTAAATTTAATACAGCAGAAATTTGGATTAAAAGTAAGAAGGATTCCCATCTATACCTCATTTCTAATTACTCTTCAGATAAAAAGGGGCAAAAATTTTACAAACAAAGCAAACATATAAAACAATTTAGATTGGGAGAAGGACTACCAGGAACAGCATGGGAAAATAAAACCATAGAAAGCTGGGATATTGAGAAAGCAAATGAGCTTTTCATACGCAACGAAGCTGCTTTTAAAGCCGGAATTAAATCAGCTTTCGGACTCCCCCTCCTGCATAGTGATGAAGTTATTGGAGTGCTCGTATTAGGCAGTGAACAAAATTTAGAAGCGAACAAGAGTAAAATCTATCTGTACGAAGCACTTCAAACTTTTTTAGGAAGCGAGATAAAAAGGAAACAGCAAGAAGAAGAAATGCGATTGCTGTTTGAAAGTGCTACTGAAATTCTCGCTATCACCTCTCCTAATGGACGTTTTATTAAAGTAAACCCTGCCTTCAGCCAATTAACGGGTTATTCTGAAGAAGAACTTACTTCGCAAAACTTTGAAAACTTCCTTCATCCTGATGACATCAATAAAACTAAAATGGAATATGAGGAAACAATAACAGGTGAGCGACAAGCAAATCATTTCGTAAATAGGTATAAAACTAAGTCGGGCGAATACCGATGGATCTCATGGAGCTCTTCGGAAGTTATTGATGAAGACGGCTCTGTATTTGCCTACGGCAGGGATATAACTAAAACAAAAGAACTCGAGCATTTATTAAATGAAGTTCAAAGAATGGCACGGATTGGTGCTTGGGAAGTTGACTTGAAAAATGAAAAAATTTATTGGTCAACAATTACCAAAGAAATTCATGAAGTAGAACCCGATTATAATCCAGATCTCGAAACGGGTATTAACTTTTATAAAAATGATGGGAGTCAGGAAATTGTGCGAAGGGTTCTTGATGAAGCCAGAGAACATGGCAAATCCTGGGATGAAGAACTGCAAATATTAACTAAAAAAGGCAATGACCGATGGGTAAGGGTAAAAGGAGAACCGGAAATAGTTGAAGGTGCTTGCATGCGTATTTACGGTAGTATCCAGGATGTTCATGATCGGAAACAAGCTGAAATAGCACTTGAAGAAGCTTTTGAAGAAAAGGAAACGATCCTTGAAAGTATTGGGGATGCCTTTTTCGCACTGGATCATGATTGGGTCGTTACTTACTGGAATAAAGAAGCTGAAAACGTACTATATAAAACCAAAGGAGAAATGATCGGTGAAGTTCTTTGGGATAAATATGAAGATGCAATAGACCTGGAATTTTACAGACAATATCATAAAGCAATAGAAGAACAAGTAACCGTTCATTTTGAGGAGTACTATCCCGCTGCAGAAAAATGGTTTGAAGTGAGTGCGTATCCCTCACAAAATGGACTCTCAGTCTATTTTAAGGATATAAGCGAACGTAAAAAAGCGAACCTGGAATTAGAAGCAGCTTATAAAGAAAAAGAAAATATCCTTGAAAGTATAGATGATGGCTTCTTCACATTAGACAAAAACTGGACGGTGACCTATTGGAACCAAGCCGCCGAGCGGATGCTTCAGACTCCAAAACAAAAGATACTGGATCAAAACTTGTGGGATATCTTTGAGGATGCTGTCGATTTGCCATCCTATACAAACTACCATCGGGCTATGCATCAAAAAATTAATGTCGACTTCGAAGACTACTACCCCACCCTCGACAAATGGTTTGATATAAGTGCATATCCTTCTTCTGAAGGAATTTCAGTTTTTTTTAAAGAAATCACTGCCCGAAAGAAAAATGAGGAAGAAATCAGGAGAATTAATGAGCGGTTTGCGAAAGTTACTGAAGCTACCAATGATGCAATTTGGGACTTTAATATCAAGACCGGAGATTTGTTTTGGGGTAAAGGTTTTGAAACGCTTTTTGGATATGACCTCGAAGAAATAAAGCCAAGTTTTGATTTCCTGACGAGTTTAATACATCCGGAAGACCGGAACCGTGTAGTTCAGAATATCGAAACTTACATGCAAGACTCTTCTAAAAAGAATTGGTTTGAAGAATATCGCTTCAAAAAAAATGATGGGACTTACGCTTATGTAATTGACCGCGCAATTTTCATGAAAAATAATCAAGGAGAGGTTATTCGTGTTGTCGGTGCAATGACTGACCTAACAAAACAAAAAGAGTATGAAAATTCCTTGCAGAAGCTGAACCGAGAATTCGAAGCACACACAAAAGAGTTAGCTGAAACTAATGCAGAGCTTGAAAAATTCCTTCAAGAAAAAGAAACCCTATTGGCTGAAATACATCATAGAGTTAAAAATAATCTTGCCGTTGTTTCAGGCATGATGCAGCTACAAGCATTCGGCTCTGATAATGAGGAACTGCAAGCTCAACTACTTGACAGTGTAGCAAGAATAAAAACCATGGCTTCGGTTCATGAATTATTATATCAATCCAACAGTTTCTCCCAGCTTGAGTTTTCAGAAACTCTAAAAAAACTGGTTGAAAATGTATCTGATACTTACCTCACAGATAAAGAAATTGTCGTCGATATTCAATGCGATCCGGTTACTCTTAATATCAATCTTGCCATTCCTGCCGCACTTATTGTAAATGAGGTCCTTACCAATGCGTATAAGCATGCTTTTAAAGCTAGTAAAGATGGTAAAATCATATTTAAGCTAAAAGAAAAAGACAGCCAAATCTATATAGAGATAGCGGATAATGGGGTGGGGATGCCACAAAATAAAATGGAAAAAGTAGAGTCATCTTTAGGAATGCATTTAATAGCAGTCTTAAGTGATCAACTCGAGGGTGTCCAAGAGTATAAAAGCAAAGGTAAAGGAACCACCTTTACCCTTAACTTTCCTAAAAAAGAAAAAAAGGGCGGGATAGGAAATACTTCAATGAGCTAGCACCTGCCCCCTGTTTCTATGAAAATCTATTTCTCCATTAGTATAGGCAACTCACCTACCCCAAGTAACTCCGCAAGCTTCTGTCCTATATACGTATTATCTCTCCACCCCATAAATTCCAAAGCTTGTGGACCGTAAGCCATAAGAGGGACCGGAATTCCGGTATGGTAATCTGTAACCCAATAAACTTCCAGAGAGTCACCAGTATCAGCTTGTCTGAGCATAGTCATCCCTCCTGTTTCATGATCTGCTGTTAGTACCACTAAAGTTTCACCGTCTTGTTGGGCAAAATCCAGGGCTGTTTTTACAGCAAGATCAAAATCCTCAACTTCGCGTATCAAATATTCAGTATTGTTTCCATGTCCGGCCCAATCAATTTGGCTGCCTTCTACCATTAAGAAGAAACCTTCTTCATTCTTGCTTAAAACATCCAATGCTTTTTGAGTCATTGCAGCAGAGGATGGCTCCCCCTCTACCCGCTCCATTCCGTCTTCAGCAAAAAGACCCAGCAAGCGATCAGAGGATGTATCTTGAAGATCATTTTCATTCAATAAAACTTGGTATCCGGCCGCTTCAAACTGTGCCATTACATCCAGGGAATCACTTCGTTCATCAGGCGAAAACCACTTCACCCCGCCCCCTAGAAATACTTCGACACCTGAGTCCAAAAAATCAACGGCAATTTCTTCCTGCATGCTTCTTTGCTCTACATGAGCAGCATAACTGGCCGGTGTAGCATGAGTGATAGAGGAAGTTGAAACCAAACCGGTGCTTAATCCCTTTTCCTCGGCAAGCTCAAGAATGGTCTTGCAGGGAGTTACACTTGGATTTACTCCTATTGCTCCATTATAAGTTTTCAATCCGCAAGAATAAGCGGTTGCCCCGGATGCTGAATCTGTTATTAGATTATCAGAAGAATGTGTTTTAACAAACCCGGTAACCGGCATGGTTTGCATATGCAACATACCATCCGGACCTACCATGGCATATTGCCCGGTTGAAATTTGAGCCAACCCTGTTCCATCACCTATCAGAAATATGATATTTTTGATTGGTTTATTTTCAACTAACGGTAACATGTCCGGTACTTCAGCCTGAGATTCAGAAACAGAAATAATTTCGGTTTTTGTATCGGTTTCATTTTGCTGACAGGCTATCGTTAAAACAGACAGAAGTAAAAAAGTAAATAGTTTTTTCATGGTTTAAACTTTTTCCTTTTAAAATTAGTGAAATATTAATGGGTTCAATTGAATCGGCAAGAACCTTAATCAAGAGAAAAAGGCCTTAATCAACCCCCAAATACCCTTAGCGGGTTTAAGTGATTTTTGATTACGTTTCGTTGCTTTTTTAATTCGCTCAGCCGGGATTACAGGTCCTTTATCTTCTTGTTTTGAAACAGGTTTTTTCTTGGATGACTTTTTAGATGTTTTTTCAACCTTCTTATCCCCCGCCAAAACTACATCTACACTGCTCAAATTTTGAACTTTTCGATTAGCAGCTTCAATTTCTTTTTGTGATAGTTTTTCAGGCTTTTCGTTTTTCTTTTTGGGAGAAGATTTTTTGGCTTCTTTCTTACCTTTATATTCTTTATCGGAACCGTAATCAACTTCCCTGGCCGATGTATTCTTAGTTTCTTTTTTTGAAGCAGTTTCTTTTTCCTTTTTTGGAGGCTTCTTATCGGGTGCCGGTTTTCGTGATTTATCTTTTGATTTTGATCTATCCGAATCAGGTTTAGATTTTTTATTGGAATCGGCTTCCAACATTTCTAACTGATCTCCAACTTTATCCTGAATTGCACTAAATGCTCTGCGATCTTTTTTGTTTACAAAAGTGATAGCTACCCCCGACTTATCATATCGGCCGGTACGCCCAATTCTATGTACATAATCATCAACCTGTCGAGGTACATCATAATTTACGATTAGCGATACATCAGCGATATCAATGCCGCGGGCTAACACATCCGTTGCCACAATTACCGGCACTTTCCCACTTTTAAATTCATGCAGAGATTTATTTCGTTCATCCTGATCTCTGTCTCCGTGAATACTGCCGGCCTTAATACCCTTCTTAACCAATAGGCGCTCTAACTCATCAACTCCTCTTTTAGTCGCACAGAAAATAATACATGAATCCCAGGCTAAGCCATCCAGAACATCCTGAATCAAATTTAATTTATCCTTTTGCTCAACAAAGTAGGCTTTCTGGGAAATGCTACCGGATGGTTTTTCAATTTCAATTTCAATTTTCTCCGGATTATCCATGAAATCATTCGCCAGTTTCTTAATCTGTTCCGGCATGGTTGCCGAAAATAAAAGCGTTTGACGTTCTTTTGGAAGTTTTTTGATAATCTTGGTTACATCCGGCAGAAATCCCATATCAAGCATACGGTCCGCTTCATCCAGCACTAAAAATTTAATATGGCTGAAATCTACATCCAATACTTTACTTTGGTCAATAAGCCGACCTGGGGTGGCAACAATAATATCAATTCCGGAACGAAGAGCATTAGCCTGCTTTCCAAAGTCCTCTCCCCCAATTACTGTAGCGGAAGAAATTCCGGTATGATACCCAAGGGCAAAAATTTGTTCATCAATTTGTTGAGCCAATTCCCGGGTAGGTGATAATATCAGAGCTTGTGTATGTTCCGAAGGATTCTCTAAAATTTGTTGTATTACAGGTATTACAAAAGCCCCTGTTTTACCGGTTCCCGTTTGAGCTGCCCCTATGAGATCCTTTTTTTCAAGGATAATCGGCATTGCCTGTGCTTGTATGGGGGTCGGTTCTGTATAGCCAATGTCTCGCAAGCCTGCTTTCAGCTCGTCATTAAAGTCAAAATCGTTAAATGTCAATGTATTCGTCTGTTGTGAAATTTCTTATGATCCTACAATATACATAGATCGATGATTATTTATTCCACTTTGCCATGATTTACCCTATTTTGTAAACCTAAATTCTAGATCACTAACAAATTTCTAATCACCAAAAATTAACTATGAAATTGAACAAATTAAGTATAGCTGCAATCTTAAGCTCTTTGCTCCTTATTTCAGCTTGCGACCAAAAAATGAGTGGAACCTACGAAGCTGATTTATCTACCCAGCTTGACAGTGTAAGTTACGCACTCGGTTATCAAAACGGTATGATGCTGAAAACTGAAAGCATTGACGAAGTAGATATCCACAACTATAATGCCGGATTAAGCGACGGGCTTGAAGGCGAAGAGCTTATGTCTCGAGATGAAGTTTTTAAAATCATCAACACCTACATTCAGGAAATTTCGGAACTGAAAGGCGCTGAAAATTTAGAAAAAGGTCAGGCTTTTCTTGAAGAGAACAAAGATAAAGAGGGTGTAATGGTTACCGACTCCGGACTTCAATATAAGGTTATTGAAGAAGGCGACGGAGAATCACCTTCCGCAGAAAATATCGTTCGTGTTCACTACACCGGTCGACTAGTCGACGGCACTATCTTTGATACCAGCAGAAAAGATGTGGCTCAGGCTAATGATCTATACAACGCGCAAAGAGAACCTTATGAAGGAGCCGAATTCCCTTTGAATCGTGTGATCCCTGGTTGGACTGAAGGTGTACAACTAATGAGTGAAGGTGCCATATATGAATTTTATATCCCTTCGGACCTTGCTTACGGAGCACAAGCTCCGAGAGGCAGCTCAATCGGCCCTAATGAAACACTTATTTTTAAAGTAGAATTACTTGAAGTAAAGCCGGCTGAATAATTCAACGGTTCAAAAATTTCATTAGATAAAAAACCCCGCACATAATCTATGTGCGGGGTTTTTATTTGTTATTAGTTAATTATCCGGCAGGTATAAAATTATGCAGAAAAGAACTAATAAGAATCATCAATTAGGATACAGCTTCTATTTCAACTCCCCTGGCTGAAACGAACATGCTTTCTGCTGAGTTGAATCATCCTTTTCAGAAATATTAACTGTAATTTATTGGGCTGCAATAAATAAAAGTACTTTTTTGTGACATATTTTTCGCGATTAAGAAGATTTAATACTGATTAGAAATCTCTAAGTGCTTTTTATAGAATTGATGAGCATATTGGGAGAAATAAATAAGGGGAAACGGCTATCAACCGCTCCCCCCTGATACGTTGGCTTTTTGGGGTACAAATTTAAGCTACTTTGCTTATGAGCATTGTAGCTTTTTTAATATCAAATTGTTCCGATCATTAAAAAATCGTCAAGCTATATCTTCCCAAACTTTTTGCCTCAAACCGCTATTTCTTGATACAGACTGTTGGATTGTTTTCCTGATAATTTCTTCATTTGCAATTATAAGAGTGTTTTGACGGGCTCTTGTTACAGCTGTATACAGAATCTCTTTTGAAAGTATTGAATTTACTTTACTTGGAAGTATTATTGCCACTTCATCAAATTCAGAACCCTGACTTTTATGAATAGTAATTGCATAAGCCGGTTCATACTCTTTCAGACGGGTCGCCGAAATTTCTTTGGCATATTCTCCCTCAAATTTTATAGCCGGTTCTTCTTTGTACTTACAAATACCTATTTCGCCATTTCTGATTTTAAGTATTGAATCATTACGGGTAGCCATTACTATTCTTCCGTCATACCATTCTGTAGAATTAAGTATTCCTTTCTTTCTTCGAATTAGTCGCTCAGCTTCGCGATTGATTTGTTCTACCCCACTTCTTCCTCGTCTTAAAGCGCATAATATCTTTTTCCGATTCGAAGAGATAAGCCTTTTATTTTCTTCTTCCCCTGAATAGTATTGATAATGGTCGACAGCAAATTTTTGAATAATTTCTTGCAGTGGCTCCGAAGAAGAGTCTACCCAATTTAAGTTAGGATATCTGGAGTCTTTCAGCAAACGAATTGCCTTTTCAGCGTCCGCATTATTTACAGCAAGAGCAAACTGCCCGATTCCGCTGTCAGTACCAAAACGATAACTCTTAGTCAAAAATACCACACTGTCATTGATGGAAGGTTTCGATTTTACTACCGGAACAGGAATTCCGGACATTTCATTTATGGTGGCAGCAACCTTCTCAGAGAATGAATTTTCACCCTGACAAAGATCCCCCAGAATAGATCCAGCCTCCACCGAGGCAAGTTGATCCTTATCACCCAGTACTACCAACTTAGTGTCATCCCCGATTGCACGAATCAACCGAACCCACATGGTAATATCGAGCATAGATGCTTCGTCTATCACTACAATATCATATGGCAGTTTATTTTCTTCGTTGTACTTAAAGCGGCTTCCCTTGAAATCTGAACCTAATAGTTTATGAACCGTCAGAGCTGTATCAGGAATGACAATGCCTGATAAAATGCTTTCAGGTAAATTCTCTTTTCCTGATTCAATAGACTCAGCCAGCCTTCTTGCAGCTTTACCGGTTGGCGCGGCCAATGCTATTCTCAACTCTTTATTTGAATGAACCATGGCATGAACGGCTATAATGTTCAAAACCGTAAACGTTTTTCCTGTTCCAGGTCCACCAGAAATAACTAATAAATCTTTTAGAAAACTTAAACAAACGGCTACATGCTGCCAATTAACTTCAAACAAATCGGAAGACGGTTGCAATATATTTTGAAGGATCGATTTAACTTCATTTGACTCCGGGTATAATTTTTCAGATTTATTCTTCAGCCACTCCGAGAGCTCTTCTTCGTATTTCCAGAAGCGATGCAAATACAGCCGTTTGTCTTCCACAACAAGTGGTTTTAATTCATCTCCGGTACTAACTAACCGGCTTTTTAGCAACGCATCCAGCCAACTCTGTTTCAGAGCTCCTGTAATTTTAATTTCTGATTTTGGATCTTCAAATAAATAGGCATGATCCCATGCCTGGATATCCAAACAAACATTCCCGTTCTGCTGAGCCTGGATACAGGCTGCAGCTGCCAACAATACTTCCTCTTTCTCATCAGGCTGAATCTCGAGCAGAAACCGGACATACTCTACTTCAAGTAAACCGATAATCTCTTGGCTTCTAAGGGTTTCCAAATAGTTCAATACATTCATTTTGTACCTCCCTGGTGGAAATATTCATCCATGCTTTGTATCAAACCTAAGTCAGGTCTATCAAAAAAGACCCCACTGCCGGATTGATCCTGATTTACCCCGCGAAGAAATAAATACATTACTCCGCCAAAATGCTGTTCATAATCATACCCTTTTATACGCTGCCCCAAATAACGATGCAAAGCCAGCGTATAAATATGATATTGAAGATCATATCCGGCATCCAAAATCGCCTGATTTAGATTTGACTTGGAATAATCTTCAGGGCTATCTCCCAAGTGATTTGATTTATAATCAAGAATATAAAACCGGCCTTCGTATTTGAATATGAGGTCAATAAAACCCTTTAAAAACCCAAAAAAAGACTCCTTATCTATTATAAAAGGACTTTCACCTCTGATCATTTCCCATAACTCATTAACTTTTATCTGCCCGGTCGGGAAATAGAACTCCATCTCCTTTAAAACATTGCTTTTCATTAATTTTGAAAGCATCACGCCTTGTTCATTCAGTGAATGAGTAAGCACAGAATAAACCCATTGTTCCGTTGGGTTTTCCCACGACTTGGAAAATCCATAATAATCCAGGTTTTGTGTAACCGCTTCCGAAACGCTTTTTGGATTACTGAATTGAATGTCTTCAAAAATTTTGTGCAAACAAGTTCCGGCTGTAGCACCTTTAGGGAAACCATACTTATCAAAAATAACAGCCTCTTTTTCATAAAGCTCATATACAGAATCATAATCGTGAGGACTTTCTGAATGATCTTTTCCTTCGGAAAGGGACGAATAGCTCAACATTCTCGGAAAACGGAACAAATCATCGCGTCTCATCTCTCTTACCTTCAAATCAGGAGTCTTTACTTCTGCATTTAGTTCAAAGCCTGCAGGTTTGCCTTCAGCCGAGTTTCGGACTTTAATAAACTCACAATCTGTAAGAACCTCAGATATTTTTTCAAATGTGAAGTTGTTATCCGATTTATCTCTGCCCAAAATAAAAGCAATAGCCGAAGTGCTGACATCTTTAGAATTTGGAATAAAAAGGTAGCAGGCCGACACTGAGCGAGTCAATGCTACGTAGGCAAGCCTCACTTCCTCTGCCAGCTGCTGTTCCTCTGAGAGTGTTTTAAAGTCCTCTTTTTTATAATGGGTTACACTTTGACTGATATCCACATGAATATTGCCATCCCGGTAAAAGCTAAATACTTCGCCTTTTTTAATCTTCTTGGCAGCATTCCAAAGAAATGGGCAAAACACAATTCGGTACTGAAGTCCTTTTGCCGCGTGTATGGTTGATATCTGTATCAGCTTCTCATCACTTTCAAGACGCAGTTGTTCCTCATCCGCTTCAGTATTCTCTTCGTTTTTCTTCTGATAAAACCACTTCAGCAATGCCTTTCCATATAAACGCTCTTGTCGTTCTGTTTTATCCAGTAATTCAGAAAGATGCATCAGGTTTGTTATGCGGCGTTCTGCATCTTTTTTCAATGCAAGTATCTCCAAACATTTAAAACGCTTGAATATCATCTCGATGGCTGCGTCAATACCTTTATTATCCCATTCTCCCTTGATTGATATAAACTTTTCAATGACGGCCGACCATTCAGCCTCGTTAGTCAATAAGTTTTGGATATCGCCTGCACTGTAACCTAACATCTCAGTAGCCAAAGCTGCTCTTATTCCCGGTTCCGAACGAATATTTTGTACGGCTTTAAGTACAACAAACAACTCGTCTGATTCCCTTACCTGAAAAACGCTGGTTCTGGATTTTAATACACTGTTTAGCCCATGATCACGCAATCGTGATTGAATTTCTTCCCCCTGGAAGCCACTCCGGACCAAAATGGCAATATCTTCCTCCCGGATTTTCTCTCCTTTCACTGTATATCCACCTGAAAGCAGCTCAATGATTTCATCAGTTACTGCATCATAAATCAAATTATTGAAATCATCTTTTTTAGAGGCAGAATCATCATCAATTATAATGCTCTGAAATGGGGTAATCGGGTTCCCGGCTGCATCTAGGATATACTCGGTACCATCCTTCCGGTTTGGAAACGAAACCGGATTAAACTTAAGCTGCTCTATTTGAAAAGGTAATTCTGATTGCCCAAAAAACTCATTGACACCTTTAATCATCTTTTCATTTGAGCGGTAGTTCTCTCCTAATGTGTATGACTGATCATCGCCTGCATCAGTTTTAGCATCTAAATAGGTGAAGATGTCTGCCCCGCGGAAACCATAAATAGCCTGCTTGGGATCCCCAATCATAAACAGAGCTTTATCTTTTTTCTCCCCATAAATCTGTTTAAAAATACCATACTGAACGGGATCCGTATCCTGAAATTCATCCACCAGCGCTAACGGATACTTTTTACTCAAGGTCTTTACCAAATAACCGGTCTTATCACCCCTTAATCCTTTTTCAACTGATTCCAGTAAATCATTATAAGTAAGTAAATTAGAAGATGACTTTTGAATTTCAAAAACATTTCTAATTTCTTCAATAGATTCTCTGATGAATGCAGGTTTCAGTAGCTTTAACCTTTCTGCTATACTAATATAATCATCAAGTGCAGGGAAAAAATCCAGTTCAGGAACTGTAAACTTCTTTGTACTTCCCTTTTCTTGCATATATGTCCCTAATCTTGGCATCCGATCCGATGAAATTCCAACTTTTGGTGCAGATCTTGAGACTAAATCCAATAGATCAACCCAATCCTTTTGCTTGCTCCTCCCTTCTCTAAAATAAGTGCCATTTAATTTTCCACTATGGTATATCTCATCTAATTGTGCCCGGTTCTTTTCCCAACACTCTTTAAGGTGATTAAACTTTGATTTCAATTCCGGAAACAAGCCATACAATTCTTCCAGGTTGTTATCAGAAGGCTCTACTTTGGCATAAGGATGCGTCAGTACTTTATCCAGGGTCTGCTTCAATTCATCCGGACCAAAACTGTCATCAGTCAAATAATCTAATAGAAGCAAATGATGCTCGTCTTCTTCTGCTTTCCCTACAAAAGATCTCCAATAGTCGTCTACGCAATCCTGTAATAGCTCCGAATAATCGGCCAGGAGCTCAAAGTCGGGGGATACATCAAACTGAAGGCTATACTCAGTTAGCAGACGACTACAGAAGCCATGGATGGTAAAAACTGAGGCTTCATCAAAGGTATCGATGGCAGTTTTAAGTTTAGCTGCTGCGTTTTCATAGGACTGGTCCAGCAAAGCGGTCAAAAACGGGTCATTCTCCGGATTTTGGCCTTGAAAAGTTTTTAAAGACTCCTTCAGCCTGTTTCTTAATCGAAATTTAAGCTCGGCGGTAGCAGCATCAGTGTAAGTCATAACAAGGATTTGAGACGGCAGAAGCCCCATTTCAAGGATAGCCCTGACATACAAGGAAGTAATATTATAGGTTTTACCGGTTCCTGCACTGGCCTCTACCAAACTAAGTCCGCTTAAAGGCACTTCAAATACATTCAGAGGTTTACTCATCCTCCCCCTCCGAAACAGCCTTCAAAAATGGTTCCCAAAACAGAAGCGCATTTTCATGAAAGGCATTTTGAGCCAATGGATCCTTATTACGCCAAATTACATGGTTAAAATAGTCAACCGACTCCGCGGAAAAGGTGTACTGATCATCCTCCCATACAGACCGGGCTGCATTTACGGCATCCGCTTTATCCTCGTCCTCCAGATACTTCCCGGCATATTTCTTAGATGACTCCACAAAGAAAGCCACTTTATCAAGTAATTCGTTCTCCCGGTTAAACCACTGTAATAGCTCTCGTAACGGATTTTTAGTGATGTTAGCAGAACTTAGAGTCAGGGTTTCTATCTCGACATCTTCTTTGGAAAGAAAGAGACTTTGCTCGATATCTTCTCCCGCCTCCAGCAGCAATAAGTGCTTAAGCCAATGTTCTGCCTCATATTTAGGCTTCCGCTTACCTACACGATGTGACACCAGGGTGTTACCATAAACCCCACCTATAATGCCATTTATTTCTATACCTTCCAGTTCAATTGAAATTTTTACTGATCGCTCTTCTTCTGTGAACCTTATATTTAACTCTTCTAATAGAGCTTGTATGCTCTCTTTTTCAATCCTGAAAGCTTTTTCTCCCTGGAGTTTTTCCGGGATCATAGAAGCTGCGTCAGCATATCGATAGACTTGTTCAGGAGATTCGTTGCGAGATAGCGTTTGAAATAAAAGAGCATCCAGTTTGTATCGCTCCAAGCCCCTTAGTTTAAACTCTTCACGATCAGAAACTATATTAAAGTCATTAAAGTTTTTGATATCTAATTCATTTTCCAACATATATTTACAAGGATGAGTAAAAAAGTCAATAAGGTCATGAATATGAACCTTATTTTTCAAATCCCCCTTGCTCAAAACAAAGTCACTTCCAATAAAATCAATGCTTTCCTTTCGGGAACCTTCTGACATCTGTTGAGATAATGCCCTTATTGAACCGGAATATGATACCGGTTGGTCTGCGCTAAAATACCGTCTATTGAATGGGTGCAAACTGTGTCGAATAGTACTATCCGTTTGACCTTCATACAAAACATCTATGAGTTGTTGCACCAAAATAGAAGGAAGCTTAAATGAATCGGAGCGTTGACTTTGCCCACGATAGCTAATGTGTAAATAATCTCCGGCAGCTTGCAGGCTTTCCAAAAATAAATAAGTATCGTCTTCTTTGAGAATGCGATCTCCCGGTTGGGGCTCAGAATAAATAAGATCAAATTCCGGTCTGACAGCTTTTCTTGGGAAAATTCCTTCATCCATCCCCAAGAAACCAATAAATCGGAATGGCACCGAACGATACGGGATATATGAGCTTACCGTCACCCCTTGACCAAACCGGCCTGCACTTGAGTTCTGAGACTCTAATCGCCCTCCAAGCCATGATTTAATCAAACTAAAAGTAACGACTTCCTGAGTTTTTGAAAATCTCACTTGTTGTTTCAGCTTATCAATGAGCATGTGTAGCCTGCTGTTTCCATCCTCGGCCTCACTGAAAAATTCAGCCACATAACCATGTACAACTTCAAGCCATTGCACCGGTTCTTTAGGATTAGTGGTATCTTCAAAAGCTTTTTTCAGGCAATGAAGAAAGCTTGAAAAGCGGGCGACGAGATCTGCATCCTCAGTAGATGAAATTCCTGAAAACGGAATCATCCCCTCATAGACCTCCAAAGAGTCAGGCTCCATGGAGAACCCGGATATGAGCTGGTTAATCCCTTTTTTCCAGCTAAAGCGTGTATTAAACTGCTCACCAATTTCCCGGTAAACCTTATTATCATAAACCCATTGTTCTATTAAATTCAAATCATTATTGGAAAAAGAGAACCGTGTTTTTATAGGTTCAAGCTGCATGAATTGAAGTACTGAAGTTGCCTTGAAAGGCGAGGAAAGTAGTTCGAGTAATTCTGCCAAGGCATGCTCTGCAGACTGCCTGTTCCTGCCACTGAGCCTCGAAACAGGAATAGCCGGCTCACCTTCATCGTTATTAAATATCGTTTCTAAAACTCCGGCATAAGCTTCCGCATCGGGAACCATAACCAAAACATCATCAGGCCCTGACTTCGGGTTTTCATCCAAATATTTAAGTATACGATCCTTCAGTACCTGTACTTCCCTCCGCTTGTTGTGGCAGGAATGAATTTCAACCTCCGGCAGCTGCATTACTTCCGGATCAGATAAAACCTCTTTTTGAACCTTAACCTTGTCACTCTTTAGTACCTGTCTTAATAATTCAGCTTGTTCCCGTTCGGGTTTATTCCACTTCTCAACCAATGAACCCATATCCTGAGAATCATACCCGACTGTTGAATCACGATGAAAATAATGCACCTCATTTGTCTTTGATATCTTACTGATGATCTCTAAAAATGGTTTAGGAGCGTGTGATAGACCGAATATATATATCTGCCCAGGAATCTTATTCAGCAGCTTCTCATCCTCTTCCAGCCAACCGAGCAGTTCAATAAATGCCTGGGAGCGGCGTGGAATATTCTTAGTTTTTGGAGATGCCTGCCACTCTTTATTTAAATGGTTCCAAATAACAGATTGCCATTGCTCGTTTTTATTATTGGTTATAAGCTTTTGCTCCAGCCACTTTTCCATCATATCAGGGCGATAAACCTGGTATTGGTCGAAATTATCCGCTAACTGACTGCATAACCGGAATCGTTTCTGTGGGCGATCTTTTTCCCGGTCATAAACCGGAATTTCATCCAACAATGTTGGGTCTTGAGTAAACAGATTAAACAAGGCCCATTGCAAAGCATTTAAGTCACTCGGTAATACCTTTGGTAACCCTTCTCTGCACTCCCTGTATAAAACCCAAAGAAATTCGGAAGGAAATATAAATCTGAAATTTCCGGCAATACCTTTATGAGCTGCTAATTTTAAAGCCAACCATTCTTTGATTTCATTATTTTGAACAATTACCCAGGCAGGCTCTAACGGCTTCGGTTTTTCCGTTGCAAAGATTTCGGAAAAATGTTGAGCAAGTTGGTCTAAAGAATGTGCGTGATAGGTATGAAACATAGTGCCTTTTATATGGGGCACATTATAAGAAAAGAAGAGAGTTTATAAATAATAAAATTAATCAGAAGTCAGATCTCTTAAAGAGTCTTTCAGGATATCATTAACTAACGCTGAGTAAGAAATTTCCTTTTGGTCTGCCACGTCTCTGACCTTAACAACAATCGGTTCTTCCAGATAATAACTGGCTGTGATCTTATTTATTTTTTGCTCCTTCTGCCCAAAATCCCCCCCATCGTTCTCCTCTTCATCACTTCTGGACGGAGTAATAAAATCAAAAGAAGCATGTCTCCGCGTGCTATATGCAAGCGGATTATGTCCAAGGCTCTTTTTTTTACTCATTTTCTTACTTGCCGTTTTTTATTTCTTTAGCCAAAGCAAAGTAATCTTGTGCTCCAGCACTGTTGCCATCGTATTCAAAAATAGTTTTATGGTGACTTGGAGCTTCTGCAAGCGCAACATTGTCGCGAATTATTGTTTTAAAAACTTTGGGCCCAAAATAATCTTTAATATGCCCTACTACTTCTTTATTTAAGTTCTTACGGCTGTCATAAAGTGTACAAATTATGCCTCCAACTTCAAGCTGGTTATTCAACCTTTGTTGAACAACTTTTACTAAATCAAGCAATTTCGAAAGTCCGTGTAGTGCCAAATACTCTGACTGTAACACAATAAATATATCTTTAACTGCAGTAAAAGCATTCAGGGTTAACAAACCAAGGTTAGGCGGGCAATCAATAAGTACATAATCGTAATCATGATTCTTTTCCAGGTCTTTGATTACATTTTTCAATAACCCTTCTCTGGCCGGTTCACTTGCAAGCTCCAGTTCTGCCCCGGAAAGCTCCAAAGACGACGGAATGAAGTCAAAGCCGTTGTGTTCGATAATAAGCTCATCCACACTTACATTACCTCGTAGTGCATGATAAATAGTTTTATCAAGCCGGTGTGAATGAGTTCGTAAAGAGTAGGTTAAATTGGCCTGAGGATCCAAATCTATTAACAGTACTTTCTTACCTAATTTGGCAAGACCAGCCCCCAAATTAATGGTTGTGGTAGTTTTCCCAACTCCGCCCTTTTGATTCGTCAGTGCAATTGTCTTCATAATATCTAAGCCGTAATAAATTCTTTTTACATAGAGAGAGTAAAATCCACCCTCTTTGTTACAATAACAATAATATTAGTTCTATTGATTATCCAATAAAACTTTTTATTTCGAAGAGTTAAAATGAAATTACTTCATTATTACTTTAACTCTTATCTTAAAGGTAGTAATAAACTATAAGGATAAAATGAGATTTTTTAGCAGAAAACTGATTAAACCGGAAGATCTAAATGCCCATGGAACTCTATTCGGGGGTACTGTTATTTCTTGGGTGGATGAAGAGGCAGCCATTTATGTTCTCTGTCAGCTTGGTAAAGGGAATATCGTGACCAAGTATATGTCCGAAATTAACTTCGTCAATTCAGCTAAGCTTGGAGAAGTTATTGAGATTGGAATGGAAACTGTTAACTTCGGGCGGACTTCAATTACAGTTAAGTGCGTGGTGCGTAACAAATTCAGCAAAGAAACCATTATCAGTATTGATAAAATTGTGTTTGTACATTTAGATGAATTTGGAAAACCTACTCCCCACAACATTACTGAACCGGTTAACGAAGAATAGGACATAATACGTTGAATAATCATTTAGATAACAATGCTAATGGCAAGTTAATCGACTTCTCCGGTCTTTCAGACATGCTATACGGTGAGCAAAAATATATCAGTGAGTTCTCGGAAGCTGCCATAGATTCCTTTAGTGAGTTTTCCGAAAATTACAGCAAGTATTTGACTGTAAGGGATGAGACCAACTTCCGTAAAGCCGGACACAAGATAAAACCCGTAGCGCAAATGCTTGGCTTAGATCAGATTATCGAAGAATATGAGCATGCAAAAACGCTACTATGGGATGAAAAGCCAGATAGTGATTTAAAAGTATCCTCTCAAAAGATTCAGGAAATTTGTACTAAAGTCATCAAAGAGTTAGAAGAAAAAATCTAAAAAAAAGAAAAGAGTAGGTTTACAAATAATGAATGTACTTGTAACAGGTGGAGCCGGGTATATTGGAAGTCACACTGTATTAGAACTGCTGAATGAAGGCCATGAAGTCATTGTGATTGACAATCTTTCCAACAGCAGTAAGGAAGCCCTGAGACGGGTACAGGAAATTACCGGAAAAGAGGTGATTTTTTATAAGGAAGACTTGTTGAACAAACAACAGGTAGATAAAATTTTCATCAATCATTCTATTGATTCCGTTATTCATTTTGCCGGATATAAAGCGGTAGGAGAATCCGTGGCCGAGCCGCTGATGTACTATGACAATAATATCACCGGAACAATATATTTGTGTGAAGCTATGAAGAAACACGGAGTGAAAAATATTGTATTCTCTTCTTCAGCAACAGTTTATGGTGATCCTCACAAAGTCCCCATAACTGAGGATTTTCCGCTCTCTGCCACAAACCCCTACGGCCGAACCAAACTTTTTATCGAGTATATTCTTAAGGATTTACATGTAGCTGATGAATCCTGGAATATTGCCCTGCTACGATATTTCAATCCAGTTGGGGCACATAAAAGTGGTCAGATAGGTGAAGATCCCAACGACATCCCCAATAACCTTATGCCGTATGTTTCTCAAGTTGCTGTCGGCAAACTTAAGGAACTCGCAATATTCGGAGATGACTACCCTACCCACGATGGAACGGGCGTTCGCGATTATATTCATGTGGTTGATCTGGCCATCGGACACTTAAAAGCATTAAAGAAATTAAACTCTAATCCCGGATTAGCAGTCTATAACCTCGGAACCGGCAAAGGTTCGAGTGTGCTTGATATGGTGAAAGCCTTTGAAAAAGCTTCCGGTAAAAAAATACCTTATAAGATTGCTCCACGTCGTCCCGGGGATATTGCCGAATGCTATGCAGATCCCTCTAAAGCTGAAAAAGAGCTGAACTGGACAGCGACTCGTGGCATTGAGGAAATGTGCGAAGATACCTGGCGATGGCAATCAAAGAACCCGAATGGGTATAAGAACTAATACTTTGGTTAAACAGAAATTGGTTGATGCCTGCTCAGTTAAAAAATGAGACAAGTACTTCTTTGCACAACTTCCATTTTATTAAGAAATGATGCACATCCTCTTGGAGTTTACCCCTCACTACCCTTATCTTTGAAACCTTGTCAAAAGCCAAAGTGGCGGAATTGGTAGACGCGCGCGACTCAAAATCGTGTACCTTCGGGTGTGTGGGTTCGACTCCCACCTTTGGTACTTTGTTCTAAGGCTATCTATAATAATTAACAGTTATTTAGATAGCCTTTTTTATTGCCTTGGTAGAACTATGGTAGAACAAAACGAAAAAAAAGTCCTTTTTTTTAGTGAAAGTTTTATTCGATTTTGCATCCATTCTTAGCCTCTTGATCAATGACATTATCGTACACAAGCTTCTCAATCGCCTTGTCTGAAAAGTAGTAATATTCCGATAGTTCCTGCTTCAAATCCTTTGGCAGTTTCATGCCGGTTTGAAGATACTGATCCCTGGCAATGGCAATGATTTCAGCTTTATCAAGTTCTCTTAAAACACCTGATGGATCGTCAACGCATTTCTTGATCTTAGCCCTGAGTTCATCGAATGTTTCGCCACCGCTCATATTAAAAACCTTGCAGTCTCTTTTTACTCACTGTTTTGTTAACGGTATTCATCAGGCCGTATCTACAAGCATCAGCAGCATGATCGGGTCCTCTGGTGTCCAGATCTTCTGCATTGCGTGGGTCTCTGTCCAAATATGGAACCGTACTCCAGAAGTAATCACACTTCCGGGAAATATACAACCCCGGCTTATCGGGTTTTCCTGCATCTTGGAGTAAACGCCTCATGACTTCCCAGCCTGACTTACGGTCTGCCTTTTGTGCTCTCTCGAAATAAACACCTTCACGTTGAAATTCATTAGCTATCGATCCTTCAGAATAGCCGTGCTGGGCAAAGATGGCATCGTCTGCTACTCCATAGGGGTTTATATCCCATTCAAGGCACAGGTTGATGATACGCTCACTCAGGTGTGGAATAGTATATCCAAGTCCTTCAGTCAGATCGTGAGGATCAGAGGTTGCAAGTTCATCCACGATGATGATAGAGCCCCTGGGATAGTACCGGTCATCCGGCCCTTTGGCGCCGGGACTTTCTAACATTACGTAGGTAACTGATGGGGCGCTCGATCCATAATCATGTGCAAGCCAGTTTTTCCACTTCTTGCCAGTGTAGGGGTCTTCCGGGATTTGTTCCCAGGGATCGGTTGCGTTTCGTTTCTCATCAATAACCGTGCTGAAATAAGCGCCTCTGGCTATTGCCCAGTCTCCCTCAAGCCAAGCCTTCAGTAATTCCGGATCAGCCGGACAGGAGGCACGTAGCTGTTTCTCATATTCGTCGTGATCAATGAAGGGATTATCCTTGTAGGTGGAAGGGACGTACACCCAGTCCCGTTCGCTGTTAGGCTCGTAAAATGGTAACCACGGCTTTGAGTTTTTGAATACATAGCGTTTTGCAAGCCAGTGATGCCCACTTCCTCCGGGGTTAGCAGAAACCACGGTCCTGATGGGCATATCTTTCGGGCCTCTGAGGTTAGATCGTAGTTTATCGAGTAGTGAGGGCGTTGAATACTGCCCGGCCTCGTCAATTAGTAAAAGCGTGAATGATCTTCCCTGGTACTTCGTATAATCTTTTGGGCTTTCGAGCTGGCCCAGTTCAAAATATCCACCGTTGGGGAGCCTCCAAAAATGCTCTGTTTGATTGTAGCTGGCAGCGGTGCCGTAAATACTGCCAAAGAAATCACGTGTGAGGGCTTCAAAATCAGCAAGACCCTTGTAGGATTGCCTGATATACAATATCCGTGCTTTTTCCCGGTACTGTTCAGCGTGCCTGAATGCAAGGATGGCCATGGTTGCAGATTTGGAACCGCCTCGGCCCCCGCCTAAGAAAACATCATAGGCTTCAGGGATAGCACATACCTTTTCTTGAAATGTGGATAACTCGAAATTATTCATCTTGTTTAACTTCAATTTGTTTCTTGTAATCCTCTGGATCCATTGATCCCGGAATGGTGATATTCACCTGAACAGCGTTACCGGAGTTGACGTCTTTACCTTCCAAATAGCCATGCCTTGTTTTAAGCAGGAACATTGCGCAAGTAGCATCACCTTTCATGGCTTTTTCGTACAGTACACCCACTAATTTACCTTCCTCTACGGCTCGGGCTTCCTGAATAGCCTGCTTGGCTTCTGGATTCTCTCGCTTAATTCTTAGCCAGGTATCGTAACTCATTCCCAAGGCTTTAGCGATATCGGTTTCATTCACGCCTCGTTTACCAAGGGTACGAATGGTTTCAAGGCCGCCTTCAGGAAGTACTTTCTTTATCCGTGGCATGTTAAACTTTTTTTATTGCCGGAGTGTGACCCTTCTGATGTTTGTGGTATTCCGGCTTTTTGATGTTCTGATCAGCATGGATGCTTTTTTTCAGTCCTTCGTTAACTTGTGATCCTTTGATTTTCATAGTATTGGGGTTTGGTGTTAAAATTAAACCCCCCGGGGTGCCTCACTCTGATGTATGAGGGCCCGGAAGGTTAGAGGCGGCCTCAATTGGCCATGGCTTCGATTCTTCTTTTCTGGGCTTCCAGATCCTTCAGAGTTCCTTTATCCTCGATGGACTTGCGAAACTTGGTGGTCATGGTGGTTTTATCCAGCATGGATTGCCCAATGCGTTCCATTGCCTTGCTTATTCTTATCTGCTTGGAAAATCTTTTTTCACGGTAGTAATCAAGCAGGGTTTTCTTATGCTTCTCATCCAGCCCGGATAAAAAGCTTGGAGCCCCTAAAATCGATGAAACAGAGGTATATTCTCCCGAATCCACGAGTTTTTTAACAAAGCTAATCCTGTCGCTTGCGTGTGGAAGGCTGGCAACGTGCGAGCGAACTTCGCTTGAATATCTACTACTTCCAGCCTCATCTGATATTTCCTGGTTGATCACCTTGTTTAATTCAGCAGTGCGCCGGTCCACGATGGAAGACACCTGGGAAATCTTATTTGATATTTTATTGTCTGCTTTTTGAACGTACTTTACGAACTCAGCCTTCTTAGCCGCTTCGTTAAGTGTCCGGTCTGCAAGTATATCCTCCCTCGCCTTGTTAATCCTCTGGAGCTTTTCGTCAACCTCTTCTATGCCCCGGATGGCTGTCTGGACGTCGGGATCTTCACGGACGGCTTCATCTTCTTTGAAGCGTGCTCTAAACGAGTCAGCCGATATGTGCATTGGCACTGGGATCGTTGGTAATAATTCTTTCTTTTTCATTGGTCTGTGTGTTGGTTAAATGTTCTTAGTTAAAAGTTCTTCTTTTTGGCGGCGCCTTCCATTGCTCCGAAAAACAGAATTTTCAAATAAAGATATTTTCTTCTCTACGAGACTTAATCCTTGTCTCATGTCATCAATGGATTCCATTATCATTGGGCATTCAAAATCTACCAATCGAACCTCTAGTTTTTGGTTTGACAAAAATTGAACGTCGATAGGACAGATTCCTTTACTCAAACAGTGTGTTATACCTTCACAAATATTTAATATTGCATCGGTTATTTCTGAAACATTAAAATTGTGAGGTCGGTAAAGATGCATTTGTAGACTATCTTCGAAAAACTCTGTCACCAAATAAGGCTCTTCTGCTTCTAAATCGTAATCTAAGAGTGTTACAATGTTAGCATGATCGTGAACTAATTTTAATGCCAGAACCTCCTTAGCAATATTTCGTCCTATTTTTATAACCCCTTTCTGATCATCGGATGAGGCTAAATAGCATCGATCATGCTTGAGCGTTTTTTCAACTTTCCATTTGCCGTATTGTTTTTTCATGGCCGTTCGATTGTTTTAATGTAGATTTCACCGCCTACACGCTTACCGCTGTTTTTCTGCTCGTTCACCAAGTTTGTGAACGCCTCAAGAGCTGCCTTCTCATGGTCGCTGTGACTTTGAAGGCTTTCATCAAGTTTACGCCTGAAAACACCGGGTGCGTTCTCCAGATCATCGCAGATGCAGATAGTGTAGTCTATATATGGCCAATGGGTTTTGGGCTCTCTGATGTGAGATTCTCCCCGGTCTTTGGTTAATTCATAGAGCCTGATCCTGCCTTTCTGGTCATACCCGATGATAAACACGCCGTGTGAGACCTCTTTGATCTTACCGCCACCCTGGGCAAACTCATCGTATTTCATTTTGATCAGCTCCTGTATTCCCGGCACGAGTTCTTTCATGTTGCCCGGCGCTTTATTGGCCTCTTCAATGCTTCTGAAAAAGTGATCGAAAATATCCGGCATGTTACCGACTACAAAGGCCAGGTAATTTGGCGCCGGTTTGTACACTTTCCGGAAGTCCGTTTTCCCCAGGTCGTTGCCTTCAAAATCATTGAAATACACTCCATCTGAAAGGCCAATAATCTTATTTTCTGTAACTGTGAATGCTATTGATGACATGTTGGTATGTTTTTTAGTGAGGGGTAAGGGGCTGGTGCGCCGCCGATTAATTGCAAGCCTGAAAGAACTCCCCCTGAGAGTAAACCTGCTGCAAAGGTACCGCCACTTATGACGGTTGCTATGGCAGACCCTAGGATGGTCAAGCCCTGGTTTATAGCTTTTGAAGTATTACCCTCACGGCTACCGGTTCCTTTCGGCGTGATTGCTATATCCACGATGTCATTCGCACCAAGTGGGGTATTCTCATCATGGGACCGGCCGTTGACGAATGTCTTGAAGTGGGAGTGATCTTCCGGGAGTAGGTCTGCAACCGAGCAGCCAGCCGGAATCGTAGCTTGGAAGCGTTGCTGTTTAAAAGGGTGGGGTTTTATGTTGAGTATTGGCATGGTTTCAGTCCATTTTTAATTTGTCGAAAAACACTTATAGTCGATTACTACAGATATCTTGTACCACGGTCCGCTCGTGTTACCTGGCAATAAACGTGACCGCTCGATACGCAGGAAACCACTCAGCACCGTTGTTGGCTTAAAGGCATTTTTGATAGCATCGGCCAAGTCCTCAGCATCATATACACTTTCACCTATCGGGACGAAGTAATCAATTTGGTAGATGCCCACAGCTTCTTTTTCATTATTGGCCGTCATCCGCTCATCACTGGGCAATAATGTTTCCCGAATCCACGGCGTGCCGTCTGTGGGCTCAAAGACTTTGTTCTGCCACGCCTGGTTGTCTTCATCGGGAATGCCCGGAATACTCACAAGCTTGGTTCTGAGAGCTTTTCTGATTTCTTTATTGGAAGTACTCATAATTTCCCTTCAGATTTGTATTTCTGCTCAGTGTTGTAAAGCCTTTCCACGTAATTACCAGCACCCGGGAATGCCTTTAAAAGATCTTTTTTGTTTCCGTAAACCATTTCCAACTTTTCAATCTGATCTTTTACAACCGCCGGGGAAAAGTCAACTAACCCGGCTTTTTTTATTTCCTCATTTTCTTCTTTTCCTCCATCTGAGAGCCTTTGGGGTGCTGCTTGTGGGTAAGCCTGATCTCTGAGCTGATAGAGCCGGGAGCGTACGTCTTGCCTCGTAATCCAACCATTGAAAGCAGTTATCATGGCTTGCTGGTTATTCCCTTTTCGTTCAACCCTGCCTTTGACGCTCTGGCTGGTAAATTCGTTTATGATGATAGGGAATGGGATATCATCAGGCACCAAATTGTTGGTCAAGTAGAAATCGATCCATAGATCATTTAAGTAGCTTCGGGCAACCTGATCATTCTCAGGTAGTTCCCCTATGGCGCCTATTTTTGTATACAGCCTATAAAGCAGATTTGTAGCTTTTTTAGTTGGTATACCTTCGACTTGTCCACCCCGTACCTCTGAATGGTCTATAATAAAATCCTTCGCTTTCCGCCGGGATAGTTCGCTGGGGATTTCTACTGCCTTAATTGCTTGTGGCGAAACCCAGGAGTCGATCTGCTGGTGATTTTCGTTTATTAGTTCCATTAACTTGCTGTTTAGAGTTATTAGTTGCTTTCGGGTAGGAATTCCAGTCGTCCTTCCATGTTTTTGAGTTCAGAAACATGAGTGGATTTTTTCGGAATTGTGGATCTGGCTGATGGGCTTTGTAGATAGGAATGAACTCCTTGATCAGTTCACGATCTTCTTCATTCACCTTTACCCATTTCTTTTCACACTTGGAACGGTCTTTCTTTTTATCATAATCGTCCCAGAAATCGTCAAAATCGTAGATAGTATTCTTATCATTATCTTTATCATTATCTTTATCCTTATAGCTGCGGCTTTGCTCTGGCATTGCTGAAGCATTGCTTGAGCGTTGCTTGGCACTTGCTAAACCACCTTTACGGCCTGCCTCGACACGTTTTTTACGCTTTTCAGAAAGTAAATCGAACTGTTCATCAAGGAATTTGATAGAAATGAAGTCGTCTGAATTTTCCTTAATTATGCCGAGCTTCAGCAGTTCTTCAATCTCTTCTTCAGCATCACTGAAGCGTTTCTTAAGCTTTGCTCGAGTAATGCTACAATCCTGGAACCAGTAGAATGCACAGACTGAAGCGAATACACCTTGTAAGTGATACGATTCAAGACTGATATCATCGTTAAGCCACTCTGATACCGTAAATCGAAAATATGGAAGCTCCTTTGCCATTATCCTGCTGCCTTAACCCGGCGCTCTTCCAGAAACTGATCAACTGCCTTGATGGGATATAATATCCGGCGGCCGTCCTGTACATACTCTATGTTTTCAGCATCCCGGTGGTATTTTTGGGTCCGGTAACACATTCCGGTGAGCTCTTTGAACTCAGCTGTGGTAAGGTAGTCTTTGCGGTTGGCTTGCTTTACAATGGCAGGGGCTTCTGATCGGAACTCTTCTCGCACTATTTGGCGAATGCGATCTTCAAGTTCTCCAAGAGGGGTAACAACTAAATCATTCATGCTTGTGGGGTTGGTTTCAATTAACTACACCCACATAGTAGCCCTTCATTCATGGTAAGCTCAATGGTAGCTACATACCATTAAAGATATTGTTCGTACTCTTTTCTTTGAACCTTAAACGAATTGTAGTTTTTATAAATAGGCTGTCCAGCTTCTTTTTCGGCTATTTTAAGAGCTTCATCATAGTTTTTAATGCCTGGTCTTTTTCTGATATCTTCTACAAGTTTAATTTTTTCTATTGGCGACATCTCATTTTTTGGCTTACGCTTGTTGTCGATCTCAGTACGGATTCTCTCTATTTCGGCATCAATTAATTCTTCAGCATAGCCATGCCAGCTATCCGTTGCAGGGAAGATCCTCTTGATTCCTGCCTTTTTCTTTTGCAGCACCTCAAGTAGCTCATTAGGATCTTCAACTTCCTTTACAAGTCGCTTGGTATCAAAAAAGAGTTTCAACTCAAGGTCAGTTTCTTTAGGTTCTTTCTTACTCATTTTTCCGTATATTTATCTTATTACAAGTAAAAACCCCGGTCATACCTTTGCAGGCAGCCGGGGTTTGTTTTTTTTAAATGTGCCCTTCATCCTTCAATGAGATGAAATCACGGGGCCCCTCGCCATAGAAAATAAGGTGGTCCAGCAATTCAATTCCCATAATCATTCCGGCCTGCTTCAGTCTAAAAGTAATACTTTCATCCGCTTTAGAAATTTCCTTACTCCCTGAAACATGGTTGTGAGCGACAATAAATCTATTAGAATTTGAAAGTATGGCTACCTTAAATATTTGCATAAATTCAACCTGGGCTGAGGTTGAGCTTCCTAAACTGATCAAACTGATATTAGTAGGGTCGTTGCGATTGTTTAAGCACATCAAATAAAATGCTTCTCGGTCTAACCCTCTAAAAAATGGCAGTAGATAGCAGGCTGCGGTTATAACCGATGTAACACTTGTCTCATATGGTTGCACTCGTTCCTTCACTAATTGAGTAGTTACTATTTCAATGCTTTTGATTGGTTCTTTTGTATCTTTCATGTGATTCCTCTTTAGGGATTAAAGAAAGCCTCGGTTATGCTCTCAAGGTATGCCGGGGCTTTCGTGTTTTAGTTAAAATATTTCATCCATCACGTTATCCACTGTTTTCAAGTCCAGTGATTTTAGGTACTGCATAGTCGTTTTTACGCTCTTATGGCCCAATAGCATCATCATCTTATAGGGTGGGATCTCACGGTCATTCACCCCGTATTGAGCAAAGGAGTGCCGGGCCACATGCATACTAATATCTTCATCAATTCCAGCCATTTTTGCAATTTCCTTGAGGCCACTGAGTCGCTTGTCATTATCCTGCCCATTCACAACGGCATTCCAGGTGCTGATCTGCTTCCGGATGGCATCAGGTTGTTTGCGTTGCTCCTTACTTAGCGATGAAAGGAAAGGGAAAATGTATCCGTTATTATCTTCATCCTTGTAACGCTCCAAAATAGCCCGTGCGCCGTCCTTAATCGGAATACTGATGTCAGTGCCCGTTTTATTCATTTGGTATGTGAGGCGCCCATCCCTGACGTTCTCCCAGCGTAATTCAGCTACATCACCGAAGCGCATGCCACAAAAATAGAAACTGAGTAGAAAGGCATTGCGTGCGTGCCAAAGATTAGTGCCGGCCTGGAGTTCCAGCTTCTCAATGGCCGTGATCTGTTCCAGTGAGAGCTTGGTCTTGGTAACATCCTTGTTCTTCTTAGGCATGCTGAACTCTTTGCTTTCAACTGGGTTGCTGGGTATCAGCTTGGCTAAGACTGCCTTGTCCAATATGGCCTTGATAGCAGCAAAGTTCTTTTGAATGGTCGAGGCCTTGTTTCCATACTTACGTTGCAGGTGATCAACCAACCGATTCAGGAAGTCAGGATCGATCAGGTTGAAGGGCAGATGATTGGAGCCGTGGAAGTCCTTCACCTTGTTGATAGCTACCTTGTTCTGCTTCCAGCTGTAAAAGCTCTTATCCTTGATGGCCTTCTGGTATTCATCAGCAAAGACAAAGAAGTTATCCTTGCTGGCATACTCGAGCTTCTTCTTAATAGCATCGGCACTGGCTCGCTTCTCTCTGAACAACACACGGCCAGCCTGTTCAGCATCCGACCTGATAATGTCCAGCTCCTGATTAAGGTGATTTACTTCTTTCTTGTTACGGCTGTAACTTTTCCGGACCTCTTCTTTATCAGGGTTCCAGTCCCTTGGCTTGATCCGGATACCGGTATTCATGTACTTCTTCTTCCGGTCAAGGGTAATCCGTAGATAGACAGGACAAAATCCACGGTTATCAGGACGATCTTCTCTGAGATAGAACTTAAATGTTGCAGGCATTTTCAATAAGGTTTATTACAAGTGTTCCACCAATATAATAATTTGGTAGAACATTGGTAGAACAATATTTACACTTTGCAGTATATCAGTATTAAACCTAGATTGAATAAAACGGCTATTAAAGGCTATTTAATGCGTTTTCGTATATCTTCACTAATACCCCTATTACATACTTAGAGTCCCACCTTTGGTACTTAAAAGCCCTGCAGTAATACTGCAGGGCTTTTTTTATTAATAACACTTTCTTCGGGAACATTTAGCTCGGTTAATATTATAAGTTTATAATAAATCTGTAACATTGAGTACCCCACGCTACTCTTGTTAATAAAAAAAAGAAGGTGCTGAGATGGTCAAATACTTAATTTTCTGTGTTTTTGTAGCTGCAAGCTATATCGTGTATTCAACATTTCCGGTCAATCACGGTCCCGGTAAAATGGCAAAAGAAGAGCCTGTTATAGAACGATTAACATGGCAGGAGCCCTTTACATTTAAAGGTGCGACGTTTACCCCCAAACGTGTTATTGAAGGCGAAGTTCGTGTTTTGAAAAGAAAACGATATTTCTTCGATTCTTTTTCAAAATATTCTCCTGTTGACGCAATGGTAGGCTGGAATGAACTCTCTGACAATCGCAATCTGGATTATATTTTCTACACGCTCGGAGATCGATCTTCTAATTTGGATTTAACCCGCCCGCCGCTCCCGGTACCTAAAATTTATGGGGAAAGTGACTTGTGGCATTTCATTCCTTCCACATCTGAAATCGATACAAAGCTTAAATCACTCCGTAACGGACATATTATTAAGGTTAAAGGGTTGCTCGTAGACATTTCAAATGATTCCGATTTCACCTTTACCACTGAAACGACCTTGACAGAACTTAGCAATAAGGAAGGTTTTGTTATCTGGGTTGAAGACTTTCAAATCCGATAATAATAAATGTAAGTTCTTTGTTGATTGTATTATCGCCAAAAATTATTTTATCGTACTTTCACAAGGAAAATTAGTATTAGTCTTTGTGAGTTAAACGTTAATATAATTCGGGTCTTATATGTCTGACAAACAAAAGGGTACGGTAAAGTGGTTTCATAACACAAAAGGTTATGGTTTTATAAGTACAGATAAAGGTGAAGATGCCTTTGTTCATTATTCTGAAATTCAAGCCGATGGTTTTAAAAAATTAAGACGAGGTGAAGAAGTTGAGTTTTTATTGGATGAAGGGGATAAAGGATTGCACGCAAAAGAAGTGGTTTCACTTAACCCTATAGAAGAGCAGGCAGACTGAATTATAGATGAAATGGCTTAAAGATGCCTATTTGGATGTTGTTATACTGCTGTTTATCGTTTTATTTGCGGTATATACAACTAACGTTCTTGAAGTAATACTGTGGGTATATACTTCTCTCCTGCTGTTAAGTAAAGTGCTTGCTATTTTTATGCCTTCTCTTCAACGAAAAGCAAACAAATCTTCAGCCCCGCCGTTATTTTACCATATTATTTATGCGTTAACCGTAGCAATATTCTTTTATATAGCTAAATACTATTTAGCTGGAGCTTGGTTAATAATTTGGATCATTTCGGTGATTAGCTTTTCTTATATAAAAAAGAAGTGAAAATATAAATCTTTAGCAGTCTATAGTTAAATTGAAGTTTAAAGCAGTATCCAAGTTTTTATTTTTGATGTGTTCTCTTATTCTTATCGGCTCCCAAGGCTCCGAATTGACAGCACAGATACAAACAACCAGTACTTATTCTACACCGGATTATCGTTACTCTGTATGGGGAGGATATTCCGGAAACTCAGTTCGCTTTCTGGGGAAAACCAGGGATTCTCAAACCCAGATTTTTGCCTTCGGTTACCAACATAAAATCCAGCAATACTCTCCGGATAGAATCCTTTGGTACACCATCGATTTCATTCCATACATCCATTTTGATTACCCTAAAAGAGATGAAAACGACCGCAGGGTTGCAAGATCAGGTTTTGGTTTTTCACCAGTTGGATTTTCAATGACCAACAATATCTCCAGGATGTTTTCTCCCTATTTACAAACCTCCGGTGGTATTATTTATATGGAAGATAATTTCCCGACAGATAGAGCACGGAGCTTAAACTTCACTTTCGACATCACATTGGGCAACAGTATTTATCTGAATAATCATGCCTCTTTGTCTTTCGGTTATAAATTTCACCATATTTCAAATGCAGAAACCGGTAAAGAAAACCCCGGACTGGACTCTAACTTTCTTTTCATAACTATTTCTATTCAATAAGTTTCTATGAGCATCAAAGCTAATATCAAAACCTCAAAAGGCACCATTCAAATTCACCTTTTCACAGAAAGAGCACCTAAAACCGTAGCCAATTTTGTTAATCTTGCCTCCCGCGGTTACTTCAATAATATAAGTTTTCATCGCGTTATCAATGATTTCATGATTCAGGGCGGATGCCCTAATGGGGATGGTCGCGGCGGCCCAGGCTATAAGTTTGAAGATGAATTCCATGATGAACTAACCCACGATGAACCGGGTAAAGTCTCGATGGCTAATGCAGGCCCTAATACCAATGGAAGTCAATTTTTCATTACCCACGTTCCAACTCCCTGGCTGGATGGAAAACATACTGTTTTTGGGGAAGTATCGTCAGCCAAAGATCAGGATATTGTGAATTCTATTTCCCAAGGCGACCAAATTGAAACGGTGAATTTAGAAGGGGAATATGAAGAACTACTTCGTAAAATTGATGAAGTACATTACTGGAATGAAACGCTGGATGAACAATTTGAAAACCTGAAACCGGCAGCTATCTGATATTCAGGGATTTATTTCACACTCCTGCAAAAAATAAGCTTAACTTTTTTCTTTTTTGATCGTAGAGGGTTTCGAAAAGCTGAGTATAAAAACCTACACTTTCTATAGCTATGATCAAGCGTATTATACCACTCATTGTTTTTTTAGCAGGAAGTTTTCTTCTTCCAAATTATGCAATTGCTCAAGAATCCGGGGACAATCTTAAATATCGAAAATGGAGAATTACCATCTTCCCTCCTCTCAGTACTAATGGTATTGAAGCTCCAAATTATACTGCAAAATACTCCATAAATATGCTGGCCGGTTATCACGGGGGTTTAGATGGAGGTGAAATAGGCGGTTTGGTTAATTTCACAAAACATTATGCCCACGGTTTTCAATTGGCAGGATTAGGGAATATATCAGGTGGAGATATAGCAGGCGTAAACATAGCCGGGCTGGGAAACATATCAAGGGAAGAAATGGCCGGTATTCAGGTTGCAGGTTTAACCAATATCTCTGGGGATGATCTGGAAGGAATTCAGGTTGCAGGAGCGTTTAATATTGCCGGTGATGAGTCAAGTGGTCTCCAGTTCTCAGGGATTGGCAATGTAGCCAAAGGTGATCTCGAAGGTCTTCAGGGAGCCGGTATCCTAAATGCTGCCTGGGGTGATATCTCAGGATTACAGGCGGCGGGTGTTGCAAACATAGCCAAAGAAGACGTGGAAGGATTACAGGCCGCAGGTATTTTTAATTTTGCAGGAGCCAATATATCAGGGTTACAGGCCTCCGGTGCCGCTAATATTGCATTTGGTGATATTGAAGGTTTAATGGTATCGGGTGGAGTAAATGTGGCTCAAAAAAATGCCAGTGGATTATTAATAGCAGGCGGACTGAACATTGCACAAAACCTGGAAGGAGCTTCTATTTCAGGCGGAGCCAACATCGCCCGCGATTTGAATGGGCTGCAATTCGCCGGTTTACTTAATGCCTCACAAACGGCAACGGGGCTGCAAATTGGCGTTATAAACGTAGCTAAAGAATTCGAAGGAGTTCCCATCGGGATTATCAGCTATTATGGCAATGGGCGTAAAAATATAGATGTCCGCTTCTCCGATGGAGGATTCACAGATATTGGACTTACTTTAGGTACTCATCGCGTATATAACTCAGCATTATTTGGCTACAACACTCTTTTGGACCGTGATGTTTACCGGATCGGACTGGCGGTAGGACTTGAGAAAAATATTCAGGATTCTTTTAAAAACTGGCAGGACGAAACAATGTATGTAAACCAGGAATTTGCCATTACTCATCAGTTTGAAAATGAATGGTCTAATGATTTGAATCTTATCTACTCTTATAAATTCTTATTGGGTAAGCGATTTGCAGATGGATTCTCTATCTATGGAGGGCCTGCTTTTAATGCACAAGTAACGCGCGTAAACGAAGCAGAAGACTATACTTGGTATAGTTTATGGTCACCGAAAAGAAAAGGCCGTAAATATCAATTCTGGGTTGGATTTACTGCAGGAATTCGTCTCTTTAAACAAAAAGCACCTGCACGATTCAGGGACGAATTTGACAATTGGAAACTGGACTGGTAGAATCTAACACTATCAATAACAACTTCCTCCGTCTGGAATTAAAATTATTTTTCTATATCCAAACTAAAGCTGCTTTCGAACTGTTAATTAATTTGTCGATATTATCAAAAACAAACAATTACTGTTATGAAATATGCAGCTTTATTAGGAGTGCTTGCTGTCGCCACCTTTCTTGCCTTTAGTTTCTTTAAAACTGATTCTTCAATTTCTGAAAATCATACCGGCACTGAATTAGCTGGAATTCACAAAACTGAGCGGGATACTCTTCCTGAAAATGAATACCCTTTCCAAAAAACTGACTCGGAATGGAAGGAAATTCTAACTTCGAAAGAGTATCGAATATTACGAGACCGCGGAACTGAACTGCCGTATGTGAACGAATACAATAATAATAAGCGCGAGGGTATTTATGTATGTGCCGGTTGTGGACAAAAACTCTACAGTTCGGAACATAAATATAACAGTGGAACCGGATGGCCAAGCTTCTGGCAGCCTATTGCTGATTCATTGGTAAGTGAACGTGAGGATAACAGATATTTTATGCCGCAAGTTGAAATTGTATGCTCTAATTGCGGAGGACATCTGGGACATGTTTTTTCTGATGGGCCGGAACCTACCGGCCTCCGCTACTGCATGAATTCTGCAGCTATGACATTCATAGAAAAAGAAGACATAACAACTGATGAAGATAATGGCACTATGTAAGTTGTTAATTATTGAAACTATTTGGATAATGAGGCGTCTTAAAACAGATGCCTTTTTTATTATCTCAAATTTTAACAAATCGTTATGAACTCCAAAGCTACTATTCTCCAAAAAGCTGAATTCAATCCAAAAATCAAAACATACATCCTATGGTACGGGGCGTTGATTTGTACTATTACGGTTATTTTGATACCGTTAATCCCCATTTGGCTGCTTATCGCCTCCATTTATTTGAAACGATATTTTGAACGGCTGGAGTGTGAACTGACTACACGATCACTTCGGTTTAAAAAAGGATATATATTCCATACGGAAAGAACGATTCCTTTGGATAAAATCCAGGATCTAACTTTTAAAGAAGGTCCCCTTCTGAAATATTTTGGACTAAGTATTTTAAAAATTGAGACGGCCGGCAATACCGGGCAAGGAAGCTCTGACCTGTCCCTTATTGGAATTATTGATGCTTTTGAATTCCGAAATAAAGTTTTTGAACAACGGGATAAAGTAACGTATAACAGTGGAGCCTCTTCTACAGCAAGCACCGATTCTGTTGCAGAAATACTGAAAGAAATCAGGGATTCAATTAAAAGAATTGAGGAGAAATATTTAGCCTGAAATTTCCTTCTCAAGTAAATCAGTTTTTAAAAATGATCAAATGAATATTTCTGTAATTGGTGCCGGTTTGGGGGGGTTATCTGTCTCCTGCCTGCTCGCAGCCGCCGGGCACGAGGTTGAGGTGTTTGAAAAAAACAGTGGTGTTGGAGGAAAAATGAATCAGCTTGAAGCAAAAGGCTTTCGATTTGATACCGGCCCCAGCCTGCTCACCATGCCCTTTGTATTGGAAAAACTGTTCGCAGAATGTAATACAAAAATGGATGATTATTTGGAACTGGTCTCCCTTGAACCTATTTGCAGATATTTCTATCCGGATGGCATCGTTTTTGATAATTTTGAAGATAAAACGGCTGCTCTTAAAGAAATTGAAGCCATTGCTCCGGAAGATGCAAATGCCTATCGCAACTTCCTTGATTATGCTGAGTCTCTCTACCTAAAAACAGCAGATGCTTTTATTTTCAACCCGCTTTATGGTATCCGGGATTTGAAGGAGGTTGATCTGCTCAGCTTTTTTGGGATTGATGCTTTTACCACCGTTAGCAAAAGGGTTGATCGTGAGTTTCAATCAACTTATTTAAGAAAATTTTTCAAACGGTTCACAACCTATAACGGTTCTTCGCCTTTCCTTGCCCCTGCAACACTGAATGTAATTCCTCATGTTGAAATCAATCAAGGCGGATATTACGTAAAAGGAGGCCTGTTTAAAGTTGCTGAAGCGCTTTATAAACTCGCACAATCACTGGGCATTGAATTTCATTTTGATCAGGAAATAAAGTCCATTCTTGTGGAAGAGAATCGGGCAACAGGTATCCGGCTCAAAAATAACAAAGTCATCCAAACTGATTTGGTCGTCTCCAACAGTGATGCTACCGAAACCATTGCTCATTTACTCCCTGACTCTTATATATCACCCCGTAAAAAAAAGAAAGCCATATCGATCGAGCCTTCCTGCTCCGGCTTTGTATTACTGTTAGGAATTGATAAAAAGTATGAGCAATTGGTACACCATAATGTTTTCTTTTCTGAAGATTATGAACATGAATTTAGCCAGATTTTCAATCATAAAGTAATGCCTGACGATCCGACTATCTACATTGCCAATACTTCTTATACTGATCCCGATCATGCTCCTGAAGGCGGATCCAATCTGTTTATTTTGGTAAACGCTCCCTATTTATCTGATAATTACCTGTGGGAAGAACAGGGAGAGAAATATGGCGACAAAATCATCCAAGAGTTAGAAAAGCGTGGGTTAAATAATTTTTCGGATCATATTCTTTTTAGAAAAAGCATTAACCCTCAAGACTTTTATCAAAAATACCTGTCAAACAAAGGGAGTATTTACGGTACCTCTTCGAATAATAAATTCTCAGCCTTTCTCAGACCACGCAATAAATCCACAAATATTGATAAGCTTTACTTTGTAGGTGGCTCAACTCATCCGGGCGGTGGTATTCCACTTGTTATTCAGTCAGCTTTTAATGCAATGCAGTTAATTAGAAGATATGAAAATTAAAGGGCAAACATTTTTACCTTGATTTACTTGATGCGCGTTGTTTAATCTCCTCTTCAGTATCTTCATCCATATCAAGGTTGATCACTTCAACATTGTGAATTTTCCTTTTATTTATCTCGAACCGGATAATCGTGCGATGAGTTTGGAATCCTTGTTTCCCTGCTGCTCCCGGATTCATATATAGCATCTTATCTAAATCCTGATCTCTGGATATTCTGAGAATGTGAGAATGCCCACAAATAAATAACTCAGGCGGATCATTTTCCAATTCTTCACGAATGGGGATGCAATACCGACCCGGAATCCCGCCTATGTGTGTCATCCATATTCTAAGTCCCTCACGCTCAAACCTTTGATGAAGCGGAAATTCTTGCCGAATATCTTTTCCGTCTATATTTCCATATACGCCAACCACCGGTGCAATTTTCCTAAGCTGATCTGCTATGCTTATACTTCCAAAATCACCGGCATGCCAAATTTCATCGCAGTCTTCAAAATATTCGAAGACCTGAGGATCAAGGTAATTATGCGTATCTGAAATTAGCCCTATTTTGATCATACTTTTTGTATCATCTTATTACTCCAACAAAAGAACAAGCAAATATATTTATAGAACTTGTTCTACTTTATTTATAAACATTCACAAAATTTTATTCATTCGTTGAAAGGCTTCAGCATCATTATCGTTACCTGGAATGCACTTGAGCACCTCAAAAACTTCCTGCCATCTGTAATTTTAACTGATTATCCTGATTTTGAAATCATCATTGCAGATAATGCATCTGATGATGGTTCCAAAGAATGGATAAAATCAACGTATCCTGATATAAAAATTGCTTCCTTTGATAGAAACTACGGCTATTGTGGCGGAAATAATAGGGGTGTTCCCTTTGCTGAAAAAGAAATTTTACTTTTTCTGAATAACGATGTAAAAGTGGAGAAAAACTGGCTGCATGATCTAAACAGGGTTTTTAGTGAGGGTAATGTAGCAGCTGCTCAACCTAAAATGCGTTCTTTTGAGAATCCCGAATTCTTTGAATATGCAGGTGCGGCGGGTGGTTTTATGGACAAATACGGATACACTTTTTGCAGGGGCCGTATTTTTGATAAAGTAGAAAAAGATCATGGTCAATATGATAATCAACCGGACTTATTTTGGGCTTCGGGTGCGGCTTTAGCAATACGTAAAGATCTGTTTATAAAATCCGGCAGATTTGATGAAGACTTTGAGTTTCATATGGAGGAAATTGACCTTTGTTGGCGACTTCAAAACCAGGGATACAAAATTAGTTATGCCCCTCAAAGTGTTGTTTATCACCTGGGTGGTGGTTCCCTGCCGATGGGTTCTCCCCGAAAAGTATACTATAATTTCAGAAACAGCTTATTCATGCTCTGGAAAAACTATTCCGCTTCCAGCCTTCAGAAAAGGTTCATGATTAGACTGTTTTTAGATGTTATTGCGGCATGGAAAGCATTATTAACCGGTAACCCAAAAGAATGGCTTGCTGTGTTTAAGGCACATGTACACTTTTTCTTCAGCTTAGGAAGTATGAACAAAAAACGACGACAACTTCAGAAATTGAGAACTAATCCGGATGATCCTGAAACCATGCTTAACATCTCTGTTATATGGAAATACTTTTTTAAAGGGACAAAAAGTTTTACGGATTTAAAAAACTAAACTTACCTGCCCTTTCTGATTTTAAATTTTACCACTTTAAGAAGCCTTTTTCTTCTTAAAAGTATTAATCACTCCCCCATCTAAAATAGCCTCTCGCTGACGGTCACTGAGGGTGTGCTTCACTTTATATTCATTGCCTTTTGTGACATTGATCAGTTTAGCAGTATTACCACTTTCTATGCTTGCACGAATATTTTCAGTTTTCAAGATATCGCCTTGATCGATATCATCGTAATCCTCATCATTTAAAAATTCAAAAGGTGGAATGCCAAAGTTCACCAGGTTTTGCCATCCAATCCGAGCATAGCTTTTAGCAATCACGGCACGCTGACCTAAATACCGAGGTGCAATAGCTGCATGTTCACGACTGGAGCCCTGTGCATAATTCTCACCGGCTACAACCATGTGTCCGCCGTGTTCTTCTTTAGATTCAATTGCCCGGGAGTGGAAGTTTTTATCAACTACATCCAGCGTAGACTTACTGATCTCCGGGATGTTGCTTCGAAATGGTAACACTTCAGCTCCCGCCCTCAGAATTTCATCAGTTGAAATATCGTCACCCATTTTTAGTAAAACCGGTACTTCAAAATCACTGAGTTCGTTGAAATCCGGCATAGTAGAAATATTCGGCCCTTTCTTAATCTCTCCGCGCTCCTCCATTGGAACCGGTTCTTTCAGCATCTCTGTATTGACAATCGGGCTCTCAAGCTCTTTAAACACCGGATACGTCATATCATACAATTCTTCCAGATCGCGCGGATCGGTAATCTTGCCGGTCAAAGCTGAAGCTGCGGCTGTCTCCGGGCTTACTAAAAACACTGAATCCTCCGGCGTACCTGATCGATCCGGGAAATTACGTGGCACCGTTCGCAGACTATTTTGCCCCGAAGCAGGTGCCTGGCCCATTCCAATACAACCGTTACAACCCGCCTGGTGAATGCGAGCACCTGATTGTACAAGATTAAACATCACATCGTTTTTTACCATGTTCTCGATGATCTGTCGTGATGTTGGGTTTATATCCCAGGACACATTTTCGTGAACCGTTTTCCCCTTCACAATCTCAGAAGCAATCCAAAAATCACGATAACCGGGATTAGCCGAAGATCCAACATAGGCCTGATAGATGGGCTTCCCTTCCACTTCCCTAACCGAAACCACATTACCGGGACTGCTTGGCAGTGCGATTAATGGCTCCACATCATCCAGAATCAGTTCCTCGTATTTATCGTATTCAGCACCTTCATCAGCTACCAGCTCAACAAAATCATCGCCTCTTCCCTGGGAGGTCATAAAACGGCGGACTTCATCATCAGCTGGAAAAACAGTAGTTGTAGCTCCCATTTCTGTACCCATATTGGCGATCACATGGCGATCCATGGTAGATAAGTTTTTCAAACCGTCTCCAAAATATTCAATCACATAACCCTTGGCTCCATCTACATCGTATCGGCGGAGCATTTCAAGAACTATATCCTTTGCACTCACCCAATCCGGCAGATTTCCTTTGAGTTCAACACCTAAAACTTTCGGCATTTTGATGTGCACTGGTTCTCCGGCAATGGCAAAGGCCACATCCAGTCCCCCCGCCCCAAGGGCTAACATTCCCATACAGCCCGATGCAGGTGTATGACTGTCAGATCCGGCAAGTGTCTTCCCGGGAATGGCAAAACGCTCCGTTTCAATTGGATGACTTACTCCATTTCCCGGGCGACTAAACCACATTCCAAACTGTTCGGCAGCAGACTTCAGAAATACATGATCATCCGGGTTTTTAAAATCCGTTTGCAAAAGATTATGATCTACATATTGGCAGGATAATTCGGTTTTGGCGTCATCCAACTCCATAGCTTCCAGCTCCAGCATTACCAAAGTCCCCGTTGCATCCTGAGTAAGGGTTTGATCTATTTTGAGCCCGATCTCCTCACCGGGTGTCATTTCCCCTTCTACCAAATGATCTTTTATCAATTTCTGCGTGACGTTAAGTGGATTACTCATAGTTACGGTGTTGTTTGATATCTGTTTAATTTCTACTATCACAACTCTATAGAAGACCAAATGGTTCAGCAATATTGAATATTGATACAGAACATTATTTAGATAAATCTTTGCCCTACTTCAAGAAGTGGTGGTTTACAATAGTATGTATCCCTTTTTGTTGGGTACTGGCCAATCAGTACTGGATGGCACTAAAATGGGAAATCTCTTTTGCCTGGATGTTTGATTACCCCTTCTTCCTCTCTCCTTTCTTTTTTCTGATCGATAATTTTCTACTGATTGTCCACGAAGCCGGCCATACTTTCCTGGGACTCTTCGGTAATCGTTTCTTGACCATTGCTGGCGGAACTTTACTAGAAATCCTTCTGCCATTTATCATTTTTGCCTTCGGGTGGTGGAACTATCAGCGAATAACAGCACAAATTGGATTACTTTTTACCGCATTTGCCTGGATTGAGTCAGCCGCTTATGCAGCCGACGCAGTGGAAAGAAAGATGCCACTAATCGGAAATCTCCCAAAATCTTCCCATGATTTTTATAACCTATTCATTATGAATGGTATGCTTGATAATTACATGACAATAGCCTGGCTGATGTATTGGATCGGAATTATCACACTGCTGTTGTTCCTGCTTTATCCCCTCATTGAACGAGAGAAATATGAACATGAGAATATCGAGATCGATTTGTAATGAACCAAAAAACAACCCCGAACTCGATCCGACGGGCTTAGAGCCGGCAGACCGAGGCGTAGGTTAAGAGTAACTATTTCTTTATTTTTTTACTTATAGGAGCCAATTTTGAGGAGTTCATTTATTATCTTCATCCGGAACAACAAAAGAAAATGTAATGATCCCAAAGGAAATTCTTAAAAAAATCCGGAAACTTGAAATTCAAACAAAAGGTATTGTCAATACCTTGTTTGGAGGCGAATACCAGTCGGCTTTTAAAGGACGGGGCATGGAATTTTCGGAGGTTCGGGCTTATACCTACGGTGATGACATTCGTCAAATCGACTGGAATGTAACTGCCCGTACCGGCGACCCGTTTATCAAAATATTCGAAGAAGAGCGAGAACAAACACTCATGCTCTGCATCGACATTTCACAAAGCGGCACCTTTGGAAGTCAGAGCCAGAGTAAAATGGATCTGGCTATAGAACTATGTGCAGTGCTTGCATTCAGCGCTATAAAAAATAGCGATAAAGTTGGGCTGGTCCTTTTCAGTGATCATATTGAAAAAGTAGTCCCTCCTAAAAAAGGACGTACGCATGTTTTAAGGCTTATAAGAGAGTTATATACTACTAAGCCAACCGGCACCGGAACTGATATTGCAGATGCCCTGTCTTACATTAACCGGCTTTTAGATCGGCGAGCTATTGTGGTATTGGCCTCAGATTTCCAAGACAACAATTTTGAGAAACAACTCAGAATCACTAATCAAAAGCATGATTTAGTCAGCATCATCATCAATGATGAGCTGGAAGACGAACTACCGCACATTGGCTTGGTTAAAGTTAGGGATGCCGAAACCGGAGCTGAAAAAATGGTTGACACTTCAAGCTCCAAAGTGCGAAAAGCATACAAAATTCGACGGATGGAACAGAAAGCATACATTCATGACAAGATGCTTAAAATGAAGATTGATGCTGTAGAGGTGAAAACGAACAAGTCGTATGTTCAGCCCTTGATGAATTTCTTTAAACGCCGGGGAAGCAGATATTAATTTGAAGAAGCAGAAACAGCCGTGTTAGTACTGATTACTTTTTTGGGTTGCTGGCTTTCAATTTGACTTAACTGATACTTAAGTTTTTCAACTTTTCTTAAGTAATTACTTTTTTCTTCTTCTCCTATAGCTTTGGATGGCGGCAACTTAACTTTTAAAGGATTTACAGGCTGACCGTTTTTATATATTCTATAATCCAAATGTACGCCGGTTACACGTCCCGTCTTTCCTACATATCCGATCACCTGCCCTTGTTTTACCCTTGTCCCGGCCCGAATGCCTTTAGCAAATCCGTTTAAGTGTAGATAAGCGGTTGTATAAGTTCCATTGTGCCGAACCTTAACAATGTTTCCATTTGCCCCTCGATACCGGGCTTCGATAACTTCACCATCCCCTACCGAAAGCACCGGCGTTCCAATCGGTGCGGCATAATCTACTCCATAATGAGGAATTCTGCGCTTTAAAACCGGATGAAAACGGCTGTGTGAAAAATTTGAGCTCACTCGTTGTGAATACCTGAAAGGAGCTTTTAATAGGGCTTTTTGCACACTATTTCCATCACTGTCGAAATATCCGGCACGTTCTTCATTTTCATAATAGAAAGCATCGAAGGTTTCATTTTTATTGGTGAATTCGGCAGCAATTACCCTCCCTATCCCGAACGGGTTCCCGTCAACAAATTGCTCTTCATAAATTACTTTAAACTTATCTCCCGGATATAATCGAAAGAAATCAATTTGCCAGGCGAAAATTTCACTTAAGCTATTGCCAAGCAGGGTATTCTGATTTTGGGCCATCAGCGTCTCATACAAAGAAGATTCAATAACTCCGCTTACTTCCGCCCTTTTGGTCTCAATCTCTTTACGTCCACTGGTTACCTTAACTTCATTTTTCCAATCAAAGACCACATACTCCAAAGCATTGTTGTGTAATATCAGCCGGTGAGCTGAACCATCCTTCTTTCCTTTATAAGCTATATATCGTTGTCCCGGTTTAACACGGTTACTTTGGAATACACCATCAGATTTTTTATTGATTTCATAAATGACTTGAGGCGGGACTTCTAAATCCTGCAAAATAAGATACAGGCTCTCATTACGCTTAACCCTGCCTTCTTCCAGTTCTACATTTATAGTGTTAAATCCATAGGAATCGAGCTGAACATCTTCCTTTATTTCCACCATATTCTCAGCAGAAATTTCAAACTCCGGAGGAGGTTCATTATTTGTTAAATTTAATACTAACACCAAGGTAATAACCGTAAAAGACGTTATTATCCCGAGCCCTAACGTAGATGTAATACTTCTCATCAAAGAAACTGTAGATTTAATAATTCAGAAAATAATAAGAATTAATAGGCTACTTTCATAAAAAGTATGGAAGCTTAGTTTTGCAAAATATTTACATCTCAATGTTATATTTTTAACCCATCAGTTCTAACCTAATATTATGTGTAAGTATTAATGAATATCATCTTGTCAAGGCTCGGCACTTTACGCCTGTTTGTCTTATTGACCTTATTGCTTTGGTCAGCAAATTTATTTGCCCAATCGGTACAAACACGTGTCAGTACCGATTCATTACGCATTGGTGATACATTTCAATATTCACTGACCTTACAGTTAGACAAAGAATATTTGGATATTCAATTTCCGGACACAAACTCCTTCCCCTCTTCAATTGATCTAATAGACCGAAAACAATTTAAACTTTCTGAATTCAGCGACAGTTTAATTTATAAGCTCCAGTTTTTTGGAAATCAGGACCTTCAAATTTCATCTCAACCCGTTACACTTTACTCCGCAAATGATACGACGGTAATCTATACCGATCCGGTAGTTTTACGATTTAAAAGTATTGTTGCAGAAGGTGATACCACATTTAAACCGATAAAAACAATTTATGCCTTTCCCCGAACCTGGTGGCCATGGGTTTTAGCCGCGTTGTTACTGGTCGGATTCCTGTTATGGTGGTTTAATTTCCGTGAAAGGCCTCAGGAAATTGAGACAGAACCGGAACCTGTAACCAAACCTTTTTATAACCCGATAAAAGAACTTGAAAAAACACTGAATGCCATCAAGAAAAATTCAAAAGTAGCTGAAACTAAAAACTTTAAACTATTTTACAGTGAAATTGGAGATGCAATTCGAACCTATTTTGAAGAATTGTATAAAATTCCCGCCCTGGAATCTACCTCTTCCGAATTATTACGCTATTTAGAAGCCTACGGAGTAGATGATACCATGACTGATAAAACGAGGAAAGTATTAAGAAAAGCTGATTTGGTTAAATTCGCCAAATTCACCCCCAGTCTTGAAGATGCATGGAGGACTTATGCTGAAGCTGAAGAATTTCTTGAAAGGGCTAAATTAGCTGATTCTGCTCGTATATCACGGCTTAAAGCACAGTATGTTGAGCAATTTCAACCTAAATCGGCTAAAAATGTAAAGGAGGGTGCATAATGGACTTTGCAAACCCGGAATGGTTTTGGGCCTTGCTTGTGCTACCGGTATTAATCGGAACCTACCTTTATCGCTACTTTAACAGGAAACAAGCCACCCTCACTTTCTCTTCTCTGGACTTATTGCAAGACGTACCCGGAAACTGGAAGGCACATATTCATTGGTTGCAAGCAGCATTTACATGGATCGGAATTGCTTTACTGGTTGTGGCCTTAGCTCGACCTCAAGAGCGACTTACCACCGTAGAACGTAATGCGGAAGGAATCGATATAGTTTTGGTTCTTGATATGTCAACTTCCATGAGAGCTGAAGATTTGAAACCCAATAGATTTGAAGCAGCCAGGGAAGTTGCTAAAAACTTTGTTGATAAAAGGACTACCGATCGGATTGGACTGGTTACCTTTGCCATGAAAAGTTTCACAGTAGTTCCGCCTACACTGGATTACAGGCTATTAAAGAATCTCGTCGATGACCTTGAAATGGGAGTTATAGAAGATGGAACAGCTATTGGAATGGGTATCGCAACGGCAGTGAACCGTTTAAAAGAAAGCCCGGCTGAAAGCAAAGTGATTATCCTATTGACAGACGGCCAAAACAACGCCGGTGAAATTGACCCTGTCACGGCCGCAGATTTAGCCCTTACCTACGATATTAAAATCTATACCATTGGAGCAGGAACACGCGGCACAGCCCCTTATCCTATTCAAGATCCTATCTTCGGTCGTCGCTACCAAAACATTCCGGTAAATATTGATGAAGAAATGTTAACCAGCGTGGCTGAACTCACCGGCGGCAGATATTTCAGAGCTACCGATTCAGAACAATTGGAAGACATTTATGATGAAATTGATGAATTGGAAACAACTGAAGTTGAGGAGCTTATTTATACTGATTATGAGGATCTTTATTCGATATATCTGATAGGGTCTTTGGGATTGCTTTTCCTTAGTTTTTTGATTCAAAAAACAGTTTTGAACGGAATAGAAAGCAGCTGATTTCTCCGTCAATCAGTCTTTGATAAAGTTTCAAAACTCTCCAATTCAAATTGCTAATCGATTATGATACAGTGTATCTTTCATTGTCGTCTTAAAAGTTTCTAAAAAGCTATTCATGAGCATTTCTTTAATTAAAGAGCAACTCCGTAAGAACGGGGTCTTCAAAAATGTACATACGCAGCTGCTTGAGAAAAATACCCTGACCCTCAAGAAAAGCATCGGGGCACTTAACAGTTTTTTATTGGAAGCTCTTTCTTCCAAAAAGGAAAATGTATTGGTGATCTCTGAAACCGATGAAGGTGCCCGGTTTCTGAAAGCCGATTTAGATGTCATAGGAAACGAAAGGAATGTGATTTTATTCCCCTCTTCAAACCGAAAACCATATGACAGGCAACAGCTTAAAGACACCAGCTTATTGGTTCAAAGGTCAGAGGCGCTGCAAGCCATTTCCGACCAAAGCGCCAAAATTGTTATTACCTCGGTAGAAGCAATTGGGGAGAAAATTGCCCCTCCTTCTGCGCTGAATGAGGTAAGCCTGATATTGGAAAAAGGACAGGAAATAGAGCTTGATAAATTTAAAGAAAAGCTGGCTGATCAGGGTTATAATCCCGTAAAGTTTGTGGATGAGCCGGGAGAATTTGCCGTCCGTGGAGGAATCCTTGATATCTTTCCCTACTCCGGAGAATATCCGCTGCGCCTGGAGTTTTTTGGGGATGAACTGGATACCATCCGTGAGTTTGACGCCGATTCTCAGCGTTCCATTGCATTTTTAAACTACGCACGCATCATTCCGGATTTAACGAATCTCCCGGAAACCGATAAATCAAGCTTCCTCTCCTATTTTGATGAACGGACGCTGTTGGTTACTTCCAACAGAGAATTAATCATCTCAGAAATTGGAAAGAATTACGAACATGCGGAGCAAGCATATAATGATCATCCTGAAAATGATGATCTAGACCTTCCGGAGCAGCTTTTTATTTCTGAAAAGAACTTTGAGGAAGAGCTATCCAAATTCAACCACCAGCTTTATGTGGCAAATGTGGGAACATCAGAAAAGGATGAGCAGACTTTAATACTTGAAGCCAAGCCACAACCTGATTTCCACGGTAATTTTAAGCTGCTACGTGAAAACATAACCCAAAACTCTGAAAAAGAACTTAATACCATTATTCTATGTGATAATGATGGTCAGCGCGACCGCTTTGAGGAATTACTCGGAGAAGCCAGTCAAGATTTTAAGTACTTATTAGCGGTAGAATCACTGCACGAAGGATTTATATATGAGCCGGCCAAATTAGCCGTTTATACCGACCACCAGATCTTTAATCGATATCACCGTCCCAAAACAAAAAGAAGACGTTTTCACGGCGGAATTTCATTTAAAGAGCTTCGTGATTTAAGTATTGGCGATTATGTAGTTCATGTTGATTACGGAATTGGGAAGTTTAGGGGGTTCAAGAAAATCAACGTAAAAAATACGGAGCAGGAAGTGGTGGTGCTTCAATACAAGGATGACTCAACGCTCTATGTGAATGTAACCAGCCTGCATAAACTTCAAAAATATTCGGGCAAAGAAGGAACAGCACCACGTATCACCAAACTTGGGTCAGGCTCCTGGGCACGCAAAAAAGCCCAAACCAAGAAGAAAGTAAAAGACATAGCCAGAGAACTTATCCAATTGTACGCCAAGAGAAAAGCAGAAACAGCTTACGATTTTTCTCCCGATAATGAATGGCAAACTGAATTGGATGCCAACTTTGAATATGAAGAAACACCCGATCAATTCGATGCCATTCAGGCTGTTAAAAATGACATGGAAAGTAAACACCCAATGGATCGGCTGGTTTGTGGTGATGTTGGCTTTGGTAAAACCGAAGTTGCGGTTCGGGCAGCATTTAAAGCTGTATTAGACCATAAACAGGTGGCTGTTTTGGTACCCACCACTATTTTGGCCGAGCAACACGCAAAAACCTTCATGAAACGCATGGAGAAATTCCCGGTCAAAATTGAGGCCCTATCACGTTTTCGAACTGCTAAACAACAAAAAGAAGCTATTAAAAAACTAGCTGACGGGGAAGTTGATATTGTAATTGGCACCCATCGACTGCTTTCCAAGGACGTCAAATTCAAAGATCTTGGCTTAATCATCGTTGATGAAGAACAACGATTCGGGGTTTCAGCCAAAGAAAAGCTTAAAAACTTTCGCGCCTCAGTAGATGTATTGACCCTCACCGCCACACCTATTCCCAGAACGCTCCAATTCTCCCTTATGGGCGCACGCGACCTAAGTGTGATAAATACGCCACCCCCCAACCGGCAACCCGTTTATACTGAAATACACAGCTTTGATGAAGAGCTGATCCGGGATGCAATTTTGCAGGAAATCTCCAGGGGTGGACAGGTATTTTTTATTCATAACCGGGTAAAGAATATTGAAGAAACAGCAGAAATGATCCGGCGATTGGTGCCTGATATTCGGGTTCGATTTGGGCACGGACAAATGTCCGGTTCCCAGCTCGATAAAATCATCACTGATTTCTATCAACATAAATTTGATGTGCTTGTTTCTACCAATATTGTAGAAAATGGCATTGATATCGCCAATGCAAATACTATCATTATCAATCACGCTAACCATTTTGGGCTCGCTGAGTTACATCAATTACGTGGTAGAGTTGGAAGGTCTAATAGAAAAGCATTTTGTTACCTCATTACCAACCCTATTCAAACTCTGAGTACCGAGGCTCGAAAACGGTTATTAGCACTTGAGGAATTTTCTGATTTAGGTTCAGGATTCAATATTGCCATGCGGGATCTCGATATTCGTGGAGCGGGTGACATATTGGGAGCTGAACAAAGCGGCTTTATAAATGATATCGGCTTTGATCTTTACACAAAAATTCTAAATGATGCGGTTAATGAACTCAAACAATCAGAATTTAGCGAGATGTTTGAGGATGTTGAAATTGAGGCTGAGCTTCCAGAAACTACCGTAGAATTTGATGAGACGGCCCTCCTTCCCCAAGATTATGTTTCTGACAGTGTAGAACGTTTAAACTTATATCGAAAGCTGTCACAAGCTAAAAACGAGAAGGAAATTAATGACTGGAAAGAAGAAATTGAAGATCGATTCGGCCCTATTCCTAAAGAGGCAAAGTACCTGATACAAGCCAGCAAAATTAGGCTTTTTGCTTCTCAAAACTTCTTTACCAAAGTAACAATTCGTGCCGGAAGAATGTGGTTAGTATGCCCAAAACAAGAATCCGAAATGGGCAAAAACTTCTATGACAGCGGTAAGTTTCAAGAAATTCTTGAAAAGCTTGAAGCAGGTAAAAAAGGTGAATTTCAGGTCATTCAAAAAAAGGATACTGTTCGATTTGTAGTACAGGAAATACCAGATATAAATACTGCTTTTGAATATCTTAAAGAATTAGCACTTAGTGAGTTACATGCTTGACCTGACTCCATATATTAATCTTTTAAAATCCGGAGAAATAGTGGCTTTCCCCACTGAAACGGTTTACGGTTTGGGAGCAGATGCATGGAACCCGTCAGCCGTGAAAAAGGTATTTAAAGCTAAAGGGCGCCCTGCTGATAATCCGTTGATCGTTCATATCTCTAATGAAAAACAAATGGAGGATTTTGCTTCAGAAATTCCTGAATCTGCTAAAACATTAATGACGGAGTTTTGGCCGGGCCCATTAACTTTAATTTTAAAAAAGAAACCGAAAGTACTCGACCTTATTACTGCGGGGTTGGATACCGTAGCTATACGAATGCCTGATCATAAGCTGGCATTACAGCTTATATCCTCTACAGGCCCCCTGGTGGCGCCAAGTGCCAATAAGTCGGGCCGTCCTAGCCCTACGAATCCCAAACATATTTTGAACGATTTTGGACAAAACTTTCCTGTTCTTGATGGCGGGGCTACCGAAATAGGACTTGAGTCAACCGTGCTGGATTTAACTTCTGAAATACCTGTCATCCTTCGTCCGGGAAAAATAGGGAAAAAGGAAATTGAAGCTGTTTTGGGATCTGATGTTAACATTAACTCTACAGAGAAGAGTGATTCCCCCAAAAGCCCGGGTCAAAAATACTCGCATTACAAACCAAAAGCTTCTGTCAGATATGGGGAGATTTCCTCTATAGAAAATGACACCCTGTATCTGGTTCAAAACACATTTCCCGAATCAAAGAACGTCATCTCATATGACGGGAACCTAGCCTTGCTCTCAAAAGAGCTTTATGATCGATTTCGACAGGCAGATATTGAGGGGTACTCAACCGTTTTTATTGAAAAATTAGATTTATTTCGAAAAAAATTTCCGGCTTTTTATACGGCTTTAACTAACCGAATCAGTAAGGCCGCAGATTAGATATTTTGTTTCGCAAACTCTTTTCTCCCATTCTTTTAGTCCCTTTAAAATAGCTCAGTAAAATACTCTTCGGGTTAAAAAAACAGCCTTAATAAGCGTTAAGACAAACTTTTTTCTTATAAAACGGGAACTAAAATCTCAATTTTCTCCTTGAGTGATAGTCAATTTTAATCAAACCGACTATTCATGAAGAAAGAAAACTATTCATCAAGACTGACGCTTTTTCTTTCTCTGGTTCTCGTTTCATTTTTAACTTTTACTGCTTGCGGTAATGGTTCTAATAATAACGGAATTGGAGAAGATGGAGAGCTCAATATTATCGAAACCGCACAGGAAAATGACGATTTTTCAGTGCTAGTACAAGCCATCCAGGACGCCGGACTTACCGTGGCTTTGGAGGGAGCGGGACCTTTTACCGTATTTGCACCCACTAACGCCGCTTTTAGTGAACTCCCTGAGGGGACTTTAGATAACATTACTTCCGATCAACTTGCTGAGATACTCCAATTTCATGTGGTTGAAGGATCCATCGCTTCCGGTGATCTGTCAGCAACGCAAGATGTACCAACTTTACTCGGAGAAGAGATTTTGGTTGAGTCTGAAAGCGGAGTATTAGTAAACGGCTACTCAAATGTAACTGTCGCAGATTTGGAAGCTTCTAATGGAATTATCCATGCAATAGATGCGGTCCTGCTTCCGGAAGGTTATAGAGATGCTAATATAATTGATCAAGCTGTTGCGCTTGGTAATTTTTCTACTTTAGCTTCTGCTGTCGATCAGGTTGGGTTAACTACAACACTTAAGTATAAAGGCGATTTTACGGTATTTGCACCGACGGATGATGCTTTTGCAGCTCTTCCAGACGGCTTACTTGCCTCATTAACAAACGAGCAGATTACTGAAATCCTGACTTATCATGTGCTTCCCGGAGAAGTTTTCTCAAATCAGCTAAGTGCTGAACAGGAAGTTGAATCACTTTCAGGCGGTGGAGTGTTTGTTACTGCTAACAATGATGGTGTATTTGTAAACGGTTCAGCATCTATTGTTGCTGCTGATGTTGATGTATCAAATGGAGTGATCCATGCCATTGATGAGGTGATCCTCCCCGATGCATATGGTACCGTTGTGGACGCCGCTTCAAAACGATACTTCTTCGAAACCCTGGTTAACGCAGTTGCTGATGCCGGATTGGCAGAAGCCCTTTCTAATCCGGACGGCACATTTACAGTGTTTGCCCCAACTGACGATGCTTTTGCTGCATTACCCGATGGCTTACTCGGTAGCTTAACAATAGATCAACTTGCTCAAATTCTGCAATACCATGTATTGCCTGTTGAAGTTGGGTCTGCTGACCTGGAAGCAACGCAAGCTGTTGGTTCATTAACAGAAGAGAATGTATTCGTTACCGTTGATAATGGCGAAGTAACCATAAACGGATCAGCTATGGTAACAGCTGCTGATGTGTTTACAAATAATGGTGTGGTTCATGCCATTGATGCCGTTATACTCCCTAATGAGTTCCTGAATATCGTTCAGATCGCTCAGAAAAATTATGACCTCACCACATTGGTAAGTTTAGTAGCGGATGCAGGCCTTGTCTCAACTTTAGAAGGCGATGGGCCTTTTACTCTGTTTGCTCCAACAAATGCTGCATTTGAAGAAATAAGCAGTACCCTTGAAACACTTACTGCACAGCAAGTAGAAGAAGTATTAACGTACCATGCAGTTGCTGCTGAAGCTTTATCAGGTGATCTTAGCGATGGACAAACCATTACCACAGTTCAAGGTGAAGACATCACGGTAAATATTGACGGAGAAGGTAATGTTACTCTTAATAACTCTGTAAATGTTGTAACTGTTGATCTGGTAGGAACAAACGGTGTAGTTCATATTATCGACGGAGTGCTTTTACCACCAAGTTATACTAACTAATTCAATCCGAATTAATTTTTAAAAAGCCCTTTACAAACTTAAAAAGCCTGTTCAATGCGAACAGGCTTTTTTATTGATATCTGCTTCCGATCATTCATCCTGGAATACAGAGAAGGTTTGATCCGGATTCATCGCCAAGACCGTTTCAACCATAATCTCGATTAAATTCTCCACATCTTTCATTGATACAACTTCCACGGGCGAATGCATATATCGTAAAGGAGTTGATAGCAATGCACTTGGAATTCCGGTTTGTTGATAGAAAATACTGTCTGTATCCGTACCGGTTCTAACACTTGTGGCTTCGTGTTGTACATCGATTTTCTTTTCCCGACAAACTTCTTCAACGAATTCTACTACTTTTGGGTGATTCGCGCCCCCGTGTTGTACAGTAGGCCCTTTACCCAGTTCAACCGTTCCGTGCTCTTTCTGATCGATTCCGGGCGTATCAGTGGCATGTGTTACGTCGGTAACCAAAGCTACATCCGGCATAAACCGATAACTCATCATTCGGGCCCCGAACCCTCCTACCTCTTCTTGGATAGAATTCAACGCGATCACGTTTACTTTCAAATCTTTTTTCCGCTTACTTATCTTTCGCATGGCTTCTGCAATCACATATCCGCCAATTCGGTTATCCAGAGCCCGAGCAGAAAGCATATCATCATTTAAGAACTCAGTATCCGTTGCATAGGTTATAGGGTCACCAATTTGTACCAATTCCAAAGCTTCTTCTTTGCTCGAAACCCCAATATCAACATATATATCTTTCCACTCCGGCTGTTTTCCGCCTCCATTTTTTTTATCCTGAAGATGGATAGCTGTATTCCCGGTTACTCCTACAACTCGGCCTCTTTTATTGTGAATGAACACTTTTTTGGCCCGGGCTATTGTAGAATCACTCCCTCCCAGTTTATTTATGTATACAAAACCCTGCTCGTTGATATGTTGAACCACCATTCCAATCTCATCACAATGAGCTTCCAGCATCACGGTGGCTACATCCCCGCTCATATTTATTTTGGCTGCACAGGATCCATAGGCGTCAGTCACTACCTCATCTGCAAATTGGTCTACATATTCTTTCCAAACCTTCACGCCCTCCTTTTCATATCCTGTGGGACTCGGGGTAATCAGTAATTTTTCTAAAAAATATCTTTCGTTCTGCTTAGCCATTAATATCTAAATTTGATTTAAATTTGATCGGTGGGAATATAACAAATATAGATTCCAGAATAAGGCTTTTAGACTTGTCATTTCCCTATATCACCCGCATCTTCTATTCAAAAAATACAGAGTATGTTTAGACCAGAATATGATCCTGAACTTTTCTTTCATTGGACTAAAATTCCCGTTCGTTTTCGGGATCTAGATCCGCTTAACCATGTTAACAACGCACTTTTCAATACCTACCTGGAGGAAGCACGAATTAGTTTTCTGGGAGAAGTCGGAAAAATGCAAAGTGAGTTTAAAGATGGGAAAACCTTTGTTTTAGTGAAATGCACTGTTGAATACTTAAAGCAGATTAAATTCCCCTCTACTGTTTTGGTTGGAACCGGAGTAGGTGAAACCGGCAATTCCAGCATTGTTGCCCTGCAGGGGCTTTACGATAAAGAATCTAAAGCTTTGCTTGGTGTTGCAGAATCTACCGGGGTATGGTTTGATATGAAAAAGCAGCGCCCAACCCGACTACCTAACATTGAGAATCTCAATGAGATGATGATTCAAATTTCTTAAGGGCTCAAAGTCATAATTGACAAATAAATTGAAATCACCTACTTCATCACTCATTACTCTTCCCTTTTTAATATCTTCAAGCGGCTTTAGATAAATTTCCCTAATTAAACATGGACAAAAGCACTCGATATAAAATTTTTAATGATCCCATACACGGATTTATCACTGTCCCAAAAGGGCCAATTTTAAAACTGATTGATCACCCTTATGTGCAAAGGTTAAGGAGAGTAAGACAACTTGGATTAGGATATTTGGTTTTTCCGGCCGCTGAACATTCTCGTTTTTCTCATGCCCTTGGTGCTTTAGAATTAGGTCAGCGAGTATTAAATAATCTCCGAGAAAAAGACACAACCATTAGTCAACCCGAATATGATGGCACTTTGATGGCCATTTTACTACATGATGTAGGCCATGGACCGCTCTCTCATACTTTGGAACACTCTCTCATTAAAGATTTCAATCATGAGATGATGAGTTTGGCCATTATGAAAAAGCTGAATAAAGAATTTGGCGGGGCGTTAGATACGGCCATATCTATTTTTACTAATCAACATAAAAAAAAATTCCTTCACCAGCTTATTTCTTCGCAGCTAGATTTAGACCGTTTGGACTATTTAAGGCGCGACAGTTTTTTCACCGGAGTATCTGAGGGGACTGTAGGTATTAACCGCATTCTTAAAACAATGCGGGTTTTCAAAGGAAATATTGTCATAGAAAAAAAAGGTATTTATGCCGTTGAAAATTATATCATCGCCCGAAGGTTGATGTATATGCAAGTCTACCAGCATAAAACAGTATTAAGTGCTGATTTTTTGCTTCGAAGTATTTTCAAGCGGGTTCAGGCTCTTATTGATTCGGGCCAAAAATTAAATTTTGCTTCTCCTGCTCTTGAGTTCTTCATGTTAGAACAACCTTCCGCGAAAAAGAGAATATCAAATGAAATGATTGACCGATATACTGAAATGGACGATCATGACGTATATCTTAGCATCAAACTTTGGGTAAAAGGTGAGGATAAAATACTTGCGGATTTATGTTACAGATTTCTAAACCGGGATCTTTTCAGAACTACTTTTATTGATAAAAAACTGAATCGAGCTGAAAAGATTGAAGTTCAGAAAAAAACTAAAAAAGCCTTAAACAAACTGCGCTTACCTGTTGATGACTCTGATTTAGAATACTATCTAACCTTTGAGCAAAGTTACTCTGAAGCTTATAAATATAAAAATGAAAGCATTTGGATATTAGAAGATGATAAAGCTGTGGAATTTTCTAAAGCAGCTGAAACAAAAAATATAATTGCTCTGACTGAACCAGTGGTGAAACATTATTGTGTCCACCTAAAAGATATTACGATTTAACAGAAATTTGTTTAAGTGGGGCTCTCTTAAGGTTTTTGACTGTTAACGGAAGAAATAGAGAAATTTTTTCAAAAAGCTCTTTTTCTTTAAACGGCTTTTGTATGTATTCAGAAAAACCTTTATTGATCAATTCTGATCGTGTGCCCATATGACCACCTGCCGTAATCGCAATAATGGGTATATCTTTACCTGAGCCATTGATGTTTCGAATTTTCTCCATAGCCTCAATACCATTCATAACCGGCATTGAAATATCCATAAGTACAACATCGGGGCTATTTCCGGCATAAGAATCTAAAGCTTCCTTCCCATTTTCCGCTTCTATAATTTCAAAATCCTTCATTTCCAGCATTATTCGGGCTAATGCTCTGTTAATAGGCAGATCATCAACTATAAGTGCTTTTAAGCTTTTTTTAGCGCTTAACTCAACCTTTGAAGCGTATTTATTTTCTTTGCTGACTGCATTACCGGCATCTTCACCTATAGGAATCTGTAAAACAATACGAGTACCCTTTTCTTGAACACTTGTTATATCTAATGACCCATCCAAAATATGGACTAATTTTTGGCAAGTGGTAAGCCCAAGTCCGGTTCCTGTTTTTTGCTTCACATTCGCTTGCCAGAAAGGTTTAAAAACATGTTTCATGTCTTCCTCAGAAATTCCAATACCTGTATCTTCAATCTTGAAGCAAAGTAAGCGATCACTGATTTCAGAAATAGAAATCTCTACTTTAATTTTTCCTTTCTTTGTAAATTTTATGGCATTGTTAATGAGGGAATAAAGAATTGTTTTAACTTTTTTCTCATCACCTATAAAAGTTTCTTTTACGGCTGAACCTATAGAAATCAAAAGGTCTAATTCTTTAATTCTTGCCGCAGTTTCGAACTCACTTTTAAGTTCTGCTACTAATTCATCAGTTTTGATCACATTTTCTTCAGCAAGTACATTACCCGATTCAATATTAGAAATCTCAATGAGATCATTAACAACATCCAAAAGTTGGGTACCGCTTGCAGCTATTTTTTCAAGATGTTTTTTCTCAGACTCATCAAGATTATTGCTTTTTTCAAGCAGCTCAGAATAACCTAATATCGCACTCAAAGGCGTTCTGAGTTCATGGGATAAATGCTCGACAAGTTTCGGTAACTCGAATTCATTTTTCTTATTCATAACGCCGTCGCTCTTTGACTCTTAAATTTTGGCGTAGTTTGCCCGAGCTTCCTTTTATAAGCCATTACAAAACCTGTAATATTGATCCCGGTCTTTTTGTTGCGCCAACCTATTTGTTCTGTTAGTCCTTCCAATTTTGGAGTATTTACTTAACCTACGAGTAGTGTAAATGATACCCCCAAAATTATTAAATGAATAGGCGTATTACAGGTTAATGTTTCCTAATTAATAATTGTAAATTCTGACTACATTCGCTCATAGACCACAAAAGAAAGCTCTTTATGATCCTCTCTTGACTGCTCTTTCCACGTCGTTCCTATATCATCTCTATATTCCGGAAAAAACGTATCGCCCTCATACTCCTTATGTATTTCCGTAATGATAAGCTTATCGGCAATATCAATCGACTGCCGATACAAAACACCACCCCCAATAATAAACACCTCCTCTTCCTGACCTAAAGCTTCGAAAGCATCCTCCAAAGAAGAGAAGGATTCCACATTATCGTACTCTTGTGTTCTTGACAATACAATATTACGACGATCGGGTAGCGGAATTTCATTAAGCTCTTCAAAAACCCCTCTACCCATAATAATAGGATTACCTAATGTTGTATTTTTGAAATGCTTTAGATCTTCAGGATAGCGCCACGGGAGACCGCCTTCTTTACCAATTACCAAATTAGGATCATGAGCTGCTATAAGCGTAATAATCATACTGCAACCTCAAACTTGATAACCGGATCCGGATCATAGTTTTCAAGAGTAAAGTCTTCAAAGGTTAACTCATCAACAGGTTTATTAGCTATTTTAAGTGTAGGCAATGCTTTGGGCTTTCGGGTGAGCTGCTCTTTTAAGCCTTCAACATGATTGACATAAATATGTGCATCTACAATAGTGTGAGCAAAAGTTCCGGGTTCCAAACCAACTTCCTGTGCTATGGCCATTGTTAAAGCAGAGTAACAAGCCAGGTTAAACGGAATACCTAATGCAATATCTCCGGATCGCTGAGTAAGATGACAATTCAGCTTTCCGTCTGCCACGTTAAATATATACATAATGTGACAAGGCGGCAGTCCCATTTCCTCCAGCAATCCGGGATGCCATGCACTAACTACAATGCGACGGCTGTTTGGATTCGTTTTAAGCATATCAATAGCTCTGCGAACCTGATCAAATTCCTTCCTGACCCATACATCTTTGTCGATAGCGGACCCATTTCCTTCAAATCTGACCGATTCTTTTTCAAAATATGGAAATTTTCTCCAGAGCACGGGATAAATTGGACCTACATATCCATCTTCATCTGCCCATGCATCCCAAATGTGACAATCTTTTTCGTCACGAAGCCACCTGATATGATCCTCTCCCCTCAGATACCAAAGCATCTCCAAAATCACAGAACGAAAGAATACTTTTTTTGTAGTTAGCAAAGGGAACCCTTCTGAAAGATCCACTTTATAAAATTCGGCAAAATTAGAAATCGTATCCGTGCCGGTCCGGTTTTCTTTTCTTACTCCATTTTCAAGTACACTTTTTACAAGATCGTGATATGCTTTCATTTAAATCTTTTGTGCTTTTAAAGTACTGTTCCGCTTAAAAGTAAAATTGCTATACTAAAATAGATAATGATTCCGCTTACATCCACTATTGTTGCAACAAATGGAGCGGAAGACACCGCAGGGTCAATATTTAATTTTGAAAGGACAAAAGGCAACATTGCTCCTGTAAAATTTCCAAAAAGTACAATGGCGAACAAACTTAAACCAATTACTGCAGCAGTCAAGATTACTGTACTGCTAAGCATCTGCCCACCAATAAGATCCCATGTAATTAAGGTGATGAAACCCAACAAGCCTATAAGCCCTCCCAGCATCAATCCGGATGTAAATTCTCTTGAAAAAACTTTTTTCCAATCTTCCAGTTTGATGTCATCCGTAGCCAAAGCTCGGATTACCAGGGTTGCCGCCTGTGAACCGGAGTTACCGCCACTGGAGATAATTAAGGGAACGAAGAAAGAAAGAGCCACTACTTTTTGAAGAATTTCCTCATATCCGCCCATGGCAATCGCTGTTAGAATCTGCCCAACAAAAAGAATAACAAGCCACCAAAGCCGCTTTTTAACAATATCAAAGATAGAAGTTTGAGAATAATAATCGTCCAGGGCATCCATACCGGCCATTTTCTGCATATCCTCAGTCGTCTCTTCTTCTGCTACATCTATGATATCATCAGCGGTCACAATCCCGACTAAAACCCCATCAGAATCTACCACCGGAAGTGCTACACGGTCATATTTAGCCAACATTTTTACGGCTTCTTCCTGGTCATCATTTACCGTAAGAGCTTCAAAAGACCGGTCCATCAAGGTCTCAATGGGATCGTCCTGATTAGCAAGAATCAGGTGGGTAATACGCAAGTCATCAATCAGGTGTTCTTTGTCATCCACCACATAAATAACATTGATGGTTTCCGCGGTTTCGCCGAATTTCCGGATATGCTCCATACTGTGTTTTATAGTCCAGTCCGACTTCACTTTAACATATCTGGGCGTCATCAAACGACCCACACTCTCTTCAGGATAGCCCAGTAATTTCTTTAACTGCTTTTGATCTTCCCTGTTGATGGAGTTCATCACCCTTTGGGTAAGGTGGCCGGGTAGTTCCTCGAGAATAGAAACCTGTTCATCGGGCTCCAGATTTCCCATTACATCACTCAACTGTTGCTTGTTGAATAGTTCTAATAATTCAACACCTTTTGAAGAGGGAAGCTCTGCAAAAACATCAGCGGCAATGGGTTTCTTGAGCAAACGAAAAACGACAATGGCAATTTCACCGGGTAGTTCAAGCAATAAATCAGCTATATCTGCCGACGGAACATCATTCAACACCTCTTTGAGGGCCACCCAGTCCTTGGCTTCAATAAGCTCTTCAAATTCAGGTTTTATGAGTTGAACAAACATGGTTTTCCAATGATAATATTACCCTTGCAGATGGGGCTAAGAATCGGAGTTAATCCCGCAAAAAACAAGTTTTAGAAATGAGTTTTAGAGAAAAGTTAGGACTTTTACTCTTCCGAGAGCACACTAAAATGTATTTCAGGCCTTTAGCTTTTTCAGGGCTTGTTTAGCAGCTCTTTGCTCAGCCTTTTTCTTACTCTTACCCTTACCCTGACCATATTCATTTTCCCCAATCATCACTTTTACCAGAAAAGTTCGGTTATGGCCGGGACCGCTTTCACTGATTAATTCATACTGTGGTATGGACATTTTTTGAGCCTGTGCATATTCAAGAAGAACACTTTTGTAATTATCAACGGTGTTTATTAATTCTTCAATTACCAGGTTGTTCTTAATTACGCGGTCCACAAATTGGTAGGCTTGCCGGTATCCTTTGGTTATATAAATAGCAGCAATAATAGATTCAAACGCATCGGCCAGAATGCTTTTAGATATTTTTCCACCGCCATTTCTCTCCCCTAATTCCATTAACTCCTCAAGGCCCAATTCTTTTGAAAAAGAAGAAAGTGTGTCTCCTCTTACAAGTTTTGCTCTTACTTTGGTTAAAAAACCTTCATCCTTTTCCGGATAATCATTGAAAAGTATTTCAGCTGCAATCAAATCCAAAACAGCATCACCCAAAAACTCGAGTCTTTCATATGAATCATAAGTTTCATACTGCTCCTGAGAGAGCGTGGAACGATGGCGCAAGGCTTTTAGAAACAAAGAAGGATCGTCGATTTGCAAACCAACGATCCTCTCGAGATTCTCAATTCTGCTTTTAAGTTCAGGGCTAAGATCTGACTTCTTCTTTTTACTGAAAAGTGATCTAAACCATTGCGGCATAAATATTAATCCTTGTATTTATTAAACACTAAGGTGGAATTATGGCCGCCAAAACCAAAAGCATTATTCAAAGCATATTTGACATCACGAACAACAGCTTCATTTGCAGTGTAATTTAAATCACACTCCGGGTCCTGATTCTCAATATTAATAGTAGGCGGTACCATACCATGGTAAATGGAAAGCAATGTAGCTATAGACTCAATTGCCCCGGCCGCCCCAAGAGTATGGCCATGCATACTCTTAGTTGAGTTCAGGTTTAAAGTCTTTGAATGTTCTCCAAAAACCTTTTTGATCGTATTGGTTTCAGCAATATCTCCCAGCGGAGTTGAGGTACCATGCATATTAATATGATCAACATCTTCCGGTTCTATTCCCGCTGCCTTCATAGCTCTGGTCATAGCCAATGTAACGCCATTTCCATCAGGATCAGGAGCAGTAATGTGATACGCATCTGCTGAAAAACCATATCCTTTGATTTCACCATAAATACGAGCACCACGTTCAAGTGCAGAATCCAAACTTTCCAGTATAAAGATTCCGGCCCCTTCTCCCAGCACAAAACCATCTCGATCCTTATCGAATGGCCTCGAGGCTGTTTCCGGTGAATCATTCCTTGTAGACATGGCCTTCATGCTGTTAAAACCTGATATCCCGATGCGTGTTACAGGTGCTTCGGTACCTCCGGCTACAGCATAATCTGCCTGTCCGTAACGAATGGAATCATATGCAAGGCCAATATTATGAGACCCGGTGGCACATGCAGAAACTGCACAGAAATTAGGACCTCTGAAACCATATTTAATAGATATTTGCCCGGATACAATATCAGGAATGAGCATTGGAATAAAGAAAGGAGATACTCCTCTTGGACCATGCTCATGAAATGATACTGATTGTTCATAGAATGTTTCCATCCCGCCAATCCCGGTACCCACCAATACAGCAACTTCATCTTTATCAATTTTATCCAGATCAAGTTTACTGTCTTCGATAGCTTCACCGGAAGCAATAAGGGCATATTGTGCAACCTTATCAAGCCTCCTGGCTTCTTTGCGATCGAAATAATCAGTGGGTTCGTAGCCCTCAATCTGAGCAGCAAATTTTGTGGCGAAGTCAGTCGTATCGAAATGTTCGACTAAGCGAACACCGCTTTTCCCTGAAACTAAACCGTTCCAAAAGTCTGGCGCACTTTTACCAATTGGGGTAAAAGCACCGATACCCGTAACAACAACTCTGCGAGTGCTCATAAGTAATTTTTTATAAGTATTAAATTAGGATAATTTTCCGGATAGGTAGGTAACTGCGTCCCCTACTGTGGCAATATTTTCCGCGTCTTCATCCGGAATGCTAAGATCGAATTCTTTTTCGAATTCCATAATTAATTCTACGGTATCCAGAGAATCAGCTCCAAGGTCATTGGTAAAGTTAGCATCTGCTGCTACTTCTGATTCATCTACACCAAGTTTATCTACTATGATAGCTTTTACTTTTGATTCTACGTCTTGTGACATATTGTGTCCTTTTTCAGTGATTAGTTGGTAGTTATAATTTTGATAAAATAAGTGTTTTCAACTTAAAAATTCAGTCTAGCTTCTGCAATATAGACAATTACATTGCCATCCCGCCATCTACGCGAATAACTTCGCCGGTAATATACGAACTCATGTCGGATGAAAGGAATACAACAGCATCAGCTACTTCATCAGCTTCCCCTGCCCTACCCAATGGCGTTTCTGATTTAATTCCTTCTAAAACTTTTTCATCCAATTCACCTGTCATGTCGGTGAGAATATATCCCGGAGCTATTACATTTGCACGAATATTTCTGGATGCGAGTTCTTTTGCATATGATTTTGTAAATCCGATAATCCCGGCCTTTGATGCTGCGTAATTGCTCTGTCCGGCATTTCCGGAAATGCCGACCACAGAGCTTATATTGATAATAGATCCTCCACGATTTCTCATCATGGGCTTGGCAGCAGCTTTTGAGTAATTAAAAACGCTCTTTAAATTTGTAGTAATCACGTCATCCCATTGATCTTCACTCATTCTGAGTATAAGGTTGTCTTTGGTAATACCTGCATTATTTACAATTACGTCCAGTTTGCCCCAATCATTAACAACCTCATTTATCACTTCTTCAGCACGTTCTAAACTGACGGCATCAGCTTGTAATGCCTTACTTTTTTGTCCTCTTTTTTCGATCTCGGCTTTTACTTCTTCCGCCGCATCGGCTGAACGCGCATAGGTAATGGCTACATCCGCTCCAAAGTCAGCGAGCTTGAGCGCAATTGCGCGTCCAATTCCCCGGCTTCCTCCGGTTACTAAACAGGTCTTTCCTTCTAACGATAAACTCATAGTTGTTTCTTTATTGGTGTCCTGAGATTTCTACGCCTTTTAAGGTTCGCTTTACCAATCCTTGCAATACTTTGCCGGGCCCTACTTCTACAAAAGAATCCGCGCCATTAGCATTCATATTATTCAAGGTTTGAGTCCAGCGTACCGGATTCAACAGCTGATTAAGTAAATTCGATCTGATTTCTTCCGGATTTGTAGTGGGCTCAGCTGTATAATTACTATATATAGGGCAATCTGGGGTTTCAATATTGAGTTGCTCCAATTGATTTTTCAGCCCATCATACGCGGGTTGCATCAAGGTAGAATGGAATGCCCCGCTTACCGGCAATAACATAGCCATACGAGCACCATTTTCTTTTGCCAACTCTACCGCTTTTTCCACTGCTTCTTTGTATCCGGAAATGACCAATTGTCCCGGACAATTGTAATTAGCAGCTACCACTTCTTTGCTGGTTTCTGCAGAGGCTTGCTCACAAACCTTTTCTACGGCTTCATCATCCATACCAATTACAGCAGCCATTGTCCCAGGGTTATCTGTCCCTGCTTTTTGCATCAGTTCTCCTCTGCGTCGAACAATCTTGAGAGCATCTTGAAAGGATACTGCACCACAAGCCACCAAAGCAGAAAATTCACCCAAGCTATGCCCCGCAACCATATCCGTTTTAGCATTCAGGGTTTTAAATAGTGCAACCGAATGAAGGAAAATAGACGGTTGTGTAAATTCTGTTTGTTTCAGTTTTTCTTCAGGCCCCTCAAACATGATCTCTTTAAGATCAAACCCAAGAATTTCATTAGCCTTATTAAAATACTCTGCAGCTTCAGGGTTAGAGTCAAATAACTCCTTTCCCATTCCTACAAATTGTGAGCCTTGTCCAGGAAACAAATAAGCGTTACTCATCTTACTTCATCCCCCACGTTAAGTAGATAGCACCCCAGGTAAATCCACCTCCAAAAGCGGCCAATACTATATTCTCGCCATGATTCAATTTATCTTTCCAGTCATACAAACATAGCGGTATTGTTGCAGCAGTGGTGTTTCCGTATTTATTGATGTTTATCATCACTTTTTCATTGGAAAGCCCCATTCTGCGAGCAGTGGCATCAATTATCCTCAAATTAGCCTGATGAGGAACCAACCATGCTACATCTTCCGGCTCAAGGTTATTACGCTCCATAATTTCTAAAGAAACGTCGGCCATTCCCATTGTGGCTTTTTTAAATACTGCACGGCCATCTTGCTGAAGGTAATGCAACCCATTTTTCACTGTTTCTTCAGTAGCCGGATTACGGCTTCCTCCTGCGGGTTGATACAAACTACATTCTGTATCACCCTCAACACAGTGCTTTTGATCAATGATCCCGGTCCCATCCTCTGATTCTTCAAGTAAAACAGCACCTGCACCATCACCAAACAAAATACAGGTAGTACGATCTTTAAAGTCAATAATGGAGCTCATCTTATCGGTGCCGATGACCAATACTTTTTTGGCTCTCCCCGATTCAATGTACATGGCTCCGGTACTTAACCCATATAAAAATCCGGAGCAAGCAGCCGATAAATCGAAAGCAAAAGCATTTTTAGCTCCTATTTTTTGCTGAACAAGACAAGCCGTTGCCGGGAAAAAATAATCCGGGGTAACGGTTGCAAGGATAATCAAATCAATTTCTTCCGCTGATATACCACGCTGTTCCAGTACTTCTTTGGCCGCTTCAGCACCCATAAAAGCAGTGGCTTTATCTGGATCTTTTAGAACTCTGCGTTCCTCGATACCCGTTCGAGAACGTATCCATTCATCATTGGTGTCCACCAGTTTTTCAAGATCTTTATTGGTCATACGGTCTTCGGGTAAATAATGCCCGACCGCTGTAATTTTTGCTCTTTTTACTTCCATGAAAAGATTTAGCTCAGTTTAGAGATGCTACAATTTTGCCGTTAACGTCGTGTTCAACAGTTTGAACGGCACTTTTAATCATATTTTTAATGGCTAAAGGAGAGCTTCCGCCGTGTCCTACAATACTCACGCCATTTACGCCTAAGAAAGGAATACCACCAACATTTTCATAGTTAAAAGGTGATAAAGCAGTATGGAGTACTTTTTGGATATTTTGAATTTCGTCAGGAGATAAATCCATGTCTTTTATTGCCGCGCCTATCATTTTCTGAAGGATGTCCGGAATGGATTCTCCGAACTTCAGCACAATATTACCAACCAATCCGTCACAAAGGTAAACATCGGCCTTTCCTGATAATATATCTTTGCCTTCTACATTACCGATGAAATTTGCATCATCTTTGAGCGTGGCAAAAATTTCCTTTAACAGGTCCGTGCCTTTTCCTTCTTCTTCCCCAACATTTAGTAATCCCACTTTAGGAGTATCAATCTTGAGGATTTGCTCACAATATATTTCCGCCATTTTCGCAAATTGAATAGCTGTTTCAGGCTTTATCTCTAAATTTGCGCCTGCATCAACCAACAGCCGGAAACCTTTTATTGTCGGATAATAAGATGCGATGGTGGGACGAAGCACGCCTTTCAGCTTACCCAAAATAAACATGGATGCAGCAAGTAAAGCACCGGTATTCCCGGCACTTACAAAAGCATCACATTTACCGGCCTTATGAAGGCCAATCCCTACAACTATTGATGACTGCTGCTTGGTTTTAACCGCTTGAGCCGGAGTCTCATCCATGCCAATAACCTGAGGGGCATCATGTATCAAAATCCGCTTTTTATCATAATCATGATTAGCGAGTTCTTTTTTAACAATATCTTCAGGGCCCACTAAGATAACAGTCAAATCGCTGTTTTCCTCTGTAGCCTGAATTGCTCCTTCAACTGGATTTTTTGGGTAGAAATCTCCACCGGCTGCATCAACTGCAACAATCATATATCAAATATTTAGTTAGTTGCTTTCATTACCTGGCGGCCGCGGTAGTACCCACACTCGGAGCAGGCATGGTGATAGCGGTGCAATGCTCCACAGTTAGAGCATTTTGCTAACGTAACATCAGAGATAGCGTGATGAGCACGACGCTTATTTTTACGCGCATTCGAGGTTCTTCGTTTTGGATGTGCCATTAAATATACCTTATCGTTATTCTTTTAAATCTTTCAATTTTTCCCACCTAGGATCAATGTGTTCTTCATCATCTTCAGGAATATCACCGAATTGTTCATTCAGTACTTCCTTAGGATTTCCTTCATGATCCAGAAAGCGGGGATGTAATTTTTTTGTTGGGAGATTCAGCAAAATGGTATCTCTCACATCTTGCTCTAAATCTATTTGCTTAGATGCATGATCGTAATTTCTTACGGCTCCATTTTCATCTGCTGATTCTTCGACTTCTTCTGCCTTAAAAAGCACTTCATAATCTTGCTGAACTTCATAATCAAAAGCTTCCAATGAACGATCACAAATCAATTCAACGGTGGCATCGACAGTAAACTGAGTTCGTACAAAATGAAGTGTGCGGTAAAATTCTATATGAACTAAACCGCCTTTAAAAGTGAGTCCTTCCAAATCAAGCTCATCCGAGCCCAATTCAACGGTTTTCTCACTTTGTTCTTCAGGTATTTCAAAGATCTTAAATTTTAGCATAGAACATCTCCTCAATAGCTACCTAAAATAAGCATTATACTTCTGTGGTTCAATCAATTAAATAACCCAAACATTCGTTGATCAATCAAGTCTATTACCTTTCCTAAATCTTCCTGATTATTCACAAAATCAAGGTCATCAGTATCAATAATGAGTTTCTCATGGGCATAGCGCCCAATCCAATCTTCATACAACTTATTTAATCGCTCCAAATATTCGATACGAATTGTGTTTTCGTAATCTCTTCCCCGCTGTTGAATCTGCCTCACAAGTGTGGGAACTTGTGCACGTAAATAGACGAGTAAATCGGGCGGACGGAGATAGTGGCTCATTTCATGAAATAAAGCTTCGTAGTTTTCAAAATCACGGTCGCTCATTAAATTCATCTCATGGAGGTTCTTCGCAAAAATCTCCACGTCTTCATAGATCGTTCGATCCTGGATCAGGTTTACATCATCATTTAACATTTCTTTTTGATGACGAAAACGACTGGATAAAAAGTAAATCTGTAGATTAAAACTCCAGCGCCTCATGTCTTCATAAAAATCTTGTAAGTACGGGTTATCATCCACCGACTCATAAAAGGCTTCCCAATTAAAATGTTTGGCAAGTAAACCCGTAAGTGATGATTTTCCGGCACCTATGTTACCTGCTACCGCAATATATTTTGAAGTTCTTTTTTCCTGATCCATAAATGATTTAATTATTTACCCAGTAAACGATACATGGCTTTTTTGTAGTCTTCAACCCCGGGTTGATTAAAAGGGTTTACTCCTAAACTATACACAAATATTCCTGTCAAAAGCTCGAAAAAATAAATGAGATGTCCAATATTTTCAGCATTAAGAGCTTTCATAGAAATCCTGACAATGGGAACATCACCTTCACTATGCGCTTCCATAGTCCCCTCTCTTGCCTTGGTATTTATTTCATGGAAAGATTTTCCTGCTAAATAATTTAACTGGTCATCATTTTCTTCCAGGTTATTTACCGACAATTGAGAAAATGGTTTTTCTACAATAAGAAAGGTTTCCATTAAACTGCGTTGCCCCTGTTGAATAAATTGGCCAAGGCTATGCAGATCTGTTGAAAATGTAGCCACCGCAGGGAATATTCCTTTTCCTTCTTTCCCTTCACTTTCACCCAGCAACTGTTGTATCCAACCACCCATCGAAGACAATTCCGGTTCAAATGTAGCAAAAACATCAATGGTTTTTCCAGATTCATGAATCGCATTTCTGAGTGCGGCATATTCTAATAAGTCATCTGCATTATTTTCATATTCATTATAGGCAGATACGGCACCATAAAATAATGTACGGATATCTATCCCGGCAACTGAAATAGGCAGCAAGCCCACCGGAGTCAGTACTGAGAACCGACCACCAACATTGTCAGGAATAATAAACTTTCTGTATCCCTTTTGAGGAATAAGCTTATTTAACACTCCCCCTGCTTTACTGGTTGTACAAATAATGCGCTCAGAAGCTTCCTCCCCATATAACTCTTCCAGCAATTCCCGGATCATGCGAAAGGAAAGAGCTGTCTCTAAAGTAGAGCCGGACTTTGATATTACATTCAGATAAATATTTTTTGGAGAGCCATCTTCTTTGGGAGATTTCAAGTAATCAAGTAATTCCTCCAGATATTTTCCGCCAAGATGGTGTCCGGCGTATAGAATTTCCGGACCTTTTTTTCTGAAGTGAGGGGAAAGCGCATCAATAACTGCCTTTGCCCCCAGGTAAGATCCACCAATTCCGCAAACAACAAATACATCTGCTTTAGCCCTTATTTCTTCGCCCAAAGAACCGATTTGTTCTAATTCAGCATCATTAGGTTCAGCCAATATATCTCGCCACCCTAACCATTCAGACCCGGGGCCTGTTTTCTTTTTTAATTGCTCAAGTCCAGTATCTGATTTTTTACGTGCTCTTAAATAAGATTCATCTTTAATAAACTTGCGAGCAAACCTAATATCACATTTAATCATCTTCTACCTTAAAATCTTAGCTAAATCTACTAATGTATGGTCAATTTGTTTTTTCTTAGAAATGGCAACGTGCATTGGTGTTATTTTTAAAGCATTGTTTACCACCCCAACCATTACTTGACTATGGCCTTCTTGCAATACCTTGACAGCCGCAGCCCCCAAACGACTGGCCAGAACACGGTCTCTGGCTGAAGGGGCTCCGCCTCGCTGAATATGCCCTAAAATACACACCCGTGTATCATACTGTGCAAAATCTTCTTTGATATTTTCAGCGAGTTTAATAGCACCTCCGGTTTCATCTCCTTCTGCAACAATCACGAGACTACTGCGTCTTTGAGATTTAAGCATTTCGTGCAATTGCTTTTTAACATCTTCTACATGAGTAAGTTCTTCAGGCAGAAGTGCTAATTCAGCACCACTGGCTATTCCGGTTTCAAGGGCAATAAAGCCGGTATCTCTGCCCATTACCTCTACAAGAAACATTCGCTCATGGGCATCGGCAGTATCCCTGATTTTGTCTATTGCATCCAGGGCCGTATTCAAAGCGGAATCATATCCGATCGTTTCGTCTGTCCCTATGATGTCATTATCAATGGTGGCGGGAATTCCTACCACGTTAAAATCATGTTCCTTGCTTAATTTATTACCCCCGGTAAATGTTCCGTCCCCGCCAATCACCACTAAAGCATCTATTCCATACTTTTTCAGGTTCTTGGCAGCCTTTTTTCGGCCTTCTTCAGTTCTAAACTCATCCGAACGGGCCGTTTTCAACATAGTACCACCACGTTGTATAATATTTGAAACAGAGTGTGTATCCAATTCAAGGACTTCGTCATTAATTAAACCATAATACCCGTGAGTAATACCATATACTTTAATATTGGCTTGAGCTGAAGCTCGTACAACAGCTCGGATTGCTGCGTTCATCCCTGGGGAATCTCCCCCGCTTGTCAAAACTCCGATCGTTTCAACATCAACTACTTTGTTAGTCATAAATTTTTAGTGAGAGTGTGAGTGAGTAATTGTGAGTAAATAATTGTTCCGTATTATCAGTAAATTATTACACGGCCAAGTTTAAGAAAATTTCAACACAATTGATGATTCATAACCAAGAGTTAGAACAGATAAATTCTGAAACTGTTACCAGAAAAACCCTTAAAGAAATTACCGCTCCTGTTTCGGAAAATTTATCGGAGTTTAGAACCTTTTTTAAAGATACTATCCGCTCCGATGTTTTCTTACTTGATCAGATCATAAATTATCTTCTGCGACAAAAAGGAAAGGAACTGCGCCCCACTCTTGTATTTATGACGGCCAACCTTTTTGGGGACATCAATAACCGCAGTTACATCGCAGCTACCATGATTGAATTGCTTCATACAGCCACATTAATTCATGATGATGTGGTGGATGAAGCTGACAGCCGCCGTGGATTTGTCAGTATTAATAAAATCTGGAAAAATAAAGCCGGTGTATTACTAGGTGATTATCTTTTATCAAAAGGATTATTAATTGCCCTGGAAAATAAGGAACATAAATTACTTGAGGTTCAATCCCGTGCTGTTCAGGCAATGAGTGAAGGAGAATTACGACAACTCAAAACAGCCGGGCTTTTTAACATGACGGAGGACCGGTATTTCCAGATCATCTCCGAAAAAACCGCCAGTCTTATTTCTACCTGTTGCGAGTGTGGAGCAGTTTCGGTCACAGATGATGAAGACATTCATTCCCTAATGCGAGAAATCGGCATGTGTATAGGTATTGCATTTCAAATTCGGGACGATCTGTTTGACTATGGAGTATACGATATTGGAAAACCTACACGCAATGACATCCAGGAACGAAAAGTTACACTTCCATTAATCAAAGCCTTTGAACATGCGCCAAAAAGAAAATCGGCTCATATAAGGGCTCTTATGAAAAAACGGAAAAAGTCTTCTAAAAACGTGGATGAAATTGTCGATTTTGTTCATGAAAATGGAGGTATGGAATATGCAAAACAAGCGATGTATGATTATGCAAATAAAGCTCTGGACAGCTTAAACGCTGTACCTGATTCACCTGCAAAACAAGATTTTGCCGACCTTATTCATTTTGTAATTACCCGGAAAAAGTAATTAAAATGAACTTTGATCAGCATATTTTTATATCAGATGTTCACCTTGGTGCGTTTCCGCGAGATACTAATAATGCTATTGAGCAAGATTTAATTACGCTTATAGCGTACTGCAAGAAGGAACGTATTGAGATAAATATATTGGGTGATCTTTTTGACTATTGGATGGAATACCCTGAAAAAGGATTCGTTCCTAAATTAGGGAAAAAAGTATTGGATGCTTTTGAAGACTATAATAAATCTGTTGCTCCTGCCTTATTTATTACCGGAAATCATGATAATTGGACTTTCGGTCATTTTAAAGAACGTGGATTTGATATCGAGTCAAACTTTAGACTTAAAACTATTGGAAGTAAACGTTTTTTATTAATGCACGGAGATGGTGTAGCCGGCAATAAAATTAATTTCCCGCGAGCTGCATTCCATAAATTGCTGAGAAATCGGAAATTTGTAAGTACCTATCAAAAAATTCTACCGCCTGAACAGGGTATTTCTGCCATGAAAATGTTTTCCTCCATTACCCGCAGAAAAAATAATTACGATCCTGAACCACTAAATCGCCAAGCTGAAAAGATTTTTGAAAAGCATGATCTGGATTACATTATATGTGGACATGACCATGTACCCCGCATAGAAACATTTTCGCCCGGGAGTTATATAAACCTGGGTGCGTTTTTTAATCATAGAACATTAGCTTTATACAACAATGAAGGGCTTAACCTCGTTAAATGGAAAGCCGCTCCGAAAAATTTCATACCTTTCGACGGAAATAAATAAAGATTATGAGTGACGACAAAAAAGAACCCATTGACCATCAGCGGTATTTCAACGATCCTGAATACCGAAAGAAGATACTTAAGGAACGAAAAGAAAAAAGTAACAGTGATTCTGTTAGTTCTTACCCCTTTAGTCAATTATTAAGAAATCAACAAGTACGAACAGCTTTAAAATGGATTGGAAGTGCAACAGGAATAGTGCTTCTTGTTGTTCTCAGCTATGTAGTATATTTATTTATGGGGCTCCCTTCAGCTGATGAGTTTGAAAATCCGGAAACAGCAATAGCTTCAGAAGTTCGAAGCCGTGATGGGGTTACTCTTGATAAATATTTTACAGAAAACAGAAAATGGGTTCGTTACGAAGATATTTCTCCTCATGTGATTGATGCTTTGGTTGCGACCGAAGATCACCGTTTCTACAATCATTGGGGTATGGATATGTTCAGAACCCTGGCAATCCCCTGGCATTTAATGAACGGGCGCTGGCAGGGAGCTTCCACCATAAGCCAGCAGCTGGCGCGTAACTTATACAAGAAGATTGGACAGGAATTCTCTGTTACCCGGAAGTTTCGTGAAATGATCACAGCTGTTCAACTCGAACGCAGATATACGAAACGAGAGATTGTTGAGATGTATATGAATACCGTAGAGTTTCCAAACTCAACTTTTGGTATTGAGGCAGCTGCTCAAACCCATTTTGGAAAACCTGCCAAAGAACTAACCGTTCCGGAAGCCGCAGTTATGATCGGGTCCCTTAAAGCGATTTATACTTATAATCCCCGAATCAATCCTGAAAGATCCAAGGCAAGAAGGAACATTGTATTGGGCCAAATGCATAAACGAAACTTCCTGACTGATAATGAATATATCGCCTTAACGGAACAACCTATTGAATTAGACTATCATCCTCCTTTCAAAACAGGTCGCCAAAGCCGTTATTTTGGTGAGTATGTGCGACAACAAGTACAGCCTTGGGCAGAAGAAAATGGGTATGACCTATATAAAGATGGATTGGTTATCTATACCACCATCGATTCTAAGCTCCAGAAACATGCAGAAAGAGCGGTAAAAACAAAACTGGATTCCCTGCAAAATATATTTGAAGCGGAGTGGACTTCTTCAGGCAGTGATGAATACATGGATAAATTGTGGGACGAATATCCCATGTTCCTGAGAAGTTTCATCCGGGAAACCGATGAGTATAAAAACGGCTTTGCGAAATATGATACCAAGATTGAGAAAGTAGTTTTCGATTCCTTATTTGCCAAACCCACTTTCATTGATTCCGTAAAAAGAGCCCGAACACGCCTGGAGGCAGGCTTTGTAGCCATTGAACCCGCAAATGGAAATGTTTTGGCCTGGGTTGGCGGCACTGATTATGGTAATGTACAATACGATCACGTATATCAATCCCGAAGACAAGCAGGATCTACTTTTAAACCTTTCGTATATGCTGTAGCTATAGACAACGGATATAAACCATACCATAAATTTTCTAAATTCCCCGTTACTTTTAGAGATCGAAAAGGTGACATTTGGAACCCTAAAGATCAAACCGTTCATGACGGCCCCGTGGATGTTTCTTTACGAGAGGCCCTGGCAAGAAGTATGAATAATGTTACGGTTCGTTTATTGCCTGAAATAGCAGGTGCTCCGGGTACCAATAAGTTGTGGGAATTGGACCCTGCTGCCCGAAAAATTAAACAAATGGCTTCCAATCTGGGCATTGATATGAGTTTAACACCAGCCTACCCTTCCATAGCTTTGGGTACCGCAGAAGTTTCTTTGCTTGAACTTACAAGTGCTTATACGACATTCGCAAACGCCGGAGTTCATATTGAGCCTATTGCTATAACCCGGATTGAAGATAAAGAAGGAAATATTTTGCAAGAATTTCACCCCGAATATACCTCGGAAGTCATAAGTCCTGAAACTGCTTATATTATTACGGATATGCTGCGCGGAGTTATTAGAGGCGGAGACGGTTATCATGGAACCGGCGTTCGTTTGAGAAATGTATATGGAGTTCGTCAGGATGTGGCCGGTAAAACAGGAACCACCAACAATGCTGCTGATAACTGGTTTGTGGCCATGATGCCGCATGTGGTAATGGGTGCTTGGGTTGGAGGTAAAGACCGAAGGGTTCGTTTCAATCAGGAGCTGTCTTATAGTATTGGCCAGGGTGCGCGTTCAGCCCTGCCAATAGTGGGTACTTTTATCAATAACGTAACAGCTGATGAAGACGCTTTCTGGAAATATGATGCTTTTGACCCACCTCCCGGCTTCGTGATGCCTGAGGATCCTGAAAAAACCAGGAACGAGCTTATTAAAGATAAGGATAAAGGAAGGATTGGCTGGTAGATAATCAATCTGCGTCATCGAGCCAGTGAATAATATTCAGCAAGAATTGAAGATTCTGAGGAGCTAACTCTTGATTATTTAAGCCCACTTTGAATTCACCTTGCTGAGTCTGAACTGTTTGAGCCGTGAACATGGCCGCTTCTCCAAATACCGCTAGTTTTCCAGCACCATATTCCATAATGGCTCCCTGTGTATAATTCCCCAATTCTACTGTTTTGGTATCTTCATCAAACTGCCAGGCTACTTCAGGTTCCAGGCTGAAGTCTCCCCTCTTAAATACAAGAACAGGAATAGCCTCTTCCGGATACGTAAAAGCAGAACCGGTGAAAGTGGTTACACTGGTTATGTCGGTACCTGAAACAGGACTTTCCAACAAGCGGCCATTCTCTAAAGTAAACAAATCCGGTTGGTTGTTTTCTTTAGCCAGCGTTGCAAACCCGTTTCGGAATCTGAATCCAAAGGAATTACCCAAATCATAGGCAGCCCCCGCAAACGGCATATGGTCTGCAATCAGGAATAAAGAACCGCCCTCCTTCACCCACTTATTCAAATTCGCAATCTCTTGTCTGGAAAATGCAGAGGGATTTGGGAGTATCCAGTTTCCCAAATTACTTTCATGAAGCGGATTAACAATAATAAATACATCACATGCTCCCAGTTGATCCACTTCATTTAACGAAGAATTAACATCTTTGAGGCTATATCCATCCGCTTCCATAACTTGTGCAAACGGTGCAAATCCCCCTTCCAGGGTATGAAAATTATTATGGGCCGAATCTATACATAATTCCGGCCCCTCACCTTTCTCATAGGCAGGTTCTTCAATCGAAAACGTGAAAGACAAATCAGGCTGCTGTTGAGCAAAAAGAGTGAGTGGTAAGATCCCAAAAAATATAAATATCAGTTTTTTCATAATAGATAGGTATGTTTTTTGAAGAATATAATTTCTTGATGGCATAAAAAAAGCCGATGTTTCCATCGGCTTAAACATTTTTGCAGAAAAACCAAGCCAAAAGATGGCAATTGCTCTATTCTTTTGATTCCGTCACTGTGTATTTTTCAACACTCGGAATAGGATCGTCAACGGCAAAATAAATATTATTATCTTGGTCAAAATAAACATCATTTGCCCATTTCATAGGCAGTTCAATACTTTCGATATGCTCTCCGGTTTCCTTAAATACTTCTAACCTAAATAAACCAAGTTCAGGCAAATCGTTCACTAAATTTATCTCTCTCCAAACGATCCCTATTTTGTCTTCAAATAATCCACCTACTCCCATAGTACCACCCGGCCCTACAGAAATATTGTCCTTATTAACTACAGGCTTTTTATCCGGTATTAAATCTTTGCCAAACATAGTGAACTCATCTTCTACTTTTTTATACCAAATTCCCGGGATAAGGGAAGCTACAATTAACTGATTCTTACTGTCAACACCTAAATTCGCGACATTTCCGCCAGGCTCAAATTCTAAGTCCCGATCGGTTACAGGAATGTAAAATGTAAATGAATCTTCTGTAAGACCTGTACTTGCTGCTTTGTGCCTTTTTGAATGAAGTACTGAAAACCAAATTTCATTATCCGAAACAAAAATTGATTTACTGGATATATTCGCTGTTATGGTATTTAGTACCTCCCCGGAAGGATTAAAAACCGTAACCCTTCTAAGACTGTAATCATAGGCATACACTTTTTCATGGTCATCCACTGCAACTTCTCGAGGAAATTCAAATTCTCCCGGACCGCGGCCATATCCTCCTTTTATAGAATTCAGATAATTACCAAGGCTGTCGAAAACGAAAATCTCTTTATAATCTGCGTCAAGTAGGTAAACATTCCCCGTGCTGCCAGAAGCAGCAACACTAAGAACTCGTGCAAACGGTTCTTCTGATTGTTGGCCGCTTTCCTCATTTTGTCTCGTAAATTCACTGAAAACCTTTGTTTTTTCTACGGAATAGTGGTGCTTTTCATTTTGTACCGGTGTTTGTTTTTCGTTTCCGCATCCATAAAAGGCAAGGGTAAATAATAAAGATGCATAAGTTAATATTCTTGACATAGTTAATTGTTTTAATTGTTTTTAGAAAAATATGAAACCAAACTGTCGGTTGAAGTGTCCCCTTCATATTTAAACAATAAATTGCTATTCCCATCTACCCCTAATATAATCGGCCAATCATTAATTTGTATTTTATTCGCATTGTATTTGTCAATCAGTCTGTGCTCAAAGTCTAAAGCAGATGTCTGTATGAAAGTTTTGACTGCTTCTCTGTCAGAAGAATAGGCCAAACCTATAAAATTAACAGAATCTTTTTTTGATTCGTGAATTTTTGCCCATCTTACAGCATCAGAAATGCAGCTATTACAACCCAAAGCATAAATAATGAGTACATTAGTTGCATCTAAACTAAGATCATCAGATAAATTAATTGCTTCAGAAGCAAGGTTAAAAACCGTTATTGACGGGAGAGTATAAGTCGTTGTTTTGGCCTTTTCAATTTCGGGATTATCCGTAGTAAAAAACAATTTAGCAGTAATGACTCCGGCAAAGAGACAACATACCATTAGTCCTATGGATTTTAATTTTTGCATAAGAAGAGAGTCCTGTCAAAAAAATAGAACTGAATTAACAGTTCTATTTTTTAAAAGCTTAGGTAAATAATACCTTTAACAATTTGAATGAAAGTTCACTCTGGTATCACACAGTAGAAACAAAGATCTGCCGATCCACCAGTTGACCCATCTGGACATTTAACATCTGTACAGTACACTCTGTTGCATCCCACTCCTTCCCCACATCCAGCAGGTACTGAATAGCATTCAGTTCCACTTCCACATGAGCTTAATAATGCACTATTAGCTTCCGCATCTTGTATAATTGTTAGTGAGAATCCCATAAAAAACAAAAATACACATCCGATGATTAAACTTACTCTATTTTTCATATTAATTACCCCCGATTAGGTTTTATTTGGAATGAATTGGTAATTAAAAAAATAAAAAAGAACTGCAAGGATTTTGTTAAGAAGGAAACATAAATAAAAAAACCCTGTCCAAAATGGACAGGGCTTTTAAAAAATTACTAAAGAGTAAATGTTGTCAAGCTTCTTCTACAGATTCAGCCAGTAGCGTAAGCTTATTGTTATTCACTTCCACAAAACCGCCTGAAATAGCATAGGTGGTATTACCATCAGCTTTTCGGACCAACACATTCCCTTTTTCCAAAGTGGAAACTATGGGGGCGTGATTTGCCTTTACTTCGAAGCTACCCTGGGTTCCGGGTAATTTCACTCCGCTTACTTCTCCTTCAAAAAGAGAACCGTTTGGAGTCAGAATTTGTGCGTTAAATATGCTCATGGTTCTTACTACTTAAAATTATGCCGCTTCTTCTTTTTCAGCTTCAGCAAGCAATTTCTCTCCTTTTTCAATGGCTTCATTAATATCGCCCACCATATAAAATGCGTTTTCAGGAAGGTGATCTAATTCACCATCAAGAATCATCTTAAAGCCTTTGATGGTTTCTTCAACTTTCACATACACACCGGGCTGACCTGTAAACTGCTCGGCCACGTGGAAGTTTTGGGAGAGGAAACGCTGAACACGACGTGCACGACTTACAACCAGCTTATCTTCATCAGAGAGTTCATCCATACCCAAGATGGCAATGATATCCTGAAGATCTTTGTAGTTCTGGAGCAAACGAGTAACCCGGTTGGCAACATTGTAATGCTCTTGTCCTACAACTTTTGGATCCAAAATTGTAGATGAAGAATCCAGAGGATCTACCGCAGGATAGATACCGATCTGTGTCAATGCACGAGAAAGTACTGTAGTGGCATCCAAGTGAGTAAAGGTAGTTGCCGGAGCAGGGTCAGTCAAGTCATCAGCAGGTACATACACAGCCTGAACCGATGTAATAGATCCGTCTTTGGTAGAAGTAATACGCTCCTGAAGGTCACCCATTTCAGTAGCCAAAGTTGGCTGGTAACCTACCGCAGAAGGCATACGTCCCAGAAGTGCTGACACCTCAGAACCGGCCTGTGTAAATCGGAAAATGTTATCAATAAATAGCAGAATATCCCGGGATACTTCATCACGGAAATACTCAGCAACAGTCAGTCCGGAAAGTGCCACTCGTGCACGGGCTCCAGGAGGCTCGTTCATCTGACCAAATACCAGGGTAGCCTGAGATTCTTTCAATTTCTCTTTGTCTACTTTGGAAAGATCCCACTCTCCTTTTTCCATAGACTCTTTAAATTCGTCACCGTAATTAATAATACCTGACTCCAGGAATTCACGAAGAAGGTCATTTCCTTCACGGGTACGCTCTCCCACGCCGGCAAATACGGAAAGTCCACCGTGTTCTTTCGCAATATTGTTGATCAATTCCTGAATCAATACGGTTTTACCTACACCGGCACCGCCGAATAATCCAATTTTACCACCTTTAGCATACGGACAAAGCAAGTCAACCACTTTGATCCCGGTCTCAAGCATCTCAGTAGATGTAGCCAATTGATCAAAAGCAGGTGCATCACGGTGAATAGGATAAGAGTTCTTTCCTTCCGGTGCATCGATACCATCAATGGAGGCACCAACTACATTAAAGAGTCGGCCTCTGATATCTTCACCAACCGGCATCGAAATAGCTTTTCCGGTGTTCGTTACATCCATGCCACGAACAAGTCCATCGGTAGAGTCCATCGCGATAGTACGCACACGATCTTCACCAAGGTGTTGTGCAACCTCAAGTGTTAGGGTTGATCCGTCTGTCATCTCAATTTCTAGAGCATTAAGAACAGCCGGTGTTTTACTGTCTGAAAAATCAACGTCAACTACAGGCCCAATTACCTGTGCTATCTTTCCTTTATTCATGTGCTAAATCGCGATTTAGTTAGTTTTTGCTTTGATGATTTGTAGCATTAATTATGCACTACTGCAAAGGCTGACAAAGATAGGGAGATACACAAAGAGAGGCAATCAAAAATGTAATGATTTATTATGAACAAGCTGTAACTGTTATAATCACAAAAAAAACTTCAATTATTTAATAAAAGCCAGGTTAATCGCATACAGAAATCCTACATCCCCTATTAGCATTTTTATGCAGGTTTATCTTAATGCAACATCACCTATAGTAAGGTATTCCATTAATAAATCATGCTTATAATGTATATACTTCTGGCCATTATCATCTCGTCACTAAACTTATCTCCTGTTAACTCAGATACTCTTATAACCCAATCTGAAATCAACGAAGTAACAGTATACAGGCAACAAGCCCAAATTCAGCGTACATCTACTATAGATTTAAAACCCGGAAAGAATGTCGTTGTTTTTGAAAGCCTTTCTCCTTCCCTAATTGAGAGCAGCTTACAACTTCGGGGTAACAAAGCCTTTACCATTCTTTCTTTAACCAGGAGAACAAATTATTTCACAGTAAAGGAAACTCCGGTCATTGTGAAAGAGCTGCAATCTCGGCGTGATACCCTCCAAAAAAGGATAACTTTCCTGAGTTCAGATCTCTCAGTTTTGGAACGAGAACTTCGGTTACTTGAAAGCACAGAAAATTTTATCAGCAATCAGGAAATGACCCCGACCGAACTTTCGCAGCTTTTGGATCTTTATCGATCAAGGGTTTCAAAGCTTGAATATGAAAAGATTTCTTTGAATGAAAAAGCTGATGCATACAAAACAGAATTAAATAAGGTTCTTGCACAACTTAGAGAATATGGAAATGATCAAAATATAAGGTTTTCTGAAGTTATAGCAGAGATCAATTCAGAACGGAGTCAGTCAATAAATATCGAGCTACAGTATTTAGTATATAATGCAGGATGGAAACCCAGTTATGATATACGGGGAACTGATATCTCAGCACCTCTTTCCTTAAGTTATAAAGCTAGCATATACCAAAATACCGGTATAGATTGGCATCAAACCAATGTCACCATCAGTTCAGCAAATCCTACACTTAATTCCACTTTACCTGAAATCAATCCAATTTTTGTGAGTTTTAAAACACCACACCCGCCTGCTTTAAAAGAAAGGGGGCTGAATGAAGTGATAGTAACCGGATATTCGGATAGAATTGAGATGGAAAAAGAAATGTCTTTGGATGCTCCTATGAATCTTCCACCCCCCGCTCAAAATATTCAAGGGCAAACAAGTTTCAGTTATAGAATTGAAATTCCTTATTCCGTGCCCTCTGACGGTAAGGAGCATACACTCGAATTCAGAAGAGAAGATGTTCCTGCTAATTATAACTATTCATCGGTACCAAAGTTTTCAGAACAAGCTTATCTGACCGGTAAGATCACAGAGTGGGAAGAACTTGACCTGATTCCCGGAAAAGCCTCCATCTATTTTGAGAATACCTATGTAGGTACTACTAACATTAATCCCCTTTCTTTTGATGACAGTCTGGAGGTATCATTGGGAGTTGATGAGAGTATTGTAGTGGAAAGAAAAAAATTGAGGGAGTTTGAAGAAAGAAATTTCTTTGGTAATAAAGTACGTGAAAATCACTCATGGGAAATCAATCTCAGAAACAGCAAAGATGAAACAATTGAGATAAGCGTAAAAGATCAAGTCCCTTTATCTAGAGACGAGAGTATTAAAATTGATATCAAAGAGATTTCTAACGGATCATATAACAGTGATACAGGTATTGTAACCTGGCGTGTAAAACTTGATGCAGGACAAGCAAAAGCCCTTCGCCTGGATTATCAAATTGAATACCCGAAAGGACAGAAAATTACTTTTTAAAAAAGATGATTTAACCTCATACTTCTATTAGCAAGTCCCGCGTTAAAATTTTATCTTTGTAAGCTATCGAAGCTACATAAAAATCGTGGCTTACTTTATTGCATCAATCCTGTGGCAAAGGTGATCTGAAATCACCTTTTTTTATAGCCGGTAATCACAATTTTTAAAAACTCGACTCCCTTGGAAACTGAATTATCAGAACGCTCAGTAAGTGTAGACATTCTTATAGAATTTGATGAAAAGCAAGTACTTGACTATGCTCACGCAAATGAGTTAGAACCTCGTGAACGTGCGCAAGTACGTGAATATGTTCAAAATATTTTACGCAAGCGAAGCTATCTCGATTTTTTAATTGATGAGTTTTCGACCGTAACTGTTGCAGAAATGAAACCGGGCCTTAAAAATATTCTGCGTCTCGCAATTTACGATATGCTTTTTATGGATAGCACCCCGGATTATGCGGCTATCAATGAATCTGTTGAAATTGCCAAAGCCAAATTAGGGTCAAGAACGGGAGACTTGGTTAATGCTATCATGCGTAATTTACAACGGGATCGCGAGAAACTTCCAAAACCGGGTTTTAAAGATCGGAACAAATTAGTGGCTACCACTTTTTCCCATCCCGAATGGATGGTGGCCCGATGGAGAGCACGTTTCGGAGAACGCGAAGCTTTTCAACTGATGCAGGCGAATAATTCCAGGCCGCATTATTATGTTCGTGTAAACAGCTTGCGTACCAAGCCTGAGAACTTTGAATTACGAATGGAAAAAATGGATGTGGAATTTGAGCCCAGTGACTGGCTTCCATACTATTACAAAGTAGCTTCCGTTCAGCCTTTTATTGAAAAAGGTTTACTTGCCAAGGGGATCTGTCTGGTTCAGGATATTGCCGCCGGATTCGCCCCTACTATTTTAGATCCACAACCCGGAGAAAAAGTATATGATTTGTGTGCCGCCCCGGGGACTAAATCAATTATGATGTCTGATTTAATGCAAGGCGAAGGTGAAATTCTTTCTGTGGATATATCCTCAGAACGATTGGAAAAATTAGCCGAAAGTGCATTGAATTACGGAGCTGAAAATATCAAAATACGTCGCGGTGACGTGCTTGAGGTTTCACTTGGTTTAGCTGATGCTGTTTTACTTGACGCTCCTTGTACAGGTACCGGTGTTTTGAGTAAAAGAGCTGACCTCCGCTGGAGACGTGATGAAGAAGGCCTCAAAAATGCCGTTGAATTACAGGAACAACTTTTAGAAGAAGCCGCCAACATGGTAAAACGCGGCGGCCGGTTAGTGTATAGTACATGTTCCCTGGAGCCGGAGGAAAATATGGATCAAATAACCAAGTTCCTTGATAAAATGGATAATTTCGAGTTGGAATCATTGGAAGATTACCTCCCGGAAGAAGTCTTAATGGAAGGCGGAAAAGCTTACCAAACCTTCCCGCACAAACACGGCTGCGACGGCCACTTTGGTGTACTCCTTAAAAGAGTGAAATAGATATTTAGAATTCAGAATTCTGGATTCAGAATTCTGAATTCTTACATCGGCTGCTTTATTAACCAACGCTACCAGTAAACGATTTATGAGTTCTGATTCAAATAACATTGACATTCCCGCACAATACGACGCCTCTAAAGTTGAGGATAAATGGTATGCCCACTGGATGGAAAACAATTACTTCCATTCCACTCCGGATGATCGAGAATCTTTTACGGTAGTCATCCCTCCTCCCAATGTTACCGGTGTGCTCCACATGGGACATATGCTCAACAACACCATTCAGGATGTTTTGGTTAGAAGAGCTCGCATGCAGGGGTATAACGCTTGCTGGGTCCCGGGCACCGATCATGCCTCCATTGCAACGGAAGCCAAAGTTGTAAGGCGACTTCGAGAGAAAGGGATCAAAAAAAGTGATCTGGGCCGGGATGAATTTATGGAACACGCCTGGGACTGGACGCATGAGCACGGGGGCATCATCCTTGAGCAGCTCAAAAAATTAGGTGCGAGCTGCGACTGGGATCGCACTAACTTCACCATGAACCCCGAGTATTCCGAAAGCGTGATCGATGTGTTTATAGATCTTTTCGAAAAAGGAAAGATCTATCGCGGCGAGCGGATGATAAACTGGGATCCGGTTGCTAAGACAGCGCTCAGTGATGAAGAGGTGATTCACAAGGAAGTAAACTCCAAGCTGTATCACATCAAGTATAAAATCGTGGGTGAAAATGATTTTGTAACCATCGCTACTACCCGGCCGGAAACCCTGCTTGGTGACACTGCGGTCTGTATCAATCCCGATGATGAACGATATACGCACCTGAAAGGAAAGAAAGTGATCGTGCCTTTGGTAAACCGTGAAGTACCCATAATCGAGGATGATTATGTAGATATGGAATTCGGAACCGGTTGCCTGAAAGTAACCCCTGCCCACGATGAAAATGACTACAATCTCGGGCAAAAGCATAATCTTGAAACCATCAATATGATGAATGAAGATGGTACGGTAAGCGAAGAAGGTGAACTTTACACCGGCATGGACCGGTTTGATGTTCGTAAGCAAATTTCTAAAGATCTGGAAGAAGCTGATTTGCTTCTAAAAATCGAAGACTATAAAAATAAAGTTGGTTATTCCGAGCGAACCGACGCAGTGATCGAGCCGAGATTGTCGCTGCAATGGTGGGTTTCCATGAAAGAATTGGCTCAACCCGCCCTCGAAAACGTAATGAATGACACGGTCGAATTTCATCCCAAAAAATTCAAAAACACCTACCGCCACTGGATGGAGAATGTGCGTGATTGGTGTATATCGCGTCAGCTTTGGTGGGGACATCGTATTCCGGCTTGGTATAATGAAGACGGGGACTTTGTTGTAGCAAAAACCGAGGCCGAAGCCGAAGAAAAATTCAAAATTGAAAATTTAAAATTTAGCAATTTAAAGCAGGATGAGGATGTTCTGGACACTTGGTTCTCCTCCTGGCTTTGGCCAATATCAGTATTTGATCCCGAGTACATCCGAACCGGAAAAGCCAATAAAGAATTAGACTACTATTACCCTACCAAAGATCTGGTAACTGCCCCTGAGATCATGTTCTTCTGGGTAGCCCGAATGATCATCGCCGGGTACGAGTACATGGATAACAAACCGTTCGATAACGTGTACTATACCGGCATTGTGCGTGATAAGAAAGGCCGAAAGATGAGTAAGAGCCTCGGCAATTCTCCTGATCCCCTTGAGCTTATCAACAGCTACGGAGCAGATGGAATTAGAATGGGAATGCTGTTTGCCACTCCTGCCGGCAACGATCTGCCCTTCGATGAAAAGCTTTGCGAACAAGGCCGAAATTTTTCCAACAAGGTCTGGAATGCCTTCCGCTTCCTAACCATGAATATGGAAGATGGCGTAAAATACGAACCAACCCTGAAGATCAACGAAGACGATCTCTCTGACCGATGGATGGCAGCCCGAATTCAGCAGACCATTGCCGGAGTGAATGAAGACTTCGATAAATACAAGCTGAATGACGCCATTAAGAAAGTTTACTCGCTCATCTGGGATGACTTCTGTGACTGGTACATCGAGCTGGCAAAGCCGGAGGAATACGGTCAGAACATCCCTAAAGAAAAACTGAATACCGCACTTGGGTTTTTTGAGCAGCTCATGAAGCTCCTCCATCCTTTTATGCCGTTTATCAGTGAGGAGATCTGGCAGCATACTCAGGAACGTTCTACTGAAGAAGCCTTATTGGTTTCAGAATGGCCTGAAGTGGATAACTCTAAATTGAATGAAGAGGATATCAAGCTTTTTAATACACTTCAGGAAATAGTTTCTTCAATTCGGAATATTCGCTCTGAAGTGAATGTATCTCCGAAGAAAGAACTGGATGTGCTCATCAATACAAAAGAGCAAGTTGTAGCGGATGAAATTTTAGCGAATCGCATTGTTTTGGAAAAGCTGGAAAGTATTAAATCTTTGTCAGTTGGAACTGAAGTTGAAAAACCAAAAGTATACTCTTCTTCCATGGTAGACGGAAATGAAATTTACGTTCCCCTTGAAGGATTGGTGGATTTTGAGAAAGAGCGGGAGCGTATCCAAAAAGAAATTGACCGGCTGGAAGGATTTCTGAAGGGAATTAACGGAAAGCTTTCGAATGAGGGCTTTGTAAATAATGCTCCCGACAATGTAGTTGAACTGGAAAAGAAAAAGAGAGCGGATACCGAAGACAGCCTTGCTAAATTGCGTGAGCAATTAAAAGATTTTAAAGACTAACCACAGAGTTCACTGAGGAACCCAGAGCTGAATGAGTGTTTAACGCTCAGTGAGCTCTGTGTCCTCCGTGGTTAAATAAGATTATGAAAACATTTTCACTTCCATCAGAAGAACCCAAAGGCAGGCCTGATTTTCTTTCCACGCTGAATGAACAGCAGAGAAAGGCGGTCACCCATACCGATGGCCCATTGCTTATTGTAGCCGGCGCAGGTTCGGGGAAAACCCGGGTTCTCACTTACCGGATTGCCTATCTCCTTCAACAATACAAAGCCGCTCCTGAGCAAATTCTGGCCTTGACCTTCACTAACAAGGCTGCGCGTGAGATGAAGGATCGCATTCAAAATTTGATTGGAGATAAAGGCAAGAAATTATGGATGGGTACCTTTCATTCCATATTTTCAAAAATCCTGCGGTTTGAAGCCGATAAAATTGGCTATGGCTCTGATTTCACCATTTATGATTCCAATGACTCACAAATGGTGGTTAAACAAATTCTGCAAGAGCTGAATTTCGATCCTAAAGAAATCAAACCTAAAACCATTCACAACAAAATCAGTGATTCCAAAAACCAACTGATTACGGCAGATACCTACCAGAAAAAGTTCGTAAGCAGTACGCTGGATGATATCACGGCAAGGGTATACAAAATCTACAACAAGCGGCTCAAACAAAGTAACGCCATGGATTTTGATGACCTGTTGGTGAAGCCTATTGAGCTGTTTCAAGAACACCCCGACTTACTGGAAAAATACCAGGAACGCTTCAAGTATATTCTGATTGATGAGTATCAAGATACCAACCATGCCCAGTATAAAGTAACAAAGATGCTGGCAGCCAAGTATAGTAATATTTGTGTGGTTGGGGATGACGCCCAAAGTATTTATTCGTTTCGCGGAGCCGATATCTCTAACATTTTAAACTTCAAAGAAGATTACGAAAACGCTACACAAATTCCTTTGGAGCAGAACTACCGCTCTACCAAAGCTATCCTTCAGTGTGCCGACTCCATCATCAAACAAAACACAAAACAACTCCAAAAAACGCTTTGGACGGAACAAGAATATGGTGAAAGAATTACGGTTCTGGAAAATTTTGATGAACGGGATGAAGCCAATCGTGTAGCCAGCCATATTCAAAGCTTAAAAATGCAGCAAGGTTATCAAAATAATGACTTTGCCATTTTATATCGCACCAATTACCAGTCTCGGGTATTTGAGGAAGCATTACGTCGCAAGGATTTAACCTATCAGTTGGTGGGCGGACTCTCCTTCTACCAGAGAAAGGAAATTAAGGATGTACTGGCCTATCTCACCTTGCTGGTAAATCCACATGATGAAACGAATCTTCTTAGGATTATTAATGAGCCTTCACGGGGCATTGGAAACAAATCGATACAGGATTTATTAAAGAAAGCACGTGAAGAAGGCCGGTCAATGTGGAGTATTATACAACATGTAGAAGATCTGGACGTATATAAACCGGCTAAAGCAAGAGTCCGTGAATTTGTAAATATGATTGATAACCTCCGTCAGGATCTTGAAAATGGAGCATCGTTGGTTAATACCACAAAATCAATGTTAGAGCAGTCCGGGTATATGAAAGCTCTTGTTGAAGAAAATTCTCATGAATCCATGATGCGGAGAGAAAATATCATTGAGCTCCAAAATGCGATTTCCTATTTTGAGAAAGGAAAATCGAAAGCCTCCTTGAGTGCTTTTTTACAGGAAATCAGCCTTATCACCGATCAGGATAAATTTGACGAAAATAAACCGGCCATTACCCTGATGACGATTCATGCTTCAAAAGGACTTGAGTTTCCGGTTGTTTTTATAGTTGGGCTGGAAGAAAACCTCTTCCCCATGGGGGCTCGTGATAACTTTGATGTGGATATTGAAGAAGAAAGACGATTGTTTTATGTAGCGGTGACCCGGGCTGAAGAGCGATTATATTTTAGTCACTGCCGCAGCAGGTTTAAATTTGGTGAAGAAACCCGGCAAGCACGTTCCCGCTTTTTAGATGAAGTAGATGCCGGTGTGGTACAAACTGAAACCGGAGCCACCATTACCCAAAGGAAAGACCGTTTTGAAGATAAATCATTCAAAAATTCAGATTATGAAGTAGACTACGATTGGAAACAATCACGCACTAAAAAAACATATAAATCACCCTCTGCTACTATTCAATATGACTATGAGGATGGTGAGGATCCTTTTCAGGTTGGAACTAAGGTTATTCATAATAAATTTGGACCGGGGAAAATCATTTCCAGATCAGGATTAGGAACAGACGCTAAAGTTGTTGTATTTTTCAAGAGCAGAGGACAGAAAAAGCTCATGTTACGGGCAGCCCCATTACAGGTAATTGATTAGACATAAGGCTAAGAAGGACATTTACATGCGGCAGTTTATTTTTATACTGCTTTTACTATGTACTTATCCGGCGATCAGTTTTGCTCAGCCGGTATTTACACCAAGAAATTTAGCACTTGGTGGCGGGGGGAGTACTTACATTACCGATTATAATGCCAACTTTTATAATCCTGCCAACCTGATGATTCAGGACCGTGAAGGCAGGTTTTCAGTTGGAGCGGGGATTACGGGTATTTACCTGGATGGCATTCAAAACTATTCCGGGTTGGGATCTCAGTTTAAAAATGCTAAGGACTATCTTAAAGTTTATAATCCCGATAACACAGTAATTACAGCATCAGAAAGAAACGATATTATTGACGATAATTTCCCGGGGAAGACGACCCTGTCTGATAATCGATTACGTTATGATGCCACACTTTTAGGCATGAAATGGATTCGAAATAACCGGGCATTTTCTATTGCTTTTCGAACCCGAACTTCATCCAATTTCAGAGTGGGACAAGGATGGTATTCTGATTCTTTTAAAAGATCTCTAAATGATGAACTCATATTAGAACGGTCTCTTATTCACCGTTATCAAAGTCTGCATGAAGTTTCATTCGGATATGCAGAATCATTCCGTTTTTTGACCGGACTCACTTCCCGGTTGGATAATTTTATAATAGGTATTGCTCCAAAACTAGTGGTGGGAACCGGTTATCAAAATGCGGAATGGAATAATATCTATGAGCAACAAGATGATGGAGGCTCAATAAATCGTACACAAAGCTTCACTTATAATGCTTCGGGGCAATTTGGAGCAGCTACCTCTGCCTATATGAATGGAACTTCCGTGGCTGAAGCCAACGCTACGTATTTTTCAAATAACTCTTTTAATATTAATGGAATAGGTGCCGGATTAGACATTGGAGTCACCTATCTCATCACATTAGGAAGTGATTTGTCTGCCGTGAGGCGTAATCAGCAACTTACTAAACGCTCCCTCAGGCTTTCATTTGCTATGACAGATATTGGCTTTGTTTCTTATGATAATGATATTGCCTCTTTCTCCCTCCCCGCAGATACAACCATAGGAGCACAACTTCCCGGTACAACTGCAGATAATGCTTTTATCGGGGCACGAGGTCAATATACGGATTTCATTGAACGCTTCGGAGAAGATAATCCATTTACAGGAACCTTGACAGACAGAACTGCTTTTGCCACGCTTTTACCCATGTCCTTACATGGAGGAGCATTACTTGAAATCAACCGGCTTAAATTAATGGGAGATGTCAGTATAGGGCTTACCAATAATGCATTCAATTCAACTAAGCTGGTTTCTTCTTTTGGAATGGAACTGCGTCCTTTTACATTTCTTCCATTAAGGGGAGGAATTCAGTTCGAGGCACAACGACCTGATTTTATAAGCTTTGGAACTGCTGTTGAAACCAAGAAATGGGATTTATCTTTAGCCGCTATCTTTACCCCGACTTCATTTATTGAAGAACCTGCGATTACCGGGGCGGCAGCGGCAACTCTTCAATTTCACTTTTAAAGCCTGACACTTTGCCCTACTTTACTGACAGGCAGCGGGTGATTATGACGGTTTGTATAAGATGAATGAAATGGCTTCGTATTTGCCTTTATTAAATAAAACAAAAAATTTTGCAGACTATTTTATTCTATGAGACAACGCTTTGATTTATTTCAAGATTTAGATCAGTCAGACGATAACTTCGATGACTTTGAACAAGCTATTCCCTTAATGTCGGAAGAGGAAGAGAAAAAACTTACCGAAGCCGAAATCCCTGACTCACTCCCTATTTTACCTTTAAAGAATACCGTTTTATTTCCGGGAGTTGTCGTACCCATTACCGTTGGTCGTGACCGCTCTCTTGCCTTGGTTAAAGAAGCCTATGAAGGAGACAAAATTATAGGTGTGGTAACGCAAAAAAACGAAGACATAGAAGAGCCAGAATACAAAGACCTCCACACTATTGGGACGGTTGCACAAATTCTGAAGCTCATTAAGATGCCGGACGGAAGTAAAAGCATTGTAATTCAGGGTAAATCAAACTTTAAAGTAAAAGATTTTACTCAAAGTGATCCCTATTTTAAGGCGGATGTGGAAGCATATCCTAAAGAAATGGATATTGAAGGATTGGAACTTGATGCTTCAGTACGAAACATCAAAGAGACTGCTAGCAAGATTATCAATATGTCTCCAAACATTCCTTCGGAAGCCTCAATCGCTGTTAACAACATAAACAGCCCTACATTTTTACTGAATTTCATTTCTTCCAACCTGAATGTTTCCGTTTCCGATAAACAATCGCTGCTGGAGATTCGCAAGTTCTCAGAGAATTTGGATAAAGTGATGGAATTCCTGGAAAAAGAAGTCCAGGTACTGGATATGAGTGAAAAAATCCGAACCAAGGTAAAGTCGGATATCGACGACCAGCAACGTGAGTTTTACCTTCGCCAACAAATGAAAGCTATACAAGAAGAATTGGGCGAAGACGCTGAACAACAGGATATAGAAAAACTCCGGGAACGTCTGGCGAAGAAAAAACTACCGGAAGAGGCCAAGGAAACTGTTCAGAAAGAATTACAAAGGCTGGAAATGACGCCAAATGCCTCTCCAAATTATGGCATTATCTACAGTTATGTAGAATGGATTTTAGATCTTCCCTGGGAAGAATTTTCTGAAGATAAGCTGGATCTGAAGTATGCCCGAAAAGTTCTCGATGAAGATCACTACGGCCTGGAGAAAGTTAAAAAGAGAATTGTAGAATACCTGGCCGTACTGAAGCTAAAGAAAGACATGAAGGCTCCTATTCTTTGCTTCTATGGCCCTCCCGGTGTTGGTAAGACCTCTTTGGGTAAATCTATTGCTCGGGCTTTAAATCGTGAATTTGAGCGTTTCAGCTTAGGTGGTATTCGAGATGAAGCCGAGGTTCGCGGACACCGCAGGACATATATAGGTGCTTTACCCGGAAGAATTATTCGATCCATGAAAAAAGCCGGAAAAGGAAACCCGGTAATCATGCTGGATGAAATTGATAAAGTGGGAGCCGATTATCGCGGAGACCCTACCTCTGCCCTGCTTGAAGTTCTTGACCCTGAGCAAAACAATACATTCACTGATAATTATTTGGAGCTGGAATATGATCTCTCTAAGGTTATGTTTATAGCTACTGCCAATTCCCTGGATACCATTCCCGCTCCGCTTAAGGATCGTATGGAAATTATCAATATCAGTGGATATACCCTTGAAGAGAAAACTCAGATTGCCAAAAAGTACCTGATTCCTAAACAAGTTGAAGAAAACGGTTTGAAGAAAGACCAAATTTCTTTTACCGATGACGCTATTGAACGTATTATTGATCAATACACTAGAGAATCCGGTGTTCGTAACTTAGAACGACAAATAGCCGGTGTATGTCGCGGGGTAGCAGCAAAAATTGCGTCTGATGAAATCGAGAATTTCGATGTAGATGGTGAGGATATTGAAGAATATCTCGGTAAACGTAAATTCTTTAGTGATGCTGCAGAACGAACAACAGTACCCGGCGTAGCTACCGGTTTGGCCTGGACACCTTACGGAGGTGACATCCTGTTTATTGAAGCAAGTGTTTCCAAAGGATCAGGTAAATTAAATATTACCGGGCAACTGGGTGATGTAATGAAAGAGTCGGCCATGCTTGCAATTTCTTACTTGAAAGCTCATTCGGATAAAGTGGGAATTCCTGAAGAAGCCTTTAAATACTGGGATTTGCATGTGCACGTTCCCGCAGGTGCAGTACCCAAAGACGGACCCTCTGCCGGTGTATCGCTGATGTCCGCTATAGCTTCTATCTTCACTCAACGAAAAGTTAAGGGAACCATAGCATTGACCGGTGAAATCACCCTTCGAGGTTTAGTTCTGCCTGTAGGCGGAATTAAAGAAAAGGTATTAGCGGCGAAGCGGGCAGGAATTAAACAAGTTCTGCTTCCTAAAAAGAATGAAAAAGATGTAGCTGAAATAGAGAAAGATGTTATCGGCGACCTAGAGGTTCAATATCTTGAACGCATGGAACCCTTGCTTGATATTATCCTGGAAGACAAGCCGGTGCAAGATCCCTTCGAATTCTTTCAAGTCAGTGATGCCCATAAAGCTGCTGTCAGTGGTAATAATGGAAAGATGCCTTCTGAGGATGCGGAGATTATTAGCGAAAAGAAGGATTCATAAATAAATCTCCGGATTCTGCAAAAGAAGTTAGAGCATGGGAAAAGCTATTCTTATAAAAGAATAGCTTTTTTTACACCTTTGGTAAATCTAGGCATACCTTTGAGCCGACCCCAATACCCACATTTCTTTCCCATTATTCAACGATCTAACTATCAATGCTCACTGGTCATGATAAATAAAGGCTGCATTTCGAAACTCTTATAAAAAGGCCTTAGCCGCTCAGTATTATAGTGACGGTTTACATTAACTACCTTCTTCTTACTGATAACTATATCAACCGGGACATTATCATAGCGGCCGTTTTTCAGCACTACAAGCCTCCCATGAATTTTTTCCAGGATCAAATCCAGGGCAAGGTTTCCATAAGCCATAGGTACAATGGAGTCAATAGCATCAGGATCTCCCCCCCGCACCAGGTATCCCAGTTTTTGATTAATAATATTTACCACTTTTCCTTTGTTGAATTTGGGAGATAGTCGTTTTAATTCTTCAGAAATCAAATCTCCTATGCCTCCTAGTTTTTTGTGGCCGTAAGCATCTGTGGTAGCATCCTGAAATATCATTTCTCCTCCACTAAACATGGCACCTTCCGAAACCAATAACATTGAATAATTACTTGGGTTCAAATTGCGGTCGTAACTCATTAATTCTGCAAGATGCTCAATTTCAAATTCATGTTCAGGAATTACACATCTGTTTGCAGCTCCGGCCATGGTTGGCAGCATTGCTGTGAATCCTGCATATCTTCCAAATACTTCCATTACCAGGAAACGCTCATGTGATCCTGCTGACGTCCTCAAGCTATTTGCATGCTGAATAGTCCGGGTAACACACGTGCTGAAACCGATACAATAATCGGTACCTGGTACATCATTATCCATGGTTTTGGGGATGGCGATTATTTTAACCCCTTTACTGTACAAATGAACTCCATAACTCAGCGTATCATCACCTCCTATGGGGATCAGGTAATCAACGCCTATCCACTCCAGGTTTTTTAATACCTCAGGTGTTAAATCATTTATTTCTTCACTGTATTTATCTTTTAAAAAATCCGGGATCTGGCTTTTTTTTACATGACTGGGACGGGTTCTGGACGTATGCAAAAAAGTGCCACCCGTTCTGCCCGCTTTGTTTACAATATCTTCTGAAAGTTCTCTAAAATTATTACTGTTATCGTATTTTTTATCTCTTACAATGTCGATAAGCCCTGCCCAACCCCGCCTGAAACCAATTACTCTATATCCCTCGCGAATTGCACGAATGGTAACTCCCCGTATTGCAGGGTTAAGCCCCGGCACATCACCTCCGCCGGTTAAAATGCCAATCGTTCCTTTATAGGTTACTTTCTTTGCCATACTGTCTCCATTTTAGGTGAACCCCATCAGAGCATACCATTACAATATGAAGCAATGATGAAAACTTCCTACTGAGCCCATACTTCATAATATCTTCAAATAGTTATTATATAAATAATGTAATCATCCCGGACTGAAAAGAGGACGTATGAAAAAAAGAATAGTAATAGTCGGGTCCAGCTTTGCAGGGTATAGTGCAGCCATTACTTTAGCAAAACTTCTTTCCGGTAAACATGAAATTATTGTAATTGACAGAAAGCCCGAGTTCATATTTTTACCTTCTTTTGTGTGGTATCCATTTGGAGATAAAAGCGTAGATAATATTTCTTTTGATGCCCGCCCTATTTATAAGGACCTTGGCATTAGATTTATTCAGGAAAATATTTATGGGTTTGATCTTAGCGACCAGCTTATCTATCTCCATGACCAGGAGATTCACTACGACTATCTAATTATTGCTACCGGTTCACGCCCCCGGTATGAAAGCATAAAGGGCCTCTATCCGGGTGAAAATTCCTGGTCTATAAGCGATCTTGAAAATGCTATTAAAACAAGAAGTGCCTGGAAAGCTTTTCTTAAAAATCCCGGGCCAATAGTTATTGGAGCCGCTCAATGGGCCGGTTATTTTTTTGCTGCTTATGAGTTTCTTTTCAATACCGTATATCAACTGGATAAGAATAAGCTGTTAGGAAAAATCCCGCTTCATTTCATTACCCCGGAACCTTATTTAAGCCATTTCGGAATTGGAGGGTTTGGAAGCAAACCGGAAGATGTAGAAAAATTTATCCGGAATTTACAAATTAATGCACACGTAAATTCAGAAGTACATCTGGTAAAACCACATGAAGTGATATTGGAAGACGGAACTCATTTAGAAACTGATTTTACTATGATTATTCCACAGTTTATTGGTGTTGATGCTGTAAGAACTACACGTAAACTGGCTGACGAATTTGGGTTAATTAAAGTAACAGAGGAATTTTATCACCCACAATTTCCAAATGTATATGCGGCAGGAGGTGCAGTCTCGATACCACAGCTTAATGAAACGACCATTGGACTAGATGTCCCTCGCACCCGCTCTACTTCTGAAATCATGGCAAAGTCTGCTGCACTTAATATTGCTTCCGAGTTGGAAGGCGGAAGCCGTGTTTCAATATCCACACAAAAATTATACGAATACTGCCGAAAAGACATGCAGTATTTAGACCATATGATTGCTGAGAGTAGCACTGAAGGCACAAAATCTCTTGCATACATTGCGAACAGAGCACAGGAAAGGTGGGCGGAACACTCAATGAAAAAATATATTGAGTCTTCTATTACAAAGGACTTTCTTGGGATATAGTTTTTTATAAAAATACCTCCCTTTTTATAAACCAAATTTATCTCCTTGTTAATCCCCTATCCTTCCTTATTTTTGACGCATGAAAAAAGGACGTGTTATACAATCAACCGGCAGCTGGTATCTTGTGGATACCGGAGATAAAATTGTTGAGTCTCGATTACCCGGCCGTTTCAGGCTTGAAGAGAAGGAAGTGACCAACCCCCTTGCTGTGGGTGATTGGGTAGATTTCAACCTAAATGATGATGGTTCCGGGAACATTGAGAAGATCCATAAACGGGAAAACTATATAACCCGTCAGGCTACCCATGGAAAGAGAGGTGAACAAATACTGGTTTCCAATCTGGACCAAGCCTGTGTAGTACAATCCATCAAACAACCCAGGTTGAAGGAAGGTTTTATAGATCGTTTTTTAGTGACTTGTGAAGCCTATGAAGTTAATCCTGTAATCATTATCAATAAAATGGATTTAGCCAAAAGCGGAGGAAAAGCTTTGGCCGAAGAACTCAAAGAGCTATATACTGAATTGGGTTATAAATGCTTACTGACCAGTATTGAAGATGAATTATCACTTAAATCAGTCCGGGCATTACTCAAAGATAAAACATCTGCTTTTATCGGGCCTTCGGGAGTTGGAAAAACCAGTTTAATCAACGCTATTGATCCTTCCTACAATTTAAAAGTGAATGAAGTTTCTGATTTTTCAAGTAAAGGAAAGCACACCACGACTTTTGCCCGGTTGATACCACTTAGTTTCGGGGGGTATATAGCTGACACACCCGGAATTCGTGAATTTGGTCTTGTAAATATCGAACCTTGGGAACTCTCCCTTTTTTTTCCTGAAATGTTGGAGCCGAGAGAAAATTGTCAATTCAGCAATTGTACACACGCTCACGAACCTAAATGTGGAGTGGCAGATGCTTTTGAAAAAGGTGAAATTGCTGCCAGCAGGTATCAATCGTATCTAAATATGCTTGATTCACTGTAAAAACAAATATTAAGATACTCAAAAAAGGGTATACCGTCTCTCCTAAATAATGCAGATATTAGCAAGCAACATTTAACAAATTTCAAGGAGTACAAATGTTTAACGGTTACCAAAAAATAATAAAATACCTATGTGCCCTACTCATCCTGGGGATCACTACAGTCGGTACAACTCATGCCCAATTAAATGACATTGGAGCTTTTCTACAAGCTGGTGCTGATGATGCCACCATTTTAACCAAAGAATATCTTAAGCCATTTCCAACAGGATTTGGAACCGGACTCAACGCAGGTTGGACTGAAAGTGCAGCACCTAAAAAAACTTTGGGCTTTAGTCTTCAAATACGTCCCTCAATTGCAGTAGTACCCGGATCAGATCAATCATTTGATATATCTTCTCTTGGTCTGGATAAAATTGTAGTTGCAGCCGGAGAAGATCCGGTTACCTCTACTATTTCCGGCTCCAAAGGAAGCGGACCTTTATTGGAAATTTATGACGACCCCAATTCCAACAATCCCCAGAAGCTCGGTGAGTTTAACATGCCGGGAGGAACCGGATTTTCATTTGTACCTGCTCCTGTGGTGCAGGCAAGCATCGGACTGGTAAAGAAAACCGATCTTACACTGCGTTATTTTCCTGAAACAGAAATTGGTGATTTCGGCAGCTTCAGCATAATTGGAGGAGCGGTAAAACACGAGATTTCCCAATGGTTGCCAGGCAGTAAATTGTTACCTGTAGATATTTCTTTGATGCTTGGATATAACCGAATTGGTGTTGATGCAGGTTTAGATCTTCAGGAAACAGGTACCAGAGATCCAAATGATCCTACCCTTACTTCTAATCCTAATCCGGATTTTGACTCACAAAAAGTTGTCACCACAACTGAGACATTTGTTTTTAATGCATTGGTTGGTAAATCTCTACCGTTAATCAGTGTTTATGGTGGGCTGGGATACCAAAAAGCTACTTTTGATCTAAGTGTAAACGGAGATTACCCTGTATCTTCTTATAATCCAATAACCCCGGGAGACGACTACATTGTAGTATCTGATCCAATTTCTTTCTCTTTGGACAGTAAAAGTTCCGCGCATGCACTTGCCGGCTTTAGACTTCGTCTGGGAATCCTGGCCATTTACGGTGAAGCTACCTTAGCAAACTATTTTACCGCAAATGCCGGTATTGGTATTAGCTTTAGATAAGCTGCACAAATAACATTCATATATAAAAAAGGCACTCAACGAGTGCCTTTTTTATATCAAATTTTTTACTGATTATTCTAATTATCAATCTTATGGTTAGCTAAAACCGGAGAATCCACTATATCATCGGTTTCAATCAGTCCATCTCTCAGTCGAATGATACGCCGTGCATGATCGGCAATTTCCTGCTCGTGAGTTACCACAATTATGGTATTACCCTGTTGATAAAGCTCTTCGAACAATAACATAATCTCTTCCCCTGTTTTGGTATCCAGGTTACCCGTAGGCTCATCGGCAAGTAAAATAGAGGGATTATTCACTAATGCCCGCGCAATGGCTACACGCTGGCGCTGACCGCCTGAAAGCTCATTTGGCTTGTGGTCTACCCGATCCCCAAGCCCAACTTTTGTTAATACTTCAGTTGCTCGTTTTTTGCGTTCTGCCGATTTCATTCCTGCATAAATCAACGGAAGTTCAGCATTTCCCAGGCATGATGTTCTTGGCAACAAGTTAAAAGTCTGAAACACGAAACCGATTTCCCGGTTACGAACTTCAGCCAGTTCTGCATCATCCATTTGGCTTACTTTGTTGTTATTAAGGACATATTCTCCGGATGTTGGGGTATCCAGGCAGCCAATCATATTCATCAGGGTAGACTTACCGGAACCGGATGGCCCCATAATGGCAATGTATTCATTTTCTTTTATATCAAAGCTTACCCCTGCAAGAGCGTGTACTTCTGTTTGCCCCATTTGGTATACTTTGGTTAAATTTGTGATCTGTATAACCGGTTGTTCAGACATAAATTCAATTAGTTAAATGTAGAAACTTTATTATTTACAGTGACTTTATCACCGTCATTCAAAAGGTTAGAAAGTGTTCGATAACTGCCAATTACTACTTCCTCCCCTGCTTCCAATCCCGACAGAATTTGGATGTGTGAATTGTCACTGATTCCAGTTTCCACTTCTTTTCGAATTGCTTTTCCATCCTCTATCACAAAAACAACTTTGCGCATATCTTCTTCCCTGATAATCAAGTCATCATCCTGGCTGTTGGCAAGCATAATTTCCGCTGAATCCTCTGTTTCCCCATTTTCAGAAGTTTGATCTTTAGCAAAATCTCGAACTGTAACCGCTTGTATTGGCACTGAAACCACATTTACGGCTGTTTGTGTTTCTATATCAATGGTAGCAGACATCCCAGGTCTGAAATTTGGAACAAAGCTTTCTTCCGGTCCTTCTGAGGCTTCATTGCGGACCATCTGTTCGGGGCTGCTGTCTATATTGTGTGGGGTAATAATTCTAACCTTTACCTGATAGTTGGTTACTTGCTCATTGGTGCCACTTCCTGTTATTTGGGCAGAATTAGCAATCTCTGTAACTACTCCGTTAAATTTCCGTTCCGGATACGCATCCACTTCAATTCTTGAAGTATCCGCATAGTCTACATTAACAATATCATTTTCATTAACCTCTACAAGTACTTCCATTCGATCCAGCAATGATACCCGCATCATCTCCGTACCGGCCATTTGTGCATTACCCAGCACTCTTTCACCTTCTTCAACAGTTAAGCCCGTAACTGTACCATTTTGAGGAGCTCGTATCACCGTTTGCTCAAGCTCTTCCTGTGCCTGGCGTAATTGAGCCTGGGCACTTTGTATTTGATACTCAGCCGCTTTGAGACTTGCTTTTTGGGAATCAAATTCCGATTTGGACTGAATGTACTCCATTTCAGAAATCAAGTCTTTCTCATATAAGGTATTGTCTCGCTGGTAAGCAGCTTCTGCTCGAATCAAAGCTGCACGAGTCTGTTCTAAACGCGCTTTTTGTGTTAACAACGCAGCATTTAAATTATCAATTTGGGCCTGATAAATATCAGGTTTAATACGTACCAGTAAGTCACCCTGTCGTACAAAATCACCTTCTTTTACGGCTAGTTCTATAATTTCTCCTGATACATCAGGACGAATGACAACTTCAATTTCCGGTTGTACCTTTCCGGAAGCAGATACTAACTGAGTTATGGTCTTAAGCTTAGCGGTAGCTGTTTCAACTTCTTTACCGGTGTCAGAATTTCCTATTACACCTGTTACCCGTAGCGTTAGCCCCAAAAGTACTATGAACCCTAAAACCCCAACTACCCAAAACAGGGTTTTCTTAGAAGAAGATTTTCGTTTTGACATTTAACTATCCTTGTTAAAAAGGTTGTTATTAAAACTCAACATTTTCACCGCTCAGTTTACCCAGGTAGTAATCCAGAAGTTTTTCTTGAAATACAAGGTTATACATCGCCTGGGTATAATTTGATTGTGCTTCTACATAGCTCGCCTGGGCTTGGCTTAACTCAATCAATGTGCTTGAACCAACATTATAGCGTTCTTGCTGAGTTTCAAACGCCCGCTCACTGGCACGACGGGATTTTTCTGAAGCTTCCAGTTGCTTTACATATGAAGTGTAATCATTATAAGCTTGAGTCACTTCCTGAATAACCTGCAGTCTTGAATTATCAAGATTTAACTCTGCATTTTTCAACTGTACCTGAGATGACTGGATATTATACATCCGGTTCCAATTTTGAAAAATTGGAATGCTTACTGAAAAGCCTATAGACCGGTTAATTCGCTGGTCAAAAAACTGATCACTGAAAGTTACATTTTCTCCTAACACCGAGTATTGATCACTGTATGAAGTTGACAAACCTGCACTTGCTGAAACAGAAGGAAGTAAATTATTTTTAGTCATTCTAAGCTGATATTCAAGAGTACGAATATTCGCGATAGAGCTCTTCAAGTCAGAACGATTAAGCAAAGCCTGATCAATTAACTCGCTTAAAGAATAGCTTTCCACAGCTTCTGCACTAATATTCGATTCAATTTCAGGAACGGTGAATTCATACTCCCCGAGAGGGTCAATTTGAAGCTGACGAATGAGCAATATCTTGCTAAACTTTAACGCGTTTTCCTGCTGCGTCAGTAATAATTCTTCATTAGCCACCTGAGCTTCCTGATTATATAAATCTACAGTTGGTCTTGAACCAACTTCTACCTGTGCTTCAACTTGTTCAAGTTGTTTTCTTGAGTTTTCTAAATTTTCTTTGCGTATCTCAAGCAACTCCATATCAAGTAACACGCCCAAATAATTGGATGCGGTATTAAAGATTACTTGTTCTTTTGCTCGTTGTAGACTTTCTTCTTCCGATAGCTTTGACTGCTCACTTGCCCGAAGTGAATGTATATTTTCAAACCCGTTAAATAGAGGAATACTGGCACTCACATTACCCGAAATTGATTGAGATGTTATATCAACAAAAGGATCTAATCCTTCACTGAAACGATCTGAAATAAACTGCTGCCCTGTTCGTCTTGATCCACTGAAATTTGCATTTACAGAAGGAAGAAAATCGGCATACTCACTGCGAATATTGTAGTCAGCCAATTCAAGATTATTCTTGGCCTGCTTTAGCTGGTAGTTATTTTCAAGTGCTATTTCTATCGCTTCTTGCAGAGTAATGGTTCGCTTTTCCTGTGCAAGTAAATTACTTGTAACTGATAGAAGAGCAAAAAACAGGATTGATGATATAAATCTTTTCATGATTAAAATTCGTTTTTTGTATTGACAGGTTTCGTACACGATAGTGGACGCAAATAGTTGCATAAAAGTTGCTCTGTTTTAGATCTTTATCTCTTTTTACAGGCAAATAACAGATAATTGCAAAGCTCAGTCTTCGGAACCCTTATTTTTTTCTTTCATCGAGGTGACTTTATCGTCCAGGTAATCCATTAAAAGGCTGAGCCCTTTTTTAGCAAGCATCCGTTTTAGTTCTTTTGTGATTCCTGAATCGGGAACACTATCTGAACTATACCTCTTTGATGATGTTCTTCTATAATTCTTTCGCTCTCTCCCTAATAAAAACCCGGCTACAATCGAAGCTCCCACTATAGACAGTGGATATTTTTTAATTAAGTTCTTGGGATCCATATTGGAAGAAACCTCTTCTTTAACCTCATCTATGGATTTATCGATACCCCCTTGAATACGAATCAGTTCGTCTTCCAATTCTTGCTTTTTCTTTTCCAAGTTCGATAATTTTACATCAGCCATTTCAATCTAGTGATTTATTAGAAGTTTCTTTGGATGGAAGCTCTTTTATATTATCCTCATCCTTAGTGAATGAGTTAAGCAATTCCGCTAAAATTTGATCTTGTATTTTTCGTGCAATTGATGCTGGTTTAAAAATCACGAATATCAACCCAATAATTATAAAAGGAGAAGAAACGATAGCGTATCCCGCCCATCTTTCATCTAAAACTTCCCCTAAATAAATAGCCAAGGCTGTCATTCCAAATACCAATCCAATTGCAAGAATAGTATAACCAATTAGGTTTTGTACAGATTTACCAAGTAAATATGTAACCTCATCACTGATATTTAAAAGCGTAAGTTCAAGCTTGGTTTCTATATATTCTTTAAGCTCGTGGGTAATATGTTTAATACGATTCCCTAAATCATCCATAAGAATCCTCAGTCTTCTGATGTGAAAATTTTAGCTGCTATAAATCCAACAGCCAACCCAATTGCCACCGATTTTATCGGATGTTTCCGGATGGATGATTCTGTTTGTTCTCTTAATTCTTCTAATCGAATATGCAGTTCTTCATCTTCAAGGATTTCACGGCCTTTTTCAATAGCTCTGTCCAGTCGTTCATTTAGGTTTTGGATAATTTCTTCGTTCATATAGCCCTGTGTTTTTTATTTAATATAACAAATTGCAACGGATGCTTAAATCATCCATTGCAAAAAGTTATTCGTAGCGTAAACTATCTATAGGATCAAGCTTGGACGCTTTATAAGCAGGATATACACCAAATACTAATCCTACAATTAACATTCCTAAAAAGCCTCCGATTACTGACCACAAAGGAATCACAGCTTCTGTCTCAATCCATAATGCCATCAGATTTCCAACTCCGATACCTAATATCATACCTATGACGCCTCCTATTTGACAAATAAAAACTGCCTCCATTAAAAACTGACTTACGATTGCTTTTCGGGTTGCTCCAACTGCCTTTCTAATGCCTATCTCACGGGTACGTTCCGAAACCGAAACTAACATGATATTCATGACACCAATTCCTGCCCCAAGCAAGGTAATAAATCCAATTGCAAAACCACCCAGGTAAAGAGCTGTAGTAAAGGTATCAAAGGTTCCTGAAAGGGTTTCGTTGGTTGATATCTCAAAATCATTATTCTCGCCGGGATTTACTTTACGGATCACCCGCAATATCCCCGTGATCTCCTCCACGGTTTCACTTATAAAGTCGATCTCAGGTGCCTGAACCTGAATATTGATATTTCGATTCCCGCCATACACATTAAGCGCTGTGGTGTAAGGTATCAATACGAAATTATCAAAAGACTGCCCAAAGATCTGACCCTTTGGTTCTAAAATACCTATCACAGTATATGGTTTCCCCCCAAATCGTATTTGCTTCCCGATCGGATACTGATTTTTGAACAGTACATTCTGAACATCCTTGCCCAAAATAGCAACATTACGCCCATATTGAACATCATCCCCGGTGAAATTACGTCCGTCTTCCAATTCATAGGAATTATTATTGAGGTAATTTTCATTGCTTCCGCTAATTCGAACATTTGGCTCCGTTTCTTGATCTTCAAATGAGATCTTGGCTATTCCGAACGTCTCATCCGGGCTCATTCCCCGGCCTATTCGCATCTGTTCCTTCAGTTCTTCTGCTGTTTTGAAATCTATATTCTTTCTATTTCGGACATCATCACTTAAAGACCCCATTTGCACGGATGGAGTTCTGGAAACACTAATCACATCTGCTCCCATAATACTCATGGTGTTTTGAAAAAAATTATCCAGAACAGCTACTGCCGTTGTAGATACAATGACTGAAAACACCCCAATGACCAATGCCAAAAGCGTCAGAAAAGAACGCAGCTTATTAGCTTTCAAAGAATCGTAGGCTTGTATGGTAGTTTCTTTAATTCTCATAATTATTATTCAAACCTTAATGATTCAATCGGATCTGATTTTGCAGCCCGGTAGGCTGGGATAAAGCCAAAAACCACCCCGACTATGGTACATATAGTAAAGCCGAGCAACACAACGCTCACATTCATAACCGCCACAAAAGCCTGGTTGATCAATATGGTCAGCCCGCCAGCCAGCACAACTCCTATTACCCCACCCAACAGACAAATTGCAATGGCTTCGAGCAAAAATTGAGTCATGATCTCCCACGATTTTGCACCAACTGCTTTTCTGATCCCAATCTCCTTTGTACGCTCCCTAACCGATACAAACATAATATTCATTACCCCAATACCACCTATCAGTAAAGACAGTCCGCTGAGAATAAAACCCACCGCATATATACCGGCCTTCATTCCTTCAAGTTGCTGCTTGAAAGCTTCCGGCTTGTTCATGGCAAAGTCATTGTCTTCTGTAGCATCAAGTTGACGGATTCTCCTCATAATACCTTCAAGTTCATATTCACCTTCTCTGAGAGTAGCTTGATCAGGAAATTGTACTCCTATTTGAAGACCATATCGCAAACCATAGATCTGTCCGTATGCGGAGATAGGAATAATGATTCGGTTATCGGCATCTTCAAGCCCCATGAATTTTCCTTGCTTCACCAAGACACCTATCACCGTGAATTTTTGTCCTCCAATTCTGATCTTCTTTCCCAGTGGATTTTCCAGTTCAAATAACGATTCCCTTATTGTATTACCGATCACCACTACTTTAGCACCTGACCTCACTTCTTCCTGAACAAACATTCGCCCGTCAGCTATGTTCAATCCCTGTATCTCCAGATAATTGGCAGTGGTTCCTGAAAGCCCTACATCTTCGGCACTTTTCTCCTGATAGCGAATGGTTGTACCTCTATTAGCTGCACCGGTAACATTAGACGCATACCTGCTGTAATCCCTGATCTGGTCCACATATTCCAAATCCATCTCTTTACGGTTGCGATACTCCCACCACTTGTATTCACCGCCCATTCCCCAAGGCCACTTCTCTACATAAACCACATTCCGTCCCATCATCGACATGCTTTTTTCAAAGGTGATGTCCATTCCGGTAGTAACAGAATCAACGATTGTCACCATGGTAATCCCTATGATGATACAAAGCGCTGTAAGTATGGATCGGATTTTATTTGTTTTGAGAGCGCTGAGGGCAATTTTAAAGCCTTCTGTAAAGCTATTTAATATTCTCATGATATTTTTTGAGTGATCAGTTTATGCCCGTACGATAACAGCAGGATTTCGTTGCACCGGAAGTGAAATAAATTAAACTTCTTTTCACCTTTATTGATGCCACAATTATTTCTTACTTTCGAGAAAAAAATAAAATCTATGAAATTAGACGTCCTCGTTTTTGCTTCCCATCCGGATGATGCTGAACTAAATTGTGGCGGAACTATAGCTGCCCTTACTTCTCAAGGAAAAAAAGTAGGCATTATTGACTTAACCAAAGGTGAGATGGGAACCCGGGGAACAGAAAAAACCCGTGCCAAAGAAGTAGAAAAAGCTTCTGAAATATTAGGGATCTCTTATCGTAAGAATCTGAATTTAGGTGATTCACTCATTCCAAACACCCGACAAAATCAATTGAAAATTATAGAGCAAGTCAGGGCCACCCAGCCCCATATTTGTTTGTTAGGCGCTCCCTTCGACCGGCATCCGGATCATGCCAAAGGCACCAGCTTGGTTTTAGACGCTCTGTATTATTCAGGATTGAAGAAACTGGACACAAAAAGTGAAGATGGCAAAGCTCAGGAAGCATTTAGGCCCGCTCACATACTACATTATATGCAAGATCGTCCCATTGATACGGATTTTGTGTTTGATATTTCTGATCATTGGGAAACAAAAAAGAAATCCATGCTAGCCTACACCACTCAATTCAATGTGAGTGATCCCGGGAATGAACCAGAAACTTATATTTCTTCAGCTAACTATTTCAAACAATTAGAAGCACGTGCCCGGTATTTCGGCCACTTATCAGGATTTGAATTCGGAGAACCCTTCAAGTATTACCTGTCTCCCGCGCCGCTTAGAAATATGAATGTGTTTTTTGAAAGTAATCCGAAACGTTAATTCATTTTACCAGGAACCTATATCAAATTGCTGAATTAACGAATACGGTTTTCAGTCTATCGAACAACCACCGGTAAATCCCTCCGCGGAAAAATCGGTTTTAAAACTCCCCATTCTGTCTTCGTAAAGTGCCCGTAACTCAAGTTCATGTTCTCCTGAACGTTTTGGGGAACAATATTCCAAGACATAGTATGAATTGGATTCACTTTCCAGCCTTTCTGCTATTGCAAGGAAAGTTTCATTTAGCTGAAGAGAATCTTCCGCGAGTTCAAATCCATTCTTCCCAAAACTCTGCAACACTTCTTCATCAATTTCTCCACCCAAACCAATGGTAAATACAGCTTGATCATTGCCCGTATACTTGACAGCATCAAGAGCTTCTGCAGTGCTGACACGTCCGGCCTGATCTGTGCCATCCGTAAATATAACCATAGAACCCGCAGTGGAGATATCTTCATTAAGTCTGATTTCTTCCAGCCGGGAGCTCATAATATTCAAACCTTGAATCACCGCCCCATTTAAGTTCGTTGAGACATCAGTGCTTATATTTTCATCTATAGACAAAATCCCTTTCTTCAGGGTATCTGCATTTTTGGTAAAGAAAACCAGGGGATGTATTTCCTGTTCACCATCAAACCAATACACAGCCATCTCCCGGGTTCCATAGAGGTTTTCCTGAGCAGCCGGCATAGTTCGGTCAATGAAGGTAGTTGCAGCCTCTTTTAGCTTAGGCAAATCTGCATTGTTTAATATGCTTCCACTTAAATCTAAAAGCAGTATAGATGAGTATAAAAAATCCCCGCGTTCCCGCTGTATTTTTGCCTGGGACTCAAGGGTAGAAATACGGGAACCATCCTCATAGATTTCAAAATCTGAAGGTTCCAGGACAGCCGATTGGAGGTCTTCAGGAAGGTCTACTTTAAAAAATAACCGTATTTTGGAAGGTAATTCAGTTTTTGATTCAAAAAGCTCAACTTCTATTTCCTGCCCAACTTCAATGTTATTGGTGCAACCTGATAGTATCAGTATTGAAGCAACTATAGTGAAAATCGCTAAAACTGCAACACTTTGTATCGTTTTCATATTTTGTAGATGAAATGGTGATTGGCGCTATTCTCTCACCAAGTTTTAACTCTCAATTCAATATTTGTTCCAATTTCTCGCTTTTTATTTTCCCGTAACTTAAACGGCCCTACTGATCGTAAAAATTGCCCCCCATGAATAATGGAGTTTGTTATCATCCCGTTATTTTCAATACTCTTATTTTAGGTGTTTTGGCTATCGTTTGCTTAATGACAGGTGCTCAAAAGTCTAAAAATAACCAGCTGCCTCAATTTTGATATTGATTTTTGTTTGTTCATTTTGGCAAATCCTCATAATACAGGAGGCTTTCAAGGATTAGCCAAGCTAAATGAAATTAATATTACTTCTATGGATTTTTCAAAACACAAAAAGGGAACCACTTCCATTTGGGCAGGGGAAACCAAAAAGGTTCACCAAGGCAGTTCTACTGTCCCTATCTTCAATACAGTTACATTTGCCTATGGCGATCTGGATGATTGGTACGAAGTAGCCCAGGGGAAGCAAAAAGGTCATATTTACAGCAGAAACACGAATCCTACCGTTCAGGTTTTAGAAGAGAAAATTTGTGTACTTGAAGGAGCTGAAGATGCTATCGCTTTCTCCACCGGAATGGCGGCCATCAGCAACACCCTTTTTTCCTTACTTAAACCGGGCGACCGGGTTGTTTCCATTAAAGACTCTTATGGAGGCACCAGTAAGTTATTCTTAGAGCATCTCCCGAAATTCAATATCCAAGTTGAATTGTGTGAAACGGAAGATCATGAGCAACTGGAGCGAGAAATTGAAAAAGGCTGTAAGCTTGTATATCTGGAAAGCCCTACCAATCCTACCTTGAAAATTCTTGATTTACAAAGAATAGCAAAAGCAGCCAAAAAAACAGGTGCTGTTGTTGTCTCAGATAATACGTTTGCCTCTCCCATCAATCAAAACCCAATTTCTCTCGGGGTTGATTTGGTTATTCACAGTGCTACAAAATTTTTAGGTGGTCACTCCGATACCATGTGCGGACTTGTTTGCGGGAAGAAAGAACTAGTGAGAAAAATTTACGGATACAGGGAAATAAATGGCGCAAGTCTTCATCCTGATGCTGCTTACATGGTGATTCGCGGCATGAAAACCTTGGAGTTGAGGGTTCAAAGACAAAACGAAAGTGCCTTGAAAATAGCCCGATACTTAAACGAACATCCGAAAGTAGAAAAAGTTTTTTACCCGGGATTGGAAAGCCATAACGGGCATGATATTGCTAAAAAACAGATGTCCGGTTTTGGAGGTATTCTGAGTTTTGAACTTAATGGCGGCTATGAATCAGTCAAAAGTTTGCTACATAATATGAAATTCGTTCATCTGGCGGCCAGTCTTGGGTCTGTAAGTACGTTAGCCGGCCCCCCAAGGACTACCAGCCATGTAGAACTGACAGAAGCCCAGCGAAAACATTTAGGTATATCAGAAAGCCTGATTCGTTATTCTACGGGCATAGAAAACGTTGAAGACCTTATTGCCGACCTGGAAGAAGGCTTAAATAAAGTTTAACCGTTTATTCAGACGTTAATCCGGCTCAATACTGACAAACCGCTCAATATTCCTGGACATTTCAATCCGGGTAATAAACGACTGAATTATTTTCTTATAGAGCTCTTTCCCCATTATTTTATCCTCAACACCGGCATCAATATTAGGATTATCATTCACCTCAATTACATAAACTTTATCACCCAACATTTTTAAATCTACCCCATAAAGCCCATCTCCCATTAATGAAGCTGCTTTAGTAGCCGTTTTTAAAACTTTTGGAGGCACCTGATCAAAAGACAGAGTAGCAGAATCTCCGGACTGATCATTTTTAGGGCCTTTCCAATTGTAAATTTGCCAGTGTCCTTTGGCCATAAAATATTTACATACAAAAAGCGGCTGATTATCAAGAACTCCCACCCTCCAGTCATAATCAGATGGCAAAAATTCCTGTCCGATTATCAGGTCAGATATCTTAAATAGTCTCTCCAGTGATTCGTTCATCTCACCAATATCATTCACCTTCGTAACTCCAACTGAAAAAGCACTGTCAGGTTGTTTGAGAATTAAGGGAAATTTTAAATTCATTGAATTTTTGACACTTCCCATTCCCTTTACAAAGACCATGGTTTCGGGAGTAAGGATATTATTTACTTTTAGGCGTTCGTGAAGGTAAATTTTATTAGAACAACGCAGTATAGACCAAGGGTCATCAATTACCGCTAATCCTTCAGCATAAGCTTTCCTCGAAAAGTGATAGGTGTAGTTATTTACATTGGTCGTTTCCCGAATAAAAAGTGCGTCAAACTCGGAAAGCCGGTTATAATCGTCCTTGGTAATGTATTCGGTATAGATATCCACGTCATCCGCTGCTGCTTCAAATTTATTCAGCGCTTTTTTATTGGAAGGTGGGTTTTCTTCTTCCGGATTTACCAAAATAGCCAAGTGATAAATATAATTTTTTAGTTTAGTTTTTTTAAACCGCTTGGCTTCGAAATATCCCTTAGCAAAATCCTTTACCAAATCAAGATCGGAAGGTTCAATTTTATTCAAACTCAGGGGAGCAATTCGTTTTATATCCCAACGATCTGTCTTTACGAAATGCACCTGAAATATAGGAGCCTCAAACATCTGGTATAGCTTCTGCCCCAATAACTTAAAAGCAGGATCTGCAGCCTGACCAAAATAGATATTCAGCACTTTACTTCCATTCTCACACCGCTGCAAACTTTTTTGGATTACTTCATCAATATCCTCAGCAATAGAACGAATTACCCCGACATCTTTAAAATCGCGAATGGTTGTTACATTAGGAATCGCCCGGTGCTCCCTTGCTGAAGCCAGCAATGATACATAGTACCCCATACTTTGATAACGGTATGAATTGCACAAATTAAAAACCCGGAGTGCCCGCTCGGAAAATAAGCCTGTATTGGAAGTGTAATCCTTAGATGAAACCACCTCAACATTTTGTACAACCAAGTTCCAGTCTTTCGGATTATCAACTACAATAACATTGGAAATTCGGGTTTTATTTGCAGATTTAGGCAACTCCAGTATCATTCTTAAACCATCCCTTCCCTCTTCATAATAATCCTTCATCATTTCAGTAGATTCAAACCCAGCTTTTTTATACCAGGAAATCAACTCCCTGTTATCAATACTTACTTCAAGAGAAATGCGTTCGGCTTTCTTCTCATTGGCTATTTCCCGAGCTTTATTCAGCAATTCATTACCAATTCCTTTTCCCTGGAATTCGGGATCAACTACAATTGAAAATATCCGAACTGTATGTTTATAGATGTATAAAATGAGGCACCCAACTACAGTCAGCTTGCCATCAATATTAATTTCCGCAATCCAAACCTGCTGAAACGTACTTTTAAGACTTAAAGAAAGCGTACGTCGCGAGCTTTGTTGATATAAGGGAAAAGCTTTTTGCTCAAGATCGAGCAAAAATTCAAGATCACCTACTACTGATCTTCTTATGTTAATTACCATGAGGTCAGGCTATTCGTTCAAAGCCAAATTACATCAATTTTATGTGATCTTATATAGTTCAAAAAAGAATATTTTCCTTTTTTCAGCAAATAGCCCAAATGTATTTACACCTGGGTATAATACTTTACAGGGCTCCAATTCCTGGTATCCCGGTACCCTATGATTCAGTTCTGGAAGTTCCCTCACGCAACAAGTAGGTTGATTCAATATTCAAAGGCCGCGGAGATACTTCTTTTCAGACTTCCGGCCTAATTTAATAATCGGCTTTAATTAGTTAATTCTTTTTCCTCAAAACTCTCATTGATTTGCTCCATCAAAAAAGCATGAATTGACTTATTCCCTGCAATAATACGTTGTCCGAATAGCCAGTTATCTCCTCCTTTCCAGTCACTTATCACTCCGCCTGCTTCCTTTATAATGAGTGCCCCTGCAGCTACATCCCAAACGCTCAGGCCATATTCATAAAAGCCTTCAAAACGACCACATGCAACATTACATAAATCCCAGGCAGCAGTTCCCGGGCGACGAACCCCGTGCGTTTTTTCCATCATCCTTTTGAATAGCTTCAGATAATTATCCACTAAATCCAAATCTTTATAGGGAAATCCGGTTCCGATTAAAGACGACCCCGGGTTATCATTCTCAGAAATTTGAATTCGTTCATTATTCAGATATGCACCTTCATCTTCTACAGCAGTAAATAATTCCTGATGGGCCACTTCCAGAACCAATGCCACTTTTGGTTCTTTGTTTTCCCAGAGTGCGATAGAAATACAATAAGCCGGAAATGTGTGAGCAAAATTAGTTGTACCGTCAATGGGATCAATAATCCAAATTCGCTCGCTTGGAAGAGATGATTTTTGATTTGACTCCTCAGCCAAAATTTGATCTTCGGGGAATTCGCCCGTCAGTATTTCGATGATCTTCTGTTCAGATGCTATATCTGCATCCGTAACCAAATCGTTTTTTCCTTTGAGTTTTATATCAAATGAAGCTTTATCTGCATACTTTCGAATAATTTGAGATGCTTCTTTAGCCGCCTGTTTTGCAACTTTAAGCTCTTTGGAGTAATTCAATGTGTCTGCTTTAATTTAGATTTGTGAGTGATTATTCAGCTTGTTTAATGAAAACCTTTCATTTACTTGATTGTTGGCTTTAATATCAACTAAAAATTGAGGATATTTGTTCTCAATTTCTTACCTAAGATAAACATTTGATGATCATCCCAATAGCCAGCGACCACGCGGGGTTTCCTGCAAAAGAGGTAACTAAGAAAATATTAAAAGAGATGGGCCACGAACCCATCGACTACGGTACTCACTCAGAAGATTCCGTGGATTATGCTGATTTTGCCATACAGGTTGCTGAACGTGTAAACAACGGGGAGCATGACCAAGGTATTTTGATTTGTGGAAGCGGGCAAGGGGTTTGCATGACCGCCAATAAATACCCCAAAGTGAGAGCCGGCCTTGTATACTCCAAAAAATCAGCTGAGCTTACGCGATCCCACAACAATGCAAATATCTTGTGTTTACCCGGCCGGGATCTGGATGAATCTCAAATCAAAGAAATTTTGGAAGTATGGTTTTCGACCGAATTTGAGGGAGGGCGTCATGAACGTCGTATCAATAAAATTGAATCTTTAACACAACAATAAACTATAGCCGATGAAATCGCTTCAGGAACAAGACGGTCAGATTTTTGAACTGCTGGAAAAGGAAACAAATAGACAGAATTACAACCTGGAACTGATCGCATCCGAAAATTTTGCCTCTAAAGCAGTGATTTCTGCTATGGGAAGTACTCTCACCAATAAATACGCCGAGGGTTACCCCGGGAAGCGTTACTATGGAGGATGTGAATATGTTGATATCGTTGAAGACCATGCCCGCAACCGCGCCAAAAAATTATTTGGAGCTGACTGGGTAAACGTACAACCTCACTCGGGAGCTACAGCCAATGCTGCCGTTTATTTAGCTTGTATGGAACCCGGAGACACCTTGCTTGGCCTTGACCTTTCTCATGGCGGTCACCTTACTCACGGATCCCCGGTAAACTTTTCAGGAATTACGTTTAACGCCAAATTTTACGGAGTAAATAAAGAAACCGGCCGACTGGATATGAACACAATCCGGGACAGAGCCCTGGAAATTAAGCCAAAAATGATTTCCATTGGTGCTTCTGCATACCCAAGAGATTATGATTATGAAGCTTTTCGGGAAATCGCCGATGAAGTAGGTGCCTTACTATGGATGGATATGGCACATACTGCAGGACTTATAGCCGTTGATCTTTTGAATGATCCTCTGCCCCATGCCCATGTTGTAACCACTACCACACACAAAACATTACGCGGCCCGAGAGGAGGCATGATTTTAGTGGGCAAAGACGGAGAAAACACCATTGGTGTCACCGCACGAAAATCAGGGCGTACCAAAAACTGGAGTGAAGTATTTGATTCAGCCGTCTTCCCGGGAACTCAGGGTGGTCCGCTGATGCACGTGATTGCAGCCAAAGCCGTTTCTTTTGGAGAAGCACTGGAAGACGGTTTCAAGTCTTATCAGATTCAGGTTCAAAAAAATGCCAAAGCCATGGCCCACAAATTTATGGAAATGGGATACAACCTGGTAAGTGGAGGAACTGACAATCATCTGATTCTTATCGATCTGCGAAACAAAGGATTAAATGGTAAAATTGCAGAAGACGCCTTAGAAAAGGCTGCTATAACCGTAAATAAAAATATGGTTCCTTTTGATACAGAAAGCCCGTTTGTGACTTCAGGAATTCGAATTGGTTCCCCGGCAATGACAACCCGCGGACTTAAAGAAGCCGAGTTTGAGCACATTGCTGTTCTCATTGATAAGATACTCCAAAAGCCTGAAGACGAGGATAATCAAAAAAAAGTAGAGCAGGAAGTACGTGATTTATGTGATCAATTTCCGCTGTATGATTTTGTAACTGCATAATCCGGAGTAGTAAAATTGGAACAACGCCAGATTATGGAAGAAAACCCACCTAAGGCGAAAAAACCGGCCGATAGAACCGATACTATGTCTTTCCTCGAGCATCTCGAGGAACTGAGGTGGAGGATCATTAAAGGACTTATCGGAGTGTTGGTGGGTATGATCATCGCCTTCTTTTTTGCTGATTTCTTTGTGGAGGATGTCATATTAGGCCCAACCCGAGCCGATTTCTTTATGTATGACCTGCTGCGGGTTGATGCGGTAAATTTCGAGCTTCAAAGCCGTCGTTTACCCGGGCAGTTTTTTACGTATTGGGGCACTCTCTTTGTGATGGGTTTTGTGATTGGGTCTCCTTTCTTTATCTATCAAATGTGGTCATTTATTGAGCCCGCACTGGAAAGAAAAGAGAAGAAAAAATCCTATTTCACTTCCTTTTTTATCACATTTTTCTTTTTACTGGGTGTAGCTTTTGGATATATGATATTGGTTCCTTTTGCACTTCAATTCTTTGCCCAGTTCCAGATCTCCGATATTATTCGCAATGATTTTGATATCAATGAATATTTCAGCTCCGTTGCCATGTGGGTGATAGCTTGTGGAATCATCTTTCAAATACCGGTCGTAAGTTATTCACTGTCTAAAATCGGATTACTTACTCCTGATTTGCTCAAAAAGTACCGGCGCCACGCGCTCATTCTATGTCTGGTGGTTTCAGCTATGCTTACTCCACCCGACCCAATTTCACAGATTCTTATTGCTCTGCCACTCACGGTGCTTTATGAGTTATCAATTTGGGTTAGCAAGTATGCCAATCGAAAACGCAAAAAAGAATTGGATGAAGCTATTACCGGAATATCAAAAAACGATTCATAAGCTTTGATAAAATCCTTTTCGTGCTATGTTTTTGACCTCTTTAACCTGTATCTTTTATAGATAATAAAAAGCCGGATAAATAAGTTTATCTGACAAACAATCGATTAATCCGTTTAGATTATTTAAATACGCAATGATATCACTTAGAAATTTACTGCCCCTATTGTTTTTACCACTGCTTGCTATTTCATTTTCATCATGTGATGAGGATAATCCTTTTGAAGTAGATTACTCATCTGCCCCGGAACCTTTTAATATTGATAACGCAACAAGAGTTGAATCAGAAACCGGGTTGATTTACTATATTGTTGAAGAAGGGAGTGGTGCTTTTGAGGTAGACCGGCGAGATCAAGTTCGTGTTTATTATACCGGCAGAAGGTATGAATCAGGTGATATTTTTGACAGCTCGTATCGTAACGGAAATCCATCTCCAGCTACATTTAATTCTTTAGGAAATCTTATTTCAGGTTTTAGGGAAGGTTTGATTGGCATGAAAGAAGGCGGGAAACGAGTCTTGATTATACCCCCGGAACTTGCCTATGGTAATTCCCCCAATTCAAATCTTAAAAATGATACCCTCCGATTTGATATCGAGTTAGCAGAAATCATTAGTTTCTAAACATATACTCTTTTTACTTTAGGGGAAATAGCCGTTGTTATTTCATACGGTATTGTCCCCATTTTTTTTGCCCATACTTTTGGGGACAGCTCTTCTCTTTTTAGTATAGTTACAGGCTCATCATTCGCTAACTTTTTACTGCCCAGATAAACAGTAAAAAAATCCATGCTAATGGTACCAACTTGCTGAAACAGTTCACCTGCTATTTCCACCTTAAAACAACCGCTGAGGTTTCTAAAAACCCCATCCGCATAACCTACCGGAACTACACCGAGCCATCCGTCATCCGGAGCTTCCCATCGGCTGCCATACCCCACCAACTCACCTTTTTTGATTTTTTTCACCTGTACCAACTCGGATTTCCATTCTAAGGCCGGCTCCAACTCCGGTATTTCAACTGAACCCGGTGCATAACCATACAAACACACACCGGGACGCACAGCATCAAAAAGCACCCCGTGTTCGTGATAGTAAAAAATTGCTCCGCTGTTTGCTGTATGAGTCATAAGAGTGTCCGGAAACTGAGCTCTTATATCCCTGAAGATATTCAGCTGTTTAATTACCCTAGGATGATTTTGTTCATCTGAATTGGCGAAATGGGTATAGATACCGGAATAATTCAAATCATATTGTTTCATCTTTTGCAGAACTTCGGCACTATCCTCCGGTAAAATTCCCAAACGAAACATGCCGGTATCAAAATGAAGGTGAGCTTCTGTACCGGGTTCAAGCCGCTCAAAAACTGACAAGTCTGAAATACTCGCCGTTATATTATATGCTTTATACAAAGATTCTTTGCCACGAGGCGGGAGCTCAAATACGAGTATTGGATTTTTTATCCCTTCCTTTCTCAAAGCAATTGCTTCGGATAATCTGGCCGTGCAAAACCATTCCACTTTATCTTTCAAATATTTGGCAACTTCTATCAATCCATGGCCATAAGCTTCATCCTTAACCACCGCCATCTTTTGCACTTCAGGCCCTATCACTGAACTTACAGTCTTTAAATTATTTCCAATTTTTGAAAGGTTAACGTATAAACTTGAACTCAAAACAATACCTCATCTAAATGAAAAAATTCGTTTTCTATTTTTCCTAAGGATAACCTTCGCGGCATTATACCCCGCGGCTCCAAATACTCCGCCGCCGGGATGACATGAAGCACTGGCCAAATATAAATTTTTGATGGGAGTTTCATACTGACTCATTTCGGGAATGGGACGAAACATAAACATCTGGTCAAAGCTCATTTCCACATGCATCACATTCCCCTTTAAAAGCCCATGCTTGCGCTCAATATCCAGTGGTGTCTGAATATACCAATCAATTAATTTGTCTTTCATATTCGGGGCATATGTTGCAACTACATCATAAATTTTTTGGGCTTCCCGCTCACGAATATCATCCCATTTCATGCCATTGGCTAATTTATAGGGATGCCATTGTGCCCAGGCAAATAAGGTGTGCTTTCCGTCTTTGGCTACTTCAGGGTCAATTTTAGAAAATGTCATACACAAGACCGGCGGATTTTCAGGCGGCAGTTTCTTTGCGTAATCCCCAATAGCATTGTTCATGTATTGTACGGATGGAGCCAACAACTGAATTCCATTATGAATATCCGGATCATTTGGAGCAGCGGTATAGTCGGGCAGTTCTTCTACTGCACACCGTATTACCATTCCAAACCCATTCCCTACATTGATGTTTTCCACTTTGGTAAACATGGAATCATCCAAATGATCTTTCCCCACCATTTTCATCATCGTGGTTTGAACATGAGCATTTGAGACGATAGTATTTGCCCTGAACTCCTCCCCTTTTTCCGTTTGCACTCCAATTGCCTTCCCGTTTTCAATCAATATTTTTTGGATGGGATGATCCGCTTTTACCTCTCCGCCGTGGGCCTCAATCATATTCTTCATGGCTTGTGTCAGCATTCCACTCCCGCCTTTTGGGTGTTTAGCTCCGCTTTCGTGCAGCATCGACTGCCACCCCGCAAAATCACCCGTTGCCGAATGATCAGGCAAAGGCCCGGACTGTGCTGCAAACCAAAGAATGGCTGCTTTCATGTAGGGACTCTCAAAAGCATCGTCCACTACTTTGCCATAACTTGACAGAATCTTCTGTAGTCCCGCTGCCTGCTCTCCTTTTTTAAACATAGAGCCATCCCGAATCTGGGCTTTAGTCATTTCAGCAAAGATATTTCCTACCGAAGGCTTAGTCATAAATGCTTTCAACACGCTCTTGTTAATCTTACCCCAGAAACTTATAAACTCCTGGTAGTTCTTAACATCTTCGGGAGCTACTTTTGAGATTGATTCCAGTGTTCGTTCTACATCTTTCCAAAAATGAATGACTCCTTTCCCTGTTGGCACCGGATACGACATTATTGGATCCATATCGATATACTCAAGACCATATTTTTCCAGCTCTAATTCTTCAATAATACCGGTTTGGTGAATCATAATGTGCACGGATGAGCCCACATCCATTCGAAAACCATGAGGATTATCTGCTGATTGAAACATGGTTTCAGTACGCACCGCACCCCCAATGGTAGAATCACGCTCAAGCACGAGTACCTTGTACCCGTTTTTTGCAAGATAGCATCCGGTAACTAAGCCGTTATGCCCCGATCCGATGATAATAGCGTCATATTTTTCCATAGATAACAAAGATAAAATGAATTGCCTGAAAGCAAAGAATTATTAAGTTACGGTAACCTGATATTCATTCCATTAATTCAATTTTCATGAAAGTAGGCCGCTTTGAAATAGAACAGCTCAGTGAAGGTATTTTTGAGATATTTGAAGATGGGATTATTCAAAAAACTGATTCTTCAATCATCACCTCGGCCAGGCATAAATCAGATATAAAGTCCACATCTACCCCAATCGGAATCAACCCCATATTAATTCGGGATGGAAAACATAATATCCTGCTCGACACCGGCCTGGGCTGGGGACTCGATCACAAAAGCCGTTACACGGATACCTCAAATCTGCTTACCAACCTGGATATTTTTGGCCTGACCCCGGCTGACATAACGCATGTAGTACTCACTCATTTGCATTTTGATCATTCAGCAGGCTCTACTTTTGTAGATTACAATATTTCTACACAAGCCACTATGCCATACGCCAATTATTTCATCCAAAAAAAGGAATGGTATTTCGCATTGGAACAAATCAACGAAAAGAAAAAGAGTATCGGAGCGGGGTATAACCTTGATGAATTTTACAAACTTGCCGCCGAAGATAAGCTGGTTATGATTACCGATACCTATTTTGAGTTATTGCCGGGGATTGAGTTAATCCGAACCGGGGGCCATACACCGGGACATCAAATTGTAAAAATTCAGGATGCCGGGGAAACCGCATTCTTTTTAGGAGATTTAGTTCCCTCCGAGTATCACCTGAATCACTATGCCATGCGGCAATTAGATATCGATCCCATCCAGTCTAAAAAAGCAAAAACCCTTATCCTTCGCCAGGCTCTCAAAGAAGAAGCCTTACTGCTGTTCTACCACTCCATCCACGCCAAAGCCGGAAAGCTGGAACAGGATAAAGACAAAAAATTTGTGCTTAGGGATGTCGAGTAGGCTGCCCCTTTCTATCGCATAAATTGCCTATTTATTTTTCATTATTTGATGAATTATCTTCTTCAATCTTGATATCATTACTAATCAAAATATTCATCAGCTTAATACCCTTCTTAGAGAATGAAAAAGTACCTGCTAATTACGTTTTTGGCGGTAATTCCTTCGTTTGCTTTAGCACAAACACTCGTAGTTAAAGATGCCAATACGAAAGAACCGATTCCTGTAGTAACAATCAGCAGTTCAAACCCTACGATTTTTGCAACCACTGATGAAAAAGGAAGAGTAGATATCAGCCAATTTAAGGATTCTGATGCTATTGAGATTCGCATACTGGGGTATGAAACTATCATAAAAAGCTATTCTGAACTTGAATCAGCATCCTTTGAATTGCTTCTGGAACCGGCTTCCTTTAGTATGAATGATATGGTAATCTCCGCAACCCGCTGGAGCCAGTCTTCAGAAAATATACCTTCAAAGATATCCACCGTGAGCCCTGAAGCAGTAAAACTGCAAAACCCGCAAACAGCAGCCGATCTTTTAAATTTATCCGGAAAGGTTTTCATTCAGAAAAGTCAGCAAGGCGGCGGAAGTCCTATGATCCGCGGTTTTGCTACCAATCGTCTCTTATATACCATAGATGGAGTGCGAATGAATACGGCGATTTTCAGAGGCGGGAATATCCAAAATGTGATTTCTCTCGATCCTTTTGCGATTGAAAGCACTGAAGTATTATTTGGCCCGGGATCCGTTGTTTACGGAAGTGATGCCATTGGCGGAGTAATGAGTTTTCAAACCCTGACTCCGAAGTTATCAGCAGATGATGACATCCTTATCAAAGGAAAAGCAAATATCCGGTACTCATCAGCCAACAATGAGCAAACCGGACACTTTGACCTTAATATCGGGGGGAATAAATGGGCTTTTGTAAGCAGTTTGAGCTCATATGACTATGGGCATTTACGCCAAGGCAGCCATGGTCCTGATGATTATATAAAACCATATTATGTTGAACAACAACTTAATTCGGATGAAGTAATCATTCAAGATGACCCGCTTTTTCAAATCCCAACCGCGTATTCTCAAATCAATGCAATGCAGAAAGTTAGATTTGAGCCCAATTTAAAATGGGACTTAAACTACGCGCTGCACTATTCCGAGACCTCCCCATATGGCAGGTACGACCGGCATAACAGAACTCAAAACGGCTTACCGCGTTATGCTGAATGGAAATACGGTCCCCAAAAATGGATGATGAATCAATTAAAAGCTGAACATGTAGGAAACCTTGGGCTTTTTGATAACATGAATATTAGTCTTGCCCATCAATTTTTTGAAGAAAGCAGAATCAGCCGTGATTTTAACAGCTCCGAAAAAGAAATTCGTATTGAAGAAGTAAACGCATATTCTGCCAATATAGATTTCTTAAAATTTACCGGTGAAAACAACACCCTTTACTATGGTTTTGAGTATGTGCTTAATGATGTTCAATCAACCGGTATTAACAGAGATATCAGTACAGGGAATGAACAAACCGGGCCTTCAAGATATCCGGATGCTTTATGGCAGTCTCTCGCTGCATATATAAATGATGAATATGAGATATCGGACAAGTTCACCCTTCAAGCCGGCCTTCGATATAATCAGGTTATTATTGCCGCAGATTTTGATACTGATTTTTATTCTTTCCCATTCCGGGAAGCAAATATCAATAAAGGATCACTCACCGGAAGTTTAGGCGGAGTTTACAGGCCATCGAAAAGCTGGGTTATAAACGCGAATTTATCTACTGCTTTCCGGGCTCCCAATGTTGATGACATCGGGAAGATTTTTGACTCAGAGCCGGGTTCAGTAGTGGTGCCAAACCCTGATCTATCTCCTGAATATGCTTATAACGCTGACTTGGGAATCGCTCATACTTTCGGTGATTTTTTAAAAATGGATGTGACCGGATATTATACTATTCTTGAGAACGCAATTGTCCGCAGAAATTTTACTCTTAACGGTTCTGACAGTTTAATGTATAGCGGGGTAATGAGCAGAGTTCAGGCTTTGCAAAATGTTGCCACTGCCAATGTTTATGGTATTCAAGCCGGGGTTGAGATAAATTTAAGATCTGATTTACGCTTAACTTCGGATATAAATTTCCAGAAAGGTGAAGAAGAATCTGAGGACGGGAATGTTAGTCCCTCCAGGCATGCTGCTCCATGGTTTGGAGTCACAAGACTTACTTATGAAAAGGACGCGTTAACCCTTGAGTTGAATTCCTATTATCAAGGTGAGAAAACACATGATAATTTATCGGTAAGCGAGCAAGGCAAAACGGATATTTATGCACTTGATGAAAACGGTAATACCTACGCTCCCTCCTGGTACACCCTGAACTTTAAGGCTTTGTATACCTTTCGGGAATCATATACGGTGACTGCCGGACTTGAGAACATCACGGATCAGCGGTACCGCCCCTATAGTTCAGGAGTTTCTGCTCCGGGAAGAAATTTTATTCTTTCACTGCAGGTCAGTATATAAACGTAATCCTTTTCCATAAACTTTTTTCATTTAAATGGATCCCGTCACTCACGGACTTATAGGAGCTACAGCCTCGCAATCTTTTGCCAAAAAGGAAACGTTACGAGCTGCTGCTTTTACGGGATTTGTCTCAGCCACACTTGCCGACCTTGATGTATTTCTTTTCAGTACTACTGATCCGCTATTGAATCTTGAGCTACATCGACAATTCACGCATTCCCTTATTTTTATTCCCATCGGAGCTCTTTTCGCGACTGCATTGATCTGGTGGTTTGTAAAAAAACATCTCACCTTAAAACAAACTTATTTTTTCAGTTTGGCCGGTTATGCCACCGCCGGAATGGCTGATTATTTAACCAGTTACGGTGTTCATTTACTTTGGCCGTTTGTGGATGAACGCTATTCACTCAACATCATCTCTGTTTTCGACCCACTCTTTACACTGGGAATCATTGTATGTACAGGAATAGCTTTTTGGAAAAGAGACAAACTTTTTAGCCGAATAGCTTTGGGTTGGGTTGTACTCTACCTGATCTTTGGGTTTAGCCAAAAACAGAAAGCAATCAACATTGCAGAGGAAATGGCAACACAAAACGACCAATCTATAGACCGGATAGACGTTAAGCCGACTATAGCCAATCAACTGGTTTGGAGTGTTCGGTATGAAAATCAGGATACTTTACATGCCTATGGAATTCGTTTATTCCCGTTTTCTGATCCCATCATTTATGAGGGTGAAACGGCGCCTCTCCTCGATTGGCGGAATGAATTTAACAGCTTTAATGGCACTATTTTATACAAGGACATCGAACGATTTTCGAAATTATCGAATGGCTTCCTCATCAAGCATCCCGGGCATGAAAACGTGATCGGAGACGCCCGCTATTCCATGCTGCCCACTACCCTTTCACCTTTATGGGGAATTGAAATTGATACCACCCGCCCCGATCAACATGTTGACTTCGGAACCTACCGCGATGCAAGTCCGGAAATCAGGCAGACTTTTATGGATATGTTGTTTGGCAGAAAGCTCCGCTGATTATTGCCCCAAAACTAAAACCAAGAACCGGGAACTGTTAATCGCTTTCTTATCACTGAATACTACTTGTTCATTGAGATCAAAAACTCTTCGTTATTTTTCGTGCCTTTGATTTTATCCAGCAGGAAGTCCATGGCTTCATAAGGACTCATATTCGTCAGGTAACGTCGGAGTAGCACCACTTTTTCACGCTCAGCTTCACTGACCAACAACTCTTCACGACGGGTTCCACTCCTGAATATATCAATAGCGGGATAAACCCTGCGTTCCGAAATACGACGATCCAGGTAAATCTCCATATTACCCGTTCCCTTGAATTCTTCAAAAATCACGTCATCCATACGAGAGCCGGTATCAATCAAAGCGGTAGCGAGGATGGTAAGTGAGCCACCGTTTTCGATATTTCGGGCAGAACTGAATAATTGCCGTGGGGCTTTCAATGCTTCAGAATCAACCCCACCCGACATGGTACGGCCTTTATTTGAAGCGACAATATTATAAGCTCGTGCCAGTCGCGTAATGGAATCCATCAGCATTATTACATCGTGGCCGCTTTCCACCAATCGCTTGGCTTTTTCAAAGACAATTTCAGCAAGGCCAATATGATTCTCAGGTTTTTCGTCAAAAGTAGAAGCCACCACTTCGGCTCCTTTCACGTTACGCTCCATTTCAGTTACTTCTTCCGGCCGTTCATCTATCAAAACAATCAAAATTTTTGTCTTTGGATGATTGGCAGAAATCGCATTTGCGATATTTCTCAAAATAGTAGTTTTACCGGTCTTGGGCTGAGCCACAATTAAACCACGCTGTCCTTTACCGACAGGCGCAAATAAATCAATAAGCCGGGTAGTGTGTTCCTTTGGTTCAAATTCCAAACGATAGCGCTCATCAGGGTGAACAGGCAACAAATCTTCAAAATCTTGCCGGTTATCCATATCATGAGGGATACGCCCGTTTACTCCTTCAATGCGGAGCAAAGCAAAATAACGTTCTCCAACTTTCGGAGGACGAATAACTCCAATTACACAATCTCCCTGCTTTAAGCGAAACCTTTTAATTTGAGAAGGCGAAACATAAATATCATCCGGACTGGCTTTGTAATTGTAATTTACCGAGCGTAAAAATCCATAGCCATCCGGTAAAATCTCGAGGGTTCCTTCATTAAAAAGATAAGGGCCCAGATCCGGCTCCAGCTCTTTAATACGCTCTTCAAGCGTATTAGCATCCGACTCAGGTAATTTATTATGCTCATGCCCCTTTCGCCGATTATTATTGTGCTTGTGCTGATGTTTTCTTTTCGAATCATCCTGTTTCTCATCTTTCTTTTTATATGAGACAATATGATCCTGTCCACCGTAATTCTTTAGTTCAGAATCCTTTTGGGTAGAATCATTTTTCTGATGATCTTCTTTGTTATCAGCGTCAACGGAGTTATCAGAGCCGGTTTCTTCTGCGGCTTTTTCACGTATTTGTTCAATTAACTGAACTTTACGTACTCCTGTTACTCGTTTGATTCCAATAGATTTGGCTATGGTCTGTAATTCGTGAAGCTTTTTACCCTCTAAGGATTCCAACTCCCCGGCCGGGATTCCGGCGGTTTCATTATCTGACATAAAATGTGGCTGTTATAAATATATGATTCTTACTGAATTTTGGGGTGAATATCGTGTCACCCTGTTTTGGCAACGATACTGGATATTCAATCAGGTAAGGATAAAATAGTCGATGGTTCTATTATGATACGTTTGCTGTCCATCGCTTAACTATGGGATAAAAGTAAAAACTTCCCATAAAAATTACTAACTCTGTCTTTAATTCATTCAAAATATTTTCTTTTTGAGTTTCTTCCATTAGTTCAACGTCCAATGAGTCTTTTATATCACTAAATTTAGCGGCTCTTTCCCCATCCTGTTCAACGAAATACGCTTTTTTAAAACCTTTGAAATATTCGAGCATATCTTCATTTAACTTGTCCTTCATTGCAGAAAATACCAATACCGTTTCTGAAATGGATTTAATAGCCTGCACAGCCTGGAGGGATGATTCCAAGGCCTGAGCATTATGAGAGCCGCTGAAAAACCATTCATAATCCGAATGTATTTTTTCAAACCTTCCCGGTGCTCCCGTAAATTTTTCTATAGATAATATTCGTTGCGCTTCATTAATTGGGAATGAGCTTTTCAAAACATCAATTACCAACCATGAAGATACTACATTCCATTTATTTACAGCTTCTTTAAATAAAGTTTTGATTTGAACATCTCCATCTTTGAGCGTGACCGAACCATTATTCCATTCCGGTTTTAAATCAATAACAGCATAACATTTACTGTTTTTTTGCAGAGCAGTCGCTTCTAAAATTCTTTTGGAGACCCCGGTTACATTTCCGATCACCAGCGGGGTATCGGGTTTAATAATGCCGGCTTTCTCGGCAGTTATTTCCTCTATGGTATCACCCAATATACTTTGATGGTCCATTCCAATGCTTGTTATCACGGAAACTTCAGGGCTGATGATATTGGTAGAATCCAGCCGCCCCCCTAATCCGGTCTCTATAATCGCTATATCTACTTTCTGATCAGCAAAATACCAAAAGGCAAGAGCGGTGCTTATCTCAAAATAGCTCAGTTTAATGTCATCCAGCAACGTTTCAGTTCTTTGAAAGAACCGCAGCAAATCCTGATCCGTAATTTCCCTCTGATTTACCCTTACCCTTTCATTATATCTGATCAAGTGCGGGGAGATGAACAAACCGGTGTTATAACCTGCATCTGAGTATATTTTTTCCAATAAATGACAAGTGGTTCCTTTCCCGTTTGTCCCTGCAACATGAATCGCCGGATATTCTTTCTGAGGATTTCCAAGTGCTTCACAAAACTTGCTAATATTGTCCAGTGAGTAATTGACCGCTGAAACCCCTGCCTTTTGAAACAGCGGAATGGAATTCAGAAAAACCCATACATCATCAATGGAATTGAATCGGCTCATGCTTTTAATTTCTGTACCTTATGCTGCTCAAAACCTTCTTTAATTTGCATCACCAATGGGTGATTTATCTCAAAAAGGATATCATCAAGCGATAATACTTCCCTGATCTCTATTAGTGAATTAGTGCAAAATACGGCTTCCGCACCCTTGATGTGATCTGTTTCATATACCCCTTGCTGCACAGTAATACCTAATGATTTTATGATATCGATAACCAAATTCCGGGTAACTCCCGGCAACAGGTCACATATTTCAGAAGGCGTGAAAACGTTACCGGATTGAATCCAAAATATATTGGAAGAAGTTGTCTCACTTATTTTTTCATCGATGGTGAGCATCAAGGAATCGTCACAGAGACGTTTACCAGCCTCCTGAGCCGCCTTAATGTAGTTGAGCCCGTTACTCAACTTATATTTGCGCTGAAGCGCTTCAGAGGGAATACAGCGTGTTTCCGCTAATGACAGATTTAGAGGTAAAGCATCAGGTTTGATTTCAGAAGCTTGAATCATCCAATTCATTTCATGCGAAGAGGTTTTATATCCCCTTTCCCCTTTTCTCCAGCACTGAATGCGCACCATACATTCTTTGTCTTTAAGGTCATTTTCATCTAAAACTTTTAAGACTTGTGCTTTCAGTTCACCGGAGGTAAAGGCCGGGTCTATTCCCAGGTAATTCAATCCGGCTGCAAGTCGGTTAAAATGTTCAACCCATTCTAAAAATTTCCCGGCATAACTGCGCATGGTCTCGAAGCAACCATCCCCATACATCAAGCCCCTGTCAAGAGGAGACACCGATGCTTCATTTGCTTTCACTAATTCCCCACTTAGCACTATGAATAACGATTCACTCATTCAAACCAAACCTTAAGTGAATCGTACCCAACTCCTTTTTCATAGCCGATATTTGAGGTTAAAACCTTCGTATCTTCATCAAATAATATATAACTGGGGAATCCGGGTACTTTCAGGTAATTGAAAAAATGAGCTCCATCAGTATAAACAAACCCGGGGTATTCTTTCTCTTTAGCTAATGATTCTTCTGCATCTTTTACAAGTGCTGCTACTACCGCTAAGGAATCCTGTTCGTTTTGCAAAAGCTGAATTTCATCAAGCATGGTTCGCGACTTGTCCGACCAGCTGGCCCAAAACACCAACAGTGACTTTTGCCCTTTGTAATCAGCCATTTGTATAACTCCGTCATTTCCTATAACACGCATTTCCATGACGCTAAGCGAGTCGGATTCAGCAACATCTTCTACAAACCGCTGATGCTGTTTATTGGTAAAATTAAAAGAAGAGAACATAATGACCGCCATGGTAATTATAGCCACTACAACCATAAACGGTACAAACTGTTTTTGTTTGAGGCGCATATTTTTTTGCTAAAGATAGAGAAGATTCTACTTTAAAATGAATCCGGAAATGGGACCGACTTTGACTTCGGAAGAGTACATTATTTCTCCGGAAAGCATGTTTTGAACCGATTCACTTCCACTCCATTCGGTTAAATCTATTACTTGCTCTTTTTCGGATCTGTTCAGCACAACCCAGATCGTTTCATCCCCGTAATCCCGTTGAAAAAGAACGAGTTTTTGTTCTTCATTGTGAGATAGTATCCGAGCATTCCCTTTCTTGAGTGCAGCTTCACTATTTCTGAGCTGTGCTAATTTTTGATAGTAGCTGAACAGATTCTTGTCAAAATTATTGTCATCAACAGGGCGGTCTTTGCCAAACGGATGACGGGATTCAGGTTCATATTCTAAATCTTTCCACACCATTGGTTTACGATCATCGGGATCATCCGCGCCCCACAAGCCGGATTCTGTTCCATAATAAATCATGGGCGCCCCCTTCCAGGTGAACTGGAATAAAGCTACCAACCTTTGAATTTGACGTTCTTCCTCATTTGGCTTTCGTACCTTGAATCCATCCCTGGGATGACTTTCACCTTCATATTCAATTCCCCGGTTTACGGTAAATGACGCCAGTCGTGCCGTATCGTGGCTATCCATCAAGTTTTGTAAAACGTGCCCGGCACCATCCGGATAATCCTCTTCAATCTGTTCTAATCTATTTACAAATTCTTCGGTATCAATTTTATCATCGATTAAAAAATCCTTGGCCGCGTAGGCAAACCGATAGTTCATAACAGAAGTAAACAGTTCTCCCGAAATAAATTCTTTTGCCTTATCAGTCCATATCTCGGCTACGGTTATTGCATCGGGATTGATCTCACGAACTAACGAATGCCATTCTTTCCAGAACCCCTGACCGACTTCCTCAGCCACATCCAACCTCCATCCATCAATACCATCCGAAGGGTCTCCGTCTCCATTTGGGTCCATCCATCTTTTGGTAACCGCAAATATGTGTTCCCGAACAGGCTCTATGAGGTTCTCATCCCTTTCCTGAAACACCGGCAGCCCTTTAAAGCCCCACCAGCCTTCATAATCAAACTCATTGGTATCCGGTGTAGCTGGGTCATCAAAAGCATTGACGATATACCAATCTTTGTAAGCCGATTCCTCCTGATTTCTTATCAAATCCTGAAAAGCCCAAAATTCGGTTCCTGTATGATTCCACACCCCATCAATAACAATTTTCAAGTCCCGTTGATGCGCTTCTTTAATCAATTTCAAAAAAAGTGAATCAGCTGAAGTCCATTTCCAGATAGCGGGATCTCCCGGGTCTTCTGTCCCGAACTGTTCCACATCTGCTTCAGGGTCAGGGCCAAAATTACGATCGATGTGGTGATAGTAGGAAGCATCGTATTTATGCATCGATTGGGCATCAAAGACCGGGTTCAAGTAAATAGCCCCCACTCCTAATTCTTTCAGGTAATCCAGTTTGTCAATCACTCCCTGTAAATCCCCTCCATATCGACGTTCCCTGACAATGGCATAAAAATCATCCGTGTGATTGATCTCCCAATGGTCACGCTTATACCAATCCTGAGTCCACTCAGTCGGGTGCCAGCCTTTAGGCCCTCTTGCCCTTTCCCGGTCAGGCTGATTACCCGGATCTCCATCCCGAAAACGTTCCGGAAAGATCTGGTACCAAACTATGCCCTTAGCCCAGTCAGGAGCAGCATATTTATTTTTTCCGGCTTCACCTTTTTCTGTACATGAGATGAAGGCCGAAAAGAAAAACAATGAACCGATTATAACCAGCAAGTGTTTCATTATCAGGGGTTATTTAAATACTAAACCTTCTCATCCACATCATCTACAAAATACATGGTACCGGCAGCAATGATCATTACAGCACCTCCCAAAACAAGGGCGTAAACTGCTTCCCCACCAAAATACGTTCTGGTGATGAAGCCAAGAACTGTTGCTGCTAATAATTGCGGCAATACGATAAAGAAATTAAAGATCCCCATATACAGTCCCATTTTTTCTGAAGGAATCGAGCCTGCCAGGATAGCATAAGGCATAGCTAAGATAGAAGCCCACGCTATTCCTACTCCGATCATTGAAACAATTAGCATCATCGGGTTTGATATAAAATAGATCATTATCAATCCAAGCCCACCTAAGATCAATGATAAGGCATGTACCCATTTACGACTGAGAATCTTTGCCATTGGAGCTAACCCAAACGCGACAAGAGCAGCAACCCCATTATACACTCCAAACATTACTCCAACCCAGTCGGCTCCCTGGTTGTACAAAACAGATGTGGTATCACTGGTACCGTAAATATGAGCCGTAACACCCGATGTAGTATAGATCCACATGGCAAATAAGGCAAACCATGAGAAGAATTGAACCAAAGCGAGCTGTTTCATGGTTTTGGGCATGTGAATAAAATCGTGCATCACCACAACCAAGCCCTGTTCGGTATTACCTGACTTCTGCAAGAAACCGGCAACCAACATAATAATACCAACAACTGACAGACCGCCGGTAGCCACATACAACTCTTTCTCTAATGCAAAATTATATGTCAGGTATGTTGTAATGATTCCAACAATGGTAAAAATAATCCCAAGACTGATTTTGTTCTGCCCTTCGCCGGCTTCTATTGGCACGTCACGAAGCACATTTTTATCATCAATTTCATCTTTTTCAGCTTCCTCAAAGGCTTTAAGCTGTTCGGGAGAATATTCTTTGGTTCGAAATACGGTCCATGCTACGGCTCCCATAAAAGCTACTGCTCCCAAATAAAACGACCATTTTACAGAAGGCGGGATAACACCGGGTGCAGCTGTATTTGCTACTCCAAACCAATTTGTCAGAACCCAGGGAAGTGCAGAAGCAACCACCGCTCCGGTTCCAATGAAAAAGCTCTGCATGGCAAACCCTTTAGTACGTTGCTCGGAAGGCAGCATGTCGCCAACAAATGCGCGAAAAGGCTCCATGGAAACATTAATGGAAGCATCCATGATCCAAAGCATACCGGCTGCAACCCAAAGTGCCGGAGAATTTGGCATAAACACCAGCGCTATGGAAGCCGCAATAGCACCAAACAGAAAATATGGCCTTCTTCTGCCCAAACGGGTCCAGGTACGATCACTGAAATATCCGATAATAGGCTGAACCACCAACCCGGTCAGCGGAGCTGCAATCCATAGGATGGGGATGTCATCAACACTTGCTCCAAGGGTTTCAAAGATTCGGCTTACGTTGGCATTTTGCAGGGCAAAGCCAAACTGGATGCCGAGGAATCCGAAGCTCATATTCCATATTTCCCAAAAGCTCAGACGTGGTCGTTTAGTTAATTTTTCCATGGTTATTTTTCTTGAACCGCGAGGACGCTAAGAGCCTAAGAATAATTTTCTTTAGGATCTTTGCGTTCGTTGCAGATAGTTAATTATTCATTTGCGATGAGCAGCCAGGAATTCGCAGCCACTTCGAAATAGTTTTGCTCTTCCGGAGGAAGCTGCTCAGAATAGATTTCATATCCGGATGCATCTTCAGGTAGTGCATAATCTGTGATTGGTACATTCACTGCTTCACCTCCAAAATTCAGATATACAAACACCCAATCGTCCCCTTTTTCCCGTTTGTATGCATATGTGTTTTCGGGGGAATTATAGATGGTCAGATCACCACCGAATTCACCATTCCAGAGAGCTTCGTTTTCATTTTTGAGGCTCAAAAGCATCGTATAAAATGGCTGATATTCGTATTCTTTCCATTCAATTGGATCTTTTGTGAAGAACTCTAGTTGCTTGTCAAGATTAGATTCTTGCCCGTTATAGATCAGCGGCATTCCATCTATAGTAGCGGAAAGGACTGCAAAATTCTCAAAATTATCCCCGTACATTCCGGGATCTGTGCCATTCCATGAGTTCTCATCATGGTTAGTTGTAAAGTACATACGGTAGGCATTATCAGGAAACTTAGTCTCTTCCACTTCCATCAGGCTGTCTAAAGCTGAAAGATCTTCATTCCCTGCGGCAATCACGCGGATAAGGTGTGCATAACTCCAAGCATAAGTCATATCAAAAGCCTTATCATGCATCTTGGGACCTTCGTCCTCGGCCAGCATAAACACCGGTTTAATCTCATCAAGTCGGTTTCGAGCTTCATTCCAAAAATCCATAGGCACCATTCCGGCAACATCAGCACGATAGCCATCAATATCAAAATCGCGAACCCAATATACGAGTGCATCAAGCATAGCTTCACGCATTTCCTGGTTCTCGTAATCAAGTTGAATTACATCGGTCCAATCGGTCCCGCGCGGTGGCATAAAACCACCATCTTCATTCAACTCATACCAATCAGGGTTTTCCGTCCAGGGATGATCCCAGGCAGTATGATTTGCAACCCAGTCAATAATCACCCTCATTTCTCTTTCATGCGCTTCATCAACCAAAGCCCGGAAATCCTCTTCAGTTCCATAATTTGGATTAATGCCTTTATAATCTTTCACCGAATAGTAACTGCCAAGCTCCCCTTTTCTGTTTTTTTCTCCAATTGGGTGAATAGGCATTAGCCATAAGATCTTCACTCCCATTTCCTGCAACCGTGGTAGGTCTTCACGGAAGGCGGTGAAGGTTCCTTCTTCGGAATACTGACGAATATTAACTTCATAAATATTGGCATTTTTACTCCATTCGGGATGTTCAACATTCCCAACCGGTTTTTTATCCTCCACTTCCGGAGCCGAACAAGAAGAAAAGAACAGTGCAGTAACCGTAAAAGCAGCTAAAAATATCTTTGATAATTTATACATGATTGGTTCTTAGAGAGTTAATATTTCAAATTGATTTGATGGCAGCATAACGTACAACCGTCCATCTTTCACACTGAATTCATTTCCAAATTGTGCGGATAACCTTGAGTAATCAAATTCTTCCCTGAGCTCAAGCTCAACTTCCCGGGTCTGATCCGATTTATTGAAGACAACAATCACCTGATCTTCAAAATAAGCCCTGGAATAAGCCAGCGTATGCTCAGTTGTGGTGTGAAATTGAAAATCACCGTAGGTTAGCGGCATTTCTGTGTTTCTGAGTTCCGTAAGTTTGGTGTAAATGCTTCGGTTGCGAAGTTCCAAAGCACTCAATTCTCCTTCTTCAAATTCCATCCAGCGGCGATTGTCGGGATCATTAGCTCCGGGCTGACCGTATTCATCTCCCTGGTAGGTAACCGGAATTCCGGGTATGGTTTGATTGAAAGCATGAAACATACTCAGCCGGTCGTATGCAAAAGCCTGAGGGTCTTCGATCTCCCGGGTCCATCCGGCCAGTTTGCCGTCTTCATCCCATGCTACTTCTCCGCTTGTCAGGGTAATAAACCGGGTTTTGTCATGATTGCCGGAGATGTAGCCCATCAAATTATGATAGCCGAAGTAGTTAAAACTTTCCTGAAGCTGCGTTCGCAGGTTCTCAAATGAATTCCCCTGGCCAAAGGTATTCAAACCCGAATCATAGATATTGAAATCAAACTGACCATCTAACATACCCGAGTTGATATAGCTTGCGACCAACTCTCTGCTGCCGTAGGTCTCCCCGATCTGAAATACCTGCTTACCGGTTGGGATGGTTACCGAGTCTTTGATCTTTCGGGTAAGGGTTCTCCAGAATTCAAGCTGAATATGTTTAGTGGCATCGTGACGAAAACCATCGAGGTCAAATTCCTTCACCCAAAATAATGCTGAATCCGTCATGGTTTCTACCACTTCAGCCCGTGAAAAATCCAAAGTTGGCATAAAGGTATCAAACCAGGTGGTTAGGCGCTGCTCATCCCATAGCTCCGTATTCATACGGCCATCAGGCAGGTACAGATCCGTAGCCCAATCCTTATTTCTTTGATAAACCGGATGTTCTTCATGCACGTGATTGGCAACATAATCGAGAATTACACTCATATCATTTTCATGTGCTACATCCAGTAATTCGCGAAATTCTTCTTCGGTTCCAAATCTATAATCTACTTTTGAGGATGAAACCGGCCAATAGCCATGATAACCTGAAAACTTGGTAACGGGTCCGCCCTGATCCCACAATCCATACGCACCTTCAGGGTTTTGCGTGATCGGTGAAAGCCATAGCGTGTTCACCCCAATTTGGTCAAAATAGCCGTCTTTAATCTTTTGAGTAATTCCGGCAAAATCTCCCCCGTAATAGTTGGCTTTGGGGTGAATATCCGGATCATCCACTTTCTTCGTGTTGGCCGGGTTACCATCTTTAAATCGATCAATCAGCACGAAATACATATTCCAGTTGTGGTAATCGTGGCGCGTTAGCGACTCTGTGTTTTGTACAACGAACCCATTGGAAATCGGGATCAGGACATCATTGGATAATTGTCCGGTTTCATTGAACGTCCAGGCTCGTATATGTGACCGGCTCATATCCCGCGCATTTGCGGGGATTTCGAAACTTAGAATGTTGTCCTGATATTTCGTTTCGAGTTGATGGTTTTCCCACAAAACAATGGTATTTCCCGGAGATTCTGATTTTAAATAAACCGATGACCCCGCATGATCATAAGTTTCAAGCGTTGGTTTTTCCCCGGAGGTCTCTCCCACCGTTAAAATCGAATTCGTGCCTCCCATTCCGTTTGAAACTGTATTGGAATTATCGGGATCAGGCATTTCTTTTCCATCAATTACAAATACATATTGATACACCCCTTTGTTCATCAGCATAGTGGTTTCCCAAACTTCACCATTCCACTCAAAAACCGCTTCATTGGGATTCCAGTTATTCATTTCCCCTTTTAGCTTCACCGAAGAATAATTTTCCCCTTTCGGATCGAAGGTTATCGTCACTTCCTCTTTTTTAGATTGCTTAAGCAAAATATGATAAGCATAACCCTCTACCCAAAATTCCAGCAGATCTAACGGTTTTGAAAGAGATCCTTCGAGCAATATCTCTTTTTTATCAGAAGAAAAAGAAACTTCCAGCCCTTCAGGAGCAACTACAGAATCGATGAGTGAGTGAGACTTAAAATAGTCTGCAGTGATGATCTTGGTATCGCCATAATCCAGCGTTATCGGGGAGGCAAGGCCGATGATCTCCGAATCTTCCGGTGCCTGTATGGACGAAGAGCACCCGGCAATGATCAGAATGAGTGATGCCGCTAAAAATTTAAAAGTCTTTTTTGTCACGTTATTTGATTTATGATTTTTAATTGATGAATGTTGATTAATAATCATAAATCAACATTCATCAATCATCAATTACTTAATCAGCGTCATCTTTTTGGTGAATACCTTTCCGCCGGCTTTTAATCGGTATATATAAACTCCACTGCTCAAACCACTGGCATCAAAAAGTACGGTATATGAATTTACTTCCTGCCGTTCATTCACAAGAACCTGGACTCTCCTTCCCAATAAATCATAAACCTCAAGTTTTACATTGGTATCCGTTGCTACATCATAACTTATTGTTGTAGAAGGATTAAATGGATTTGGGTAATTCTGTTCTAGAGTAAATGTTGTTGGGATACCGGTACCCCATTTGCCGTCTTTTTGAGGAATCAATCCCTCTTCCGGAGTTACAAACTCACGGGTCGTAAATATCCGGAATTCACCCGGCTCTAACGTAAGCTCTACATTTGGATCTGAGATAGTTTGGTTTGTACCAAAAAAATAATCATACCATGTTCCGGTTGATGGATAAACTACGTCCACAGTGTTTTTCAAAATTCCAAAATTACCTACAATCAATACATCTGAATCCTCATGTTCAAGAGTGATGGTTTTTACGCTACTTTCCATATTGTAAGTGGCCGTCTCAGGATTCGTAAAAACAGGACTGCTTTTTCTAAGCCGTATGAGCTCGCTCCAGGTTTTATATAAGTTCAGGCGTTCTTCGGAATCATAATATTCCCACCGGATAGGCTTTTCCCCGGTTCTGCTTGGGTCGCTGGCCAGGCAATCCCCATCACCCTGACCTCCCGGTTTAAGACATTCTCCCGGGCCTCCGCCGTATCCCAGCTCTCCAAATTGCCACATCATTTTAGGGCCCGGTAAAGTAAAGAAAAAAGCCCCGGCCAACTTCTGACGATTTAAAGCAGTATTTAATTCTTTGATATTATATACACTCGAACTATTTCCATAATTAAGGTTTTTATACATCACCCACTGCTCATCGTGGCTTTCCATATACCCCACAATATGACGGGCATCAAAGCTGCTTCTTGATTCAGCGAGAACCCCAAAAAGGTCTGATTTACCGCTTTCATGAAAGCCCATAGAGGCTTCACTGTAATTCCCGTTCATATTCCCCCAAAGCATAACCCCTTTGCCTTCAGAAACACGATAATTCGCCCATTCGGCTTCTTCTGATTCGGTGCCTAAATGCTCAAAAATTACATAAAAATCCGGATCCGCTGCCCACTGGTAATCAGCATATTTCTTCAGGATGTCAACACGGTCTTGCTGGTAGCCCCCTGTACAAGTTTCATTGCCGGCTGTACAGTTCTGGGTAAAACCCTTCGTTAAGTCCCATCTAAAACCGTCAACCTTATATTCTTCTATCCAGTGCTCAATCATTCTCTTGGTATAATATTGAGTCCCTGAATACTGATGGTTGAAATCATTAAATACGTTGTATGAATGACGTGCAGAGGCGTTAAAATATGGGTTACTGCTACTGTCATAAAGCTGGTATAAAGGATTTGTGCCCGTTGCATGGTTCATCACCACATCCAGAATTACTGCGATATCCCTTTTATGAGCCTCATCTACAAATTTCTTAAATGCCTCGGGAGTTCCATAGAATTTATCGAGGGCGAGATGAAAACTTGGATTATATCCCCAGCTTAGATTTCCATCAAACTCATTAACAGGCATGAGCTCAATGGCATTTACTCCAAGATTATCCAGGTAATCAAGGGTGTCGGTCAGCGTTTGATAGTTTTTCTCTTCTAAAAAATCCCTCAGTAACAGTTCATACACAATCAATTCCGTTTTCTCAGGACGCTGATAACTTGAAGCTTCCCATATGTATTCAGTACTTCCCGGCTGCACAATACTTACCCAACCTGAAGTTTTACCTGCGGGATATGGCTTCAAATTCGGAAAAGTAGCCTCAGGAATATATCCGTCATTATAGGGATCCAACACTAAATTTGAATAAGGATCCGCAATCCGTAAATCTCCTTCCACCAGATATTGGAATCCGTACTCTTCCCCAGGAGTCAAGCCGTCAATTTCTAACCAGAACCAAGTGCTGTCTGTACCGGATGTTTCCTTATTCATTAAATATTCAGAAGACGGTTGCCAGTCATTAAAATCCCCTATTACGTACACATATTCCTTTTGTGGGGCGAATAAAGAAAGCGTAACTGAACTGGTGTTTTCCGTAATTCCATCCTGAAGGCCAGCCGGGCGACTGATGTTGGCCCCATCCCCCTCACGTATTGTTACAAAAACAGAAGCAGTGTCTGCCAGGCCTTCTCCATTATCGGCTATCAGATCAAAATTCACATCATTTTCGCCTGCAACAGGGGTAAATGTATAATTTAAAGTATCCGCTGAAGTTGAGGCGACCTCTGTTCCGTTTTTTTCAAGGCTTAGGGTCAATGTGCCTGAGTTTACCGTGCCAATACCTTGCATTTCTAACGATTGACCGGTTTCTAAAATAGTCACATCGCTACCCGGTGAGAGAAAACGGGCACTCACTCCCCCATCCGATAATTCAATAAATATATCTTCACCGCCTGTATCACGACCCACCCGGTCAGGTTCGCCGGAACCTGTATTCGTTCCCCGGAAAAGGACTGCGATTTCTTCTATGGTTTCATTCTGATTTGTTACCCCAAAAAATTCACGAATGCTTGGGCCGTAAGTAAATTCCCACTTGTCATTTCCAAGAGGAGTTGCTTTTAGCTCCTCCGGATAAGATGTCCAGCCACCGGGCGGCCTTACATATCTCCAGTCAGAACTACTTGTGCTTTCAGATGTAATGAGACCGGTATATAGATAGACGTCACCGGTAAATCCCTCTAACCCCCCATCTCCCTGGGTGGCATCAAAAGTTATTGTCAGCGAGCCATCAGGAGTTGGGAACGAAGGATCTAAAGTAACAACCTGAGCTAATAATGTAGCAGAAAACAGGCTGGCAACGATGATCAAAAAAAATGACTTTAAATGCTTCATAGTGTCAACCGTTTAAATATCTGCTTTTCTGCCATTTAATTTGGTGGAAGAGCGCGTAATCAGTTCCGGGGTGTAAATAGTTTGTGAAATAGCTTTCTTGGGGTTATTCATTCGATCTATAAGATTTTGTGTAGCGAAGAACCCCATCTCCCTCATCGGCTGACGTATAGTAGAAAGCCCCATATATTCTGCAAGTTCAATGTCATCATAACCAATGATTGGGATAAACTTATCTGCATCCTGCATGGCCTTAAGTGCACCTACGGCTTGAATATCCGAGGCACAAAAACAGGCATCGGGAGCCGGATCCATATTCAGCATTTTCATCATGGCCTCATAACCGGCCCGTTCTGTAAAGCCATCTCTGTTCATGGTATCACCTTTGACAACCAAATTATCATCAAAGGGAATTCCAAGTTCCTCATGGGCCTTTTTATAGCCACGCAACCGATCTTTGATAGGCTTAGATGATTCGAGTGCCGATAACATGGCTATTCTGTTGTGTCCACACTCATTCAGTGCCTTAACTGCTCTGTATGCTCCCTGAGCATTATCCACACTCACAGAATCAAACCCTTCAAAATATTCGTCAACTAAGGTAATTGGGACATTATATTTTTGAAAACTCTTCCAGTCCTTGTCTTGTAAATGAATAGATACAAAAAGATACCCTTCCGCCCACCGTCGTTTCAATACATGTTCAACCTGTTTTTTAAGGTCTTTATTCGGCGAGATATTAAAAATGCTGAGTTCATAATTCAGCTCGCTTAACTTGTCCTGCACCCCTCCTAATATTTCCATGAAAAAATAGTTGGATATAACAGGGACTACGATCATTACGGTATTACTTTTCCGGCTTGCTAAGCCTTGTGCAAAAGCCTGAGGATGATATCCCATTTCATCGGCTACGGACAGTACTTTATTACGCGCCTTATCTGAAACATTACTGCTGTTGTTAAACACACGGGATACCGTAGCTATACTGACGCCGGCCTTTCTTGCGATATCATAGATTGTTGCTGCCAAATCAAATTTCTTTAAGTATTACCAAATCAGTTTTTAGAGTAGCTTTGGTTAAAGTAATGGACACAGTTTATGCGATAGCACGTAAAATACCACCCTTCATTAAGTCATTAAGGTCACTTTGGGTAATATAAACCAACCTGAGATCCATCTTCGATGAGTGGATCCCAGGCAGTTTATTTAATCCTTTAGTTCTGGATCAGTTCGTAAGTATAAGGTGCCTCACCCAGGTTCAGTATCACGGTATAGTTACCTGACGCAGGAACTGCAATGTTTCCTCCTCCCTGATCAAGGAAACCATCACCCTCATTGTCACCGTAATCGAGATCCCAGGCATCATTTGCCCGGAATTTCATTTCTCCGGCTGAAAGGCTCATATCTACAGACCATGTTTTTTCAACAGGGTCGTAGGTCATGTCGGTATCTGCACCCCATCCACCGGGTGTTGCATCTCCAATCACGCCCCAGGTTGTATTTAGCATCGTATACGTCAGAGTATTTAAATTTACATTTATCTTATAATACCCTGCGGTAACCTGAATGTTTGCCGCATTTTGCTCCAGGGTGCCATCTGCGCCGTCATCACCGTAATTGACATCCCAAGACCGTTCTTCTGTGAATTTTAATTCATTGGCATTAGCGACATTAACATATCCTTCATATTGTCCATTATCCTCTAGTGAAGTTAACGGAGGGGCGTCTTCAGGAGTCCAGTCATTTCCATATCCACTGGCTGATTGATAGCCTCCGGGAACATATATTTCCGGATAGTTTATTTCTATATAAAAAGGTGAAACCGTTAAGGAAACAGCTTCAGAATAAAGTACATCTACATCATCGTTGATCTCAGTTTTAATCCTTATCTCAACATCAGATGCTACATTTGCAGGATAACCTGCGGTCAGCATTTTACTGTTTAAATCACCCACAGTCATAGTTAATGAATTTGAACTGGTTTGAGCTAAGGTAAAAGGATCAGCAAATTCAGTTCCTGCTTCCGCTATTTCAACTACATAATTTGCAGCTGCTCTGAAACCAACACCCGGTTTACTCCATTCCAATTCCAGTACAACTTCATCTGAAGTTTCCTCCGTCAGTACGAAAGAATCACCGGAAGGTGCATTTGTAAATGAAGGCGGTTCAATGTTAGTACTTAGCGTAGGGCCAACATTGTCTTCGCAAGAAGCAAACATGGCCAGCCCGGCTATCGTGAATACTAATAATATTAATTTCTTCATGGTTCTATCCTAAAATTTATTGGTTATTAATAACCTGGGTTTTGGACCAGATTTGGATTAGCGTTTACATCTGATGCAGGAATTGGATAGATGTTAAAGTGATCACTTACGGAAGTACCTTCCTGAGTGCCTCCTTTCCATGCCCACACATAATCAGCTGATGTAAACAGGCCGAAACGTATCAAGTCGGTTCTACGATGTCCTTCCCAATACAGTTCCCTGGCTCGTTCGTCCAGCACAAATTCAGGCGTCAGGTCACCGGCCGCAATATTAGCAGAAACATTGCCGCCATACGCTCTTTCTCTTAAGTCGTTAACGAGTCCTACCGCTTTGGCAATATTGCCGCCTGCAGCTCCTCTTGCCGTAGCTTCCGCATACATCAGGTAAGCATCTGCCAAACGGAACATTGGGAAATCAATATCAACCCATGTCAGGTTTTTCCCGGTATCACCGTTAGAAGTAATGTTTTTCCACTTGGTGATGGTGTATCCGTTTGAAAAATCACCGGGGTCTGCCACTTCTTTGGTTTGTCCGTCAGTAAAGAAGGTTTCCCTTGCATCAAATGATTCAGGGTTTAATTCCATTGTAAGTGTAAGGTTGTTGACATCAACTTCGAAATAGTAAATGCCTCCCTCTGCTACGGAGAAGTTACCTCCTCCTCCTGCAACCATATTTCCATTATCATTACTATATTCCTGGCTGCCCCAGTCTCCCTCGGTGAATTTAAATTCAGCACCTTCAGCGAAGTACACATAACCGGTATACACGCCGTCATTATTATCTGAAACCAGCGTTCCTGCTTCCAGTGGAGTCCAGTCTCCACCATATCCACTCGCACCCTGATACCCACCGGGAACGTAAAGCACATCATCGCCATCTAGATTAGAAGTTTGATATCCAGAATAATAAATATCAACAAATTGAGGAGTCACCCTGTAACCGCCCCATCCACCGTCTAAACCAAAGTCGGCGGCATTCATATTACCGCCAACGGCAGCATGGGCAATAAAGGTTGTGCCACCCCAGCTGGAAGTATTCACTCCGTCAAAGGTAATCGGGAAAATAATGCCATCTGCAGTGTGATTGTCAGCGAGGAATAATTCACCATAACTGCCATGCAATACATAACCGCCTTCGTCAATCACTTTTTCGGTGTATGTAATGACATCATCATAGCGGTCCTGACCCACATAGACTTCAGCATTCAGGTACAGCTTGGATAGCAGCATCCAAACAGCGCCACGGTCGGCTCTGCCGTACTCATTTTGTTTTGCACCAATTATTTGACTTTCAATATCAAGTAATTCGCTTTCGATGAAAGCAAACAGGTCGGCGGTATTAGTTCTTTGAGGGGGTTCAGCACCTACATTATCCTCTTCAGTTACAAAGGGGACATTACCGCCAAATAAATCCAGTGCATGCCAGTAACTCAATGCCCGGAGGAACCGAGCTTCTGCGGCATATTCCTGAATTACGGCTTCGTCTCTTCCTTCCGCATTGCGAAGAAATTCATTAGCCATGGTAATGGTGTAATAAATACGGCTGTACATTCCCATCACGAAATCATTGGAAGCAGTCCATGACATGGTATTAAAGTCAGGCAATCCTTCATCGCCCCAGCCTATGATTGCTTCATCCGTTGGGTTTTCCTGGTGGGTAAAATACTGACGAACATAGCTTGAAAAACCTTCATCAATGCCTTGTATATCAGCGTTACCTGCAGGGCCTTGCTGGCCGGTTGTTGAAAATCCGGCATAGAGTTTTGCCAGAACTTGTTTGTAATCATCCGGGGTATTGTATACCGACTCGGATGTAACAACATCATCATCAAGAGGTGTAGTGCTCAAATCGTCTATACACGAAGTGGCAGTAAAACCCAAGAATACGGTAAGTACTATTAAAAATGTTTTATATGTTTGATTAAACATGATCTTGGTTATTAAAATGTTTCAATTAGAAATTCAGATTTAATCCCAGAACAAATGTTCTTGGACGAGGATAGATGTTATTGTCTATGCCTCCGAACACTTCCGGATCAAGTCCGCTGTAATTTGTTATCACAAACACGTTTTGCACAGTTGCAGAAACTCTGAGACTGTTTATAACGTCAAAAACGCTGTTAAATGTGTATCCGAGATTGATGTTATCCAGTCTTAAGAAAGATGCATTTTCTACAAAGTGGTCAGAGAAAAACTGAGCATTAGTAAAGTTTGTCTCAAGCACTGATGCCGGTGCATTTCGTAAGTAGCCTTCGTAAAGCATTTCACTGTAAAATGCATTACTGGATTTCACGTTGTTATAAACATGATTTCCTACACTTGCGTGCCCTGCAAAAGAAGCATCCCAGTTTTTATATTCCACTCTGGACGAGAATCCAAATTCATAATCCGCACTTGGGCTCTCATATCGATACTTATCGGCTTCGTTAATCACTCCGTCACCATTGCGGTCAACATATAATCCTTCAATCGGTGTTCCATCGGCATTGTAAACTTGTTCAAATACATAGAATGAACTTCTTGGAAATCCGACACTGTGCAATTGGATGGTATTACCAACACCTCCGGAAATACCGCCGGTTTCTACCCCAATATAGCTTGGGTCATCAACCGTGGTGAGCTTGGTGATTTCATCGGTATTTTTAGATACGTTAACACCAAGTTCCCAGTAGGTATCTTGGGTATTTACCAGCCGTCCGGTAATTTCAAATTCTACCCCTTTCACTTCAAGGGTACCTACATTTGAAAGTATGCGGTTTGTAAAGTTAGAACCTGCAGCTACAGGCACCACATTAAGCAGGTCGTTTGTTTCACGATAATAACCTTCAACTTTACCGAAGATACGATCATTAAACAGGCTATAGTCTAACCCAACATTATAAGTTGTGGTTTCTTCCCATTTAAGATCGGGATTATACCCTTCCGGCCGCAGTGTTGTTATAAACTGGTTACCGAATTGGTATTGAGCAGTAGGCTCACTGTATGTATAAACGGGCAGGTATGGATAATCACCTTGTCCGATATTTTGCTGACCTGTAACACCGTAACCGAGACGCAACTTAAGTTCCGTTATGGCATCCGCATTGTCTAGGAAAGCTTCTTCATGAATTTTCCAGGCCACAGCGGCTGAAGGAAATAAGCCCCACCGGTTGTCTTCCGAGAATCTTGAAGTACCGTCTTGTCTAAGCGTTGCGGTCAACAGGTATTTATCTTTGAATTCATAATTCAAACGTCCGAAGAAAGAAACGATATAATTTTCGGTAGCGTAATCTGTATCTGCACGAACATCCAGATTTGCTTCATCCGCACGGTCAAAATTAGTCACGTAATTGAAACCATCCGCGTAGTGATGCTCCCAGGAATAACCTGCAATTACGTCAAAACTACTTTGCCAGTCAGCTACTTCTTTTTGGTAGTTCAGGTAAAAATCTAAAAGTTCATTTTCCTTTTTCTGGTCGTAATCCACGCGCACTCCGGAAGTTTCAGGGTCTCCGGTGAATTCAAACGCTGCGTTTTCAGGAACGGCTATATCCCCTTCGGCAACATCGGAATAATCCACTCCTACATTTAAAATTGCATTTAAACCAGACACAAAAGGAAGTGCATAATCAATTTCAAGATTACCGATGGTACGGTAAACAGTAGATTCATCAGTTCTTTGCTCCAGAAGAGCTACCGGGTTAGCCGGTGCAAGCGGGTTAGGCCTTCCTTGATTATCTACCCATGTAAAGTAACCGCCGTAATTATCTCCTTCCACAGGCTGGGTAGGATCAAAAATAACAGCAGAACCAATGGCTCCCTGGTTACCAAACTGATTTTGAACCTGCATTCCTTTCAGATTCAAATTCACTTTTAACTGATCATCAAAAAAGGTTGGGTTCAAAGAAACAGACCCGGTCAACCGGTCATTTCTGTCGGTTCTCAGAATACCTTCGTTTCCGGAAAATCCTAAAGAAACCCGGTAAGGGATATTCTGGTAAGCCCCGGTGATGTTAATATTATGATCCTGGCCAAAAGCATTTCTGTAAATTTCGTCTTGCCAGTTTGTATTGCTATCTCCTAAACGGTCAGTGCCATTGGTACCAAATTGCTCTTCAATCACTTCACGAAATTGATCCGCACTAAGCATTTCTACTCTTTTTTGGTTGGCCTGATACGAAAGCCTTGTGCTGTAATTTACGTCAAGTCCCTGGCCTACGCGTCCCTTTTTCGTATTAATGATAATCACACCATTAGAAGCCCGGGAACCATAAATAGCTGTTGCTGAGGCATCCTTAAGGATATTTATAGACTCAATATCATTAGGATTAATGGTATTAAGGGGATTTCTCATCCCTGCAACTCCACCCCCATCTAAAGGCACTCCATCTACTACAAAAAGCGGATCATTACTTGCAGAAAGTGAAGATCCTCCCCGAATTCGAATGGTAGCACCGCTACCCGGAGCACCGTCACTGGAAGTTACACTTACACCTGCTGCTTTACCTTGAAATAATTCTTGAGGTGAGGTGATGTTTCCCTGGTTAAAATCGCTGGCACTGATGGAATTCACTGAACCGGTATTATCACCCTGTTGTTGGGTACCATAACCGATAACAACTACCTCTTCTCCCGAAATGGTTTGAGGCCGCAATTCAACGTTAATTTCTGTTCTTCCATCAATTGGCACTAATATTTTTTGGAATCCAAGGAATGAAAACGATAATGTGTCTTGCAAACTCGGTACCTGAAATTCGTAATACCCGTCAGAATCAGTAGATGTACCGGTAGTGGTACCAACTACTAAAATATTTACCCCCGGCAAAGATTCACCGGTTTCGCCATCTGTTACGATTCCGGATACAGTCATCCTGTCCTGTGCAATGGCTTCCGTTTGTCCCATTCCCGAAAATAGAAGCGCTATCATTAAAGGAAAAGCCATCAGAAACTTAGAGACGTGCTGATTAATCCTTTTGAAGCAGATTCCTAAAATCGGTATCGCTGTTTTTTTCATATTAGTTCTCCAATGTTGGTTTTAATTGGCTGAATTTGAAGTTCTTTACAATCTCTCATTAATGTATGTAAGCGCTTACATTATTTCAACAACTATTTTATACAACGGTTCAAACCCCACTAAAAGCTTTAGATAAAGGTTTTTGAAGTAATTTTTGCTTAAATAATTGTTTTTATGAGATTAAACTCACACCTGTAGAAAGGCATAATCATAAGTAAATAAGGATGCAGAGACTGAATTTATATATTTTTAGCCGTTTAACGGCTTTAAATTAAACAAATAATGTAAGGGCTTACATTTCCACGGTCTTTCCTGCATTCTTCTTGTTCCCGTATCGCTCTTGGATATAGTTGTCTAAGATTTGACGAAATTCTTCCCCAATGTGATCTCCCCTGAGCGTGGTTGAGTGCTCCCCGTCGATATATACCGGGGCTTTGGGCTCTTCAAAAGTTCCGGGCAGTGAAATCCCTATATTCGCTGCTCTTGATTCACCGGGTCCATTTACCACACACCCCATTACAGCCACATCCATTTCTTCCACACCGGGGTAGGCTTTTCTCCAGACGGGCATGGATTCTACGATGTAATCCTGGATTTCTTCTGCTAGTTCCTGGAAGTAAGTACTTTTAGTTCTTCCACAACCGGGACAGGAAGTTACCTGAGGAATGAAACTCCTGATTTTAAGGGATTGCAATATCTGCTGAGCAACTTGTACCTCAAGGGCACGGTCGGCACCCGGCTGGGGCGTGAGTGAAACCCTTATGGTATCTCCTATCCCCTGTTGTAAAATTACTGACAGGGCTGATGCACTCGCTACCATTCCTTTCATTCCCATACCTGCTTCAGTCAATCCCACATGCAAGGGATAATCTACGGCTTCGGCAATGCGCTCATACACAGTTACCACATCCTGCACACCCGACATCTTACAACTGATAATAATCTTATTTGAAGCCAGCCCTACATCTTCCGCCAGTTTTGAAGATCGTTTTGCACTCTCTACCATCGTATCAAGCATCACTTCTTTGGCGGATTTTGGTTTTGGAAGTTCATTATTGGCATCCATTCTATCAGCAAGTAACTGCTGATCCAGGGACCCCCAATTTACCCCAATGCGTACCGGTTTGTCGTATTTAATGGCTTGTTCTACAATCGTGGCAAAATTCTCATCCCGGGTTTTGGTTCCGGTGTTTCCGGGATTGATGCGAAACTTGGCAAGCGCCTTTGCCATTTCCGGGTATTTGGTTAACAGTTTGTGCCCGTTATAATGGAAATCTCCAATTACAGGAACCGGCACTCCCCGTTTCAATAATTTCTCTTTGATATAGGGTACTGCCTTAGCGGCTGCGTCATTATTTACGGTAATTCGCACTAACTCTGATCCTGCCCGAAATAAATGTTCAATTTGATCAGTGGTTTCATCAATATCAGCAGTATCAGTATTGGTCATAGATTGTACTACAATAGGGGCGCCTCCCCCAACGGGAACATTCCCCACCATTACCTGAATTGATTTACGTCGCTCTATTTTTGCCATGGTATTATAAAATGTTGTTGAAATTCCTGAAGATCAGTTCTTCTTGCTGAGTTCAAATAATTTTCGTTTCTCTTCTTTGGAAAGTGAATCGTAGCCTTTCTTGGAAATCTTCTCTAAAATGTCATCGAGTTCAGTTTGGTCCACTTCCTCAACAATGTCTGCATCTTGCACGATGCTCATATTCTTATTGCGTTTTCGTTTTCCGCCAGCCGGTTTTACCCGTCCGAAAAGGTATTCTACATACCGGATAACCAAACTTAAATCCTTTCCGTTTTGATGAGCCTTCACCAATAAATATCCACCTAAAGCACCGCCCAAGTGAACAAGTCTTGCCACTCCGTCACCGGCTCCAACAAATAAAATATCAATAGCTATCCATCCGGCTACAAAAAATCGTGCCTCAATGGGCGGAAACAAAAATAACATAATCGGTGCCTTTGGAAAAAGCATAGCAAAGGCCACCAACATTCCCGTAACCGCACCTGATGCCCCTATTACCAAAGCATCTCCAAATACTAATGCAAAACCGGCATCCAGTAAAGCTCCTAAAATTCCCGCACCAAAATATATCACGGTAAATGTTCGCGGTCCTAAGGTTTCTTCAACGGCACGTCCCATCCACCAAAGCCATAGCATATTAAATAAGAAATGCAGGAACCCGCCATGCAAAAACATGTAGGTGATAAATCGCCACGGCTGTGTTAGAAAAGTCGGAAAGGAAGGATCAAACCCTAAATTACCGATCGCCCATTCATTCAAGCCCTGACCGCCCAGCATCTGGATCACAAAAACCACAAGGTTTGCAAGGATAATGGTTCGGATGGCAATAGGCATTCTCATGAAGCCGCGTTTAATGGCTCCTCCAAATGAATCGTACGGCATATTACCTCTCATATTTCCACCTCCCTGAAAAAACGAATTATTCATCAGATATAGTCTTTAGGCTTTTTGAGTCCCCAGTATTTAATGAGTATAAATCCAACCACCAATCCGCCTAAGTGAGCAAAATGGGCAATCCCGCTATTGGGCATAGCCAGTCCGTTGAACAACTCAAACAACCCATAAACAGCAACAAAGTATTTCGCTTTAATGGGGATGGGCGGTATTAATAGCATGATGTATCGATCAGGGAACATCATTCCAAAAGCTAACAGAATCCCAAATACTGCGCCGGAAGCACCCAGTGTGTACGTAAAATATCCGCCTATAAACATGTGAATGACGGCTGCGCCAATTCCGGTAAGCAGATAGTAGATTAAAAATCGTTTTGATCCCCATAAATTTTCAATGGCCTGCCCGAATATCCAAAGAGCAAAAAGATTGAAAAAGATGTGCCCCAAATCAGCATGCAAAAACATGTAAGTCACCAATTGCCAGGGTATAAATCCTTCACCCAAAGGATTCAAAACCAGGTAAGGGGCGAGAGCGGCTCCAATGGGTGTCCATCCGGCTCCAAATACTTGTTTAGTGAGTAAAAAAGCCAACCCGTTAATGATTAACAGGTTCTTAATAACGGGGGGAAATAAAGTAAAACTCGTGTTCGGTGAAAAATTATCCAAAAATATCTGTTTTAATGATGATTCTTTTTGATGCGTGAATATACGTTGATTCCACTCAAAGTTACGCCCGGAATTCCTTGCCCGGGATAAGTTGCATCTCCACAAAGATACAAACCTTTGAACGGACTTTCGTGAGAAGTCCACTTGAGCAAGCTTCGTGCCATACTCTGTGGAATTCCACCCACTCTGCCTTTTTTGCGGTACACCCAGTTTTCCCATGTAACCGGCGTTGCGGCGTGAATAACTTTGATCTGTGCGTCTGAAAATCCCGGGAGTTTGTCCCGAAGTACATGAACGATGAAATCTTCCACCTGTTGCTTAGCTGCATCATATTTTCCATTCATTGAATGCCAAAATACAGGGGAAGCATGGGTAGAAATATTTAGCGTGCGCGTTCCCTCCTTTGCCCGAAGCTTATCATTCGGTCTGGACATTGACACAAATATGGAATCCGAATCCGTGAATGGAACGGTATCTCCCTTTTCAAGATGGATCTGATTATGCAATGGAAGTTCCGTTGGATAGGTATCGTCAGTAGCAATTCCGAGCGTTATAGCTCCCCATGCTTCATCAAAATCCTTAGCTTCTTCTTTAAAATACCCGCTCATGGCTCCCGCTGTAATATCTTTCATATTCCACACCGGTACGTTCGAGATCACAATCGGAGCTTGATAAGCGAATTTTTCTTTGCGTGTTGTTGGGTATGAACCATGAACTGATCCCCTTCTCTTGAAATCATCTCTACCCCTTCTTTGGTATGAAGGGCACCGCCTTTATCCTGAATAAAATTCTGGATGGTATTAATCATCTCCAGCAGTCCGCCCGGCACATAGAAGTTGGAGTAGTTGGTGTAGGTCAAACCGGCAGCTCCAAACAAGAACGGTGTTTCTTCTGATTTAGCTTGAGCTGTAATCATCAGTTGCTCATCCACAAATCGCCAGAATTTTGGCGTATCAACTCCAAACTTTTTCATCACATCGGCTGCCGACTGAAATGCATACTTCAGCACCCAAACATCCAGCGGATTATTATTAAGGGCAAGGTGTACCCATTCGGAAAGTTTTCGTGGGGGAAAGAATGGATTTTTCAGCGATAATTTCCATACCAAATCAGATACCCTGAAAGCTTCTTTCCAAAAAGCCCGTTGAGCATCTCCATCACCAAAAACCCGGGTACATTCCTGCATCCATACCTTACGATCTTTGTATCGAATGATCTGCTCTCCATCTATCCAAACCGACATACTTGGAGTAATCTCCTCCCTGGGAATCTGGATTCCGGTTTCCTTCTCCAGCTTCCACAACGGCTGATTTTCATCAAAACCAATGAGCGTGGTCGCTCCCGACTCAAACACATATCCTTTTCTAAAATAAGACGAAGAACATCCTCCCGGAGCGTGGGCTTTTTCGAGGATGAGGACTTTAAAGCCGTCCTTGGCGAGCATGGCGGCGGCACTCATACCACCCATGCCTGAACCAATAATTATAGCGTCATAATCTTGATTTATTTTCATGTGGGTTTAACATGAAATGGAGGCTTAAATGTTCCCAAGAAATGGAACGCTGATGATACGGATTGAACGGATGCTCACAGATTTTATTAGGGTACCAAAACCTCGTTCCGGTGCTCAGCTCCGAGATGCCTCATCTTTATGCTCGTTCCCAGACTCCGGCTTCTAATTATTGAAGCATGATTAGCAGGATTAAGATAACCTGTATTTTTTCATTTCTCCACAGAACAAGGTTTCAACCCGGGATTGGTTGATGAAAATAAAAAAAGCCACATCACTGTGGCTTTAAGTTACGGTAAAATCAAAATCACCTTATTCTGAAATGGTGAATGTTTTTAGCATGCCTTTATCAGCCGGATCCGGGACTTCAGCAATCCAGGCGTAATCACCCGGCTCAAGGTCCAAATGCATATATCCGCTTTGCCCCTCGGTCATTGCCATTACACCTCCAACAAATTTAGCACCGGTTGGTGCATTCTTGGTCAAACCGAAAGGAGTGGTCCAATTCATCCACTCTCCAAGAGATTGAAGTAAGGAATCGTCTTCTGCATCCTCCAGTTTTACAAGCTGCACATTATGCCCAAGCAGATGGCTATAGGTTGTCTGATCGGCGTAATGAACTTCAACAACTTGCTCTCCGGCTTCAAAAGGTCCGGTGAATACTATTCCATTCTCAGATGAGATGGTTACGGTTTTATGTGCCCGGGGTTCTTCAGCTTCGGCTTTCTCGCTGGTTACCGTTAACTGCTCTAACATTCCGATATATGAATGAAATACCTGTTCTTCATCCTTTACATAGCATTCTACAATATATTCGCCCGGATCGAGATAAACAGTTGTTACAGAGCTACTTCCTGCTGCCGTAAAACCAGGGCCTCCCATTGGCGGGGCTCCAGGATCAAAGAACCATGGTCCTTTTTCTGATATCTCTGCAACCAAGTTGTCTACAAATTCTCCATACCCAACATTTCCATTTATGTATGGATTGAATTGCTCTTGAAATGGAGCTGTAATCGCACCATACCAATGTTGTAAAACAGGTTCACCGGCTTCTTCTGCAGCCTGAATTGCCGCTTCAGGAACTTTATACAGCATGAAGAAATGATCCGAGGGAGAGGCATTATTAAAATTAAAAGTTACCCATCCGGATTTTGTTTCTTTGGTGCTCAAATCAAAGATATGCTGATTGTTTTCAGCATCATGTTTGGCGGTTACTTCTACGGTGTTTACATCCTTTTCTTTTTCGGTACAAGAAATCAGTGAGAAACTGAAAAAAAGTGTTACGATTAAAAGCTGTGAGAAAATGCCCCATAGTTTAGAATATTTCATAGTTCCTTAGTTTCGTTATTTGTTTATTGTGCCCCGGTAAGCGGTTCCCCTTATGTATCACATCTTTGCTTTATTCTAAGAATAGTCTGAGTTGATATAAAGTATTTTTAAACATGAATCAACTCCACAGTTATATTCTAACACCCCTCCTTTAAATACGGAAAGTGAAATTAAAGGGGCTCATCTAAATTATCACACTGTTAGCTTTCAAAGTTGCCCTCCTTTTTACGCAGTGTAGCAGGAGAAGAACAAAAAGTGTAAAAAATCATTTGAATTTAGGGGATCAAGCTTTACGTTTAATGAAGGGCATTTAACGTGTCGCACCAGAAGTAATTGGAAATTGAGGACCGTTATGAAGAATTCAATCAATAGCGTAATTGCCGGAACAGGCAGTTATATCCCCACCCGGCGTGTTAAAAATGAAGCTTTCCTTAAAAATGAGTTTTTTGATATAAATGGAAACCGACTCGAGAAAACAAATAAAGAAATCATTCAAAAGTTTTTCGAGATCACCGAAATTAAGGAAAGACGCTATGTGACCGATAACCTGGTTGCTTCAGACATTGCCTACCTTGCAGCCGAAGAGGCTCTCAAATCGAGTGGCATTGATAAAGAAGAACTGAATTATATCATTGTGGCCCATAATTTTGGGGATGTAAAGCACGGCAGTAACCGCACCGATATGGTTCCGAGTCTGGCGGCCCGCGTAAAGCATAAGCTGGAAATTGAAAATCCCGGAACCATTGCCTATGACTTGCCCTTCGGATGTCCGGGATGGCTGCAAGCAGTCATTCAGGCTGATTATTACCTTAAATCCGGGGATGCTAAAAAAGTGATGATCATCGGAGCCGAAACTTTATCCCGGGTTTCAGACCCACACGACCGAGACAGTATGATTTATTCTGACGGTGCAGGCGCTACCATTCTGGAAGCCCGGGAAAGTGAAACTCCCACCGGTATTCTCTCCCACAATGCCCGCTCCGATACCAAAGTGTATGCCAAGATGCTATATATGGATAAATCCTATAATCCGGCACTAAAAGACAAAGGTGACATCTTCCTGAAGATGCACGGGCATAAGCTTTACCAATACGCCCTGACCAATGTACCTAAAGCCATAAAAGGCTGCCTGGATAAAAGCGGTCTTTCCATTCAGGATGTCAATCATATACTCATTCATCAGGCTAACGGGAAAATGGATGATGCCATCATAAAGAGACTGTATAAGCTTTATGGCCGGGAGGAAGTCCCCGAACATGTAATGCCTATGACCATTTCCTGGCTGGGAAATTCATCTGTAGCCACTATCCCCACTCTGCTGGATCTTATCTGGAAAGATAAACTGGAAGGCTACAATATCAATAAAGATGAAGGCAGCATCTTTGTTTTTGCTTCCGTCGGAGCAGGAATGAATATTAATGCACTTGCTTATAAAATATAACCGAGCTCTTAGCTAACCTTTCTCCTCTTATCCAGGGAGATCTTTCACTTCATTCCGCTTCGCTCCATTTCGTTCAAGATGACAGGCGAGTAATTAGAAAACCGAAAACCGCGCTGGCGCGGCTTTTGAGCGCCCCCCTGTGGCAATGTCATCCTGAACAAAGCGAATGCGGAGTGAATGCGGAGTGAAGGATCTCCATGATATGTCTTCGATTATTTCCCTTTTCCTCGTTCCGGTGCTCCACTCCGGAATGCCCTATTGAGGCTCTGCCTCAAATCGATTGAAGCAGGAAGCTGAGCTTGCGACAAATGTACCGCAACAGAGCGCCGGAACAAGAATAAAGGTTGGGTTAAGGTGAATCGTTTACCCGGTCACTGTATCCCTTTCAGCAACAACATTTTCCAAGCGGTCAAGTATAACATTCCAGCCTTTGTTATGGCCTTCAACCAGTTTTTCATTAGGCAGGAATTCATGAACCAAAGTCACTTCTGTTCCTTCCCGGGTTTTATTCAGTGTGATGGTTACAACGGTATCCTCCACAACATGTGAATTCCAGGTGAACACCAGCTTCTTGTTAGGTATCACCTCCTTAAATTCCCCGGTGTGGGTAAATGTTTTCTCCTTTTCGTGCATGTCTATCTGGTACTTTCCTCCAACCGATGCTTTACTTTTTACGGTTGCTCCTGTTCCTTCAGGGGCTGCAAAAAACCACTTTTCCATGATCTGCTCATTCGTCAGCGCTTCAAAAATGGTTTCCGGGTTGGCGTCAATCATTCGTTTTACGGTAAGGGCTGAATTGTTACTCATAGGTATTCCTCATTTATTTTATTGAAAACCTTTTTTCAGGTTTTAGGTTTATTTTTAGACAAAAAATCTTCCAGTTCGTCGAAACGAGCTTCCCAGAACTGTTTGTATTCCACAATCAGCTCTTCCACTTCTTTGAGCGGAGCATAATTCATCCGACATTTATAGCTCCTGCCCTCTTTTCTTTTAATGATCAGGTCGGCTTTCTCCAATACCTTCAAATGTTTGGAGACCGCGGCCAGCGACATATCATAGGGTTCGGCAATTTCATTCACCGAGTGTTCTTTCTGAGCCAGCCTGCCAAGAATAGATCTGCGGGTAGCGTCCGATAAAGCGTATAGCGTTGAATCTAACATAGAATTATATTTAACTGTTCGGTTGAATATAATACGTACACACAAAACATTCAACTGATTGGTTAAATATTTTTCTGAATGATTGGTTTACCCCCCTAGCTCCCCTTGCCCCTCGTTCCCAAGCTCCGGCTTGGGAATGCCTTTCCGGAAGCTCCAGCTTCCGATTGTGAACCATGATTTGCAGGATTTTCGACTCGTTACGAACCTCAGGTTCGCAATGCCTGACGGAACCTCCCGGTTCCAGTTATGAAATATTCTCCTCTCTTTTACACACGGACCGGGTGGTCCTGACTAGCATTCCCAACAGGAACGTTGGGAACGAGAATAGCTTATGGAGTGGGGTTTAAAAGATTGATATGAGCTAATTCACTTTATTACTTTATTACTCATCACTAATGAGCTTCCAGCCAATTCTCCGCAATCCCCGCCTCCACTTTCAGCGGCACATCCAGTTCCACGGCCGACTCCATTAACTTGATGATCTGATCCGGCACTTCATCCATTTCGCTTTCGTGGATCTCGAAGATGAGTTCATCATGTACCTGCAGGAGCATGCGGCTTTTTTTTTCGTTCTCCTTCAGCCAGTGATAAATTTCGATCATAGCGAGTTTGATGATATCTGCCGCTGTACCCTGAATGGGCATGTTAATGGCCACGCGCTCGGCAAAGCCCCGCACGTTCCAGTTGCCCGATTTGATATCCGGCACATATCTGCGGCGCCCCAGCATCGTTTTCACATAGCCGTGCTCTCTCGCAAACTCTTTCGTCTCGTTGATGTAGTTCAGGATGTTCGGGAACCGCTCAAAATAATGGTCGATCATCTGCTTGCCTTCCTCATTTTCAATGCCCAGATTTTGCGCCAGTCCATAGGCACTGAGTCCATAGGGAATGCCGAAATTGACTTCTTTGGCTTTTCGCCGGTGGTCTGCGTTGACATCCTCCAGTGAATCCAGATCGAAGATCTCCTTGGCGGTACGGGCGTGAATGTCTTCTCCGTTTTTAAATGCTTCGATCATGGCTTTATCTTTGGCGATGTGTGCAATCACCCGCAATTCTACCTGAGAGTAATCGGCAGACATTAATTTGAAGCCTTCCTCAGCCACAAATGCCTTCCGCATTTCCCGTCCCCGCTCGGTGCGAATGGGAATATTTTGCAGGTTGGGATTGGAAGAAGCCAGCCGGCCGGTGGCAGCCACGCTTTGGTTGAATTCGGTATGAACGCGCCCGGTTTCTTCATTCACCAACTCCGGGATGGCATCTACATAGGTAGATTTAAGCTTGGCCAGTTGACGGTATTCAAGGATCAAACTCGGCATTTCGTACTTGGGTGCCAATTTGGTTAATACCGATTCAGCCGTAGAATACTGACCTGTTTTTGTTTTTTTCCCGGCCGGCAATTCCAGTTTTTCAAACAAAATGGTCCCAAGCTGCTGAGGTGAATTGATGTTAAACTCCTCTCCTGCCTTTTCATAAATCTCTTCTTCCAGTTTCTTCAGGTCGGTTTCCAGCTCTTTAGAAAACTCAGTCAACATTTCAGTATCCAGCTTAATGCCATTCAGTTCCATCTCTGCCAGCACTTCCATGAGCGGGAAATCTACTTTGTAGGCAATTTCGAGGAGTTCATCATCTTTTAGCCGCTTATTCAGAATTTCATACAGGCGAAGGGTGATGTCCGCATCCTCGCAGGCATACAAGTAAACATCCTCCACCTTTAAATCCGCCATTGACTTCTGCTTCTTCCCTTTACCAATCAGTTCTTCAATGGCTACCGGCTTATAATTCAGCAGACTCTTGGACAGCTCATCCATTTTTAGCCGCTGATTGGCATCGATCAAATAAGCCGCAATCATTGTGTCAAAGGCATTGCCTTTTACTACCAATCCGGCACGCTTGAGAATCAGAAAATCGAATTTAAAATTGTGGGCAATTTTCAGGATATGTGAATCTTCAAACAGCGGGCGAAGGGCTTCTATGACTTCCTTCTCATCCAATCCTTCCTCCACATTTACCGGAATGTAATAAGCCGTTCCCGGAGTGGCGGTGATTGAAATCCCCACTAAGGAAGCAGCCACCGGATCAGGGCTGTCGGTTTCGGTATCAAAACAAAAGTGATCTTCATCCTTATATTCATCCACTAATCCTTTTACTTTTTCGATGGTATCGAGCAAGGCATAATTTACCTTTTCTTTGTCCAATTCCTGCTTGGGGGCTTCTTTTTTGAAGGAGCCGAACAGATCAACCTGATCACCGTCTTTAGAAGCTACGGGCCCTTCTTCACCCAAATATCTTTTAGTCAGCGTACGGAACTCCATCCGCTTGAAAAATAAACCCAGTTTTTTCTTATCGGGGCCCTCCCATCCCAGCTCTTCCCAATCTTTGGTATTTGGGACATCGGTTTTGATGGTCACCATGTCTTTTGCGTGAAGAGCTTGTTCGCCGTATTCCATTAGTCCTTCCCGCGCCCTCTTGCCTTTAATATTCGGTGCGTCCTCAATCGCGGCTTCCAACGATCCATATTTCTTGATGAGCTTTGGCGCCCCCTTCTTTCCGATTCCGGGTACGCCGGGAATGTTGTCCGAGGTGTCACCTATAATCGCCAGCACATCTATTACATCTTCGGGATAAACGCCAAAATAATCTTTCACTCCCTCCCGGTCGATTATATTAAACCCTCCATTGTTGTTATCCGGTTTCATCATCCGAATGTGATCGTGTACAAGTTGCATAAAGTCTTTGTCGGGAGTAACCATCATAACGTCCACATCATCCGCATTTGCACCGCTGGCGATGGTTCCGATGATGTCATCGGCTTCATAGCCGTCTTCCTCCAAATTCTGAATGCCCCAGGCCTTCACCATTTCCTTTATAAGCGGAATCCCGATTTTAAGTTCTTCGGGCTGCGGCGGACGGTTGGCTTTATAGTCTTCATCTTTTTCATGCCGGAAGGTGGGTGCATGTGTATCCCAAGCCACGGCAATATGCGTAGGTTTTTTCTCCTCCAGCATTTTCTCCAGCGTATTGGCAAATCCGAGCACCGGCCCGGTTGGAATGCCTTCTGAGTTTTTTAATCTACTGTTGATAAATGCAAAATGGGCACGATAAGCCAGCGCCATTCCGTCTAATAAATAAAGGAGTTTTTTGGACATTGAATCTGTTATTTTTAAAACCTCGATTTCCGAATGGAAACTAATTTTTTTTGATTCTAATTACGAATGTAGATTTGAGGTTTAAATAAATCCTATAGTTCTGACTGACCTCCCTGAAAAATCAGTAAACTGATTTTTCTATCCCTACCGGCGGGACACAGGTTTTTAGGCTTAGCAAAGTATATATTTAAAGTTAGGTTATTTGCTCATTCACGAACCTATCTCTCTTTGGAGAGAGACCGATTTCAGCTTGCTGTAAATCAGAGAGAAGAAAGCCAGGGGCTTTTATTTCTTACATGACAATTAACGATTAAAAAGAAAGACTTCCATGAGGAAGACCTTCTTAGAATTTTAATACCGAAGTATTTAATCATTTAATGAACATAAAATTACTCCCAAAAATAGAATTGCACTTGCACTTGGATTGCTCGCTGAGCTTTGAGGTGGTTCAAAAACTGCGTCCCGGTATTTCAAGAAAAGAATACGACCGGGATTTTATTGCTCCGGCTAATTGTGCCAGTTTGCAAGAATACCTGAAATGCGCACACGAACCCATAGCCATCATGCAAACCAAAGAACAGCTGGAAGCCGTAACGCTGGATTTATTTGAACAACTGAAAGCCGATAATATCATTTATGCTGAAATCCGGTTTGCCCCTCTTCAGCATTTAGATCAAGGTCTGAGTGCTAAAGATGTGGTGAGTATTGTAAATGAAGCTACCTCCAGGGGAATTAAAAAAACCGGTATTGAAGCCGGAATTATTTTGTGCACACTGCGCCATTTCTCGGAAGCCCAAAGTATGGAAACGATCAAATTGGTTGAGCAATTTAAGGATACCAAGGTAGTTGGATTTGATATTGCAGCCGATGAAACACTCCCCATCGACAATCATATTAAAGCATTTGAATATGCCCGAGAGAAGGGCATCCCTTGTACAGCACATGCCGGAGAAGCCCGCGGACCGGAAAGTGTTCGAGAGGTTTTGGGAAATTTTTATCCCTCAAGAATTGGCCATGGTGTAAGAAGCATTGAGGATCCTGAGCTTATGAATCACCTGAAGGAAAAGAATATTCACCTGGAAATTTGCCCCACCAGTAATGTGCAAACGGGAATTTATGATTCTGTGGGCAATCATCAGATTAATGCCATTTATCAGAATGGAAACTCTTTAAGCATCAACACAGATGGGCGGACTATTTCAAATGTTTCCCTGAATGAAGAATACCAAAAATTAGACCGGCATTTTGATTGGCGAACTGAGCAGCTTCTGCAGGTTAATCAGTATGCAATTGATGCGGCTTTTTGCGATGAAGAGACGAAAGACAGACTTCGCGAAAAATTAATGAAAGGGTTTTAGTGATGAAGTAATGAAGTGATAAAGTATTTACTTTTGACCTACTTTATCACTTCCTCACTGTATCACTTCATCAACTCTGATTATTTTCTTAGTACACTACCATTTCTGTCTCCGGAGAAAACATCCCCTTCTTTGGCAACTTTTCCGTTAACAATGACCCAATGAAAGCCTGCCGCTAACTCATGGGGACTCTCAAAGGTTGCACGATCCTTGATTTCATTTGGATTAAAAATCAAAATATCTGCTTTATTTCCCACTGCAAGTGTTCCCCGGTGGGTAATCCCAAGTGTTTTAGCCGGCAAGCCACTCATTTTATAAACAGCCTTTTCTAAGGGAAGCCGGTCTTCTTCTACCACATATTTATGAATCACTTTGGCAAAACTCCCATACCCGCGCGGGTGCCGCATGGTTGGACTTCCATCAGAACTGATCATAATATCTATTGCGACGGCAATCTCGTCTTGCAATGCTCCATTCATTACAAAATGAGCCGCAGAGGCTCCCCCGGGTCCTATTTCTAACAGCAAATCAACGGGGGAGATCCCCTCTGAAGCTGCCGCTTCTTTTAGCGTTTTACCTGCATATTTTCCTGTACCAAAAAGTATCGCCTCCGGTCCATTTCGTTGTTCTACTTTAGAAGTAAGATATTCCCGTAAAATCCCGGGATTCTCGTTCATGGCTTGCTTCCACTCTTCCTCCGTTTTAGCCCAGCCCGGGAAAACGATCCCAATACCTGTAAAACTGGCCGCATAAGGATATGTATCCGCAGTAATATCTATTCCATTATCCTGATAGGTTCTAAGCTGATTAAGGATTTCGCGCGCGCGTTCTGCCCCTTTTCCATATACTACTTTCAAGTGGGACGCATGCACTTTTGAGTACTTTCCCAATCCCGCTAATTCTTCCAATGAAGCAAGAATTCTCGAATCATCTTCATTGCGCATATGGCTCATTACAATTCCATCATAAGCACCGGTTACTTTAGCCAGGCGTTCCAGCTCTTGGGCTTCTGCATATAAACCAGGTACATATTCAAGCCCAAGACTCAAGCCAAATGCTCCATCATTAAGTTTGGCTTTAAGTTGCTCTTCCATAGCCTCCAAATTACGCTCATGGACCACTGTATTTTTCTCCAAACCGGCATTTCGACGAAGGGTACCGTGACCTGCAAGCGTTGCAATATTTATAGCCGGCTGAGCTTCCTGAACACGATTAAACCAATTTTCAAGAGATGCATTGGTTGGACAAGAGCCATCTTGTCCCAATAGAATAGTGGTTACGCCCATTGCCAGAAAATTTTGAAACTCAGGGGTACTCAATGGATTGCCATGGGCATGTACATCAATAAAACCGGGTGAGATAACCTTTCCGGCAGCATCAATAGTTTTTTCAGCATGAATAGTGTTCGCATTAATCATGCCAATAAATGCAATGCTATCGGCTTTGATGAGAATATCAGCCTCATATGCTTTCTCTCCTGTTCCATCTATTACCAGCCCTCCCTTGATATGCACATCGTACGGATTTTGAGTTGCAACAGTCGTGCCAAATCCGATCACCAATCCAATAAGAATGGCAAGGATAAAATTATTTCTAAACATAATTCAAAGTTTCTGATTACAAAATCATAATCTGAGTAAGATACAATAATATGAATCAGAAACAGCTGAAATGGCAACAAAGTGATAACTAAGCTATAACGATAAGAGGTCTCATCACTCTCAGTTATACGTTAAATCTAAACAATAACACATCTCCGTCTTTCACCACGTAATCCTTACCTTCCTGCCGCATTTTACCTGCTTCTCGAACTGCTTTCTCAGTACCATATTTTGCGTAATCCTCATAAGCGATGGTTTCGGCCCGGATGAATCCCCTTTCAAAATCGGTGTGGATGACTCCGGCTGCTTGCGGGGCTTTGGTTCCCTTTTTAATGGTCCAGGCACGGGCTTCTTTGGGGCCGGCTGTGAAGTAGGTAATGAGTCCCAGTTCTTCATAGGCAGCTTTAATCAGTCGGTCTAATCCTGCGCTGGCAACCCCAAGTTCCTCCAGGAACATTTCTTTTTCATCCTCATCCAGCTCAGCAATTTCAGCTTCAATTTTCGCGCAGAACATCACGGTTTCGTCATCATGTTCTGAAGCTATTTCCTTCACGGTTTCCACATATTCATTTCCTTCTTCCAGGTCAGATTCCCCAACGTTGCATGCATACAACACTTGTTTATCCGAAAGCAGGAATAAATCTTTATATGCGGCTTTATCATCGGCACTGACATCAAATGTACGGGCTGAATTTCCCTCGCCCAGGTGCTCAGCCAGCTTTTCCACAATATCTAATTGAGCTTTAAGAGTCCGGTCTCCGCCTTTGGCTTCTTTTTTAAGTCGTTCTACTCTTTTCTCAACACTCTCCAAATCTTTCAGGATAAGTTCTTCCTCAATGATTCGAATATCCCGCTCAGGATCAACACTCCCTTCCACATGGATAATATCGTCATCGTCAAAACAACGCACTACGTGAAGAATTAAATCAACCTCACGGATATGAGACAAAAAAGCATTCCCCTTCCCTTTTCCTTCCGAAGCTCCTTTTACCAAGCCTGCGATATCTACAAATTCTATAACAGTGGGAAGAACATTTTTAGATTCCGCCAGTTCTGCCAATTTCGAAAGTCGTTCATCGGGAACAGGCACCATGCCCACATTGGGATCGATTGTACAAAAAGGAAAGTTCGCGGATTCAGCTCCGGCATTGCTTAGCGCATTAAATAAGGTTGATTTACCTACGTTGGGCAAGCCAACAATTCCACATCTTAAGCTCATTTACAGTCTGTTTAAATATTAAAAGTCTATACTTTCTTGTTGAATAAATTTCATTTCAGGCAATACTACGGCTGTTAATACACCAAAGCCTCTGCTTTTGAAAACACAGCCGGTATCAATTCCAATCATATTTTCTTCCACGATAGGCTCCTTCACCGGTGTGTGTCCAAATACAACCGTTTTCTCCCAGCGATTTTTCCGGGTATATACATGATCACGTTGCCATAGAAACTGATTGCGTTCGTAATCACTTTCCAGATTTTCCTGAACCGTTAAATCCGGTGAAATACCTCCGTGAACAAAAAAATATCTTTCTGTTTGCCAATAAAGCACAGTGTTTTTGAAAAAATTGTAATGCTCTTCAGGCATGTTAAAATGCCCCGGCTCAGAATCATAATTTTCTAAAGTAGTACTTCCCCCGTTACTCAGCCAAAGGTCCCACTTGCCGTTCTCATAAGCATCCAAAAGCATTTGATCATGATTTCCCTTTAAGAAAACACATTCGTGATTGCTGTTAAATACTATCAGGTCTTCTACGACCTTTTTTGACTCCGGCCCGCGGTCAGTGTAGTCTCCAAGAAATACATATGTCGGCACCGAGCCGTAATCTTTGTCCAGTTTTTTGAGTAAGGCTTCGTTTGATACGGCACATCCATGGATGTCGCCGATAGCAATTATTTGTTCATTATTTGGCATTATTTACCAAGAGATTGTTGAATCAGTCCTCGTCCTTTCTTGTTAATACGTCCTGATTCATTTAAATCGGTCAAAGCGGCATCAAGAATTCCATTAATAAAACGCCCGGATTTTGCAGTCGAATATCTTTTTGCAATCTCGATAGCTTCGTTGATGCTCACTTTGGTTGGAATTTCTTCAAAATATATGAATTCACAGAGTGCCATCTTCAATACTAAACGATCAATCAGTGCCAATCGTTGGATATCCCAATTCTTAATATGTTTGGAAATAACTTCATCCAGCTCTTCTTCATGTTCAACCGTATTGAAAAACAATTTTTCAGCAAAACGGCGAAGATCTTTTTCTTTTGCGAATTCTGCTTTTTTAATAATGGTATCAGTGACGTGCTGAGTAGAATCCTTCCCGAGCTGGAGTGCGTAAATTGCTTTGAGAACCGTTTCTCGTACTTGTCTGCGATTGATCATGCCAAATAACTATCTTAATGAGCGCCAAAGATAAGGCATTGCTCAAACAATTGTACAGTATGTTAGCAGGAAATTTTAGTTCGCAATTCGATCTATCGGTCGGTCGTTCATCGCATTTCATTTCTGGCTGAAATGCGATGAACCGATGTTCGAATGATCGATGGACGATTTTTCAAAAATGGTCCAATCTTTCGTTGTAATCCTGCACAAAAGCTCCCTATATTTGGAGCCGTTTATTTATTGACTCTTGCGTCCTTAGCTCAGTTGGTTAGAGCGTTGCATTGACATTGCAGAGGTCACTGGTTCGAATCCAGTAGGACGCACTTTAGAAACCCCATGAAATCTATTCACTCAAACTTCCACGGGTTTTTCTATATCAGCCGCCTGTTCCTTCTTCTCAAACTTAAATTCAAAAACGGCTCCACCCTCATTCCTGAAGCTGAAGGAAGCATTCAGCTGTTTAGCCAGCGTTTTAATGAGTGTCATTCCCATCGACTTAGTGATATCCATTTCAGAGTTTTCGGGCAACCCTATCCCGTCGTCCTGAATGATTAACAGCAGTTTATCTTCAGGCTGAGACAGGCATATCTTTATATTCCCCTTTTTACTATCCGTAAAAGCATGCTTAAAGCTATTGCTTAAAATTTCATTTAAAAGGAGTCCGCACGGAATAGCTTGTGTAATAGGTAATTTAACGGGTTTGATATTAAGCTCAATATCTACTTCCAAATCAGACTGCTGCATGGTTTTATGGATGATCCCGGAAAGCTCTTCAAAATATTGATTGATATCGACCTCCGAAAAATCCTCACTTTGGTATAACTTTTCGTGTACCATGGCAATAGAATTCACCCGCATCTGACTATCCTTGAGAATACGCTTGGCACTTTCACTTTCGGCCGAATAAGATTGTAATTCCAACAGCCCGGTTATTACCGCCAGATTGTTCTTCACTCTGTGGTGAATTTCAGCGAGCATCATTTCTTTTTCTCTCAATGATTTACGAACCTGCTCTTCCGCCTTTCTCCGATCTGTTATATCTACATAAATTCCATAAATACCCACCACACTCTTTTCTACCACCACCGGAACGGCGTAAATAATAACATCTAGGATGGTACCGTCTTTTCGAATGCGTTTTTCTGTAGCTTGTTTAACACGTTCACTTTCACTGAGACGAATAGCTTCTTCATGATCCTGCTCCAGCACAATCAATTTATCCAGGTCAAGCCCCTTAAGCTCGTCTTCGCGATATCCGAACAGCTGTTCAAAACCATCATTAACCATTTCCACTTCCCGGTGTTCATTCAATAAAGCAATGCCGATAGGTGAAGAATTGAACAACTTGCTGAATAATCCTTCCCGGTGTTTCAAAGCCTCTTCTGATTCACGACGTTCACTTATATCACGCTCTATCACAATCAAAACTTCTTCCCCAAAATAATTACCGGTATTTACCAAAAACTCTGTGGGGAAAATCTCTCCGTTTTTCTTTCGACCCCACCCCTCATATTTACCAGGTTTCCCGTTATGAGCCAATCTTATAATTTCCTGAATGCGTTCCTCGTCATATTTTCCGGGAGCCGCCAAAATCTTATTGTGTTTGCCAATCACTTCCCTTCTGCGATACCCAAACGTGCTTTCCAAACCTTCATTTACTTCCACAATATAGCCTTCCTTATTTAACAAATAGATGGCATCACTGATAGAATTAAACAAATCCTGATAACTTCTCACGCTACGCCGAGTACTCAACAAAGCCTCCTCACGCTCCGTTACATCGTGAGTCAGTGAATAAATAGAAACGACATCCCCGTTATTATCATACAAAAATGAATTATACCATTCGCAATAAATTACTGTTCCGTCTTTAGTAATATTTCGGTGTATGAGCGATACTTCTTCCTTCCCCTCTTTGTATGTCTTTTCAAGTGTTTGATGCACATAATCCAAATCATCTTCATGTATAAATTTCTGCAGCAGCCGGTCTGTTGAAATTGCCTCCTCTTCTGAATAGCCAAACAATTCTTCTGCTTTTTCTGACCATCTGATGATTTTTAAAGAGGGATCCCATTCAATTTCTGCCAAGGGAAAGTTATTCAAGTTAAGCTGACTGGAAAGAAGCTTTTTCTGAGACGTTTTACCCTCAATAATTTCCGTCACATTATGGGCTACCACTAATTTAGCGGGGCGTCCTTTGTAATTAATCATGTGCGCCGAAAGCTGAAAATAAATATCCTTTCCCGCTTCCGTTTTAAATAACCAGATATTATCTAAAGAAAGATGATTATTCCTTTTTGGATCTGAATCAAGCTCATTGAAAGATTTCTTTATGCCAAAATCCAGAATCCTTTTCTTGAGGAACTTTTTCTTTGAAAACCCTAAAACCTGAACTGCCGCAGCATTCGCATCTAATATTTTCAATGATGCCTGTTCACAGACAAACATTGGCTGAGCATCAAAGAAGCTCGCTTCGGGAATAAAATTCATTGAATGTAGAGAGGTTAATTCATTGCCGAACGAATATCCCATTTCTAAATCAGCAAGTCCAATGCATTTTTTAAAAAAATATAGCAGGAATAAGCCTGTGTGTACATGCTATTTTTTTTATCTTGTCTCATTAACAAATTCTGAGAATAAATATCTGAATGGCAAACCATAAAATTACGCTTACACTACCCGACGGAACACAACGTGAATATTCATCAGGAGTCACCGGGCTTGAAGTGGCCCAATCTATTGCAGCCGGATTAGCCCGTGTCGCCCTTAGCATTACCGTGAATGGAGAGATTACAGATTTGGATCGTCCCATTACTGAAGACGCGGATATCACTATAAATACATGGGATAGTGAAGACGGGAAATACACTTTTTGGCACTCCTCTGCTCATTTACTGGCTGAGGCTGTTCAAGAACTTTATCCGGAAGCAAAGTTCGGTATAGGCCCGCCGATTGAAAGCGGATTCTATTATGACATCGATTTTGGTGAGGAACAAATTACCCAGGAAGATCTTCCCAAAATTGAAGATAAGTTCATTGAAATGGCTCGCAAAAAATCTGAGTTTGAGCGCAAAAATGTTTCCAAAGACGAAGCTCTGAATTTCTATAAGGAAAAAGGCAATGAGTATAAAATTGACTTGATTAAGGATCTGGAAGACGGAAACATTACATTTTATACCCAGGGTGATTTTACTGATTTATGTCGCGGACCACACATACCGGATTCGGGAATTGTGAAGGCTGTAAAACTAACCAGCCTGGCCGGAGCTTATTGGCGCGGTGACTCAGACAGCAAGCAGCTTACCAGAATTTACGGGATCAGTTTTCCAAAACAGAAAATGCTGGAAGAATATCTTCACCGAATTGAAGAAGCTAAGAAACGCGACCATCGCAAGTTAGGGAAAGAGCTTGGCATTTATATGATTGACAATATGGTAGGCAGCGGCCTCCCCATGTGGCTCCCGAACGGAACCGTGCTTCGCAGAACACTGGAAGCTTTCCTCCGGGATGAACAAAAGAAGCGCGGATATAAAGAAGTAATCACTCCACATATCGCAAGCCTGGAGCTTTACAAAACCTCCGGGCACTATCCATACTATCAGGATTCGCAGTACAATCCTATGAAGGTGGATGATGAAGAATATATGCTTAAGCCGATGAATTGCCCTCATCATCACCGAATTTATTCCAATGAAATGCGCAGCTACCGGGATCTTCCATTGAGATTAGCCGAATTCGGGTCTGTTTACAGATACGAACAATCCGGAGAATTGAGTGGGTTATCGCGAGTCAGGGGATTTACTCAGGATGATGCGCATATTTACTGCACCCACGACCAACTCAAAACCGAAATCAAGAATACCATTGAATTAACTCAGTTAGTATTCAGCACGTTTGGGATGCCTGTGGATATCCGCCTTTCCTACAGAGATGATAATGACAAGAAATATGGTGGCAACACTGAATATTGGGATCGTGCTCAAAAAGAAATCAAAGAAGTAGCGGATGAAATGGATCTGGATTATACCATCGCTCCCGGAGAGGCTAGTTTCTACGGGCCAAAAATTGATTTTATTATTCGGGACGCCATCGGAAGAAAATGGCAATTGGGAACTGTACAGGTAGATTATGTGATGCCGGAACGATTTGACCTGACCTATATCGGCTCTGACAATGAAAAACACCGGCCGGTCATTATTCACCGTGCCCCTTTCGGTTCCATGGAACGTTTTACCAGTATTTTAATAGAACACTTTGCAGGAGACTTCCCGCTGTGGTTATCTCCGGAACAAGTTCGCATCCTGCCTATTTCGGATGATCAAAATGCTTATGCCGAATATTGCTATGAGAAATTGCAAGAATTGGGCGTTCGCGTAGAAATTGACAAAAGAAGTGAGCAAATCGGAGGAAAAATCCGGGATGCTGAAACGAGCAAGACTCCATATATGTTAATAGTTGGAGCAAAGGAAGTCGAAAATGAAACTGTTTCTGTACGCCGCCATAAAAAAGGGGATATTGGAACTTTCAATTTTTCTGATTTTCTTTCAGATATCAAAACTGAAATTGAAACAAAAGCATTACCTAAAGACTAACTAAACAACGAGGTTACTATCGCAAGAAGAAACTTTCAGAGACGGCCTACAAATGAAGACCGTCCTCGAATTAATGAAGAAATAGACGCAGCCAAAGTTCGGGTTATAACACCTGATGAAGAGCATGAGATCACTACATCTGACCGTGCCTTAGAAATTGCTGCATCGTACAACTTAGATCTTGTAGAAGTTGCACCCAAAGCCAAGCCCCCGGTTTGCAAGGTGATTGACTACGGCAAGTTCATGTACGAAAAAAAGAAAAAAGAAAAAGAAGCCAAGAAAAAGCAGCATACCATTTCGGTAAAAGAATTGCGCTTCCGTCCGAACACGGACGATCATGATCTTGAATTCAAGACCCGTCACGCCAGAGAATTTTTGGAAGGTGGCGACAAAGTTAAGGCAACCGTTCAGTTCAGAGGGCGAGACATGCTCTACACTGAAAAAGGCGAATTACTCCTTTTACAGCTTGCTAAAGACTTATCTGATGTGGGTAAGATTGAATCTAAGCCCAATATGGAAGGTCGCAGAATGATTATGATGATCACCCCATCTAAAAGTTAATTCCTTCATTGCGTAGGGGTTTAAATCTCCCTATTTTATAAGTCTTTAAATTTTCACAAAAGTTGGTGGATTTCCATGCCAAAAATGAAAAGTAACAGTGGTGCTAAAAAGCGGTTTAAAGTTACCGGTTCCGGTAAAATTAAACGCAAAAAAGCTTTTAAGCGTCACATTTTGACTAAGAAAAGTAGTAAAACTAAGAGACAGCTTGGAAAAGACACATTGGTTGATAAAGCCGATGAAAAGTCTATAAAAAGGCAAATCCCTTATAAACTTTAATTTCTAAACTAACGACAAAATGCCACGTTCAACAAATTTAGTGGCTTCCCGTCACCGTCGCAGAAAGATTCTAAATCAGGCGAAAGGTTACTGGGGCAAGCGTAAGAACGTTTACACCATTGCAAAAAATGCGGTAGAAAAAGGTCTTTTGTACCAATATCGCGATCGCAAGAATCGTAAACGTAATTTCCGTCGATTATGGATCACCCGCATCAATGCGGCAGCAAGACTCAACGATACCACCTATTCTAAACTCATCCACGGGATGAAGACAAAGAATATGGAGATTAATCGTAAGGTACTTGCAGATCTTGCCGTCCACGATGCAGATACGTTTGCTGCTATTGTAAAGGAAGCCACTGCTTAATTGCATATATTATGATATAAACCGGTAGATCTTTTTCATAAGGTTTACCGGTTTTTTTATTTTCAGCAGTTGGTTAATGAGGAAATAAGCAGATGAGGTTTTAACCTTGTTTACTTATTTCCTTATTAACTTATTCTGCCACTTACTAAACCACATAAAAAGCATCACATGCTTGATGATATAAAAGTCTTAGAACAAGAAATTCAGAACTTCAAAATTTCCAGCGAGGAACAGCTCGAAGCCTTCCGTCTTGAATTCCTTTCCCGTAACGGAAAAGTACAATCCATGTTCAAAAATATGGGAAGCGTACCAAAAGAAGATAGAGCTGAAGTTGGTAAAGCAATGAATCAGGTTAAGATTCTGGCTGAATCCAGGTTTGAAGAAGCCAAAGCTTCCCTGCAACAAAATACGAGCAAAGATTTCAGCGCCAAAGACGATATCACATTAACCCCTCCTTCCTATCCGGTGGGTTCTCTTCATCCCTTAACACAAACTCTGGAAGAGATGAAATCCATTTTTTACCGACTTGGGTTTACCATTGCAGACGGTCCGGAAATCGAAGACGACTTTCATAATTTCACAGCACTCAATTTCCCTCCCAACCATCCTGCCCGGGATGAACAGGATACTTTTTTTATTCGCAAAAGCGAGGATCCGGACGTGCAGGATTTGGTACTTCGTACCCACACCTCTCCTGTTCAGATTCGATTAATGGAGAAAACCGAACCTCCTATCCGGGCAATTATGCCGGGCAGGGTGTACCGGAATGAGGCTGTTTCCCCAAAATCCTATTTCTTATTTCACCAGGTAGAAGCACTGTATGTAGATGAAAATGTGAGTGTTGCTGACCTGAAGGAAACCCTCATTACTTTTGCCAAGCTGATGTTTGGTACAGATGTTAAATACCGTCTGCGTCCCGGTTTCTTTCCATTCACCGAGCCCAGCCTGGAGATGGATATTTGGTGGGGATCGGAACAAGACGGGAAATGGCTGGAAATATTAGGATCCGGCATGGTCGATCCCAATGTATTTAAATCTGCCGGCGTTGACCCGGAAAAATATACCGGCTTTGCCTGGGGTATGGGTGTTGAACGAATAGCTATTCTCCGCCATGGCATTGATGACATTCGCACCTTTTATGAAAATGACATTCGTTTTCTGGAACAATTTAATTAAATACTGAAAAGCTTTAATGAAAGTATCCTACAACTGGCTTAATGAATTTATTGACCTTCCGCTCTCACCGGAAGAAACCGCAGAAAAGTTAACGCTTATCGGACTCGAGGTTGAAGAAATCGAAGAATTCGGCAGCTCGCTGGAAGGCGTGATCGTCGGCGAAGTACTGGAAGTCCGTGAACATCCCAATGCCGACCGGCTTCAGGTGTGTGATGTAGATCTCGGTGATTCCAAAACTCAGATCGTTTGCGGAGCTAAGAATGTAGCGGCCGGGCAGAAAGTTCCTGTTGCCACTGTCGGCTCCACCCTCCCTATCAAACTTGATGACGGTTCAAACCTCAAGATCAAGAAAGCAAAACTTAGGGGAGAAGTTTCAGAAGGCATGATCTGCGCCGAAGATGAACTCGGGCTGGGAACTGACCACTCCGGCATTATGGTATTGAAGAATGATCCTAAAACAGGCACACCCATTTCGGAAATTTTTGACCTCTATCAAGATACCATAATTGACATTGCCATCACCCCAAACCGACCGGATGCAACTTGTCATCTCGGTGTGGGCCGCGACCTGGCGGCAGCTTTAAATCTGGAACTTAAGAAACCGGATATCAAATCCGGAAAAACGGTTCAGGATTCCGATGATATCACCATTAAAATCGAAAATGCCGAAAAGTGCCATCGCTATGTCGGTAAAATGGTGAAAGGCGTTAAAATTGAAGAATCTCCGAATTGGCTGCGTAATAAACTGAAGGCTATCGGGGTTCGTCCGGTGAATAATGTCGTGGATGTAACCAACTATGTGATGTATGAATTGGGGCAACCTCTGCATGCCTTTGATTATGCGACCATACGGGGAAAAGAAATTGTAGTCCGTGATTACAAAAAGGAAATTGAATTCGAGACCCTGGATCACGTAAAGAGAAAATGTTCGCCCGGAACACTGTTTATTTGTGACGGCGAGGGTCCTGTAGCAATAGCGGGAGTAATGGGCGGTGTGGATTCTGAAGTCAGTGATAAAACCACAGATATTTTAATTGAAAGTGCATACTTCGATCCCGGTTCTATTCGCAGAACAGCTAAAGAACAAACTCTGCAAACCGATGCATCATATCGCTTCGAGCGTGGCATAGACCCAAACCTTCAGGCCCTGGCCGCGGAACGTGCGGCTCAGTTGATATCCGAGGTAGCCGGCGGTAAAGTTATGAATGAAACGGTGGATATACATCCAACCAAAACCGAGGCATACGAAATTAAACTCAGAAAAAGCTACACAAATAGGCTGTTGGGAACCGATTTTGACACCAATACCATTAGCTCCATTCTGGACGGGCTTGAACTGAAGGAAATCAAAAAGGATAAAGATAGCATTACATTTGAAATTCCAACTTTCCGCCCTGATTTAGAGCGTGAAGTCGATTTGATTGAAGAAGTAGGCCGTTTGTTTGATTACAACAAAATCCCTGCCCCTAAACACGGCATTTATGTTTCCTCAGAGTCGTTGACCGATTGGGAACAATTGAATCAAAAAATCAGGAATACCGCTCTTCAACTTGGATTGCGGGAAATCTATTCCAACTCATTGATTTCAGAAAAGGATGCGAGTCACTTCGGCGATTTGGATGAAATGATTTCAGCACTTAATCCCCTCAATAAGGATATGAGTACGCTTCGCCCTTCCCTCCTGCATGGGTTTTTAAAATCAGCTTCCTATAATTTCAACCGTAAAGCAGCCGGAGTAAGGTTTTTTGAATTGGGTCATGTATTCAATGCTGACAAAGAAGGAACCTATTACGAAGGAATTAAAGAAGAAGTACATGTCTTATTTGGCTTGGCTGGGTTAAAAAACACTGAGAATTGGGCGCAGGAAGCCACATCATATACGGTATTTGATTTAAAGGCATTGGTACATGCCTTCTTCAAAAAGTTAAACTTGCTGGAATCCCTGAACTCCCGGGCAGTGGACGAAACAACTTTGGAATATTACTGGGGTGATCATAAAATCGGTACCATTTTCTACCCCGGAGATGAGCTCAAAAAAGCTTACGATTTTGAACAGGATGCTTTTGTAGCCGAACTATCTGTTACTGCCATAGCTGAGGCATTAAGTGTAATTCCGGAAACTAAATTCAAAACCGTTCCCAAATTTCCCGCTTTTGAATTTGACTTCGCTGTCATTGTTTCTCAATCAGTTACCGCCGGGGAACTCATGGAAGTGATTGAAGATAAAGCCGGTGATCAGCTCGAAAGCATTGATATTTTTGATGTTTTTGAAGGAAAATCAATTGGGGAAGGAAACAAAAGCCTCGCCTTCAGGTTACATTTCATTGATCCCAACAAGACCTTGAATATCAAAGAAGTAGAACCTATTATTCAGCGTATTGTTAAATCATTGGAAAAAGATTTTTCAGCTAAATTGAGAGGTTAGGGTAACCTGTAGAGTTATGAATAAACTTGCACAACAAAGCGACAAGTTCAGGCAGCTTCTGGATGAAGTGGGTACTGAAGTTAACAGCCTGAAACAAGAAATTCGTGAACTGAAACGAGACAATGCCAAACTGAAGGCCAAACTGGAAGAAGAACACGAGAAACAAACCGATATCTTCTCGGCCATCAGCGAAAGTGAGCGGCTTGCTCTACGCCAGCACGTACAAGGCCTCATTTCTAAAATAGACCACCACCTGGGGGCTGACTCATGAAATCAATTAAAGTTACTATTCTTGGCAAGCAGTACCCTTTAAAGGTTGAAGATCATGAAGAAGAAGCCATGATCAGAATCTGTAAGTTTGTGGACGATCGGTTTAAGACATACCGACAGCAGCTGGTAAAACAACCGGAGTCAACGGTAATGGTATTGGCGGCGCTTAGTATTGCAGAAGAATTATTTGAAGTCAGAAATGCAAACAGTGAACTGGAGAATAACGAAGAAGTTTTGATGGAGCGTATAAATCACAGCCTGGAAAGACTGTTGACAGAAATCAAAGAATAGTAAATAAACCCAATTAAATTACAGGAGTTCGCTTTGGCTGATACCGTCAGCATTTTTTTTGTAGGAGATATTGTTGGAGATCCCGGCATCGAAATGACAAATACTTTTCTGCCCAGCTTGATTAAGAAATATGATGCCGATTTTGTAATTGCCAATGCCGAAAATTCCCACGAGGGCTTTGGCACCAATCGTACAATTATCAAAAATTTACTGAATCTCGGTGTGCATGTAGTAACCGGCGGCGATCATTCCTTCGATAAATGGAAAGTGTTTGACTACATGCGTGAACATAACCATATCCTGCGCCCTCTTAATTACCCCAAAGGAAATGCCGGATTGGGCTTTAGTATTTATCCTGTGCCCGGAAAAGATCTCAAAATCGGGGTTTTAAATTTACAGGGCCGTACTTTTATGAAGGCCATTGACGATCCTTTTACTGCGGCAGAATGGGCGCTGGAAAAGATAAAGGAAGAAACCAATATTATATTTGTAGATTTTCACGCTGAAGCCACCGCTGAAAAAATGTCTATGGGCTGGCATATAGATGGAAAAGCGTCTGTTATGGTGGGTACACATACCCATGTTCAAACCAATGATGCACGAATTTTACCTCAGGGCCTGGGATACCTGACCGATGCGGGCATGACCGGTTCATTCGACTCTGTTATTGGAATGGATAAAAAAGTATCCATTAAACGATTCATGACCGGGGTTCATCAAAAATACAAAGCAGCCAAAGGAGATAATCAGCTTTGCGGGGCTTTTGCGAAAATAGATACGGAAACAGGGAAATGCGTGCATATCGAGCCCATCACCTATCCCGGACTAAACAATTCGTCTGCTGAATGATGGAAAATTCAAAAATAGTTCTCGAAGCCAAAAATCTTCATAAAAGCTTTCCTGCAGGTCCTGATAAAGACGAGCTGCATGTTCTTCAGGGAATGAACCTGGAAGTTGCGGAAGGCAGTATCACTTCTATCATTGGATCCAGTGGAAGCGGTAAAAGTACCTTGCTTCATATTCTCGGAGGGTTGGACCGGGCTGATAAAGGGGATGTTTTTTGGGATGGAAAGAATATCACTGAATATAAACCCGATGACCTTGCTGCGTTTAGAAATACATATATAGGTTTCGTGTTTCAGTTTCACCATTTGCTTCCGGAGTTTACCGCTCTTGAGAATGTAGCAATGCCCGGACTTATTGCAGGCACTTCTTCAAAAGAAGCTTTTGATCGGGCTGAAGAATTATTAGGCCTTTTTGGTGTAGAAGCACGAAAGGGTCACCGCCCTACCCAGCTTTCCGGGGGTGAACAACAGCGGGTATCGATGGCAAGAGCTCTTATGAACAACCCTCGAATTATACTTGCTGATGAGCCCACCGGAAATTTAGATCAGGACAATACAGATATTATCCTGGATCTTTTATTTGAGCTTCGGGAAGCCATGGGAGTCTCGGTTTTGCTCATTACTCACGAAAAAGAAATTGCCGGTCGCTCAGATCGCATATTAGAGTTGAAAAAAGGAGTTTTAGAATCACTTTAGTGTTTTGGTAAGTCCCAAAACAGTCCTATTTTTACACTCTTAAAATCACAGCTATTTCAAATAAAAAAATATGTCTAAAAGGCTTTCAAAAGAAGAATTAGAAACCGATCCGTTAATTGAGAATTACAATCGATTAGCCAACTATTATCAACAAAACAGAACCCGGATTACCTCTATCGCTATTGCAGTGATCATACTTATAGGAGGTATTTTTGGATACAACTACTATTCGTCTTCTCAGGAAAATCAAGCCCAGGAACTTCTGGCCATTGCAGAAAACTATTATGCACAGGGAGATTATGAAAATGCCCTGTATGGGAATGAATTTGAACTTACCTACGGCTTTGATCAAATAGCCGAAGAATTTCCATGGACGAATGCCGGGAACATTGCCAACTATTATGCGGCTGTATCCAGTTTTGAACTGGGAGATTTAGAAAATGCCCTTATGTATATCGAAAACTTTGATGTTCCCGAAGGCATTTTGGGAGTAGGACCGCTTGTTTTCCATGCGAAAATTCATTTGGCTAATGAAAATTATACCGCCGCGGGCGAAAAATTTATCCAGGCCGCCAACTGGAACGTAAATGATGTAACCACTCCTTCTAACCTATATGAAGCAGCTCAGGCTTACTACAAAGCTGAGAATTATGATCGCGCTGATGAATTAGTGAGCAAGATTATTGATGAATACCCTCAGAGCGATAGATTAGCTGAAGCTCAACGCTTGAAAGGAATGCTTGCCGCCATCAATTAGACAACTGACTATTTATTACTGTACCAAAAGGCCTCTTGGAGGCCTTTTTTATTTTGATGACTTTACTCTGAAGTCAGTTCATCCACAATAGTATTAAAACGCCGCTTAAAACCTTCATAATATTCCACGGTGGCCGGTCCCGTAAAATAGCTGTGAACATATCTGGCATATCCCTCTTTACCCACAAATACCAAAGTAGGGAAAGCCATGATACGGTCAATAAATGGAAATGCATCTGCAGCTAATTTCTTATTCAACTCCCCGCCCAGTATCATGGGATAATGTATACCGAGACGCTCTTTGTAAGTTTTAATTCGGCTCTGACCGTATTCCGGTGAATAATTCGCTTCATAGTTCACAGCCAATATTTCTACTCCCCGGTCTCTGTTCTCTTCGTACCAGTCTGTCAAATAGCGTGTTTGATCCTGACTGTTTGAACACCAGGTCCCCATAATCTGAATGATCAGCACTTTGCCTTTATAGGAGTCCGCAATAATACCCTCACCGGATAAAGCAGTTAACTTTTCAAAATCAGGTTTAACCTGCTTCCCCTCCAAATCTACCACCTCAAACGGATCTGTTAAGCTTGCATTTTCATCATATTCTGCCTCCCATTTTCTGGAATAACCGTCATCTAAAACCAGCTCTCCCTTCCATTTACCATTCTCCCGGGTACCCTTAAATAAAAAGGAATGAACCCCGTCAAATGTCGACATCTCTATTTCATTGCCTTCAATTTTCCCTTCAAAAAATCGATAATCACTAACCTCCGTCATGATGGTCCCCGTCACTTTATTGCCATCCTGTTCAAATAAAGCCACTGCCGGATATTCGTTTTGAGTACCAACATTCACCTTCATACTCCACTTCGAGCCAATCTGAACCGGATCATTTTCTTCTTCTATATCGTATCTGGGTAACCCATATTCAGCTTCAAAAGAATAGCTTTTGTTGCTGTAATGTTTGACCAGCTCACCCTGCATTTTCTTTTCTCCGATTGCCATGCTGAGGGTGATATCAAAGGCAAACATAGGGATGATCAAGCTGTCATTTCGTTGTATAGCCTCCAGGGATGCCCGGTCTTTTCCATTAATAAAAGTTAGTATAGGTGCACCCGCGTTTTCAGGATAGACCACCTCAAAGGTAAAAGGAATTTCTGCATTTGAATAGACGATGACTCCCTTCCAACTCCCTTCCCTGGGCGACTGAGCCATGGCGGTTGATTGAGCGACTAAAAATAGAACAAGCAGACTGATTAATTTTTTCATGCGAGAAGATAGAAATTTCGGTAAAAAGTGCTAAACGTGAATTTTAGCAGGAAATTACCCTAATGGAAGTCAGAGACTTCCTATTCACCAACTTTCCGTCTCCGCTTCGCTCAAGACTTAAAGGATCTCTGTGCAATCCCAAAATCCCACAAATCTGTGATCACATGTTACGCCGATACTGCCCACCCACTTCATACAAGGCATGAGATATCTGACCAAGTGAAGCTACCTTCACCGTTTCCATCAGTTCTTCAAAGAGATTGCCGTTATTGCGGGCTACCTCTTTGAGTCGTTCTATAGCCTGTTTTGCATCTTTTTCATTGCGTTTCCAGAACTGCTCCAGATTTTCGATCTGCTGCCGTTTTTCTTCTTCGGTAGAACGAATGAGGTCAACCGGTTTTTGCTCAATCTCATCTTTCTTTTCATTCAGGAAGGTATTCACCCCGATAATCGGGAGCTCACCGCTGTGTTTCTTAGACTCATAATACAAGCTCTCATCCTGAATCTTACCCCGCTGATACATACTTTCCATCGCACCCAAAACCCCCCCGCGCTCAGTAATGCGATCGAATTCAGTAAGAATGGCTTCCTCCACCAGATCAGTCAGTTCCTCAATAAAATAAGACCCCTGGTTGATGTTCTCATTCTTGGCCGTCCCCATCTCTTTGTTAATAATCATCTGGATGGCTAAAGCGCGGCGCACCGACTCCTCAGTCGGGGTTGTAATTGCTTCATCGTAGGCATTGGTGTGCAAAGAGTTACAATTATCATAAATCGCCAATAATGCCTGCAAGGTGGTGCGTATATCATTGAACTGAATTTCCTGCGCATGCAAAGAACGCCCGCTGGTTTGAATGTGATATTTAAGTTTTTGAGAACGCTTGCTGCCTTCATACTTATTCTTCATCGCTACGGCCCAAATGCGGCGTGCAACCCGGCCGATAACTGCATATTCAGGGTCAAGGCCGTTACTGAAAAAGAACGAAAGGTTATGGGCAAAATCGTCCACATCCAGTCCCCGGGCCAGGTAATATTCCACAAAGGTAAATCCATTGGCAAGGGTGAATGCTGCCTGTGTAATTGGGTTCGCACCGGCCTCGGCAATGTGATATCCGGAGATAGAAACCGAATAATAATTGCGGACGTTATGCTCGGTGAAATAGGTTTGGATATCCCCCATCATTTTAAGCGCAAATTCCGTGGAGAAAATACACGTGTTTTGTGCCTGGTCCTCTTTCAAAATATCTGCCTGAACGGTACCGCGTACCACAGAAAGTGTATCTTCTTTAATTTTCTCATAGGTTTCTTTAGGCAAAAGATGATCTCCTGAAATGCCTAAGGTAGCCAAACCAAATTCATCGCTGCCGGCCGGGATTTCACCCACGTAATCAGGCTGCTTAACCCCGCGTTCTTTGAAGTAGGCTTTGATCTTCTTCTGAGCTTGCTCCCACTTTCCTTCATTCTTCAAATACCGCTCCACTTCCTGGTCAATAGCCGTATTCATGAACATAGCTAAAATCATGGGCGCCGGACCGTTGATGGTCATAGAGACAGAAGTTTTCGGGGAAGTAAGCTCAAACCCGGAATACAGCTTCTTCATGTCGTCCAGTGTACAAATACTAACTCCGGAGTTCCCGATTTTCCCATAAATATCCGGACGATAACCGGGGTCTTCCCCGTAAAGCGTTACTGAATCAAAAGCAGTTGAAAGCCGGGCTGCGGGCATTCCCTCACTTACATAGTGAAATCTTTTGTTGGTTCGCTCCGGGGTTCCTTCGCCTGCGAACATTCGGGTAGGGTCTTCTCCTTCCCTTTTGAAAGGGAAAACGCCGGCAGTATATGGAAAATAGCCCGGCAGATTCTCTTTGAGTGCAAACTTAAGCTGGTCACCTTTGCTTTTGGTTTTCGGTAGGGCCACTCGCGGGATCTTCAACCCACTTAGAGATTCCCGGTATAATTTATTTTTAAATACCTTCCCACGAATTTTAACTTCAAACTCATCTTGCTGATACTCTTCATACAGTTCATCCCACCCTTCTAAAATCTTTTTGGGAAGTATATCAAGCTTCGACAGCCAGTGCTCCCTCATCTTAGTCAGGTTTTCTTGCATCACCGATTTTTCATCGGGATTCCAGCTTTCGAGCTGATCGATGGTTCCGGAAACCTGATCTAATTTAGAAGCGGCCTCCACTTGTTCCTCCACCCACTCATGGTAACCCCTTACTGTTTCAGAAATCTCTGATAAATAGCGGACTCTTTTCCCGGGAATAATAGCTTGAGACTGTATGTCTTCAGCAGGTTCGGGATTTGTATATAGTTTTGTCTCCCAGCCAATCTCATAATGGTCATTAATCTTATCTACCAACGCTTTAAACAAACGGTTCACACCTTCATCATTAAACTGAGCTGCAATGGTTGGATAGACCGGCATGTCTTCTTGTTTGGCGTGCCATGAACCGGTATTTCGTATCATTTGCTTGCGAATATCTCTCAGGGCATCCAATGATCCTTTTTTCTCAAATTTATTCAGAACAACCAAATCTGCTAAATCCAGCATATTGATTTTTTCCAATTGGGTGGCTGCTCCATATTCACTGGTCATCACATAAAGAGGAATGTCTGTGATATCAACAATCTCAGTTCCACTTTGTCCAATACCACTGGTTTCTACAATAATTAGATCAAACCCGGCAGCTTTATATAACTCAATGGCTCCAAGTAGTCCTTTACTGGTGGCTCGATTTGAAGCTCTTGTAGCCATACTGCGCATATACACCCGATCCGTATCAATACTATTCATGCGAATGCGGTCGCCCAGCAAAGCTCCTCCTGTTTTTACTTTGGAGGGGTCCACAGATATGATTCCGATGCTCAAGTCTTCAAATTCAGTTAAAAACCTGCGGACAAGTTCATCCGTTAAAGAACTTTTTCCGGCTCCCCCTGTTCCCGTAATCCCAACCAGGGGAATAGTCTTTGAACCGATCTCAATTTCATTGCCCTTACCATCAAACAGCTTGCCTTCTTTATAAGACAGCACATCCTCTTTTTCATTTTCGATGGCGGTAAGGGAGCGTGCCAATGCGATGGTATCACGTTTGATTACTTTCTTATAATCCGGCTTGGCTATCGTCAAAGGATCAAAATCACATTCTTTCAGCATGAAATTAATCATCCCCTGAAGCCCCATTTCGCTTCCGTCATCTACCGAAAAAATTCGGGTTACGCCGGCATTGTGAAGATCTTCAATTTCATCTTCCACAATCACACCGCCACCGCCGCCAAAAACTTTAATATGTCCGGCTCCGTGTTCTTCAAGCAATTCAATCATATATTTGAAGTACTCAACATGACCGCCCTGGTAAGAACTGATGGCAATACCTTGGGCATCTTCCTGAATGGCACAGTTTACAATTTCATGTACCGAGCGATTATGCCCTAAGTGAATCACTTCGGCCCCGCTGCTCTGTAAAATGCGCCGCATAATGTTAATGCTGGCATCATGGCCGTCGAACAAGCTGGCAGCTGTTACAAAACGTATTTTATGCTTAGACTGATAGGGCTCCTGTACGGCCTTAGTACTGTTAGACTTTACAGTTTCCTTCTTCGCTGATGTTAATTTTGTTGTTGCCGACATAAACTTAATGACTTAATGTTTGGAAGCGGTTCCACAAGATAAGGATTTGATCAGGGATTATCGATGTTTGATTACGATTAATATACAGTAGGGGCGTATTGCAAGACGCCCCTACTGTATCAATACCAATTACAGTATATCTTCAGCGGAATCCGGCTTGGGGTTTTTATATACCAACGTTCTGTGTGGGAAAGGAATTTCAATTCCTTCAGCATCAAAACGTTTTTTTATGCTTTCAAGTAAATCACAACCCATTAAAAATGCTGACGGAGGGTCTTCAGCCCAACTCCAGGCGCGTAAATTCACGGATGATTCCCCCATCATTATGACTCTAACCGGTACTATCTCTTCTCCGGCTTCTTTTTCTTCTTCGGTTCTGTTATCAATAAATAATGGGTGCTTAAGGACTTCCTCTTTCATAATCGCTTTCGCCTTATCCACATCGGAATCATAACTTATTCCCATATCAATCCATTTACAAATCTTGTTGTCTTCGTAATTTGAATTGACCAATACCTCATTGCTGATAACAGAATTAGGGATAATAATTCGTTTGTTTTCAAAATTTCGGATCACCGTGTGACGGAGGTTAATGTCTTCTACTACTCCCGACAAATCGGTCCGGACCTGAATTCGATCCGAGATTTTATATGGTTTGAAGAGCACAATAAATAAGCCACCAATCACATTTGAAAGTGCAGCTTGAGAAGCAAAACCAACCGCTACAGCTAATAAACCAGCCCCGGCTAATAAAGACCCTCCAATAATGCGAAGCGGGGGGATCATATACATGGCAAAACTTAAACCCGCAATGTAAGTAAGTACTACAACCGAACGTTTAAAAAATATTAAACTGGTTACATCTCCATGGTCTTCCGCTTCCTTATTCCTTTGAATAAGTGCATTAAAAACACGGGAAGTTAAAGAAGCTACGATAATGGTCATCAAAAAGATGAAGCCAATCAATAAGGGTAAATGCCAAATTTCATCAATGTATGTGCTAAATAATTCTTTCATAGTCATTCAAATGTAATATTTACTTCGGAGGTAAAACCTTCTTGTACTCGAATACCTCTTTGTACGTAATAGCGTTCAGGCATGCGATAAGGGATTACTGATCCGCGATCCCATCGTTCATTTCCGTTTTCATCCCGGAATAAAATCAAAGTATAATTAAGAGGAGGTAAATCTGAAATAGTTGTTTCAGCATTGAATTTCACGGATTGCACTTCTTGCCCTTCCGGCCCAAGTACTCTTGCAAAATGAGTCATAAACGAATCGACATTGTTAACGTATATTTCCAATTCTCCATATTCGGTAGAATCCCATACCTCGGGTTCAAACATCTTTCTTCTCTGCGTAGCCGGATTCCAAGCCAGAAACTGATATTCAACACCTTCAATCCATTCTTCCTGAGGGTTAACAATTAATCGATTTTGATCCGTCACTATTTCCGGCCAGTCGTCAAAATCCACTGTCCCTTCAATAACAACAAGTGAATCAGTAATTTCATTTTGTATTATAGGCGCTGCATAAGTAACAATAAATGGATCCGTTTGTGAGAGTCCGTTTTCACCATTTGCTGTTATAATTCGCTGGTTTGTGGTGTCTTCCTGAGCCGTTCCGGTAAAACTAAACGGCTCAGTATCAACAGGGTTGTCACTCAAATCAGTAACCCCCTCCGGATTTATCATAAAGGACTGTCCCTCTTCAAGCGGTGCTTCACTCTGCGTAAATAATACAAATCTCTCTTTCGGGGAAATATACAACGGATAAGCTGTTGAGTATTGATTACCCAAAGAATCTGTGATTTCGAAGCGGGTATTGTCTTGAACCTTAATACTCTCGCTAAACCTTAGCCTCATACGATTTATGGAAAATAAACCTACACCTTGCAGTTCCGGAACCGTAGAGTCTATTTGAGCAGTATATAAAACATCTAAGGTGTCAGCTGATTCTTTTTCAAGTCTTACAGTATCCCTGTAAAACGGATATGCCGACTCAATTTCCCGGTCCCAGATTTTATTTCTGTTTCTGTCATCTACCAATACGGGTTTATAGTTCCCTTCGGACAGATATGAAAATTTGAACGCACCGGAAGTATCTGTTTGTGCCTGATAAGTAGCCCTTTTTGTTAAATCTATGGGCTCGCGGTATAATAATACCCTTTGGTCAGCAGCACCTCTGCCATTACCGGCCGTTAATATTTTTCCTGTTATTTCCCCGCTGTCTATTTCATCTCCGGTTGAAATCGCCAAGGCAATTGGACTGGCTATTTTATTACTTCTGGTATCTGAAATATTTGTGCCGAGTTTCAGAATTACGGTTGTAGAATCCGGAAATGAATCCTCAAACTCTACAATTAGTTTTTTTCTTTTCCATGAAATATCATAATTGATACCCAAATCCGGTTCCACGGTAATAGCTTGTCTAACAGTCGACCGATTTACAAACTCATCAAATTGAAACTCAAAAACCCTGCCTTTAAAATTAGTCGTCCCGGTTTCAGGGGTCGTAAATTCAAGAACAGGTCCCTCCCGGTCAGCAGGTCCACCTGTTGGGGCAATTGGAGTTGCACAAGAAACCAACGCAACAAAAATCATTGACCCTAAAATGCAATATAACAATCGGTTATTATTCACGTAAATTGTTTGAAGTTTAAATTTCACCACATCTTAAATAATGTGTTGGATATTTTTTTAATGGCAACTAAGATAATCATAAATAAGGCCGGATTTAACCTCTTTTACCCCAGGGTATTCATTTTTCTTACAGGAGGATAAATTTCATTATAGACATTAAATAAAGGCTTTCTGATTCTCGGAAAGCCTTTATATTTTACAGGCATGATTTTAGAAAAACCAGCTCTCTACACCGACCTCTACGAATTGACTATGGCCCAGGGATATTTTCTTTCCGGCCGCTATAAACAAATAGCTAATTTTGATTATTTCTTTCGAAAACTGCCGTTTGAAGGCGGTTATGTTATTTTTTCCGGTTTGGGCGATCTGCTTGAAATCATTCAAAATTTTCGGTTCCACCCCGATGAAATCGAATACCTGAAATCAGAAGGTTTCAAAGATGACTTTCTGAAATATCTCAAAGACTTCCGTTTTAAAGGCAACGTTTACTCCGTAAAAGAAGGGGAAACGGTGTTCCCGAATGAACCGGTTCTGAGAGTTGAAGGAACCGTACTCGAAACTCAGATTCTGGAAACAGTTCTGCTTAATACCTTAAATTTTTCCTCTCTGATAGCCACTAAGGCATCCCGTATCAAGCAAGCAGCCGGAGAGAAATCTGCCGTCGATTTTGGTTTACGAAGATCTCAGGGACTCGGTGGTTTGCAAGCTTCTAAAGCAGCGATCGTCGGGGGTATGCAGGGCACTTCAAATGTTTTGGCGGGTAAGCTTAATAATATCCCTATTAATGGGACCATGGCCCATTCATGGGTGCAATCTTTCGAAGATGAACTCACGGCCTTCCGAACCTATGCAAAATATTATCCGGAAGCCTCCATCCTTTTGGTAGATACCTATAACACCTTAAAGCAAGGAATTCCAAATGCAATCAAAGTGGCCAAAGAGCTTGAAAAAAAAGGCCATAAGCTTATTGGCATACGATTAGACAGCGGTGATTTGGCCTATTTTGCACGTCAAAGCAGAAGGATGCTGGATGAAGCCGGACTGGAGTATGTAAAAATTGCAGCTTCTAACCAGTTGGATGAGTATCTCATTAAGAGTTTGCTGGACCAAGGAGCACCTATCGATTTATTTGGGGTGGGCACAAAACTGGTAACAGCATTTGATGATCCGGCTTTGGACGGTGTGTATAAATTGAGCGCCATCAACGGAAGTCCCACTTTGAAGATTTCTGAAAATGAAGAGAAAATCACCTTACCCGGTTCAAAAAAAATTATTCGATATTTTAATAAAGACGGTTCATTTTACAGTGATGGCGTTGCTCTTGAAAGTGAATCTGAACCTGATGCCATTTATCACCCATATATCTCACACAGATCTACAGCTGTTGCTCATTTAGAATCTGAAGAACTGTTACAAAAAGTCGTTGATAAAGGAGAGGTGTGTGTTCCGATCCCTTCTGTTCAAGAAAGTGCCGACTATGCGCGTGAACGTCTTTCGAAACTAAATGGCGAGCATAAACGCTTTGATAATCCCCACGTGTATAAAGTGGGATTGAGCAAGAAATTGCGTGAATTGAAAATCGAACTCATCAAAAATGCATAGTTCTATGAAAGCATTAGTAATCGTAGATGTTCAAAATGACTTTTGCCCGGGAGGAGCGCTGGCCGTTCCCGGCGGTGACAAAGTTATTAAACCCATAAATGAGCTTACAAAATCATTTGACTGTGTTGTTCAAACACAGGATTGGCACCCCAAAGATCACCTTTCTTTTGCCTCTAACCATGACGGTAAAAATCCATTTGATACAACTGAAATGGATTATGGAGAACAGGTACTTTGGCCCGATCATTGTGTGCAAGGAACAAAAGGTGCTCAATTTCATCCCGACTTAAATACGAAACCTTCTCAACTCATTGTGCGCAAAGGATTCCGAAGACACATCGACTCTTATTCAGCCTTTTTTGAAAACGATCAAGAAACGGTAACAGGTCTGAACGGATATTTACAAGAAAGAAATGTGAACGAACTTGTAATTACAGGACTGGCCACTGATTTCTGTGTGAAATGGACCGTACTTGATGCCTTAAAATTAGGTTACAAAGTAACCCTGATTGAAGATGCTGTCAGAGGCATCGATATTGAGGGTTCGGTTGAAACAGCTATGGAAGAAATGAAAGAAGCCGGAGTTCAAATCAGTTATTCTAAAAATCATTTAGAATAACTGATTCAATCACAGTATTTTTTATCATTGTGTACCTGGAGCCTAAAGGATTGCTCCATCCTTATGCCCTACCTATGTAATAATATAATAAAGCCCGTTACAAGTACGGAAAACATCCGATTTTATAACGGGCTTTATGAAAATCTTTTATTTGGCAATTTTAAAAACGGATCACAATACCACTCCAGGCTGCGCCAACTGAAGATCCATTGTTTTCAGAATTACCCACCGTTGAAGCTCCAACTGTAAACTCAAGGAAATTAAAATCGAGTCCAATTCCTGCAGAGTAAGCCGCAGAGGAATATCCCCCAATTCGGGTTCCGGCACGAACAGGTAAAAAGCCGAAAAAGTGGTACTGAGCACCAAGAGCCAAAACACTCCGGGTTGAATTAATTCCTGCATTATTAAAACCAACTCCGTAATCTAAGGCTACTAACAGTTTGCCCATCTCCAGGGAAGCTCCAAAATTATACATGGAAGGTAAATTATACGTCACCGCATCAATATCCTCGGAATTGAAATTGCCATACACATCATTTTTAAGGCTGTCCCCTAAGTTATCGAAGAAATTGTTGAAAGAGTCTTCATCTTGTGCGCCCGAGTAACTGAATTCACCGTCAGCATACACATTTGAGGCCGACTGGTCATAGCTCAATTTCCCTAAATCAGTTACCGACATTGATAATCTCAAGGTCTTTTGTTTGTTGAAAAACAAAGGAATTGGCAAAGCTGAGACATCCATTTGCAGTGTAGCACCAAAATCTACCCCAAAGCCTGTAGCCTGTGCTTCTCCAAGATCATCTCCCTCATAATCCACATAGTCCTCAAATTTTGCATTTTCATCTTGACTGAAAGCAGCTTCATACGCCCGTAACTGGCGAGATAGCTCTCCGATAGTTTGAAGACTGTAGTTAAAATCATGGTTGATAGTGAATGGGCTGCTCCCGTCACTGCGTGTCATTTGCAAGGTTGAATTAAAATCCAGATCTGCTGTATAAACTCCGTATAAATATTTGGGAGCAACACCCACAAACAGCTTGATATCTTTGGCAAACGGAAGGTTTGGAAGATTCATGAGGTGGCGTGCATATCCAACGGATATTTCTGCAAAAGCCACCATGTTGGAATTAAAATTGATTGGGGTCGGGGTTGAGAATTTATCCGCATCCAACCCATACGTCAATAATTCAGCCATCCCTTTATTCATCGAAAAATCTTCAGTAATCCGAACCCGGGAAGCCATGCTGAAGGCCTGTTTTGAGCTCCTGTGCGAGACCCCAATAGGAGCAACACTCAACGTGGTTGCCAATTGTCGTGTATTATTTGGATTACTGCCAAACCAATCGTTAAGCATATTGGTACGTGTTTCGCCGGCAATCAATTGACCGGAGGTTAAATACTTATTGTAAACAGCTATATTAACTAAGCTTCCTCCTGCATTCATCCCAATATTCGCAAAACCAATCGTGGTATTGGAGCGATGTATATCTAACATCAAATTCGCGGGATTCAAAAAATTAGCCTGGTATCCGTCAACATAAGCCGTTCCGCCGCTTCCCATCCCAAGGGATTGAGCTGTCTGGTGACGAGATTGGGCTAATGCAGAAGCAGCCGTTACTCCAAATATCAGGATCACCAATAGTAAGTTTCTCTTCATAGTATTCTTAATAATCAGATTCTTCATTTTAGTTTACCTCCGATTCGATGGTAAATTCAGCATTGACTGACAATGTTATTGAATCGGTTGTTCTAACTTTCACTTCATCACCGGTGCCATCACCATTCTCATCGGTTGTAAGCAATTCAGCCGATATTTCCAGATATTTGGTTCTGTAAAGCTGTCGAAGCTGACTCTCAGTTAATGCAATTTGAAGTGAACCTGAAGTAGGATTGGTCGCAAAACGAGAATTTGAATCAATACCTGAAGCTAAAAGAGTGATACTTTCACCGGATAAAGGAATACTGTCAAACTCATTCTTTAGTGAATCCAAAAAAGCGATATTCAGACGGACCTCCATAGGTAATCCATTCTCATATTCAATAATTAACCGACCCTCTTTTATAGTTCTTTTATCTCCTTTTTCCGGTGAAGGCATATCCTCCAAATCCTGATCAGTAGTATCGGTAAAAGTAGCTGCTTGTATTGTTCTGAAAGCAAGTGGCAGGTTAACACTAATCTGCGGACTCAACTCAATAGGTGTGGTTACGGATCCCTCAATATTATCTTCGTTTACCACCGCCTTTCCAATGAATCTGATTTCACTGGGGAGATTGTTCAGAAACTCGTTAACATTAGTTCCATTTTCATCAAAAATAACGGCCCCGTTATTAGCAGCAGGATTAATTTCAAACTTAATGAGCTGTGCATTATTTAAGGATACACCATTTGCATTTAACCCATCAATCTGTGTCGTAACCTCAAATTCAGAACCGGCATCACCGGTAAGGTAAATCGCCTCTCCTTTACCGTTAACACCTAGAATAGCACCGTACACCATGGCGGGGACTCCAAGGGAGGTAATATAATTAATACTCAAAGTCGGTTGAGTAAATTCCAAACCTTCCAGTTGTTTTGACAAATCACTGAGTCCATCAATCTCTGTTAATTCAACTTCGTTACCATTATATAGATCCAGCTCATCGATACCGTTATTAGGATCATCAGTGCTAAGCAGAATAGTTTGCGGGACAATTTTACCAAAGGCTTCCTTAACTACCATGTTGTTAATAGAAACTGATGATGAAACCTGATCGGTTTCTGAAATCACACGCGTTTCTGAACCCGCTCCTGACTGTGTATTTTCGGTAGTCGCTACAATGTTATATTCAATTTGATTATTTTCGGCATAAATTCTAAATCCGGTCAAATCAACTTGACGAGCAGGTGCACCGCCGTTTCGGGTAATCTCAGTTGAACCGCTATACACAATCTCTAAAGAGTCAGCCGCATTGAAAGGAGCAGATCGAATACCCGGGAAGGAAATCACCATTTGCTCTACCGTGATGTCAATACTGTTTATGATCTCATCGATGCCAAGCTCTCCGGACTCAAGTTCCACGTAATGATTTGGAGTATCAAAAATAAATTCACTGTTATCAAAGTTGGTGACATTAACCATTGCAAAACTTTGGGATTCCACAGCCGCTTCAACCTGGGAAGCCACTAAATCAACTCCCTCCGCACTTTCTACAATTAATGCATTGGGTTCTTCTTGTGTAAACTGATCTGACCATTCTAAAGATACATCCAGGTTAATATCCTGAAGTACATCCCCATTATTAAAGTTCAATACTCCAGAAGCAGTTGTATTATGTGCTACACCGTTTATTGTTGTTGAGCTGACCAAAGTACTGCCAGATTTCAGATCTAAATAAATTACATCAATATCAATACCAAGATCATTGTTAACGGTTATTTCCAAATCACCACTCTTGATTGTAGCGCTTACGAAATAGTCAGCATTGCTTCCTATATCTATATTATGGGGAGTTGTTTGCCCCATTGATCCGGGTATAAATGTGCCCGGAGGAAAGGCTGCTGAACTGCTTCCTGTCAAATCTTCAAAACTTGCAGAACCCAAGGTATCTCCACCCGATGAAAAACTACCCAATTCAATCTCTCCTACTGTTGCGCTAAAGGAAGTCGGGGCAACATTTACTTCAGGTATGGCATCATTCAAATCTCCAAAATCGAAATCCTGCTCTTTGGAAATAGTAATAAAGTTTTCCCCATCCACAGAAAACAGGGAATCCATATCTGCACTTGTTGTATCAATAAGTACATTACTCCCCTGCCCCATGAACTGAAATGTTTTGTTGTACATTATCGGGGCTTCTATTTTGTGCGAAGTTTTAAAATCCGGTTTTTCAGGAATTTCACAACTTGCAAACGCAAGCCCAATAATAAGCCACGCAAGAATGTGTTTATAGTTTTGCATTACCAAAAATTTATAGATTATTTTTTAAACGTTGCAGTCTGTAGATAAAGCCAAAAGCATAATCTGCAAGAACTCCTAAAGCTATCAAAGCTTGATGAATAAAATAAATTAAGAATGCTTCATGTTTATGAAAACGCATGAATATACAGTGAAATAAATTACTCCGGTTCCAAAGAATATTCCAGCATCACAGGAAAAAATTTCCGGGCTAAACTATTTCTCTATCCTGCTCACAATTCTCTCTACAATTCGGTATTTTTACAGCTTCGTTTGAACGTCAAAATTAAATTCAATTTTTATAAATGTCTGAACAGGAATTATCCCTCTCGGAACAAGAAGAAATTCGCCGGGAAAAACTTGAACAACTCCATGAATTAGGAGTGAACCCCTACCCTTACTCTTTTGATGTTACTCACACTTCAAAACAAATTTTAGCGAACGAAAAAGAATTACTTCGGGATGAAGAAACCAATCCTGATTCTGAATCTGTGGTTATTGCAGGACGGGTAATGTCTCGCCGGATTATGGGGAAAGCTGCCTTTTTCAACCTTCAGGATTCCGAGGGAACCATTCAGGTTTATATCAGGCGAGATGATGTAGGCGTTGAACAATACAATACTATCTTTAAGAAGCTGGTGGATATTGGGGATTTTGTAGGGATCAAAGGATTTGTATTTAAAACCCGTACCGAAGAGACTACCGTACATGCTGAGGAATTTCATTTTCTATCCAAAACCATCCGCCCTATTCCCACTCCCAAAGAAGAGAAAACGGAAGATGGTGAAACAATCATCCATGATGCCTTCACAGATAAAGAACAGCGCTACCGAATGCGCTATGTGGATCTTATCGTAAATCCTGAGGTTCGCAAAACGTTTCAGCAGCGTACCCAGATGGTTCAGGTTATGCGTGAAATGATGAACGCCAGAGGGTATCTCGAGGTAGAAACCCCTATCCTGCAGCCTGTATATGGAGGAGCTGCAGCGAAGCCTTTTGTAACTCATCACAATGCCCTGGATATGGATTTGTATCTGCGTATTGCCAATGAGTTATATCTGAAAAGACTGATTGTTGGCGGATATGATGGAGTCTATGAATTCTCTAAGGATTTTCGCAATGAGGGGCTCTCCCGATTCCATAATCCTGAATTTACCCAGGTTGAATTATACGTGGCCTACAAAGACTATAACTGGATGATGGAATTCACCGAAAATATGCTGGAGAAAATTGCTCTTGAACTCCATGGCTCTACCAAAGTTCAGGTAGGTGAAAATGAAATCGATTTTAAAACACCATGGCCGAGAATTCCTTTATTTGAAGCGATTGAAAATGAAACCGGTAAAGATTTGTATGGTAAAGACCTCAAAGAACTTCGTGCCATTGCCAAGGAACTGCATGTGGAAATTGACAAGTCTTTTGGAGCAGGTAAAATTATCGATGAGATTTTTGGTGAATTTGTGGAAGGTAAACTTATACAGCCTACATTCATTACGGATTATCCGCTGGAGATGAGCCCGTTAACCAAAAAACATCGCTCCAAGGAAGGATTGGTAGAACGATTTGAGGCTATATGCAATGGAAAAGAGATTGCCAATGCTTATACCGAGCTTAACGATCCCATCGATCAGCGTGAACGACTTGAAGAGCAAGCAAAATTACGAGCTGAAGGAGATGATGAAGCGATGACCATTGACGAAGACTTCATTCGTGCTCTGGAGTATGGGATGCCTCCTACTGCCGGAATTGGAATCGGTATCGATCGCCTGGCTATGATCATGACCAACTCCGACTCCATTCGTGATGTTCTCTTCTTTCCGCAAATGAAACCGGAATAACCTAAGGTTAAATACCAATGATCAAATTCCAAACATCAATTTCTCGGTATATGAATACAAAGGCATTAAAGCTTCTTTGGAATTTGGGATTTGAAAATTGGAGTTTATTCTAATGAAGTTTGAATGGTATCTCGCCCTTCGCTATTTCAAAGGCTCTCGAAAAAGCTCAGGCTTCCTTTCGTTCATTAAATATATGTCTATAGCCGGTATAGCTATTGGCGCTGCGGGACTTCTCATCGCCCTTTCCATCGTTCATGGTTTTAAATCTACAATCAATGGCAAAATTATGGATTTTGCCCCCCATGTAACGGTAAATACCTTCATCAACAGGCCCATTCACCGAGCAGATACTCTACTTACCCACTTGGATAGATATCCTGAGATTAAGAGCAAACAAGTGGTTGTGCAGGGGCAGGTGATGATACAAACAAAAGATCAGGTAACCGGAACCACCTTGAAAGGTGTAGACCTGCAAAAACCAGAATTTGGAGTAGGGAATTACATAACTCGCGGAGAATACAATTTAGAACCGGACTCAGCAGGCATGCCGGGAATTGTACTGGGTTCTCAACTGGTAGAACAACTTCAGGCCGATATCGGTTCTGTCATTACCGTTTACACTATTGAGGGAATACCTTCCCTGATAAATTCTCCTGAAATCAAACAATTTCGATTAACCGGTATTTATGAAACCGGAATTGATCTGTTTGATGATGTATTTGCTATGGTAGACAGGCAGTATGCCCGCGACCTTTTTAAATACAGCGAAACGCAAGCAAATGCTATAGAAATTCGCCTGCACGACGATTCCGAGATCCTTGCTTTCAAAGAGAAACTGGATCAAACTGTTATCTTCCCCTTCTTCAACGAAACCATCTATACCGTTTTTGGTAATATTTTTGCATGGGTTGAATTACAGGAGAATATGATTCCCCTGGTCATAAGCGGGATGATTGTTGTTGCCGCTTTCAATTTAATTGGGGCAATTTTAATGATGGTTTTAGAACGCACCCGTGATATTGGGATATTAAAAACCATAGGTAGTAAATCTAAAATGATACGAAGAATTTTCTTAATGGAGGGACTCATGGTAGCTGGAGTTGGCCTCATTATTGGGATTACTATATCCCTGCTTTTCTATTTCCTGCAGGTCAATTATCAAATTATCCCCCTCTCGCAGGAAAATTACTATATGTCTTACGCTCCTGTTGAACCGCAGGCCATTGATTTCATCATAGTCTCTATAGTAACCATCATCTTATCCGGATTAGCTTCCTGGTTCCCTGCTCGTATTGCCGCCAATACTGATCCCGTCAAAGTAATTTCTTTCGGCCGGTAATTAGCCCATAAAAAAAGCCCGGTGACATTACTCAACGGGCTTAGCTTTCACATGTTAAAAGCTTATCAATTCAGTACAGAATCAACATCTTCCCACTTCATGCCAAATGCTTCTGCAACATCTTGATAGACGATAGATCCGTCAGCAATGTTCAAGCCTTTGAGAAGCTCAGGATCATCTTTAAGAGCCTGTTTCCATCCTTTATTAGCAAGTTGCACTGCATAAGGCAAGGTCACGTTAGTCAGTCCCATCGTAGAAGTATAAGGTACTGCTCCGGGCATATTAGCCACGCAATAATGCACAACATCTTCCACCACGTACACCGGATCTTTATGAGTTGTTGGCTTAGAAGTCTCAAAGCATCCGCCCTGATCAATGGCAACATCCACTAATACGGTTCCGGGTTTCATTTCCTTGAGCATATCACGGGTGATAAGATGTGGGGCTTTAGCTCCAGGTTTCAGGACTGCACCAATCACAAGGTCTACATCCGGAAGCATTTTCCGAATATTGGCTTCAGATGAAAACATGGTCGTTACATTTTTCTCCATAACATCATCCAGGTAACGCAGACGAGGCATATTAATATCCATAATAGTTGTTTTGGCCCCCATTCCTGCGGCTATTTTGGCAGCATTCACCCCTACAATACCGCCGCCAAGTACTAATACGTTAGCGGGAGGCACACCGGGGATTCCCCCCATCAATACACCACGTCCGCCTTTAGGTTTTTCCAGATAAATGGCGCCTTCCTGGGCAGCCATACGTCCGGCTACTTCACTCATTGGGATTAACAAAGGAAGAGAACGGTCGGCTTTTTCCACCGTTTCATAAGCAATGGCAATACATTTCGAATCAACCACTGCTTTGGTAAGGGCTTCTTCTGCAGCAAAGTGAAAATAGGTAAAAATAACCTGCCCTTTTCGCATGCGCGGGTATTCAACCGCTATAGGTTCTTTTACCTTCATGATCATTTCGGCTTTCTTCCAAACCTCTTCAACATCATCAATAATAGTAGCACCGGCATCAATGTATTGTTGATTACTGAAGCCACTGCCAACTCCTGCATTATTTTCAATTAAAACTTCATGTCCGTTACGCTTTAGTTGAACCACGCCACCGGGTTGAATAGCTACCCTGTTTTCGTGGGTTTTAATCTCTTTAGGAACTCCAATAATCATGATATAAACATTTTAGTTAGGCTGTTGTTTTTGGGACGCAAAGGTAGGCATTTTTCCGGAAAACTGGATAATGAATATTTGCTAATACTCCTTCTTTTCAATTATGTTATTTGATGTTAAATGGCCAAATGTTTGGATCATTTACCCTAAATTTATAAAAATATTTTTCGGAACTAAGCTAAAGCGCATTATGACTAAATATATCTCTCAAATTCTGTATGTCTTCTTATTCGCATTTTTAATTACCACGGGGTGTACATCCTCAAAAAAAATTACGGGGAATCAAGAAAAATCTTCCCGTGCTTCCTCTTCCTCAAATGGAATGAAAAGTTATAGCTCAGTAATAACCAAGGACGCTGAAACTGATGAAGGATTGTTTGACGTCCACTGGGTTAAAGACAAATTGTATTATGAGCTTCCCGATTCACTGTTAAATCGTGAAATGTTGTTGGTAAGCCGAATAGCTGAAGTTCCAACCGACTATTTTGGATTCTTTTCAAGTGGAGCAAAAACAGCTGAACAAGTTATCACCTTTGAACGTCAGAGGGATCAAATTCTCATTCGAAAGCAATCATACAATGCTGTTGCAGCTGATACATTGCCCATTTATAAATCAGTCAAAGCAAATAACTTTGCGCCCATCATAGCTGCATTTCCCATTGAAACGATAAGTGAAGACTCCTCTTCCATTGTCATTGAAATGACTGATTTCTTTACTTCAGATATTGAAGCCATCAGCGGGGCCATTAGTTTTCTGAGACGCGAATATCAGGTACGCCGACTGGATGGAGATCGCAGTTACATTGAATCGGCCAAAAGCTTTCCGGAAAATATAGAAATACGCCATGTACTCACATATAATGCGGGAAATCCTCCCTCTGATGAACAAACAGCTACACTTTCGATGTTAATGAGCCAATCCATGGTACTGCTTCCGGAAGAGCCAATGCGTCCAAGATATGAAGATTACCGCGTAGGTTGGTTTACCGTTAATCAAATTGACTATGGCTCAGATGAGCAAAAAGCGGCAGAGAAAAGCTATATTCGTCGTTGGAGGCTGGAACCAAAAGACCCGGAAGCTTATGCACGAGGCGAACTTGTTGAGCCGGTTAAACCAATTGTATATTATCTTGATCCTGCCACACCTACCAAGTATGTGCCATACATAAAACAAGGTGTAGAAGACTGGAATGAAGCTTTTGAAGCGGCCGGTTTTAAAAATGCTGTGATTGCCAAAGAAGCCCCTTCTCCGGAAGAAGATCCGGATTGGAGTCCTGAAGATATTCGTTATTCTACGGTCCGTTGGGTTGCCAGTACTATCCGAAATGCTGTTGGCCCAAGTGTCAGTGATCCGCGAACCGGTGAGATTATTGAAAGTGACATCGTTTGGTATCATAACCATATGCGTTCTTACCGCAACCGCCTGATGATTGAAACCGGAGCCGCAAATCCTGAAGCCAGGAAATTAAAGTTGGATGATGACTTGATTGGCGAAACCATGCGCCGTGTTATTTCTCACGAAATTGGTCATGCCATTGGCCTGCCCCATAACATGCAGTCTAGTTCAGCCTACCCGGTAGATTCCCTCCGTTCCGGATCTTTTACCCAAAAATACGGAATTGCTACAACTATCATGGAGTATGCACGGCAAAACTATATTGCTCAGCCCGGCGATGAAAATATCCGATTCATTCGAAAAATAGGACCCTATGATAAATACGCCGTGAACTGGGGATATCGTGTTATTCCCGAGGCCAGAACCCCGGAAGATGAAAAACCCATTTTAGATGAATGGATCCTCGAAAAAGCCGATGACCCGATTTATCGATTTGCATCTTCTACCGGATACGATCCTTCCGCTCAAACGGAAGACTTATCCAATGACCCGGTGCAGGCCAGTACTTATGGATTAATGAATTTGAAGCGTGTGGTTCCCAATCTCATTGAATGGACTTCTACTCCCGGTGAAGGATATGATGATCTGGAAGAAATATACAGTGAACTCATTTTCCAATGGGCACGCTATGCCGGACATGTTTCCACCAATATCGGAGGAGTATACCAAAACAGAAAAAGCTCTGATCAGGAGGGCGTGCTTTACACCCCTGTTCCTAAAGATTATCAACAAAAAGCCATGGGATTCTTGAATGAACATGTGTTTTCTACTCCGGACTGGCTTTTGGATAAAGAAATACTTCGAAGAATTGAACATGGCGGAGCTCTGGACCGCGTAAAAAACCTGCAAGCTCGTATACTTAATGATGTAATGGCAGCAGATGTAATGATACGCTTGAATGAAAGCCATGCCTTTGACGGGGAGGAAGCTTACACGCCTTTAGAAATGCTTGAAGATTTACGGCGGGGTGTTTGGGCTGAAATCTACGAAATGAGAATGATTAACCCTTATCGCAGAAACCTGCAACGAATCTATCTCGATAATATGGAAAGCATGTTTACCAATGATGAATCAAGCAGTTTTCGAAACCGTATCGATATTAAAAATTCTGACATTCGCACATTCTTACGGGTAGAATTGAATAGGCTTCGAAATGATTTAGGCCGAGCCCAAACCCGAATATCGGATGAGCTAACTCGTGCCCATTTAGAAGATGCCCTTTTCAGAATAGATGACATTTTAGATTCTGACAACTGAAAACATGCTTCTTCTTTTAACAAAGCCTCTGCTAAATAAAGTGCAGAGGCTTTGTTATTTAAATTTCGCAGCCTTTATAATTCCTTTTTCCGTAATTTTAACATGGCCGTAAAGAAATGGGCCGCCAATTGAAGCTATTTCAATCAGCTGTCTTCCTTCAAGATATTCAAGTAAATTTTTCAATTCTATCCTATCCAAATCAAGATGACTAACCAATTCTTCAACCGGAACTTTGGTCTCCGGGTTATTCTCACTCATCCTCTCCAGCAAAGCCAAGAGTTGTTTTGCCCTGTTATTAAAATCTCCGCCTATCAGCATATAATTAACTGGTGAATAGTTAACGGAGAATCATCATTTCAACTAAACAAAAGGTTAACTAATTGTTAAGCTACCATTAATAAAACCTTCTTTGTCTTCATGTTTATTACGGTTGTATATGAAATATTTCTAATCGAATGTTTGAATAGTTTAAATGAACTTAATGTATTAATATTAAATAATTATGTTTAATAAGTTCACTTTGAGGAAGAGAATCTTCTTATTCTCTTCAATTCTGATTTCGTTGGCTTTTACCCTGATGTGGGTATTTGTGCGTCCACAGTATAAAGAAGCCATTATTAACGAAAGAACGACCATTGTTTCTCAGCTTCAAGAATATTCGCTGCAACGTTCTGATCAAATCATACGAAACTGGTTGAATTCCACCAATTACATGGTCCGTCAGATTGAAAACAATCCTGCTCAAACTCAGGATATCGTTACCAAAACTGTTAATCTCACGCCCGGTTTAATGAGAATCTCAATTTACCAGGAAGGCTCTTCTGAATCTGTTGATATTCGCCGATCTATCTATGACGGAGTGGATTTCAGTAACCTGGCCTATAATTGGCACCCCTCCCGGTTGGATCCGACAATTAAAGTAAGTCTCAATCCTGATAAACTAAATGAAAACTACTTCCTGATCGCACAAAAAGCAATTCGGATCAGTAATGACGTCTTCTTCCTTGAAATGTTTTTTGATGCAAACACTATCGTCAATGATCTTATTGACATCCCTTTGGGCGGTGCTTATGAAGCAAATATCTTTACCAATAATGGATTACAAATTCTTCCTTCTAAAGAAGTTGAACTCCCTCAATCGTTATTGGAGGATGCCGGCTATTCAAATCAGTTGACTATTGATATAAATGATAATCAATGGTTTTTATTGAATTCAAGATTTCAAACTATACCTTTTTGGCATATCGTGGCCGTTAAAGATTCCTTTATTCTAAAGCCGGTACACGACCTTATCACCTTCTCTTTGATTACTGGGGGCAGCATTTTACTGATATTGTTCAGTTTTAGCTGGTATGTGAGCCGACGTGTAAACAAACCGGTAGCTCAAATTATAGATGATGTAGAATATATGAGTACGCTGAATTTTGAACATCCCATTAAGCCGGTCGCCCTTCCCGAATTTAATCTGATGCAGAATACACTGGAAACCATCAGGATTACATTAGCCCGGTACCAAGAGATAAATGTTGAAAAAATCATTCTTGAGGAATGGAAAAACAGGTATATGATGACCTATTCCGAGGATTTGATTGGTATTCTGGATTCCTCTAAACACTTCAGTTTCATAAATAACAATTTCGAGCAATTCCTAAATGAGCTTAACATTAAACCCGAAAATGCACATTTGGATGACATATTTTCTCATGATGATATTTCGGTCGCTAAATTTGAACAAAGAGTACACAATCCGGATCCCTATACCGTAAAAATCAACAATTCTGAAGTTTCTCGTTACCTGAATGATAACAAAAGCGATTATTACGATTTTCAGTACGTTTCCATTATCAATAAAGAAGGAGATGAAGAAGCAGCCCTTATCATTCTGCACGACAAAACTGAAGACAGACTAAATGATATCAAGCGAAATGATATGATCAATATCATTGCCCATGAACTAAAAAATCCAATTACAAGTATTATGGGCCTTTCAGAAGTGCTTATGGATTCCACTTATAACATGGATGAAAGTGAAAGGAAAAACATAGTCGATGAAATTCTCCTTTCCGGAGAACGAATGAAGAGCCTTGTAAATCGTTTTCTGGATATTCAACGCATTGAATCAGGTCGAACAAATATCGATTTTGAATCTATTGACCTTCTGCGTATTACCGAAGACGTCAAAAGTATTTCCCACCCTCTCCTTCTTAAGAAAAACCTGAAAACAAAACTCATTAAAGAAGGAAGGAATTTCAAGATAAACGGGAGTTCTGAGCTTATTTTCGATGCCATCCAAAACCTATTAAGCAACGCAATTAAATACGGAGATCCCAACCGAACTATTGAAATAAAATTAAGCAACACCCCGGATTCAACCAGTATTAGTATTACAGATTATGGGTTTGGGATCGATCTTGAGGAACAAAAAAGGATATTTGATAAATTTTACCGTGTTAAATCCAATAAAAAGGCCGCCCGGGAAAGCGGGACCGGTCTTGGTTTGGCATATGTACGCGAAATAATTCACTTGCACAACGGAGAAATAGAGCTTGAATCAAATGAAGAGATTGGATCTCGCTTTATGTTGGTTTTTCCAAAATAACGGGGTATACAATATGAAAGTAAAATTCCAAATAGGTTATTTATTCTTAGCTACAGCATTGACTATTCCGAATATCGCGTTTGCTCAAGAAAGTCCGATTACCTTTAAAGCGCAAGAACTACAAAATATTGCTCAAAAGTATACGGGCAGCACTGTTAATTGGCCTCTGGTGATTAATTTAGCGACACACAATACTGAGGATAATTCATTCACCATTACCCCCTCTCAATTACAAGAGTTGCAAAATTTTTCCCAGGTTTCAACTCAGGTAGTAAATCAAAAAGAAAGAATCAGTGAGTTGATTTCATCTGGGGCAACTGTTTTTGCTCCGGATCAATATTCCGAAGTTCAAGAACTTATTACGGAGTACACAAAAGCTGTAAATGATGGAGAAATTGAAAAGGCATTTGATTTTGGAAACCGGGTAAAACCGGCAGTCGACCTTATGGAAACCACTTTATTTGAAAATAGAATAGTGGATGTACAGGCACAGCTTGCCGATAAAACCGGTAAAGTTGACCGGAGGAAGGGGCTTTTAGGATCATGGATTGATGCCATGAAAGGTGATCTGTTTGCGCAATCTGACGGGATCAGGACTTTTATTGAGAGCTACGCGTTGCTATCATTTGTAGACGGAAGTAATATTCAGGTAGAACCTAATACCATAGCAGTTATTCGAAAATCACGCATCGATCGGCTTAATGATGCTGCAGACACTGAAATTACCCTGGAGGATGGAGGGTTATTGGCAAAGCTTTCCGCAGCCGGAAAAAATAAAAGTAAATATACTTTAAACGCCGGGTCATCTGTTTCGGAACTCAGAACTCAGAATTTTTATGCCGAAACCGATACCTCTGATTTAGTAAAGCTTACCAATTATGACGGACAAGCCATAGTCAACTCCAATGATGTTTCAATAACTATTAGGGAAAACGAAGGTACAATTGTGGAAAGAGGTAAAGCTCCAATGCAACCTGTTAAACTGTTACCCTCTCCCACACTCACTTGGGCTAATACTGATACCGTCGTAAATAACCAGACTATTGTTTTTTCATTTGATGAAATTGAGGGAGCGGAAAATTACAGGATCCAATATGACAGCTCCCCAAATTTCACTGAAAATGTAGTTGACGTAGAAACAAACGAAACTTCATTAGCACTCGATAACCTGCCAATGGGTATGACTTATGTAAAGGTTCAAGCCATTGATAATTTAGGGTTAAGGGGGCCTTTTTCAAAAACGGCGCGGATCATTCGTACCATAGATGATGTTCCACCACCTATTTTTATTGATGACATGAATGGTGAGGTACTATTAACCGGTTCCGGTTCTTTGCAAATGACCGGAGTAACTGAACCTGAAGCCCGTCTGGTTATTGAAGGAAATAGTGTGCGGGTACAATCTACCGGGCGTTTTTCTTATACCGTTTCAAATGTTGAAAGTACAAAAGATATTACATTAACAGCTACTGACCGGGCAGGAAATAAGGGCTCTAAAAATATCCGTGTTATTCGATTGACTGAAGAAAAACTTTATAACTTCAGACTTCGGAGTGCCACAAATAGTACCCTATCTGCTATAAAATCCGGTTCAACTACATTTTCCGGAAATCTGTACCCCGGTATTGAAATAGTGCTGACCAATGAAAATCGAAAGGAAAGAGTGCGCACTGATTTTAATGGAAATTGGGGAATCACACTGGATTTGGTTCCCGGACAACTCACAATTGAGTTTAAACATGCAAAAAGCGGAACCCTATATTCTTCTAAATCTTATACGGTTGAATAGTGAAATGAAAAAACAGTTTTTAAAAACCCTTGCTATACTTATTGTATGGTCTATCTGTGTTTTTCCGGTAAAAGCCCAAGAACTTTATTTAACCGTTGCAGGAAAACAGTCAGAACTTGTCAGTGATCATTCACCAGAGCAATACGATATCTGGATTAAACCGGGAGATAATGCCGGCAATGCCATCCTTCAGATATATGATGCAGGATTAGGAGGAAGAGCAGATAATCAAACAATAACCAATTCTCCGAATACTGCTACCACTTTCAGATTATATTCCTTTGATGATGTATACCTATCAACTTCAAACACTCCGGTTAAAAAAAGAACTTCATCTTCCCCCATTAAAACTTTAACCACTCGAAATGAAGAGAATTATATCGATCAATGGGTAGATTTTACCGACATAACCAACCGTGAAAATGGATTTATACTACGAGTCACAGTAGATAATGGGGAGGATACAAACAACTTTAAACTCCGGCTCGTTGATGGTTCTGGCAGACAAATTAAAAATGATTCATGGCAAGTCATTACTTTTGATTTGTCCATTGGAATATTTGACTTACCCGCTAATGAAGCACTCCAGCTAAAGCCTTATCAGTCGCAAAATACAGTACAACCATTTGAAGTTTCAGGTGACGTAAATAGCAATGCTGAGATTCTTGACAGATTTGGAAATACCTATGCTTTGGACAAGCCCTTGATTCCAGAAACCGTTTCAGGTACAGAAAATAATTGGGTGCTTAGCCTGAGTGGATCTGAAAACAGAATGAATAACTTGATGATTCACGGGGGCAATCAACCTGCACTTTGGATCTATGATGCGACATTTACGGCATTTCAAAAACCTGATCTGACTATTACCCAAATCCCGACGATACGATGTACAGAAAAATCTTTTGAACTGACAAGTCAGCACTTAAATGCTCAGGCTCTTCAAGCAGCTCAATGGCAAATTAATGGCAGAACCTTAGGCACCGGAATATCCCCTTCCCTGTCATTTGTCTCAAGAGGCGAAGTTACCTTAAATGTTCGCGTTCCCAATACTTTATCCCCATTCCCTGAATTTTGGAATGTTAGACAAGATGTTTTGATCAACGAACCTCCCATAGCAAGGTTAGAAACTGCGAAAACTGTTATTGGTCCAAATCAGATACTTACCTTGTCTGCTGAAAGCTCTTATGACTTAGGGGGCAGAAAATTAAATTATTATTGGTTTGTTGACGGACAACTGGAAGGCACTGAACCTACTTTTGAATTTTCAGCCGCCCGGGAAGGAACCCATATCATCTCGGTAAGAGTTAATAATGGAGGTCAAATTCCCAACTGCAGCAACAGTCAGCGACAAATCCGCATTCAAATAGACAATGATGCCTTGAGCGATACAAGTCCCGACAAAATTATAGTTCGGCGGATAGAAGCACCGGCAGTCTCTTCGAATGCAACCGTTGCCTTTGGTTATACTTCAAGTGGTGACTCTACAGTAGACGCCAGCAGCAGTTATACATGGGTTTTGGGAGACGGCACCACGATAGCCGGACAAAATATCACCCATACTTATGAGAAAACCGGCACCTATCAGGTTGCGCTTCATATCGATGACGGAAAAGGACGAAATAATAGTATTCAAACCAAACAGCACACCATTATTATAAATAAATTCCCGGAAGCTTCTTTTGAAATACCCGAAATTGTGGGGGCGAATAACAGTTTTATAGTAGATGGGACTTCCAGCTTTGATGAAGATGGAGTCATTACAAGCTATGAATGGTTTATTGATGGAGAACCCGCTGCCAGCGGCCCTACCCCTTCACTTGAAATCGATACGCCGGGTGAGCATGTTATTTCATTGAAAGTACGCGACAATTCCGGAAATGAAATAGCTCAAAGTGTGGCGAGTAATAAGGTTTGGGCTAATCATTCCCCTGTTTTGAAGTGGAGCACTTCCCCGGATATTGTTGGTCCCGGAGATGAAATTACTTTTAATGCAGAAGGGTCTTATGATCCGGATGGAACAATTGAAAGAATCTTTTGGACTTTTCAAGATGGCACAGTGATTGAAGGAGAAGAAGCCACCCGCAGCTTTAAAGAAAGCGGTGTGCATTATTTCACTCTCACGGGTGTAGACAATGAAGGAGTTGCCAATTCCGAATTCAGTGTGGAGGGAACCGTAAATGTTAATCACACCCCATATATCGTAACTGAATCTGTAATTCGTTCAAATTCATTGGATATTCAGCTGGATGGCTCTCGTACTTATGACGCGGACGGTGACCCCCTAAACTTTGAGTGGACCCTTCCTGATGGTTCAAAAAGATCTGAAACCAGTTTTAGCTGGAAAGCCCCGGAGTTTGGTGTACACATTTTTGGATTGAAAGTTAATGACAGCCGTGGCTTACCAAACAGCTCCGCCGAAAAAACAATTCGTGTTTTAATTAACAGGCCTGTTAAGGCTGTGGTAGACTCATTAATTTTATCGTGTTCGGGGCAAACCATTTTATTCAACAGCTCGCAAAGTTACGATCCTGATGGAGATCCCTTTAATGTACATTGGGATTTTGGAGACGGTCAAACTTCAAATCGTGCTAATCCCTCTTACATTTATGACCGACCCGGTATTTATGGTGCCAAACTTACTATGAGTGACGGAATTTCAGAAAAAGCCACGGTAACAAAAATCCCGGTAATTATTGGAGATTCTCCGGTTGCCAAAATGAACCTGGCAGGTGCAGATTCAACCATCTGTGTTGACACAGCCCTTGATTTTGACGGTTCAGGAAGTCTTGATCCTTCCGGTGCCCTGCCCTCTCTTTTGTGGGAATTCGGAGACGGTACCGTTGAAACCGGCCCAAAAATTCGTCATGTATTTACTGAACCCGGGGTGTATCCGGTGTCACTTACCGTTGAGGGATCAGGTTCCATCAATTGTGGAAATATGAACCAGGTCAGATCTACCATACGGGTTATTGAAGGGCCTAAAGCTGTTTATGAAGTCCCAGAGTGGATTCCGCCGGGTGAACAGGTAAATCTTGATGGCTCATCCTCCACTGCCGAAGATGATTTTTCTATGGTTGAGTGGGAAATTCAGGACCAGGGACAGACGATTACAAGAGAAGGATTACAAACAAGCTATCGCTTTACTGAACCCGGGGAATACCTTGTAACCCTCAACCTGGAAACAAATTCAACCGCAGCCTGTAACACGGCAACCCTTACAAAATCAATCCGGGTGAATGCGCCCCCGGTCATTAACTGGGAGTTGCCGGAAAAAGTAGCTGCCGGAAGCGACTTGCGCCTTGATGCCATGGGATCACTTGATCCCGATGGTTATATAAAAGAATATAACTGGTATTACGATGGCGAACTTCTCAGTACCAATTCAGCTGAAATGATTAAGGCCATAGAACCTGGCTTTCATACCGTTACCCTTGTTTTAAAAGATAATTCACCTACTTCGAATAATACGGCAAGGGAAGAAAAAACCTTTTTTGCCAATAACGCTCCAAAGCCAAAAATCACGACTTCACGAGTCAGGTATGTAGGTGAAGAAATTTTCTTGACCGGAAGCCCTGATCAAGATATTGACGGTGACCGGGTAACAAATCAATGGCTGATTAACGGGAGGCCAATACAGGGTTCTTCCTTCATTCCAAAAAAGCCAAAGAAATATTACATCACTTTACTCCAGGACGATGGGCAAGGAGCTCCAAATTCAGTTGATTCCACAATTGTGGAAATCACCCCAAAAGACATCCCAAAAATAGATCCTGATTACCCAAAAGCTATTATAAAAGGCAGGGCTATTACCCTGAATGAATTGAATATTCCATCTGGCTGGCGGTTTTCGGTGAACAATAATTTTACTGACCGATGGGTGGCTCAAACTGCAGGAGCTGACAGCCTAAATTTATATTGGTTCCTCGATGGAAAAGCCATCTACAGCAGGAAATTTCCAATCACTGTAAAAGAGAAACTTGGCTTTGCACAAAGTACGACCATTATTGAAATGGACTGGAACCCTGTAAATCCATCCACCATCCTTGATGCCCCTGAAGTAAACAGAAAAACATCAGAAGTAAAATATACCTGGTTTCAAAATGAAGAAATTATTGGTTATGGAGCACAGCAAGAGCTTCCTTTAGCTCAAGGTGAAAACCGGTTTTCCATTCAGGTAGAAGACTTAAGAGTAGCACACTCTACACCGGCGGAAGCAGAAATTATTATTATCACTGAATAGAATTTTAAATTAATTATTATTAGTAACTTATAGATTAATATTAAGTTTTATTTTAAATCAAAAAGATGGTAATATTGAATGCTTTATAATTCTAATTAAATCATCAGGCTTCTTTTGAAGATTGTTATTATAGGTGCCGGCGAGATTGGATATGATCTGGCAAGTGTATTATCTACTGAAAAACATGATGTTACGGTAATGGACCGGGATAAAGATTCCCTTTCCAGAGTTTCTGATTCTCTTGATGTGCTGCCCATAGAAGGAAATGCTACTTCCGTTAAAGACCTGGTTAATGCCTCCGTTGGTGAAGCCGATATTCTGATCTCTGTAACCAGTATCGATGAAGTAAACATGATATCCGGAATGATCGGGAAACGACTGGGAGCAAAAATGGTGATTGCCCGAATACGCAGTGACGAATTCTCTGATGAAGACTCCCCGATCACTCCTTCCGACCTCGGTATCGATGTGATGATTCATCCCGAGTTAAGTGCCTCCCATGAAATTGCACAGCTCTTAAAGCGCTCTTCCGCAAGTGATGTTATCAACCTCGCTGAGGATCGGATGCAATTAATTGGTATCCGTCTGGAAAAAGATTCCCCCCTGATAAATAAATCTTTAAATGAATATGCTGCAGCTCACGCTGACTTAACCTTTCGTGTCGTTGCCATAGGCAGGCGTGGAAGAACCATTATTCCCAATGGTTCGGTTAAATTACAGGCCTACGATCAGGTTTTTATACTTGCCGAAACCAAAAACATTAATGGTGTGGTTAAAACCACCGGAAAAAAGGAAACCGAACTCAATACCATAATGATTGCCGGCGGATCAGGCATGGGTGCTATGATTGCCCGGCTGCTATGCGCCGATGAATCTAAAAACTGGACCATCAAACTAATTGAGCCCGATTACAATATTGCCGAAGACTTAGCCATTGAGATGAAAGAGGTAATGGTTTTACACGGTAATCCCACCGATCCTGATTTGTTGGTAACTGAAGGCATTAGCGAGATGGATGCTTTTATTGCCGTAACCGATGACGAAGAGTCCAATATTATTTCCTGCCTGATGGCCAAACACCTGGAAGTAAAAAAAACGGTGGCCTTGGTTTCAAAACCCGATTTTATCCCACTGGCACAAACAATAGGACTGGACGCCGTAATAAATAAAAAGGTGGCGGCATCCAACGAAATTCATCGCTATGTACGCCGCGGAAATGTAATCTCTGTAACAGAATTAAGGGGAATAAAAGCTGAAGTAATAGAATTAGAAGCCGCTTCTGAGTCAAAAATCACCAAAAAACCCATTAAAAAATTAAATCTTCCGGAAGGTTGTGTAATTGGAGGCGTTCTATGTGACGGTGCTGTTGAAATTGCTACCGGTGAAACCCAAATACAATCCAATGACAGGGTTATCATCTTCTGCCTCCCTGCTGCCGTTGATAAAATAACAAAGCTTTTCCAATAATGGCTTTAGTCTCCAATAGCTCCGCTCCGCGTGCCAACATTGACTTTTTTATGGTGTTGGGGATCCTCGGTGCCTTTATTTTCTTTATGGGGTTCGCTCTGTTGATGCCTGCCGGTGTTGATTTAATTTATGGACAAGATACCTGGCATTCCTTTTTAGTTTCTGCTGGCATTGCTTTTTCCCTGGGAGGACTTCTGTGGTATTTTTTCAAGCCGCAACAGGAACTCCGTATCCGTGAAGGCTTTTTGATTGTAAGTTTAACCTGGCTTTCCCTCTCCCTTGTAGGTGCACTGCCCTTTGTGATATCCGGTGTACTTCCCAGTTTCACGGATGCGGTATTTGAAACCATGAGCGGCCTTACCACCACTGGCTCAACTATTTTGGGGGGAGCCACCAGTGATGGTTTTCAAAACCCACAAATCGAAGATATTCCAAAAAGCTTTCTATTTTGGCGTTCCCTGGCCCATTGGTTGGGCGGAATGGGAATCATTGTACTTTCATTGGCTATTTTGCCCTTATTAGGTATTGGAGGTATGCAATTATTTCAGGCGGAATCGCCCGGCCCCACCACCGATAAACTTACTCCCCGTGTTCAGGAAACCGCCAAGCTGCTTTGGGTAGTATATGTGGCCCTCACAGGAGCGGAATTCCTGTTGCTTTGGGCGCACCCGTCTATGGATTGGTTCGAAGCGATTAACCATGCATTTTCCACGCTGGCAACCGGTGGATTTTCCACTCAAAATACCAGTATTCAGGCTTTTGACTCGGCTTATATAGATTGGGTCATCATTGTATTTATGTTTCTGGCCGGTATCAACTTTGCCATGCATTTCCGGCTTTTCCGGGGGGATGCACAATCCTTCTTTGCTAACCGTGAAATCCGGTTTTATACGCTCATAATTGGTATTGGAATTCTCATCATTTCAGGCTCTCTTTTGGTGATAGATAAATATCCCATCTTTGAAGCCCTGCGTTATGGAGCTTTCCAGGTTTTAGCTATTGTAACCACTACCGGATTTGGAACAGACGATTATGAAATATGGAATACCATCGGTGCCTTTTTCCTGTTTCTCCTTTTCTTTACCGGAGGTTGTGCCGGCTCCACTGGCGGAGGTATCAAAATGGTCCGATGGATGATTTTGATTCGCAACACCGGCCGGGAAATTAAGCAAATCGTTCATCCCAAAGCTATTCTGCCTGTTCGAATTGGTGATCAGGCCATCAGCCAGCATATACAGCGGACGGTACTAAGTTTCTTTATCCTCTACATCTTTATTTTTGCATTGGGAGCATTCATTATCAGTTTATTTGGATATGATATTATGTCTTCTATTGGGGCAAGTATTGCCGCCATCGGAAACATTGGTCCAGGCTGGGGTGACTTCGGCCCCACCGATAACTTTGCTCACCTTCCCTATCTCGGAAAATGGGTACTTATTATGCTAATGATGGTAGGCCGCCTTGAGATCTTTACCGTACTGATTATCTTCTCTCCTGCTTTTTGGAAGCAATAGCGGTTGGGCAAATTGATGCAATAAAAAGCTATGCTGCCCCTGGCACCAACCTCTTACCATTTCACTCTGCTTTAATACGTCCCGCGCATTTCATCCCATCCATTGCCGCAGATACAATGCCGCCGGCGTAGCCTGCTCCTTCCCCGCAGGGATACAATCCTTGAATCTGAATATGCTGCAAAGTCTCCGGATCACGCGGAATTTTTACCGGGCTGGAAGTTCGCGTTTCCGGAGCATGTACCACCGCTTCGTTGGTGAGATAGCCTCTCATACTTTTATCAAACTGAAGAAATCCTTCTTTCAGGCTTTTGTGAATAAAATCGGGGAGTACAGAACCGAGTTCGACAGAAGTAATGCCGGGGGCATAGGAAGTATTCGGTAAGTCTTCGGAGACTTTCCCTTTAATAAAATCACGCAGTCGTTGGGCCGGAGCGGTTTGTGTCTTCCCACCTTCCAGCCAGGCTTTTTGTTCGATGGACTTCTGAAATTCCATCGCCGCCAAAGGGCCGTGTTTGGCAAATGGTTTGAAATCTTCGGGACTTAACTCCACAACGATGCCTGAATTAGCCGTAGCACGTGCCCGCCGGGAGGAAGACCAACCGTTGGTCACAATCTCACCGGGGGCTGTGGCACAAGGCGCAATCACCCCGCCGGGACACATACAAAACGAATAAACCCCGCGATTCCCTGCTTGCTTGGCAATACTGTAAGCCGCCGGAGGCAGATAGTCTCCCCGGGATTCACAATTGTATTGAATGGAATCAATAAGTGCCTGTGGATGCTCAACCCTGACCCCAATCGCCAGCGGCTTCAGTTCAATGGCTATTCCTTTACGATGAAGCAGCTTGAAAATATCCCGCGCAGAATGCCCGGTTGCCAGAATCACATTATTAGCATAGAATTTGGTGCCATCTAGCGCCACTACTCCTTTGATTGCCGATGAATCAGTTATCAGGTCCGTAACCCGCGTGTTGAAATGAATTTCTCCCCCATTCTGCAAAATACATTCCCGCATATTGCCAACGATACCCGGTAATTTATTCGTCCCAATATGAGGATGCGCTTCCACCAAAATTTCTTTCACAGCTCCAAAGCCGACAAACAGTTCCAGCACCTTTCGGGTATTTCCCCTTTTTGTGGAACGGGTGTATAGCTTGCCGTCCGAATAAGTACCCGCTCCTCCTTCCCCAAAACAATAGTTCGAATCTTCGTTTACCAAATGATTTACGTTGATTCCCTTCAGATCGGCGATGCGTTCTTTGGCATCTTTTCCACGCTCAATGATCACCGGCTTCAGTCCTCTTTCCATCAGCTCCAATGCAGCAAACAGCCCGGCCGGACCGGCTCCGATGATAATTACCTCCTCCGCATTACTTACATCTGGATAATCCGGGAGCGATATTTCTTCCGACTCATATTCCTCATTGATATACAGGCGGATTTTCAGGTTTATATAAGCCTGCCGGGCCCGGGCATCAATGGAGCGCTTGAGGATTTCGATATGGTGAATATCTTCCGGGTCAAGCTTCTCTTTCTGAATAATGTAATCACGTAGCAATGGGCTTTGTCCGGCTACTTCCGGCAGCACCCTGATCTGTATTTCTTTCTGCATGTCCTGAAAATAAGGAATTGGATACTGCTAATTCACCCGGTTATGCCATTTTTATTTTCTCTAATCACCTTACTGACTCTCCTTGTTTTTGGGTAGTGTAAACGTAAAAACACTTCCATTGTCAGGCTCACTATTTACCCAAATCGTTCCCCCGTGCATTTCTGCAAAATCAATACACAGATCTAACCCAAGACCGGAACCTTTTTCTCCCTCAGTCCCGGGAGTCGTGTATGTACTTTTTTTATTTAATATTTTTTTCAGTGCATCCTCTTCAATTCCCACTCCCTCATCAATCACCGATATTTCTACCTCCTCACTTGTTTTCTTTGCCTGAACAACAACTTTACTCCCGGATTGAGAAAACTTAATACCATTTACAATAAGATTTCTCAGGATCGTTTTCACCATGTTTGCATCTGCATGTACGTAAATGGTATCAGGAACTTGATTTTCCAGCTCGATTTCTTTGGACTCAGCATTTGATCTTATAACATTGAATACGGAATCCGTAAGATCGGAAAGAGATAAATTTTCAAGATCCGTGGTTACTTCCTGGAATTGATTTTTTGACCAAGCGAGCAGATCCTCCAATAATTCATGAGTATTCTCTGTTCGTTTCTTCACTAATTTCAGGTATTCAAAAACTTCTTCTTTAGAGAGACCCTCAAAGTCCTCGAAGATCATATCATAAACACCCCGGGCACCGGCAACGGCATTTCTGAGATCGTGGGATATTACAGAAAAGAGTTTGTCTTTTTGCCTGTTCAATTCTTGTAGTTCTTTATTTTTCTCGGCAAGCTTATTTTCCGTTTGTTTCTGTTCTGTGATATCCATGAAGGTACTAACTACCCCATCTCGATATTTCACAACTTTGCTGTGATACCAGAATACCTCCCCCTGCTCATTAATGTGCTGATATTGAAACTCTACAGGAGAACCTTCAAGCACTACGGTTTTAAATTGATTCAATATTTTTTCTTTAGCCCTATCAGCAACTGCCGAAGTTATCCTCTGCCCAACAAGCTCTTTCTCCGATGCACCGGTTAAAATTTCCGCTGATTTATTAATTTGGGTAATTTCAAAATCAATAATGATATCCTCAGAATCCCTTACCGCATCAAACACCATAATTCCTCCCGGAGAGGTATTTAGGACGCTTCGAAGAAGCAATTCATGGTTTTTTCGATCTGTTATATTTCTTACGGCTCCTAAATATCGAGGAGCATCTCCGTTCTCAAACTTTGATAACACCGCATTATACCATTGAATTTTCCCCTTAGTCTCAATGCTATAGTCAAAATTATATTGTTTTTGACCTTGATCTAATTTGTGAAAAGCCTCATCTAGCTTTTTAGTTACATGAGGCGGCAATACTTCTTTATAGCTTTTTCCTAAAAAAGCTTCCTTAGGCAGAATTAATTCATCCTCGTGATTCGTAGCTATATAATCTTCTATTATCCCATCCGCAGTGAATACAAAGAGCAAGTCGTGAAAAGCATTCAATATGGATTTTAAATAATCAGTCATAATTAACCAATCTTTGAGGCCCTTCAACATTTCGCCCTTAAATAAATTCAAATGGATACTATCCTATATCCTACGATCCAATTTATTAAGAAGCTCAAGACCCGACCTTAAAGCAACCATCAGGCCAATGCTGAAATTGTTCTAAAATGTACCACGGAAAAGGATCATTTCGAAATCGGCAACCAGAAATCATTCTATACCGACGCTTTACGGTATTATTATCACTTGCCTCTATTTTTTACTCTAAACTCGAAAACATCCGGCCTTGCATAATGACCCACCACGTCAAACATTCGCTTAGCCGCTAAGATATCCTGAAGATTGATATCGGCGTATAAAATACCTTCCTCAGCTTCCAGAGGGCCTGCCAGCAATTGTCCGTTAGGTGCTACAATACAGCTGTTGCCCGTATTGATCCATTCTCTGCCTTCCGGGTACAGCTTTTTAAATTCGTATTCATCCGGTATATCCTCCATTTTCAGCGCCATGCAGGTGCTGATCACAAATAGTCCGCCTTCTCTTGCTACGTGCTGCATGGTTTGCAGCCAATTGGGGCTTTTATCCCATGTCGGGGAAGCTAATATCTGGGTTCCGCTTTCATAAATGGCATTCCTGGCTAAAGGCATAAAATTCTCCCAGCAAATAAGGCCGGCTATCGTTCCGGCTGAAGTGTCATAAGAACGCAAGCTGTCTCCTGCCCCCTGCGACCACACCAGTCGCTCCCCTCCCGTGGGAATAAGCTTTCGGTGTTTTCCTATAATCTTCCCTTTATCACTGATAAATAGCAGGCTGTTGAATAAGCTGGCACCGCTCGTTTCAGAATTCCGTTCATGCAGGCCCATCACCACATTGATACCGGCCGATTTAGCGGCCTTACAGAGCTTATCGGTAGTTACTTCGGGAATGGACACTGCATTTTCCACCAGCTTCACGTACAATTCATTCAAATCAGCACCTTTGCTGTTTGGGATCAGCCAAACCCAATCCGGGTATCCTGAAATAAATGCTTCGGGAAACACAACCAATTTCGCTCCCTTTTTGCCGGCCTCTGAGATGGCATTACATGCTTTTTCTACTGTTTTTCCCTTATTTAGGAATATGGGCGTAAGCTGTGCCGCAGCCACTTTTATATTTTGGATCATATTTTCACCTCTAATGATGATTATAACCGATCTTTTATGCCAACTATAACGGAGGAATAAACGTAAAGATGAGGATATAATGGAGAATTTGAACCTGACATCCTAATAGAAAAAGGTTCTTCAGACCGGTGTGTTATTAGGAATAATATCGTTTCTCAGTGCCCTCAATTAGAACGGGGTTATGAGTGATCTCACTGCCGGGGCAAGTTGATTGCAGCCGAAGTACATCGGCACTATTTATTGTTTCAATGACAAGGTTTTATATGTTATTATTATTGGACTAAATAATATAATTATACAGATGGCTTTACGACTTATAAAAATTTTACCGCCAAAGGGATTTAATGATCTTAAAAGCCTCATTAATGAGGATGATATTCTTGATTCCTGGATTGATAAATCTGAAGGAGATAAAACGGTCATCAATCTTTTGGCTGATGTAGAGCTCACAGAAAAAATTCTGGGAGATCTTGAAACAAAATTTACGGGAGAAGAAGATTATAGAATAGTCCTTCTCCCCATATCAGCTACACTTCCATCAAGAAAGGATGAGGAAAATGAAGACAAAACAACTGAGAAAGAAAAAGACGATGAACGGGTGCACCGAATTTCGAGGGAAGAACTGTACGAAGAGATAAAAAAGGTTGTTGATTTTTCCTGGGTATATCTTGTGTTAATTGCCTTGTCCTGCGTGGTGGCAGCAAACGGTTTAATCCGGGATAATGCAGCTATGGTGATTGGTGCCATGGTGATTGCACCTATTTTGGGGCCAAATGTAGGGCTGGCCCTGGCAACCACACTTGGAGATAAAGCACTCCTTAAAAGATCTCTGAAATCAATTTTATATGGGTTTTTACTGGGTTTAGGCCTTTCTTTTCTAATGGGGCTCGTCATTGATATTAATCCGGAGGTCTCAGAAATCAGTTCCCGGACCGTTGTGAGTTATGCAGACATAGCCTTGGGACTTGCAGCCGGAGTAGCGGGGTGTTTATCGTTTACCAGGGGGATTTCTGCCGCAGTGATTGGGGTTATGGTAGCTGTAGCATTACTTCCGCCGATGGTAACTACCGGGTTGCTATTGGGAAGCGGGATGTATGGACTTGCTTATGGTGCAGGATTATTAACGGTGACCTACATAATCTGTATAAACCTGGCAGGAGTACTTACATTTTTACTTCAGGGAATTAAGCCCCACAGTTTTACTGAACAAAGAGAAGGAGAAGAATTAAGCCGTTGGGCTATTTATATCTGGGTTAGTCTTTTAATTCTACTCTCTGTTATTATCTATTTTGAGTTTTTATGATGAGATGAAATGATCGCAATAAGAGGTTAGTAGAGCAACTTAGGTAAGAGGAAAAAAAATCCCGGAGTGTTATCAACACATAGCCACGCAGCTTCAACCCGTGGTGATAGTGGAATCAAGATCAGGCAAAGAATAATTGGGCCGGGTTGTTGGAAACGTGATTAACGTTTAGGTTCGGCCGTGCCTGTCTTTACTTTTCCGTCTCGCTTGTAATTGGCGATAATCACCCCGCTTGGGGTAACAGAACTCTCTGTTAATGTAAAAGCTGCCGGAACCGTGCCATTATCAAACAACTTCTTTCCGTAACCAAGAGTCAACGGATGAATTTTGAGGCGGAGTACGTCCACTAAATCATGCTGTAGCAGTAACTGAATGAGCTCACCACTACCCCATACTTGAATATCAGAACCTTCTGAATTTTTGAGGTCTTTAATTTCGGCCACACTTTTGAGGAACACCGAGTTTTTCCAATCTGACTTTTCCAAGGTCCTGGACATGACATATTTGGTACCGTCATTAATCCCCGGCCACATGTCCGCATGTTCTGGCCAGTAATCGGCCCATATCTCAAATGTTTTTCGGCCCAAAAGATAATCTGCAGGTTTCATCTCTTTTTCCAGGATCTTATCGTACACTTCGTCTCCATAGGGCGCAACCCAACCGCCATGCTCGAAACCGGCTGATGGATCTTCCTCCGGCCCGCCCGGTGCTTGCATTACTCCATCTAATGAAATCATTGATATGACGGTTATCTTCCTCATAATTTATACCGTTTTGTTTAATAAGATATCTCTGATATCCGAGTATATTGACTAAATAAATCCTCCACACGGTGGAAATGCGACATTATCACAGGGCATTTAGGACGTAAAATTCTTATTGAACATAATTCGGGTTATATAAAGACCCTGCGTATAAGCTGCGGTTCTCAAAATTACCACTCGATCATTTCACCTTAGATCCTTTCTATTCTGTAAAAACTATTTCACTTTTTTCTGATATGCCATTTTCATTAAAAGCTTCCACCTGGTAATAATACCCCTGGCCTGTATTAAGGGCCCTAAGTTCATAACCGGTTTCGCCATATATCATGGCCGATAGATTCAGGCTTTCTTCCTCAATCCCCCAATAGATCACATAGCCGGTAGCGTCGGGTACCGCTTCCCAGCTAAGCATGGCATTTCGAGCGTCATCCATTCTATTGACCGTAAAATTACCGGGGGTAACCGGTTTTTCCCCCTTTCCTTTCCCAAAAACCCGGAATTCTGAAACTGCCAGATGTTCATTCGTCAGATATTCATGATCGTAACGAATATATCGAGCCTCGACCGGCTCTTCCAACTCAATATAGGCATGGGGCATGTCTTTTGTATTCTCAGAAAAATCGGCTGCCGTTTGCCACTCTTCACCATCCGTAGATGTCTGAATCACAAATTGCTGTCTCAAGGTATCGGGGCGTCCGAAAATTTTACTGTTATAATCCTGAAAATTAATCTGTAGTGCATGGACATCCATGACCTCTTCCAAATCCACCTGAAAGTAAATGGAGTCATGATTGGCAGCCGATACCCAATAGGACCGGATTTCTTCATCATTGATCTTTCCAATATCAAAATCGACGATCTGTTCCTGCATGTAGCCGCTTTCACTTTCATCCACAACATTGATGGTGCCATCCACCGGGGGAGAATTTGTGGAAACCGGTTTTTGGTACGAGAGTAGCATCCAGCCGGTAAAACGCTCTTTATGATTATCTACATCGGATTCGGGTAAATAATGCGGATAATCACCGTAAGCGGTATTCACCCACATTTGTCCGTCATCTTCAAATCCGGCCGGATACATACCGATGCGGCGTTCAAATTTATAGTTGACCGAGATAGCCATGGTGGCATAATGCCAATAGTTGCCCCTATTGTCTCGGACGGTGCTGCCATGGCCACTGCCCTTGAGAAAGCCTCCCGGTTTATATGAAATCGGGTTGTAGGGAGCGTAGGTGAACGGGCCCAAAGGATTTTCACTGGTGTAAACCCCATCGGCATACACGTTCCATTGCGTCCCCGGAGCACCATACTCCAGGTAATACGTGTCGTTGTGTTTCATCATCCAGGGGCCTTCAATGTAAGGTTTTAAATCTGAGCGATGGTCCTGCCCAAACCTCTCCCACCCATGTTCTTCCGGCTTCAGATTGAAAAGATCTGTCTGTTCACCCATGGGGACAAAATAATTATCCGGATCCAGTTCTACCCCGCGAATCGGCCATAGGTTGGAGGATTCCTCATAGAGATAAACACGCCCATCATCGTCCACAAACAGGTCAGGATCTTGAATACCTCCCGGCGGATTAAGTACGGCATAGTTTGTTTGCCAGTCGCCCAGCCCGGGATTATCCGTTTCGATGACGGGGCCCCGGCCCGAAGGATCACCGTACGCGATGATCTTGTCTGTGTAAACGGCAGCCGCCGGGGCATTTGAGCCCTTAAAATACCAGCTTTGCGGATCAATAAACTGCCAGTTACTCATATCGTCAGACACCCAATAACCGTGAGAGCGGGTCACGAAGAGATAATATTTGCCTTGATAATTGACAACCGCCGGATCAGCACCGGAACGATATGAAACATTGCTCCGCGCACGATAGTGCGACATGTAGGAATAATCTATATCAATGGGATTACAATACGTTTCGTAGCTTTTAACATGACCGGCCTCCGTTACCGGGTTATCCATTCCCTGTTGTTCAGGCGAACAGCTTTGCAAAAAAAACAGGTTCGTTAATAAAAAGAAGAGGAATATTTTATTCATGAGCATCTCCTGATTTTTTATAACTAACTGATTCTCCGGATTTATTTCAACTATTGCCCTTAAACTCTCAGACTGTCAAGGAACATAAAGGCATATGGGGTACTAAATGGCAGGTAAGTAAAGTGACATGACGGCCCTCCCGTAGATAGTTTTATGTGATCAGTTAATTGTTACAGTATTTGCATGAACAGTGATGGGTTTTCCTTCCTCTGTTTTGGCTTCTATTACAAACTTCCATTTGCCATGCGGAACACTCCAATGCCAATTATTCCCACTTATATAAAGTTGATCATTGAACTGCATGGTATCATTTGGGGAGATACTATAGGTAATCAACTCATCCGGACAGATATAGTTCTCTGGCATTTTATTGTACCAAACCAGCTTTCGATCCTCTTCCGAAGTGGTGTACGCCATAACATTAAAAGCACATGGTCCGGTTTCAATTACTGCGGTTTCGGAGCCGGTATTTACCACCCATATCTTAGTTTTAAGTTTATCGGATGAATCTACCCAAGAAACTTCGCGGTGAAGCTGTAGCTCTCCTTCAGCGTGTAAACTATGGCGAGGCGGTGAAGGATAATCAAGTGTATTTCCAGACTTTTTGCATCCAGTTATTAAAACTGCAAAAAATAAACAAATCAACAGAAGCTTTCGTAGCATGATTTTAAGCGGTCTAATATAGTATTATCCAAACGGCCGTTCGCATTAGGTGTTCAGATAACATCCACTCAAGAAAGTGCAGAATTTCTCTCTAAAAAGAAAAATCAATTGTTTAGGGAAAAGAATAGCTCTTAAAACCGGATCCAGTCTTTATCTTCCAGCCATTGAATGAGGGCGGGCAAAAAGGTGATGGAGGTAAGCAGGGTCATCCCAATGCCAATAACGGCCATGACTCCGATAGATTGCAAGCCCGGATGATTGGTGAAGAGTAATCCCGCAAAACCCAGCATGGTAGTCACAGACCCCATGGTGATATGCTGCCCAGTACTCGAGAGAACCTGCCACATACTGTTCCTGCCCTCATCACGGTAGCGGTGAGCCAGGTGAACACCACTGTCCTCTCCTATCCCCAGAATAGCCGGTAACACCACCAGGTTGTAGAAGTTGAATTGCAGTCCAAAGATCATCATGATCCCGAACAGCCAGAGTAACCCCACCAGCAACGGCAGCATGGCAATCATAGACCAGCGAAACGAACGAAAAGAAAACAGCATAAAGAAGTAAATAAAAATGAAGGTAGCAGCAACCATATAGGGGCTTTCAGTCCGCATTAAATCCAGCATGGAAGCGGCCACAATGGAGGTACTGGAAGCATAGAACTCAGTTCCGCTATCCAGGGTAACTACACTTACATCATCTTTAAAAGCAATGGATTGCCGGCCGTCTGAGAGTCCTACTGACGGGTAAATAATCACAAATCGCCCCACTTCCCCGTCTTTGGTTATAAACCGGGATTTCAGGTAGTCCGGTATTTGGTCGAGTGAAACAGGTTCGGTGGTTTGAGAGGCACGGCGCAGTTTGTCAAGCTCTTCATCTTCGCGATCTACCAAAAACGGATCCTGCAGCAATTCTCGAACTTGAGCTATCTTCTGAAGCTTTTCCTTCTCTTCGGCCTCCGTAGTCGGAAATCGCTCTTGCAGGGTTTCTACACTTTCGATGGTCGGAGAAACCGTATCCACGCGGGCACGTTCTTTCAGGATATTGGCTATTTCTTCCACCTGCTCGTTGGTCTCGGCTACAATATAGGCGGGATTTCGCTTGTTGGAATCTTCAACCTGCCGGGCAAACGACCGGAATTCTTCATACTCAGGAAATTTAGGTTCCAACTCTCCGAAGTCGTATTGGAAGCTCAGGTTCCCGCTGAATCCCACTACAAAAGCAGAGGCTACCAATCCTACCGTGACTATAGTTCGTGCAAAGGGATAGCGGTGCACTCCGTCATATTCTTTCTTTTCTTTGTCACTGATCAGGATCCAATTCAGTCGTTCATCAAAAATAACCAGCAGCGCCGGGAGGATGTACAACATTCCGAAGAGGGCAAGTAAAATGCCGGTTCCGGAAATAAAGCCAAACTCTGAAAACCCGCGAAAGTCAGCAAACATCAGGATATAAAGAGCTGCAGCGGTAGTAAATGCTGAAACCACAATAGCCTCGCCTGTTTTCTCATTGGTTTGCACAATTGCTGCTTGTACGCTCAGGCCGGTGGAGCGCAACTCAATATATCGCGCATAAAAGTGGATGCCGTAATCAATACCCAAACCGAATAAAATCACAAACAGTACCGATGTCATTGTGTTCAGCATTCCCAGGTAGAAATAGGTAATGCCGAAAGTCCATGCCAAACTTATCAGCAACGGTAACCCGATAACAAGTACGGGCACGGGCATTCTTAAAATATGTGACCACACCGAATATTTGCCGCGACCGCCCGTGCCTTTACGATAATGCAGGTACTTCTTAATAAAGAAGTAGAACATGACCAATAAAATCACACTGCTGATACCTGTAGCAAAACTCCCTAAAACATCATTCATAATGGAGGTCAATTCTTCCAGATGACGCTTTAACCGTCCGCCGAAACGAACCTCCATTTCAGGATGATAAGCCGCCGGATTTAAAGAGGCCAACAGCTCATCATAATCTTTAAACATATCTTCAAGATACTTGATGTCGCTTTTGGACCCGGTGGGGAAAAATTTAACCACCATGATGGTGCTGTCTGCATTTACCGGATATTCGGATGGAACCAGGGTATTATAACTTTCTTCAAAATTCTCGGCCCTGTTATCTTCCTCTTCTTCATCGTCTCCTAAATCAAAATAAAAAGGATTGGCTTCTTCTTTAGCTTGTTCAATTTCATCCTCAAGCCAGCTGATAACGTCATTCAGCTCCGATTCACTGGCTAAATACAAAGCATTGTTTTGAGTGAATTCGGTTTCGCGGCGGAACTCGGCCCTATCAAAATAATAGTCATCATGGCGTGGATAGTAGAGCTCCAGGGTTTTTTCAATCAGGTCTTCCGCAAATACCTTGTTGGCTTCAAAGCTCGGGGAACTGATTACTACCTGCATTTCAGTCTCTCCCCCAACGGTTTCATTCAGCTTATCCAGGGCCATCACATTTGGATTATCTTCCGGAAGAAGATTTGCAATATCCGTGTCTACCCGCAGCTGAAGGGCATAAATACCACTTAACACGGCGAGAGAAATACAAACAAAAACTACCCAGAATGGATGTGAATAATTAAAATTGAGGACAGGCTTTAACAGCCTTAAAAGATGTGCCATGCAGTTAAGAAATTCTTATAAAATTATGATAATGAAATAGTAAATTTTGTTTTGAAGCCGTGGGTAAAGCACTTAAAAAATAATGAATTTGTCATTTGTAAACGGAATCTAAATAAGGAAATTATTTTCACGAACAAAACATTCATATACTCTGAAAATAATCCTACAACTCTACGCTGCTGTAGAATCAATTCTTTCAAAACTAATGTATTTTCGATTAAGTTTGAATCAGATTTTTAAAATTTCAGTTTCATTGAAAATATTATTATTTGAACTCATCCTTTAATCTATGTGTATTAATTTTTTTGAGATGAATTTTCAAACAACAATAGCTCGGATTTAGTGTTATGAGTTATATTTGCTTTAAAAAACAGTTCTAAATAAAAATTTTCGAAATGCCTGACTTCCTTCCCCGATCAGTTAATTCCGGCAAGGCTTTTTAATTATTTAAAACAAACAATATACCCCATTTGCAATAATTCAAAATAAAACCATGTGTGTAAGCTGCTTTAACTTAGCTCCCATTTGACAAAATTATTTTATTATTTAATGAATACAACAATTATTAAAATCCTGATCGCCTTTCTATTAATGTCAGCCGGCATTCAGGCTCAAAGTATTTCTTCCCCCAGCGGTCCTTTTCGGGATACAAATTCCGAAGATTTCCGCGCTAAAAACTTGTCTTCTAAGTTTTACAATGAGCTCTGGACCTATCACATAAACCTGGATAATGGTGTCCAGTTAATTTATACATTCTCGATTAATGATTTCGGTTCCTTCAAAAGCCGTGCTACCGGCGTGAAACTGTCTGTTTCCTGGACCGATGGTAAAACCTATGTGGTAAACAAAGAATATAGTCCTGAAACTTTCATTAACGAACCGGACAGTAATTACATGCGCCCCCACCCGGAACGGCCTTATTACGCAAAAGGTAATTTTAACAACAAACACAGGCTCTTTTTTCATAATACCAAAGACGGGGTTCAATACGATTTAGATCTTACTTTCTTTGATATTGCCCAGGGGAAAACAATTGGTGACGGTGTTTATAAAGTAGGAAACCATGAGATTGGTATATCTATACTTATGCCTCAAGCAAAAGTTAAAGGAATGGTAGCCATTAATGGGGATACCTTGAAGGTTAAAGGAGTGGGCTACATGGACCATATTTACCAAAATAATTTATCGACTAAACTCATTGACCGGAGCTATCGCATTAAAACCGGTGACGATGAAAATGGAATGTATATTCATTTTCTGATATTGAGAAATTCGGGATCCGATTACCCTATCGGCTACGGGGTTGGCTATAAAAACGGACTCGAATATATGCTTACTCCGTCCTCAATTAACCGGATCACCCGAGATAATAAAGTTCATCACCTAGATAAAGAGGTGGTGATTAAACCCTACCAAACCGATGCTCTTAACATAAAGGTTGACAAGCATTTTAATACTTATTCCTTACTCGACGAACTGGGTGGCATTAAAAAGTTTTTTGCTAAAAAAGCATTGGGAGGAGAGCTTATAGAAATGAATGGTACCGTTCAAATTAACGATGAGCAACCCGGATATTTTTATTACCTGGTTACAGACTAATCATATTCTAAGGGTTTAACTCTTATATTGAACCATTTCCTATAAAACGTGCTAAACTTTAGATACTTCCGAGCTTAGCATTTGCTCGGCATGATCAAGCATTTCCGGTGTGTCAACGTCTTGCCAAAAAGCATCTCCGATATTTAGTGTATTCATTTTTCCTTTTAAAGCAAGTGCTTGCACCCCATCAGATAAAGAAGCGTCCCCTTTTTTTTCAAAAACTCGCCGGATTTCAACCAACAAACTTTTTGTACAGACAAAAACACCGGTATCTATACAGTTATAATCGTTTATCTCCTTCCCGATTGATTTGATCTTCCCATTTTCCGAGTACACTTTGGTGGCATCTTCCATATCAAAAATATTTTCCACCTTATAATCTACCAATAACGTAGCACCATCAGGCTCAGGAACGTGCTTTTGAGCCAGTTTCATCATTGCATCAGAAAGAATATGATCTGCCATAGTGAGAATAAAATTTCCTTCAATAAAAGGTTCCGCAGCCAAAACAGAGATGCCGTTACTCAAATCAAAGTGTTCATTATGAGCAAATTCAATGGGGAGGTCACCGGTATAAGAATCCAGGATATCCTTCTTTATTTCTTCAAAACCAAAACCAAGAACAATCACCACCTTACTGCAGCCGGCTATTTTCAGGCTGCGAATGGTTCGATAGATAAGTGGCGTACCATTAACAGATGTGAGTGGTTTAAGGTCAGTATCGGTATCTGTTCCGGCCAGGCGTGAACCGAATCCAGCTGCTAAGATAACTCCTGTACTGTTTAAGTGACTGCTTGCCATAAAATAACTTATTGATAACTGTCGTAATTCTCGGAAAGATGCGTCACCGGCTCTTCTCCACCCATAACACGCAGCGTATTTTTAAGGCGAAAGTGTTGGATAAAAATATCATGCTCTTGAACATGACCGTCTTCAACCTGAGGGCTCTTGAAATAAAAACTCAGCCACTCTTGTATACCACCGTTACCCCTGCGCTTGGCTAAGTCCAGGAAGAGTGCCAGATCAAGTACAATGGGAGCAGCCAAAATGGAATCACGGCAAAGGAAATCTACCTTAATCTGCATGGGGTATCCCATCCATCCAAAGATATCGATATTATCCCATCCTTCTTTTTCATCCCCCCGGGGCGGGTAATAGTTGATGCGTACTTTGTGATATAAGTCCTGATATAAATCCTTGTAAGTTTCAGGTTGAAGGATGGTATCCAAAACACCGGACTTAGTAACTTCCTTCGATTTGAAACTTTCGGGGTCATCCAATACTTCACCGTCACGGTTTCCTAAAATATTGGTAGAGAACCATCCGCGAATGCCCAGCATTCTTGTTTTGAATCCGGGTGCTAAAATGGTCTTCATCAATGTCTGCCCGGTTTTGAAATCCTTACCCGCAATAGGCACTCCTTTCTCTTCGGCCAACTCAATTAACGCCGGAAAATCAGCAGAAAGGTTTGGAGCGCCGTTTGCATAGGGTACGCCTTCCATGATGGCAGCGTAGGCATAAAGCTGAGACGGGGCAATAGCTTCATCATTGTTTTCAAGTCCCTTTTCAAAAGCCTCTATTGACATATGGCACTTCGCCGGCGATTGATATACCTCGGTGGAACCGCACCAAACCATAACTGCCCGGGATGATCCGGTTTCTTTCATCTTATTACGAATGTCTGCTCTCAGTTGCTCAGCAAGATCTTTCTTTGTTTTAAATTCTTTCACATTAGGGCCATTCAACTTCTTCACATACTTTTGTTCAAAAGCAGCCGACATAGGTTTGATTTCTTTCAAAAAATCAGCAATAGGATCAATGTCCTGAGGCTTAAGCACTTGTGCATGAACGCATGCATCATATACGTTATCAGGTTTTACATCCCACCCGCCAAAAGTAAGATCATCAAGATCAGCTAACGGAAGGAAGTCTTTTATAAGCGGGCTTCTGTTTTCTGAGCGTGCCCCCAAACGAATGGTTTGCATTTGAGTTAATGAGCCAATTGGCTTTGAAAGCCCCTTTCTGATAGACTCAACTCCGGCAATAAAGGTGGTTCCTACCGCACCCATGCCCGGTGTTAAAACTAATAGTTTGCCATCTGCTGCTGCATTTTTACTCTTTGTAGACATTCGAAACTTTTTAGTGAAGATTTTTGCTGCGCAAAGATAATTAACTTGCCTAAGTTATGTTAGCATTTAATTATTAATTATGTAACAATCTGATAATAAGGTATTGATCCTTTCATTTCTATTCCTCTGAAGTTCTCCTATATTTGCACTCGCCTAAATTGAATCAATGAAAGAAGCTAATCCGATGATTTTCCACAGCTATGAGTGAAAATTCTTTTGCCAGAAGAGTGGCCTCATCGGTGCTTTATAGTGGTGCAGCCTCTGTTACTGCACGATTACTCAATGCCGGGGCTCTTTTCTACACCCTGAAAGTTATATCTGAAGAGCAATTTGGAATTGCAGCTCTTGCGCTCGCTTTTTTTAGTACCACAAAAGCATTGACTGAGCTTGGCCTGGGAACTGCCCTTATTCAGGAAAAAAGAATTGGTCGCATCCAGGTTGATTCTCTTTTCTGGACCAGTTTCTTGCTTTCTGTTGTGGTATATGCCCTGATTTACCTTACCGCTCCTTTTGTAGCCAATTTTTATGACACCCCGGTCCTCTCCTCCATGATTCGGGTATATATGATTGCGATCATCGCCTTTAGCTTTTATATGATATCAAGTAAGCTGCTGATGAGAGATCTTGAATTCAAGAAACTCGCCATTAGTGATAATGTGGCGTTGGCTTCTTCGGCAGCATTGATGATTTATCTTGCTTATGCCGGATGGGGCGCGTGGGCTATCATCTTAGCAGAACTGGCCAATAAAATAGGCCAAATGGCTTTTAGTATGCTTTACAAGCCCTATTTCCCCCGTTTCCAATACAGCTATAAGCAGGTGAAGCACCTTATTGAGTTTGGTTTATATACTACCGGCTCCAACTTCTTTCAAAAATTCTATATGAATGCCGACTACCTGATTATAGGAAAATTCTTTTCTATGGAACTCGTCGGTATCTATTCCTTTGCATACCGTCTTGTTTTTGATACCGTGAAAGAGTTGGCTAATGTAATAAATCGGGTCGCCTACCCGGCTTTTGCCAAACTTCAGTTCGACAATCCCAGGCTTAGAAACTACTTCTTTACAATGTCGAGAGCCAGTATGCTATTGGTGGGAACCGTTATGGTAATTATTGGAACCTATATTGATTGGTTTTTACCGTTAGTCGGTTATGAAAAATGGATGGATGCGGTTCCCTATATACGAATTTTTGTAGCCGTTGGTATTTTCCAGTGCTTGGTCACCTTATTGCCTAAGCTCATCAATGCCAAAGGAAAAGCAAAGTTTATCTTTTACTATATGTCGGCAAATGCCCTGTTGCTGCCCGTCGGGTTCCTCATTACTGCCCAGTACAGTATGATGGCTGTAGCTTTGGTATGGCTTACCATTTATCCTTTAGCTTCCATTGTAATCATCTATTTCGGAGCAAAACTTACCGAAACCAACGTATGGACCTTTGCATTTAAAAGTATTGCTGCCTTTGCAACTTTAATTCCTCTGGCCGGCTTTGCCTATGCCGTTCGTTATGCCATCACTTATACCATGGGGGAAGCAAATGTCTTAAGCGTGGCATTGGCCTCACTTTTTGTATTCAGTGTTACTGCCGTAGTTATTTGGTTTAAGGAAAAAGACGCGATTCAGGCTATCCGAAAATAATCTAAGTATTCAAGATTTAAACTTTGAATTCGTAATCCTTCAGGAAATCATATTTTTGACTTCTTTCAGCCACCTGATCAATCATCTCCTGCGTCCACTCGATTTTATTCCTGCTGTTTGAAGGTGATTTAAAAACTTTTTCGGCCGCCGCTTCGATGTAATCATCATAAGGCTCCACTTCCAAAAAGTTTATCAAGGTGGTCAAAGATTCTTTTGGATTATCTATAAATTCTTCGTGCGTCAATTCACACCATTCATCTTCTGCTACCTCACCCTTCAATCTGGCATTAGCTTCCACTCGCTTAAAATAATCGTCAATGGCTTCCTGAAGATTAGGCTTTACCGAATATTTTCGCTTATGGGTTGCGATATTATCCAATGGATGGCGCACAATGTGTATCAGTTTTATAGGCACTTGCACCTTCTCACGCAGCTTATCAATGATATCGGGCCTGGCTTGTAGATGTCGGGAAGAACCCCCTCCTTTTTTATCTCCAATCACCCTCAGTCTTCGGTAACGGCCTTGCCACAGCCCTTCCAGGGCATAGTCATAGCCGGTCCATTCGCGTCCTTTACCGGTGAATACTTTATCCTGATGTAAAATCAGGCTAAAAATCTGTTCCCGGCTAAAACCTGCCCTCAAAAACCGAAGGGCATCCAGCTCATGAGATATCACTACATCGGGATGAGCATCCAGTAATGAACCAACCAGGGTGTGTCCGCTTCGGGGGTAGCCTATAAACATACAATACCGTTCAATCTCATCATAATCCCATTTGAAATGAGTATTCAGCACTTTGCTTTTAACATAATCCCAAGGTACTCCAATATCTGCGCGTAAGTCTCTTCTTTCAAAACCAAGTGCATCGGAAAGAGCCGTTATTTGCTCACCGATTTTATTGAATACCGCCATATTATTTTTTCCTAACTAACTATTTTAATTAAAATTTAAATGTTTTTGAGTCTTTATAACCTTCATCTCTTTCATTACTGAGTGTGGCCCAAATTGACTTGCTGAAATCTACGCATTGATAGAACAATTTTTTTATAAAAGGAAGCGAATCTCCTTTTGATTGATAACCCATCTTATTCAAATACTCTCCTGCGATATCTTCAATTAAACTAACTTGCCATTTCTTCAATGCAAATTTCCATTCTTCATTTTTATCTTTCTGAATAGGTTTCAACGTTCCTTTTTTCCATGACTTCTCCCCTTTTGCAAATCCTTCTTCGTCCCTTTTATAATATTCCAGCATTTGTTTCTCAAAACTGACTCCGAGAAACGAGCAAATTTTATTAAGCACCCCTTCTGTATCTTCGATCAGGTCCGAGTATCGAAGCATCATATACTGATTTTCAGGTAATCCCGCTTTGAGTCGCTCATGTTTCTCAACATAGCTCCGCCATCTTCTGGTGGTCACAATTACAGATGGTGACCCGAAGCGTGCTTTAATCTCAGAATTGGCCGCCGCTCTCGGGTCCCGAAACATCGAAATGATTTTAGCTTCCGGATAAGCCTCTAAAATCTCATCGGTGTTCAAAATATGACGTGGGGTTTTTTCTCCTATAATCTCCTTCTCTCGTTCTTTTCGATACATTGTGAGTTGAAGATTAAACAATCCCACCGGATCCGTTATTTTCTCCCTCTCCGCCAATTCAAGAACTTGCTCTTTCGAAAACCCTAAATCCCGTATTCGGGTTTTATGATCGTACCAGAAATCAATCAGCATTCTGCTAAAATCTCTCTTTTCAACAGCTTTCCGGTATTTTTTTTGAATAGAATTGACAAAATGGAAAAAATGGGTTTCAGGGGGAACTACAACATCACTATGCACGCTCAACATACTTTGCAAAAGCGTAGAGCCGGACCGGCTGGTGCCCACGATAAAGAATATGCGGCTTTTTGTATCTCTGATGTCTTTTGAAGTGATCTCAGTACTCAAGAGTTAAGCATTTAGTTTGATTTGTTGACAGGAAGTTAACCTTCGCTTTCCACAAGTTTATTTATCGCTTGCCAGATTCGTTCACAGTTTTTGCCGTCTGCAGAAAGCATATGCTTATCTAAGTATTCCTGAGCGGCCTCTTTACAACACTCGGGGTTCTCAAGGCCGGTAATAATTTGATCTAACATGGTATCAAAATCCCGTGCCATCATCCCCCCGTTATCTTCCGGAGGATATTTCCAGATGAACCTGATAGAATCCACTTTTTTCTTACGGATTCCGAACAAAGTTTTATTTAACCACATAAATGATTCATCCTTACTTTTAACCGGATACACATGTACTGTGGGACGCTTTGTGGCGTAAAATAAATTGGCTATGCTGCTAAAATTAGTCACCAGCAAATCCGAAACCTGTAAATCCAAAAAATTATCAGGGTGATGGTCTTTAAACTTCAGCAGCACATTACTGTATTTCGTCTCCAGGTTTTGCAAAAACTCGAGGTAATGATGTTCAAATCGATACGAATCATGCAGGCGCAAAATCACATTTACATCACGCTCCTCAAGCTCCGAAAGAAGGGCGTTAAACAGTTCATCTTCATCCCCCCAGTGCGAAAACACCTCTCCATAGTGCCAGGTTGGAGCAATTAATACCGTTTTTTTATTTACCACGTCAAAAGGATAATATGGCTGTAAATCTTCTTTTGGCACTTCTCTCTGCAGATAATCGTGGCTAGCCGACCCAAGAGTGAGACAATTATCCGGGTGGAATCCACTGACTTTTGACCGATGTTCAAAATCAATGGGGCCAAAACACTGCCATTTTATATTTGGATTGGGCTCTTTCATATTTCCCCAGGTAAGACGGATATTCCGATGAATCCACTTAAACTCAACTTCATCATTTGGGCCTTTCCAGCCATATCCATGCCATAAAATTAACGCCTTGGGGCTGAGTTTGCGCAACGGTATGTTGTTATCCATTATCGTTAAATCCGGATCGAACCCTTTAATACCCCTCAACAAAGTTATATTATTGGTGCTGTGCAATTCAACATCCAAATCCCAAAAATCAAAAATGCCCTCAGCCTTAAATTTCTCGACGTCTTCCAATAACACTTTTACTTCAGAATCCGTCTCTTCTATTAAATATTTAGTAAAGCTCAACAAGTCTGCGCCAAAAGTAGTGGCGTAGATCAGTATTTTCATAAAATGCCCTTAAATTATAGTGCCTGAAAAAAATAAATGTAAGAAATAGAGCTGTCACCTAAAACCATTTAGATAACAATAGTTCGATTAGCTAAACTCATAAGTAATAGCAGAATGTCGAAATTTAATCTATAGGAATCCAATTCAGATAATCAGTGCTTATGCTAATTTTATTCTGAATTTTTCAACATCTTTTCAAAAACACAAAAAAATACAGCTCTGCAAAATGGTTCCTGTGTTAGCAAAGCTCACTTGGCAGGCTTTAGCATGATATCATCATAACCGGCAACTGCCGTTGATTTGGTTTTATCAGCGTCACTCAAAATTAATATGGCCATTGGCCTTTTTGGGGGCTTGTCTCCAAACATTCGTTTATAATCTTCTACAATATTACGCTCAAACCGAATCCATTTTCCCATTTCATCTTCCCCCGATTCCACCACTATAATTTTTTGATTTCCAAAAAATTTAGACAATTCAGTGCCTTTGGGAAGCGTACTGCTCCATGTGTAACGGATACTTTTGGGAACTTTCTTAAACAGTGCCACTCTTCCCATGTCGAATACAACATAAATACTCGCAGCCACATCATTTGGACCTTTGTCTTCATTGCCGCCCTCCGGAATTTTATCCACTCTCCATTTCCATGATAAAATTGGAGTTTCGCGAATATTGAGTCCTTCTCGTTTCAAAAGTGGGATATTCAGGTGTCGGGCATTGGTATCCTCATAATGCAGGTACTTATTCCCATTTTCTTCTTCAATGGTATAATCAAAAAGCTTTGCTTCTTCCGGGTGATTGGCTTTGCGTTCTACATCTCTGTTGTACCATCTTAACGGCAGCTGGCCAACGGTGTCTTGTTCAAAATCCTCAACAAGCCAACTGCCGTCAGGCATTTTTTCGAACGGCTCACTAACTTCATCTTGCTTAATTTGTGTATAAGCAGTTGTAAAACATAAAACAAAAGAAAGAAGAAAAACTAATCTCAATAATGATGAATTCATAAAATGATAAGTGAAAGGATATAAGTATCTAATATTTTATAATCGAGATTTACACCTCTCGTAATTTAACGGTATTTTCTGCTAAAATATTCCATTAATCCCCTGTTTTTAAATGCCTGAAGCAAGCCTTAGAGATCAACCAACTTTACCAAAAGTCAGCTGCCTTATGGTAACTGCCAATCGAAGAAATTTAGCCAGGCGTTCCGTTCAATGTTTTCTTAATCAAACCTATGGAAACAAAGAGTTGGTTATTGTTGATGACGGTGAAGAGGATTACAGTCCTATCCTGAAAGAAATCCCAAGCGAACAAGTAAAGTATTTGAAGCTGGAAAAAGAACCGGATTTTGTTTTGGGGAAACTCAGGAATCGGAGCCTGGAAGAAGCAACCGGTGATTACCTGGTTCAATGGGATGATGATGATTGGTATCATCCTGATCGTATTAAAATTCAGGCCGAAATTTTAGACAGCGGCTACGATGCTTGTTGCCTTGCTTCTGCCCTCATGCATCTGGATACAGATGAATTCATGAATCATCCCTATGTGGGAATACTTCCCGATGGCATTCCCGGCAGTATTATGCACCGCAGAAGTAATACCATTCGCTATCCTGAAACCCGCCGTTCCGAAGATACCGTATACCTTGAAGAGTGGATGAAACTGCGATATCATAAATTAGATCATGCATACAACTATCTATTCCTAAGAGCTTACCATGGAAATAATACCTGGGAACAAGACCACTTTAAACGCCGAATTCGTAATTCCCCTATTGCCCTGATTCAATACATTTGGCATGCGAAAATAAAGGGGGATCTGTTTGGCCATCCCCGGTTTCAGTTACATTCCAAAGCCGAAGATGCGTTTCAGCAATACATGGAAGAATCTAAGAAATTGGATCTTTTCTAAAGCCCCTGAATCATGAATAAGATATTTATTGTTGGATGCCCGCGTTCCGGAACCACCCTGCTGCAAAGCCTGTTGGCTTCCCATTCTCATATCGTTTCATTTCCGGAAACGCATCTCTTCTCCAGAACTGTTTCAATTAATCCTTTGGTTCAGGCTTTTACTGTTTATCGTAAGAAACATTATGAAACGGTAAACCGGATTCTTCATGATTTCGGGGTAGATTCAATAATTGAGCCTCAACAACAAATACCGATTTTCAGAACTAAACAATGGGTTAAGTATTTATTACCCCAATTAGATAAGATCGGAGAAGCATACCGAAGCGGCCATGAAAGTTTTCTGCTCGAAAAAACTCCCCGACATCTTCATTTCATAGACTTTCTCCACCAAGCTGACCCTTCTGCCTGTTTTATTCACCTTATCAGGAATGGAGAAGATGTGGTGGCCAGCTTGAGTGAGGCAACCGCCAATCATCCCGGAGACTGGGCCGGAAAAAGGTCTGTTAAAAAATCGGTGTTTTGGTGGAACCGTAGTATTCAACTATCTGAAAAATATATCGGAAAGAACCGGAATATTCACATTCGCTATGAGAACCTGGTAGATGAGACAGAAGCTGTGCTTAATTATCTCTGTGATGAAATTGGCATTCATTATGAAAAAAATATGACCGAGCAATATCATAATGTTGCAGCCTCATTAATCAATCAAGATGAAGCCTGGAAAGCTAAAAACACCAGAAAGGAAATCAGCACTACAGATAAATTCGCCGGTCTGCCCAAAAATGTGCGGCAGACAATCCAAAAAAGCTTACTTAACTTTGATTATCGTCGGATAGATATCAATCAATTTAAATAAATCTACTTCAACAGTTGGTATTCAAAGTTAAAGCCGACACCAAAACGATTTCCATAGAATTCTCCCAAATCCGAGGAGAGCGTCAGGCCGTAACTAAACCTTTCGTTTTGCGGCAGTACCGAACGCAGCTCCATCAGGAACGAATGGTTTAATTGTTTTACATTACTTAGCGGACGTAATTCGGCACAGATTTGCCCTTTTACAGCTCCGCATTGTTCCTGTGGCAGTCTCTGAATTATCTGATCTTCCCATGTCCCATAATTCCTGGAAAAGGTGTACAAAAATTTGTAATCAAGATTTGATAAAAGCTCGCCGGATAAACCCAAATGATGAGCAACAATAATGTTGTTATAAATCGGCCGGTTAATGGTTCCATCTGTGGTAATCATAGGATTCCCGATAACTCTTCCCTGATACGTCCATCCTGATCGATATAAAAAATTATTATAATAACTGGCTGACCCACGGGGTTCAAAATCGAAAGAATCTTGTCGTTTGGTATTTACGTGTTCCCATGTAATATTTTTCACCAGTTGAATATTCTTCGGCTTGATTGTCAACCCCCAAATACCATCCCACGGACTTCGGAATTGCGTGGAAACTTTGTCTTCAAGATAAAACAGGCGATAGGCCCGCAAATCAAACCGGTCGAAAAAGAGTCCAAGGCTGAAATCATAAGCTGCTACAGCGTTACCTACCGCATTTGACCTCTCTCCTCCCGGAGCATCAGCATCACTTGAACCGGTAGCTGTTATTACTTCCCAATAGGTCTGCCATCCTTCAGGTAACGCCCCCAGACTTTGGCTTTCCCCTGCCCACTGAACATTATGGACTATTCCTCCTACGGCATCAAAAAAATCGTATTTAATACTCAGGTAAAAATATTTTTCATGGAGATAGGCATTTTGCACATAACGGTCATTCTCAAGCCAACCATGAGCAAATAACCCATTGTATCTAATAATACCATTGGTTCCGGGCACCTCTGCAAAACCATCCGTAGAAAAAGCTATTTTTGGGATGGGAGTAGCATTCCGGCTGTACATAAATGACCCCGTAGATAGTTCCTCTTCTTTTTCCGCCAGCGGGTCAATATACCGTCCTGCCATAAATTTAAAATCATAGATATGAAGTTTTAAGTAGGCTTTATCAAAATATGATACCTGGGTATCTGCATAATCCCTCGACACAAAACTTGCCCCGGCTTCCACCTCAAAAACCGAGTTTTTAAAAATTTGCGAATAGCCTTCAACATAATGTAAAGCATTAGCCGAGTTTTGGTCGATTCGGCCGTCATTGTTTGCATGCATCCAAAAAGGAAGATCCTGGTCTAATCCTTGTGGATTCATGAAAAAAGTTGCTCCGGTTTTTAAATCTACAGTAGGTTTTTGGGTATCCTCCTGAGCCCAAAGCTGTAAGGGGGTAAAAGCTACAATAACAAGTAACAGGAATGCTTTCCTAAGTATGTTTATTAAAATCAATTTCTTCCTCTGTAGGTGTTAATTCATTTTTCTTTGCAAAAAAACGTGATATAAGATATGAAACTACATTTAAAATTCGCTTTAGTATAAGATTTGCTGTTAAAATCCCTACCAAAGCTTCTTTTGGCACTGAAACCATGCCGGACATTTCAAGTGCCACAGTCACAAATAAAGCATCTGTACTTGGCAGAAACGGTATTCGCGAAGCCAATATTTGTACGGCAGAGAAAGTGAACCAAACCGGGATTGCTATATCGGGGCGCGCTACATGCCACTGCAAAATCTGTATTACATTTATAAAAATAATTCTTCCGGCGTGCAGTGAAAAAATCTTCAGGCTATCTGATTTATTAAGAGATATAATTGCCTTCCGAAATCGATACACCAACCCCCCTGCAACAAGTACCCCAACAATGATTAGCAGCCACCCCAAGCGGTTAATTTCACCGATATAATCTGAAATGTTAATATATCCTTTAGATATAAAAAAGATCAGTAAAAATATAGTAACGATGCCGGAGGCCAGAGACGAAAGTACATTATTATCTTTGATAAAAATAAAAATCTCTTTTGCCGGGACACCAAAATACTTTTTGGCCCACAAATAAAGATAAACTTCCCCTGAATAACCCACCACGTCTGTGTTCAATACTTTCTTTTGGATAAAAACCGGCAAAGAATCTTTAAAAGAAATGGGCCATTTAATTTTATAAATAAAAACCTCTGCCAGAGGAAGTGAAAAATAAATTACAAAATACAAGAAATAGAACAGAGGGATGCGGGGCAGAGAGTCTAAAATCTCCGAAAGGCCAATTTCATATAATTGATACAGTAAATAGCCAATGATTGAGAACTGGATAAGAAACCGGACTGATTTCTTTACTATGTCTATCCATTTCCCGCTAAACTTCATTTGATGGAGATTCCCCCAATGAAGAAGTTTTACCGTCTTGCCGACTGTTAGCTTCGGTCAGACTTCTCTCCCAAATCCGTTCCGAAAATTCTAAAAAAGGCTGCTTCTCGTGGTACCATCCGAAGTGAAGACAAAAAGGAGTAACAATCATAAAATCCCCGTTTCCCGGAAAAATTGAAAAAAATCCAATCAGGATTTTCTTTATAAGATCACTTTTTAATCCTCTAAGGGAATACACAAAACGGTGGGAATAGTACTTACAGCTCACATATTCAAACTCTTCATCATGATCAGTAAGCATGCTTATAAAGTCCAGTTGTGGGCTGTTGTGTCCCTGAAGCCAGGGATAAACCGGTATTTTTAATTTTGCCATGGCCATTGCAAGACTCCATTCGCACGATTCTTCTGTACGGCCTTTCTCTTTTTTTCGGCTTTGAAAATGAGTTTCGGCTTTACGGTTCAGCATATCTTTTGCCAGTTCACAGGTTTTTTTGGTCAGAGCATAATCAGAGGCATACATAATTCCTGTTTGAGCCCGGCTGAGATAAGTAAGGCCAAATCGGTTTAAAGTTTTTCTGCGGCGACCCAGTATCATATCTTTTGCTACACCGATACTTTTGGGAGCACCAAAAAAATTATCTGCAGCAAGATTACCTGTTACTGTAAAATCAAAAGGTTTTAAAGACTGCCAGAGGGAATCAGGGTTTTTACACCAAATAATATCACTATCCAGAAAGAGGTTATTTTCGTAAAACAGGTAGTTATAGAAATTATGTTTAAACCCGACAATGGAAGCATGTTCTTCCGGCAATTCATAAATCAAATCAAAAAAACCGGAAAGGTTATTTTTTTTAATCAGACTTTGATGCTTTTTGGTACAAACAATTGCTACCGGGCGTTCGGTATCATACCGCCGCAAAGTTTCAACTGAAGCGATGACATGCTTCAGATATTTAGGGTGGCCGTAACTTACATATACGTACCCTTCTTTCCCAAGTTTTTCGTTTTTAACAGAAGTAAGCACGGTTTCCTTTTAGGTTAAAAGTATCCTTAAAAAATATAATAAGTTTATTCCCTTGCTGCTCTTTTTCTCAAGCTTTCCAGCAAGGCATCAAACCCTTTTTGATTGATAATACGCTGAAACTGACGGTGATAAGATGAAGCTGTAGAAACATCATCAATTTCCATATCCACTATAACCCATTCACCGTTTTTGAATTCCATTTCATAGTTTACAGGGGTACGAATATTATCCAATTCTGCAAGGGTTTCCACTCTTGCCTGATCTCCTTCTGTTTCTATCAGACGGTAGGTTATTTTGGCACGATAGATGTCCAGCTTATTTAAAGATTGGTCTCGAACAATGGTAGAAAATAAATCTACAAACTCGGTTCTTTCTGCGGAGGGTATGGTATCATAAGTAACGTCCAAAGCCTCTTTAGCCATGGCTTCAAAATCAATAATGCCATTTATAATTTCTTTGAGTTCGGCCCTCTGCCCTTCAGAATACTCTGTACCTTCCGGTCCCATCAACTCTTTAATTTGCTCATCGCGTTGTTCCAACATTGATCGAATTTCCTCGTCTGTCTGCTGAGCTAAACCTTGGTTTAAGCTAAAAAAGGTAATTAATAATAAAAGAGATGTAATTCTAAATAATTTCATAATTAAGTTTGTTAATAATCAGTTGGTGATCATAGTAGTTAACGGAATACCTGCCGATTTATTCAATTTAGCCAGTGAGGAATTGTATTCAAAAATTCGCTGCTTAAGCTGCAATTTCAGCTCGAGCTCTTTTTTCATAGCATCAATCAGGTCTTTTGCATCCCCCATACCAAAATCATGGTCGAGTTGTTCTTGCCGCAGCCATCTTTTCGAAGTTATTAACGCTTTATCGGTTTGTTTTACCTTTACATCAGCCAAAGACGCTGCCCTGTAATTATTATTTACTTCAAGTAAGATACCATCTTTAGCTGCATCTTGAGCATACGCAACTTTTCTCAACTCAATCTGACTTCGTTCCAAGGATGCCTTAATCGAAAAGAAATTCAGATTCTGGCGAATGGTAAAGCCAAAACCTCCGCTGAAAAGATTGGTATTATTCTGTATAAAAGGGTTTGACTGTCGAGGCCTGTTGGGAGTATTTGCAAAATTTACATACCCGCCTAAATATAAGCCGGGAAGGGTCTGTTTTTTTAAAGATGATATATAGGTCTCCGTAGCCTCTTCACCTGCTTCAAGAGCTTTTAGCTCCGGGCGATTATTAAATGCAGCCTGCTGATAAAAATCCACCGATTCAATTTCAGAAGCAACAGGATCTAAAAATCGTACTTCAGGTTCAAAAATTATGTCTTCATCATTTCGTAACACGTAATTCCATGTTTCCCGCACAAAAGCCATATTCTCAAAAACTTCAGCTTTCTGAATTTCAAACTCAGATTTAAAGATCTCAAATTTAAATACCTCCGAATCATCCAGACTGGCATCTCCCTCTTCCTGCATTTTGTTAATCTGACGTTCTACCTGATTAACTTTGTCTTGAGCCTCATTCAGTAATCGTTCTATCTCAAGGGCAAGTACATAGCTGAAGTACAGTTCAAACAGTCGTATTTCTAGATCAGCTTTCTTGGCGTCAAAGCTATGTTCAGCCGCTTCTGCACCTAATTTGGCTGCCTCTACTGCTTTATTAATAGCCCCCCACGTAAAAACCGGCTGAGCTGCAGATAGCTGGAACTTGGTATATATGGCCCAATCCTCCCAGTCGTTTCTTAAATTCGGATCCAGGTAATATTCATCTTCGGGTAAATTGGGGTTATCACTTTTCACTCCGGGAACCAATCCGTGCTGACTTTCAAATCGCACATTAGGCAGAATCCGTTGCGCCTTGGCTTGTGCTACCCTGTTCTCAGCCAGATCTATATTTTGTCTTTCATAGTCAATCTGCCCTGAATTATTAAGTGCTTTACTCAAGAATGCATCATAATCGATACTAAGTGTATCCTGAGCAATAGCTCCTGTATTTAAGGTAAATAAGATGAGTGCGGCTATATAAAAAATCCGTGCTGTCATAAAAGTTAGTTGGTTTGGAGCGTAAACGAATGCACGATGATAATATTTAAAACTGTTTTATAAAACAGAAATAGCCCCATATGGGGCTATTTATTGCGGAGAGCGAGGGATTCGAACCCCCGGAGACCGTGAGGCCTCAACGGTTTTCAAGACCGCCGCATTCGACCACTCTGCCAGCTCTCCTAATTTTCACTCAGTGCTTGCGCACCTGATACAATTTCAGAAATTTCAGTAGTAATTGCACTTTGACGAGCCTGGTTATATTTCAACTTCAGCTCTTTTTCTAAATCTTTCGCATTTTCGGTTGCACTGTCCATTGCCGTCATTCGTGCGCCCTGTTCAGAAGCATTCGACTCTAAAACTGCACGCCAAAGCTGCATGTTTAAATGCAAAGGCAGTAACCGATCTAATATTGCCTGTGAATTAGGCTCGTAAAGGTAATCAATAGCTTGTTCAGATGCATTATCAGAATTCTTTTTCGAAAATTTTTCAGTGTCAATAGGCAACACTTTCTGAACTTTTCGCTCCTGAGCTATAACCGACTTAAATTCATTGTAAGCAATATAAACTTCATCAAATTCATCGCTTATAAATTGTCGTATAGCAGTTTCCATAATTGATGATGTGGCATCATATTGAATATCATCAAAGAATCCCGGGAAACTTTCGATTACATCATACTTCCGTTTCTTAAAATATGCAGAAGCCTTTTTCCCGATAGTAACCATGGAAAGATTATCACTATCTAAATAATTCTGAAAATTATTATGCAGTTGTTTTTCAACCTCTTTGAACAAGTTATTGTTGAAACCACCGCACAATCCACGATCGGAACCGATAACTATAAACAAGACCTTCTTAACCGTTTCAGGCTTACGCATTACCGGGTTTGATACTTCACTGTACTCAACCAATCGTCCGGCTACTTCAGCAATTTTGGAAGCATATGGCCGGGTTTCAATCATGCGGTCCTGAGCTTTCCTAAGCTTCGCCGCAGCAACCATCTTCATAGCTTTGGTAATCTGCTGTGTATTATTTACAGATGAGATCCGGTTTCGTATGTCTCGGAGGTTAGCCATCGATACTTATTCCTTAGTTAGTTGCCGTAATTTGGTCAATTACTGATTTGGCAATTTCAATGAGCTTATCACCAAAAGTATCAGTTAATACTCCACTGGCAGCCAAGTCATTCATTTCTTTTTCGAATTTAATACCCACTGTTTCCAGGTATTGATTTTCGAACTCACCAATTTGTTCTACGGCAAGTTTGTCAAGTAAACCTACATCGTTAATCTTAAGCAATGCAATTTGCTGCTCTACCGGCAAAGGCTGGTATACATCCTGTTTCAGCAATTCTACCGTACGTTCACCTTTTCTCAGTTGAGCTTGGGTAGAAGCGTCAAGATCGGAACCGAATTTAGCAAAAGCTTCCAGCTCACGGTACTGAGCCAAATCAAGCTTCAATGTACCTGAAAGTTTTTTCATTGATTTCACCTGGGCAGAACCACCTACACGTGAAACAGAAGTACCTACATCAATTGCCGGGCGAATACCCTGATTGAATAAGTCGGTATCAAGGAAAATTTGTCCGTCAGTAATAGAAATTACGTTTGTGGGGATGTATGCAGAAACATCACCTGCTTGTGTCTCAATAACAGGAAGTGCTGTTAATGACCCACCACCCTTAACTTGTGGCCGGAGTTCATCCGGAATATTATTCATAGCCTGAGCTACTTTATCGTCATTAATAATTTTGGCAGCACGCTCCAATAAACGACTGTGCAGATAAAATACATCACCTGGATAAGCTTCTCGACCGGGGGGGCGCTTCAGCAATAATGAAAGTTCACGATAAGCTACCGCTTGTTTAGAAAGGTCATCATAAATCACCAAAGCATGACGACCGGTATCACGGAAATACTCACCGATAGTGGCACCCGCAAAAGGAGCAATATAGCGCATCGGAGCTGTGGCACTTGCCGGAGCAGCTACAATGGTAGTGTATTCCATGGCTCCGTTTTCTTCCAGTACCTTACGGATATTGGCTACTGTAGAACCTTTTTGACCTACGGCTACATAAATACAGTGAACAGGCTTATCAGTGTCTTGAGTGGCCTTTTGATTAATTATCGTATCAACCGCTACGGAAGTTTTACCGGTTTGGCGGTCACCTATAATAAGTTCACGCTGACCACGGCCAATAGGGATCAAAGAGTCAATAGACTTTAAGCCGGTTTGAAGAGGTTCAGCTACCGGTTCACGGTAAATAACACCCGGAGCCTTACGCTCAAGAGGCAAACGGATGGTTTTACCGCTGATCGACCCTTTGCCATCAATTGGCTCCCCAAGAGGATCAATTACACGACCAAGCAGGCCTTCACCCACATTGATTGATGCAATATCATTGGTTCGTTTCACCGTATGCCCTTCTTCAACAGCACTTGATGAACCGAAAAGAACAATTCCTACATTATCCTCTTCAAGGTTAAGTACCATGCCGGTTACAAATTGGCCTTTTTCGTCTTTTGAATCCGGTAATTCAACCAATTCACCTGCTTGTACTTTTGATAGCCCATAAACACGAGCAATACCGTCTCCTACCTCAAGAACGGTACCTACATCATAGGTATCAGCTTCGTTATCGAAGCCTGATAATTGTTTACGTAGTATGGCTGAAACTTCGTCTGGTCTGACTTGACTCATTGTATATATATGATTAAAAAAATGTTGTGATTTTATTCCCTGGCCGAGCTCAGGAATACATCTTCAAGCTGTTCTAATTTATGCTTAACTGTACCATTGATCACGGTATCGTCAATTTTAATGGCCATCCCGCCTATTAAATCTTCTTGCACAACCGTTGAAACATTCACCTTTTTGTCAGTGATTTTCTCCAACTTTTGCTGTACTTCAGCGAGTTGCTTGTCATCTAATTCTTTAGCTACAAACACTTCTGCTGAAATGATGCCGGCATAGTCATTGTATTTATCAACGAATGCAGTTACAATTTCATCCAGCATATTTTGCCTGTTTTTACGGGCAATCAACGTGATGTATCTATGCACAAGCTCGCTTACCTGATCAGCAAAAATGGCTTCAAGTGCAGCAACTTTTTTATCCGGCTTAATAACCGGGCTTCTCAGGAAAACCAGTAAATCACGAGAACTTTCGATCGTAGCCTTAATAAAAAAGACATCCTTAAGCGTCTGCTCAACAACATCATTTTCTTTGGCAAGCTCTAAAAGTGCAGTGGCGTAACGGTGTGCCGCTTTAGATACCAGCATAAATTATCGGTTAATTTTTTGAAAGGTCGGATAGAAAACTATCCACCAGCTTGTTATTCTTTTCATTATCAAGCTCAGCATCAATGATGATAGAAGCTGATTTTACGGCAAGTTTTGCCACTTCCTCTCTCAATTCAACTAAAGCTTGGTTCTTTTCTTGCTCAATAGAGGCTCTTGCCTGCTCAATAATTTGCGCAGCTTCCTCTTTGGCCTTGCCAATACGTTCAGTACGTATCAGTTCCGCTTGTTCAACGGCTTCCTTGCGTATTTGCTGAGCTTTAACTTCAGCTTCCCGCAGAGCTTTTTCATTGTCTTTAGAAATTTTTTCTGCTTTGGCTATAGCCTTTTCAGCAGACTCTAAAGATTCTTTGATGTTTTGCTCTCGTTCCTGGAGTGCCGTCATAATTGGCGGCACGGCATACTTCATCATCACATAAAGAAAAGCGATCAACGATATTAAAATCCAGATCGCAAATCCCGGATTGAATGACAGTAAGCCACCACCACCTGCTAAAAGAAAAGTCATAGATAATTACCTATTATTGACCAATTCCAAGAGCAAGAAGAATACAAATAACGGCACCAAGAAGGGCAACACCCTCAATAAAGGCTGCAGTTAAAATCATAGCACCGCGAATGTCTCCGGAGGCTTCCGGTTGGCGTGCAATACTTTCAGTAGCGCCTTTACCAATCATTCCGATTCCGATTCCGGCACCAAGTGCTACGATTCCGGCTCCAATACCAGCTGCTAATAATCCCATAGTTCTATACGTTTAGTTTATTATTGATTTATATTTAGTTAGATAAAGTTTCTTCGGCAATATGCTCAGTGTGATAACCTTCCTCGGAATGCTCATGATCTTCTGCTGCCATACCGATGAAAACGGCTGATAACAACGTGAAAATATATGCCTGCAATAAAGCGACGAACACTTTCAGGGCATATAGCACCACGGTTAATGAGACAGAAAATGCACTCACACCAACGCCTGCTACTGATCCAAACAAATCAGCAAAGATAAAAATCAATCCAAGGATGGCGATGATCATTATTTTTCCTGATAGCATGTTTGCAAAAAGACGAATAGCGAGTGCGAATGGCTTGGTGAAAATTCCAAGAATTTCTACCGGAGTTAAGATAAAACGAACCCACGTTGGGACTCCGGGAAACCAAAAGATATGCCCCCAATAATCTTTAGTCCCACTGAATTGAGTTACCAAGAATGTAACAAATGCCAGTGTTGCCGTCACTGTAAGATCTGCCGTTGCCGTTGCAGCCCAGGGCAACAATCCAAACAAATTCATAAATGAAATCCCCATGAACATGGTAAACAAGAAAGGCACGTACTTATCTGCCTTGTGGTCATCTATGTTTCCACGGGCAACATCATCACGGATAAAAACAAACAATACTTCAAAAAGATTGTGAAAGGCACCTTTTGGCTCTACGTTTTTACCAATTCCACTGTTATAGCGTTTAGCAGCCATTACTGTAAGAATGACTGCCAAGCCCATACCCATCCAGAAATATACCAAGTGGGAAGTAATGGAAAAATCGATAATCAGGTGCCCCCCTCCTGCAGGTACAATTGCACCTTCCTCATTTTCAATAAATTCACCTGACTCAAGAACAGATGGTGTACTTACAAAAGCACTTAAACTTTTTTCACCTTCAACATCTTCCCAGTAAAAAATCCGGGGCAAATATAATTTTCCAAAAGGTGTTTTAAAATAATCGTGATCTGCAACCGTACCCAAAACATCGAGTACCTGCCCATCATCTTCTTCAGAAGCATCAGCTGCGAATGTATTTGAGGTGCTAATCGATAAAAATAAAAGAGTTAGAAAAACTCGACGCAGGGTTTGAATCATTTTTAACCGCTACTCTTTTTGTAGAATTTTGTTAATAAAAATCATTTCCGTTACAGATTGGCAAAGATAGGAAATTATAAAACTAACTGTAAAGTAGAATTCATCAATTTTTGTTACTCCCAATAAAATTCCGAAGAGAGCCAGCACCAATAAAAACCTTATTCCCGTAGAGAAGAAAAAAACCTTGATGAACAAGCTGTTTTCAGCATTTTTAAATGCATCGAATATCCAGGCACTGCTGCTTACAAATATAGAACTGAGCATCACCCCTGCCAATACAGCAACCCCTACCTGCTCTCCCAACAAAAAAAAACCGACAGACATGAGCATTAACAGAGCAGAGAACTTTATCGTCCCTTTGAGAACAGAATCTCTTGATTTATTCATTGTTACCCTGATCGAGTTTTTTTGTAATTCGTGTTACCGTAAACCCAAAAGCAATCATAGCCAAAAGTACGCCAATCAAAATCAGTATAGGAGAAGTATCAAAATACTCATCCAAATAGTACCCGGTCAAAATTGGAATGATCAGGGATACCGCTATTTCGGCTCCCAGCCCCAGATACTCGGCATATTTTTCGGGAAGAAAATTATTCGACAATGAATCAGGAAGAGCTCTTTACTTTAGTATCGTTTGCGTAATCAACATCGCTTTTACCGGAAAGTGATTTGGCATCCGAGCCCATGCGACAAGATCCGTTGATTTGAGCACCTTCTTCCACTACCAAAGTTTTAGTATAGATGTCTCCATCAATAATTGCACTTTCTCTCAGGGTAAGTTTACTTGAGACTTTCAGCTTCCCTTCAACCCGGCCGGCTACATCAGCTTCAGAAGAAGTAATATCTCCTACAACTTTTCCATTCCCGGTTACAATAATTTTTCCTTTGGAGCTGGCTTCGCCTTCCACCGTACCGGCAATTCGAATATCGGTCTGGGAGTTAAGATCTCCCTTAAGTTTTGAACCTTCACTTAATATATTTACTGCAGGAGAGTGATTTGATTGATTAGACACGTTATTTGTATTTTTTTTTGAATTAAGCATAATTCGTTTTTATTTGATTAAATAGATTTCAGGGTTTTGAGGGACGCCATTTTTCCAAATTTCAAAATGAAGATGGGGTCCTGTACTTAATACTCCGGCATTTCCAATTTCACCCAGAATATCTCCTTTTAACACAAGGTCGCCTTCCTTCTTATTTAATTTTGAGAGGTGCTTATAAGTAGTTACCACACCCCCGCTATGTTGTATGGATATTACATATCCATTGTTAATTGTCCAACTACTATTAAAAACCGAACCATCCGCAACATTTATTACCGGTTCATTATTTTTAGTAGCTATATCAAGACCATAATGTTCCTCATCAGGAAGATACCTGCGGGTCAAAGATCCTTGAACAGGGTATTTTCCGGGGAAGTCCGGAGCTGAGTTGGATATATTTGAAAATAAAATTTCATTTTGCGTGAGTCGGTTAAATGAACCCGATTCTTCAAACGTTATAAAATCACTGTTTTGAAAATTCTCCTCATTAAAATAATCATCGAATCTCTGATCCATCGCCAGGGTCGTATCCACATTTAGGCGGATTACATCTTTCATCTCACTCAATTGTTGATCGCGTTGTTTCAGTGAGTCTTCAAGAGAAATAACTTTTTGAGTTACATCCATTATTTGAGCTCTTATTTCAGCGTCATCCGCACTGTATAACAACCCTCCCAATGGGGTTAGCATAAAAGCTAATGCAACAATGAGTGCGAAGGTACAAGAAATTGCCAATATCAAACCAAAAAGTCCATTAGGATAAACATGGTAGGAATTATCCTCATCAGGTTTGGAATCATCCAGTAACATCACCGTGATTTTTCTACGGCGTTGTTCAAATAATTTTTTTAGCAGTTCAATCATTATATCTCAAGTTAAACAATACGATCAAATTTTTAGGATGAAATTTCATCAAAAAAATTTGAAAGAGCATTTCGGGTCGCTTTCATCCTTTGGCAGAAAAATTAATCTCTAAAATAAGTGATTTTCTGTACTATAAAAGCGGATTAGGATACTGAGTAATTCGGTGCTTCTTTTGTTATTTGCACCGAATGAGGATGACTCTCTCTATAAGCAGCGGCAGAAATTTGTACAAATTCTGCTTTTTTCATCTCATCTATATTTGATGCTCCGGCATATCCCATGGCAGCTCTAAGTCCGCCGGTCATTTGATGAACGACTTCACTTAAATATCCTTTAAACGGAACCCTGCCTTCTATTCCTTCCGGAACCAGTTTGTTAATATCATCTTCCACATCCTGGAAATAGCGGTCTTTAGAACCTTTGTTCATCGCACCTATACTTCCCATTCCACGATATGATTTGTACTTACGGGATTCGTAAATAATGGTCTCGCCGGGACTTTCATCCACACCGGCAAACATAGATCCCATCATTACGGCATCGGCACCGCCTGCTATGGCTTTGGGGATATCTCCTGTTTGTTTGATCCCACCATCTGCAATGAGCCCAATTCCTTTTTCACGGGTATATTCTGCTACTTCCATAACTGCACTTAACTGCGGAACCCCAACTCCGGTCACCACTCGCGTAGTGCAGATAGATCCCGGGCCCACTCCCACTTTTACCACATCGGCACCGGCTTCCACCAGGGCCTCTGCCGCAGATCTGGTTGCAATATTTCCACCAATAATATTTAAATCAGGATAGGCCTTTTTAATTTTTTTAATGGTATCCAACACTCCTTGAGAATGCCCGTGAGCTGTATCTACTGTGATAGCATCCACACTGGCTGCAACCAAAGCTTCCACCCGGTCCATGGTATCAGGAGTTACCCCAACGGCAGCTCCTACTCTCAATCTTCCCATTTCATCCTTGCAAGCATGGGGAAAGTTCATCTTCTTCTCAATATCTTTAAAAGTAATAAGCCCAACCAGTTTATTGTTTTCATCTACAATAGGAAGCTTTTCTACTTTGTAATGCTGAAGGATTTGTTCAGCCTGCTTTAAATTGGTGCCTTCTTTGGCGGTTACCAAATTTTCATGCGTCATGATATCACCCAGTTTTTTACTCATCTCTGATTCAAAACGCAGGTCCCGGTTCGTAACAATCCCTACCAAAATTCCCTTGTCATCTACTATAGGAATACCCCCTATTTTTTGTTTCTTCATCAACGCCCGTGCTTCGCGAACCGTAGCACCTTCTTTAAGGGTCACGGGGTCAACAATCATACCGCTTTCACTTCTTTTCACTAAACGAACATGTTCAGCCTGATCTTCAATACTCATGTTTTTGTGCAACATGGCAATACCGCCTTCCCGTGCAAGTGCTATCGCCAGGCGATACTCAGATACGGTATCCATGGCGGCACTTATAATAGGCACATTCAGTTTGAGCGTGGGTGTGAGCTGCACTGTAGTATCTACATCACGCGGCAGCACTTGTGAGTAATTAGGAACCAAGAGCACATCATCATAGGTAAGTCCTTGGCGGGTAATACGTTCGAAGGGGGAAGAATTGTTCATTTTATACATCAATGAAAAAGTTTGGCTTGCAGTTTTTCAAAGATACGAACTTTCCCTTGGAACTACTTAATGAGATTTCTCAATTTTACGCATTCATAAAAAACAGAAATTTCTTAGAGTGTTTTAACCTTCAAGGCTTTGATCGCAGCTTCTAAACTGCAAATTCCATCCTGAAAACAACTTACCCAGTAGTGAATAGATTCACGGCGGCGCTTTACAAAGGGATCGCAGGATGAAAAACGGCCTTTCAGTTCTTCTACCATGAACCTGACATCATTATGAATCTCGATTTTCAGTTCATCGGGAAGCTCTGACCAACCCATCAGGTCGAAGGCCTGCTGCATTTCAGTATATTCTTCCCGGCTTTCTTTTTGGATACGCTTAAGTACCGGAACAGCGAATAGGGCCTGAGATTTACTGCGTTTTGGTGTAATTGAAAATGCGTTACTTGTCATGATCGTGTGGTTTTGTTTTTTGATTTACCCAATAATAATGACAAGCAGTGACAGCATAGTGTCACTCCAAAATAAAAAAAGATATTATTCCGGATAGATGCTCTTTTTAGCCGCAAGAAGGGTATTTTTCATCAGCATGGCAACCGTCATGGGACCCACTCCTCCCGGAACAGGGGTAATCCAGCTGGCTTTTTTGCTTACAGACTCAAAATCTACATCTCCGACTAATTGATATCCTTTTTTGGCCGTCTCATCTGCTATGCGGTTAATTCCTACGTCAATAACTACGGCTCCTTCTTTTATCATTTCGGCTTTTATCAAATGAGGCTGACCCGCTGCTGCAATTATTATATCTGCGGAAATGGTATGCTGCGTAAGGTCTTTGGTATATTTGTGGCAGATGGTAGTTGTAGCTTTTCCTGACGCATTTTCGCGGGATAACATAATTGCCATCGGAGAGCCTACAATATTACTGGCTCCCACCACCACGGCGTGCTTGGCCTTCACCGGAATGCTGTAATGCTTGAAAAGCTCCATGATACCGGCAGGTGTACAGCTTCGAAAGCAAGGCTGGTCAACAGTAAGCCGGCCCACATTCATAGGGTGAAACCCGTCCACATCTTTTCGGTGGTCAATGCTTTCTATCACATCGTGGGAAGAAAGGTGTGCCGGTAATGGAAGCTGTACCAAAATCCCATCCACCGAATCATTCTCATTGTATTTGCGGATGATAGACTTTAATTCCTTGGCAGAAATTGTATCCTGCAAAATTTCAGTATGCGTTTCGATGCCCACGTCTTCGCAAGCACGGGTCTTGGCCCCGGTATATACTTTCGAAGCCGGATCATCACCCACCAAAATCACTTGTAAAAAGGGAGCCCGGTTTCCTTTGGCTTTCCAATCATCCACATCCTCTCGAACTCGATTCCGAACCAATTCAGCTACTTTCTTTCCATCAATAATTTCTGCACTCATGCTATCGCTCTATATTATATTTTTTCATTTTATTGTAAATATGACTTCGCTGTATACCAACGGATTCGGCGGTCTGAGAAATATTCCACTCATTTTTTTCCAGTTGTTTAACCAAAAACAAACGTTCGGCGGTTTCCTTGAATTCCTGAAAATCGTTGGTTTTATCTGCCAGTTTTTCCAAATTATTGGTTTCTATTCTCCGGGACGTCAGTATATCTTCTACAATGTCTTGATCTATCACCCCGTCATCCCCGGCCATGATTCCAAGCCGTTCCACCGCGTTTTGAAGCTCCCGTACATTGCCGCTCCATTCTTTTTTCTGAAGGGCTTTGAGTCCATCCTTCGAAAATGAAACCGAAGAAAAACTGATATCCCGTTCCTGAAGATTTTTAAGACAGGCTTTAGCAATGGGCGGAATATCTTCCTTTCGGTCACGAAGCGGGGGCACTTTTATGGGTATCACGCTGATACGGTGAAATAAATCTTCCCGGAAATTACCTTCTTTAATTTCAGATTCCAGGTCTTTATTCGTCGCGGCTAAAATTCTTACATCCACTGAAATCGACTCACTTCCACCCACCCTTGTAATGGTGCTTTCTTGTAAAGCCCGCAACACTTTAGATTGAGCTTCCAAACTCATATCCCCGATTTCATCTAAAAATAATGTCCCCCCATCTGCCTGCTCAAATTTACCAACACGCTGACTTGATGCTCCTGTAAAGGCTCCTTCTTCATGCCCAAACATTTCACTTTCCAAAAGTTCAGTTGGGATGGCTGCGCAATTTACTTCCACAAATGGACCTGAATTCCTTGGGCTTTTTTCATGAATCCATTTGGCTACCAATTCTTTTCCGGTTCCATTTTCACCGGTAATAAGCACCCTTGATTGTGTAGGAGCAACTTTCTCAATTAAGGATTTAATTTTGGAAATAGCTTTGCTTTCTCCAATGATCTCCTGAATCTTCGGAAGCTTTTTCTTGATCTGTTTGTATTCCTTTTTCAGGTTTTCCTGAGACAAGGCATTGCGTACCGCAATTAGCAGGCGATTTAAATCCGGGGGTTTTTCAAGGAAATCATAAGCTCCCATTTTTGTAGCCTCTACTGCAATTTCAATGGTTCCGTGGCCTGAAATCATGATTACAGGAATTTCATGACCGGCCTCCCGAAGTTTTTTGAGCGTCTCTAATCCATCCATTCCCTGCATTTTAATGTCCAGAAACATCAAATCAATGGGATTTTCGGAAATGAAATCCAAAGCAGCCTGCCCGCTATCTACAGTGGAAACCTTATAGTTTTCAAATTGAAGAATTTCTTCCAGTGTATTTCGGATAGCCCTTTCGTCATCCGTTACCAAGATATGTGCTTTCTTTTCAGACATACGGGAAGCTAATCAATATTTATTATACAGATACATCAAAATCTGTTCATGAACCGAATCAACAGGCCGTACTTTTTCTGATATAAAATTATTGGTAGCAAGGCTTACAATAAGCTGCTTGCCCGACCTCGCCTCAAAATAACCACTTAACGTCCTCACTCCGGTCACAAATCCGGATTTACCTTTAAAATTATTATACAACGGAGTTCCTTTCATCCGGTGAGCCAATGTTCCGTCAATGCCCGCTGTCGACATGCTGTTATAATAGGCGTCGAATTCAGGATGATCCATCATTTTAAAGAGCAGATCCGAAATTAAGGACGTTTTGTTGAAGTTTCCCCCTGCCAAACCGGAACCATCCTTCATTTGCACAAAAGTTGTATCTATACCTATCCGAAATAAAAAACTTCTGATTTGGTCTATGCCGTCTTCAAATGTCCCGGGTTTATCATCCTTTGCTGCTGAAAGTGTTTTTGTCAACATTTCCGTATAAAAATTATCACTCTCTTTATTTGTCCATTTGATTAGCTCGGACATTGGTTTTGATCGATGGGTTGCCAATTCTTCCAGTACTTCTATGTTCTGTTCATCTTCTGAAACCACCAAAAACCCTTCCACTTCTATTCCATTACTGACCAAGAAATTTTTGAATGAATCCAGGAAAAACATAGGGGGGTTATTCACGGAAAGAGATTCGTCTTCGTAATAAGCTTGAGGAAGGGTACTTCCCAATACAATTCTATTTCCTCCCAGTTCACGACGATAATATTCATCGTAATCAATCCCGGGATGGGTAATTACTTGCTCATTAACAAATTCAACATAGTCAGTATTATCGGGAAACCAGGTAATTCGGGGTTTATCCCCAATCTCTCCTTCTGCAAAAACTTCTAAATCCACTGCATTATTGTTAAAAGAAAGCGGACTGATTTGTACTCCATAGTAAAATGAAAAATCATACCAATCCCACCCCTTCGGATACATTTGATCATCAAATAATGATACATCTGCAATCAGGTTACCCTCTATTTTCTCAATTCCTTTTTGCTTGAGCTGATCCAGGAATTTATTAAAAATGTAATACCGGTCGTCTTCGTACAAATCGCCACTTATGGATGGGTCACCACTTCCTTTTAAAATAAGATTGCCATTCCATAAATTTCCCTCAAGATTACCTTCTCCGTAAATTGTTGTTTCGTAGCGATAATCAGCTCCGAAATAATCAAGGATTGCAGCTGTGGTTATCAGTTTTTGATTAGAAGCAGGTATAATCACTTTTTCCCGGTTCATACTTTCCAGGATTGCTCCGTTTTTGTCCCGAACAGTTACCGACCAAAAAGCTTCCTGATTTGGTGCATCATTGACAATAGTTTGAATAGTTTGAGCATGGAGAGGTTCCGCAAGAATTGCGAGCAGCAATACAATAAAAATGCGGAATACGTTACTCATTTAACTGACAAAATATTTTTCTTCTTCATCCTGAAAAGCCGAGAGAATTTCTTCAGTTGTTGTACAACCTAATATTTTCTCACGAAATGAACCGCTGTTCATTAAACGGGAAATTCGGCTTAATAATTTGATATGCTGACTATTGTTAGACTCCGGCCCCACTAACAGAAAAACCAATCGAACCGGGACATCATCAATTGAATCAAAATCCAGTGGTTCTTTTAACAGGGCAAAAGCAGCTAAATTCTTTGTCACCGCTTTGGTTTTCGCGTGTGGTATTGCGAGGCCTTTACCCACTCCCGTAGACATGATTTTCTCACGTTCAAAAACTGCTTTACGTACTTCTTCGAGTTGTTCTTCAGACTCAAGTTTATCTTCCAAAGCATTTACTAATGCATTAATAAGTTCTTCTTTGGAACCCACAATAAAATTGGGCAGCACCGTAACTTGATCTAACAACGAAAATAAATTCATGCAATATTCCTAATCAACTATAATGGTTTAAACAGCGCCCGAATATAGGCACCGAAGAGACAATCAATCAAAGATTAATTCTATAGAAGTTTATTTAGTTTTAAATAAAAGCTTTGTCCCTCTAATTCCCCAACTTTATCATGCCTCTGTTGAAGATTTAGCATTTATAAATGTTGAAATCCATCCAGGCAATTACCTACCTGGGTGGATATTAAAATGGTATGCAGAGTTGCCGTACATACTTTTCCAATCCGAAACTTGTGAACGAGCGTACATTCCAAAAATTTTATTCTCAGCAGATAATAACTGATTAAACGTACCATTTTTATTATCTCATTCACTTTAGAATATTCTGCAATAACCAGCCAAAATCCTTAAACTTGGTCATGCAATGGATTCGAAGCACCCTTACCGTTTTAAAGAAAGATCTGCAGATTGAACTGCGTACTCGTTTTGCATTCAATATGGTGTTGGCTTTTGTAGCAGCTGCCATGCTGTTGGTTCTTTTCACCCTGCGTGCAGATCAGCTTGAGCCCGGACCAAAGGCCGGTTTGGTTTGGATCATCATTTTGTTTGCTGCACTTTCTGCACTCAGCCGCAGCTTTATATCCGAGACTGACAAGAAAACGTTTGACCTCCTCCGTATTTATGCAGAAGGAACAACCGTGTATTCCGGAAAACTGCTTTATAATTTCTTATTTACCCTTTTCATCAATATAGCCACCTTTGCCGGATATATTTTTCTAATGAATCTAACGATACAATCCTGGGTCGCTTTTTTTGTTATGCTATTTATCGGAACGGCCGGTCTATCCGGGGTAGCTACCATGACGGCAGCCATAGTTTCGCAAGCTGATCGAAAAGGAGCAATTTTTTCAGTGCTTAGCATTCCCTTATTTATGCCACTGATGCTATTGCTTGCCGATATCAGTAAAACCGCTTTTGTCAGTGGTGGAGACGGCTCCTTAAATAATATTACGGCTCTGGTCGGCTTTGCCGGCGTGACCATAACTGCAGGAATTTTACTTTTTGACTATATCTGGGAAGAATAAAATTGACCACTGACTATCGACAAATGACAACAGATCCAATTTTCTACAATTATGCCATTTAAATTCGGAAACCGACGTATTATAGGGCAACACCGTGCTAAGGAGCAAGTAGAGCGTATGCTTGCCTCCGATCGGATCAGCCACGCTTACCTTCTTTCAGGTCCCTCGGGCGTTGGGAAAACGGCATTTGCCCTGGCTTTGGCAGAAGCAATAAACGGTATTGATCACTTGAGCGACTTGGGAGAACACAAACATTCAAAGAAATCATCCTGGTTTACCCATCCCGACATACATGTATTCATCCCAAAACCGACGTCAGCAAAAACAGAAGAGCTCAGAGATCGATTAGAGCTGCTTGCCAAAGATCCTTATGAGATCATCAGTTTTTCACAGCGGCCTTCTTTGGATGATGAATCCTCCAAGAACTTGCAAGCCTTCTACCCCATCGACTATTTCAGAGAAGATATTCGGCCCATCGCAAAGCTGAAGCCCAATGAAGGAGACCGGATCGTGATCATTCTTACCCAGGTTGAAACCATGCGAAAAGAAACGGCCAATGCTTTTTTAAAACTTTTGGAAGAACCTTCAGACCGTCTGATGTTTATTCTAACAACAGAGAGTTATGAAAGTCTCCTTCCTACCATCACTTCCCGTTGCCAACATATTCCCCTTGGTACTTTAAAGGATAAAGAGGTGGAACAGGGATTAATTGAAGTCGATGGTTTGCAAGCCGATGAAGCCGCTTACCTGGCTCGTGTTTCCGGAGGAAATTATGCCATGACCCGCTTTTTTGATGTTGAGAAACTGAAGGAAAACCGGGAAGCAGTAGTTCAGTTTATGCGCATGGCATACAGCCAGGATGCTGTTGGGTTGTCGAAGCTGATTCAGGACTGGCAGAGCTCGAATAATATTGAAGGCCTTATTTCCATTACTAATCTCATAGAAATGTATATCCGGGATTTAATGGTATTTCGGGAAACCGGGAATAAGAAATTCATAACTAATATTGATCAATTAGAATCCATAGAGAAATTTGTTAAATCACTCGACGATGCACGCCTGGAAGAAATGATCAAACATCTGGATTCTTTCCGACCGGCACTGCGTCAAAATGTAAATCCCAAACTGATTTTGATAGTACTTGCATTACGATTCTCTCCCCTGATGCGAGGACTCGACCCTGTCATATCTGAAGAAGAAAACTGGAAACACATACCTGCGTTTGTAGAATAATGGCTGAAATTAAATTTCATAAAATGGAAGGCGCAGGAAACGATTTTGTTGTAATCGATAACCGGAAGTATGGACTTTCGATTGAAGATATTATTGAAATCACTCCAAAACTATGTGATCGAAGATTTGGTATTGGGGCGGATGGATTACTAATGTTGCAACCTGCTCAAAAACCTGAAGTGGACTACACCATGATTTATCGTAATGCCGATGGCAGTGATGCCGGTATGTGTGGGAATGGAGCTCGCTGCCTGGTTTTGTTTGCATTCACACATGGTTTTGGGGTTACACAAACTTTTAACGTCCACGATAATGTATATGATGCTGAGGTGCTTAAAGATGAAAGCGTAAGCGTTCATTTTCCGGTACATGTTAAGCCGGAACAAGTTGAATTGGATGAGATGAAATTGGTAAGAGCAGATGCAGCAACAGAACATCTTATCAGTTTTGTTAGTGAACAGCAGCTGGAACAAGAAGATCAGCTTGTACAAACAGGCCGGAAATTACGTTATCATGAAAAAGTAAATCCACCGGGTACCAACATAAACTTTGTGCACTGTAATGATGAGTCTTCTATTTCGCTTCAGACCTATGAGCGGGGAGTAGAGAACCTAACCCTTGCCTGTGGAACCGGAGCCCTGGCATCGGCTATTGCAGCCCATCACCATCAAAAAAACAATCGGCAACACGCTACTTATAAAGTTAATGTAAAAGGTGGAATACTGCGGGCCTCTTTCGATTTTGATGCCGCAGCTAATACCTATCATCAGCTAATTTTAACCGGACCCGCCCATTTTGTATTTGAAGGTTCTATCACTGTTTAAAGTTTTACTGATCTTGTTGGCAGGATTATCTATTAAGGGTTGCTCTGCAAGCATTTCAAGCCCTTTAGGTAACCAGGAAAATACGGCAGACTATATCAGCCGCTACATGGTTTCAAATCAGTTGCCGGCCCCTGAAACCATCAATAGCATCCAGCTATATAGAAAAGGGGACACTAATAATCCTCCAATCATTGAGTTGGGTTCAGCTCAAAAATTGATACTGGCTTTTGATGAATTAACTGATATTTCCGGGCAATTCAGAATTACTTTTACTCACTACGATCAAAACTGGGACGAAAGCAATATACCTCAAGACTGGTTTTTAGAAGGCTTAAATGAAATCATATTAGGCGAAGGAACTAAAAATCAATCCTCCCCTCCAAGCTATTTCCATTACCGTACCGAATTCCCTAATAATCAGCTGCGGTTTGCTACAAGTGGAAATTTTATGCTTCATGTATCTGATTTTTCTTCCGGTGTGCGATTATTTTCATTACCCTTTTTTGTAACAGAGAATGCAGGGGAAATGACCTCATGGATAGAAACTGATTACAATGCCGGACCGAGATTTGAAGCCCGGGATCGTCCATTCAGTAATTTCACGTATCCTGAGTTTATCGATTTCCCCCAATTTGACCTAAGCTTCTACTTTGTTCAAAATCGATTTTGGGGAGATGCCCGAAAAACCGAAAATTATGATTTCTCTGAAAAAGGCCATACCCAATTTTACTTATCAGGTGAAAATGCTTTTCCGGCTAATTTTGATTTCATTGGGCTAAACCTGGAGACTTTCTCAGTTGATGGCCATCAAATTATAGATTGGATACCGGGAGAAAATCCCCCTGAAATTATCTTGCGTGAAGATATTCTGAATTTTACTTCCAATCCATTAACCGCCTGGGGTTCAACCTTTGGGAATCCCAAGACATCTGCAGAAGCTCGCTATGCTAATATTCGGTTCAGGTTTCAGGACGGAGGAGCCTTTACTTCAAAGCAAGGCGTCTATTTGGTTGGAGATTTTAACCAATGGATCATTTCTGAAAAGAATAAGCTGGAGTACAATCAGAATTCAGGCTACTGGGAAACTTCGGCGCTGATCAAACAAGGCACATATACCTATAAATATGCCATAAAAGATGGCACCGACATAGATGATTTGATACTAAGTGACTACATTACAAGACGTAATCAGGAATATGTAAGCTTTGTTTATTTCAATGACCCTGAATACAGGTATCAACGATTGATCCATATACAGGTTTTCAGATCCGACTAAATCTAAAAATCTATTCCTATTGAAAAATAGTGAATAGGTTTGCTCTTAAAGCCTTCTCTTTCATAAGGCCAGCCAACATCATACCTGAAAGGTAAGCCAAACACAATAGTTCTTAGCCCAAAACCGGCTCCTATTAACAAATCGCCATCAAGATAAGGAGCCTCTCCGGTTCCTACTACGTTTCCGTTCTGATCCCTTAGTTGATATATTCCAATTTCTTCCTGTGCTACTTTAAAATCTAATTTAGCATCGTTGACGATAGAGTTTCCTTCTCCATCTACCAAATCATAATTTATTCTCTCTCCCCAGGCCGACCCAACATCAACAAATGCTGTTCCGGTTATATTATACAAGGGCAAAATAGGAATGGCTCCGGGGACTACGGCCGCAAAAAGAGGAAACCTGAATTCGGCATTAACCAGTGAAAAATTACTGCCGTAAATACTGTTATAAGCATACCCTCTTACCGGTAAAGCCGGTACGGTAAAAAAACTATCCGTCAACTTATCATAGGAAAGGCCATTTTGATTAAAGCGCTGATTGATCCAGCCCAATCTACCTCCCATAAAATAAGTTTGTTTATCCGGCCCCACAGAAGCGGCTCCTGAAGCCCTTACTGCAAAGCTATAACGGGAACCAAGATTGAAATACTTCCTAAAATCTGCCAATACGGATGCAAATTGTGGAGCATTGTCGCCTACACCAGGACTTCCTGAAAATCCAATGGAATAGCGATTACCGCCCCGGGGTGTAATAAAACCAGGCAATGTCTGATCATTCGTATATATTAATTCAGGGTATAAAAAGATACTTCGTTCATTGTCAAAATCCCCTCCTCCAAATGAATACCCGGCATAGAGATCGCTAACTGAGCTATAATCTCTTGTAATACCCATGGCAGAAAAACCGGCATCAACCCGTTTGAATTTATTAATTGGATATTGGACATTCACACCGCCTCCAAAAGTTCTAAAGCGAATATTTTCTCCAAAAAACGTTTGATATTGACGGGAAGAATGAAAATAGGAAAAATACCAATTGGTGCGATTCTTAAGGTATCCGTACTGCAATGAATAGTCACTGTTACGCAGGTCTGTAACAAAATTCGTACCTAAAGCAATCTGATGGTCACCCAATAAATCACTTATAATAAACTGGGTCAAAGCATATGAACCATACGTTGAAGCTACAATAGACGGATTGTATGAGATGTCAGTAGAAAATTTAAGGCGGTATCTTTTTGGCTGAAACCGGCCGTCTTCTGTAGTGTTATTTTTCGGGTTAAAATTTTCAATATCCTCCAACACCAGCGTCGTATCTTCAATAACCTCAGTACTGAATACATAATTTCTAAAGTCAATTTCTGATGTATCAGCTTCCTCTTCTTCAACCTGACGCTGACCGGCTCCTGTTTGGGCAACACTATCTGCTACAGCTACATCGTCTAATAACCCTTTCTCATTAGAGCTAAGCCCTGTAGCAGACATTTCGCGTGCATATTTTGTAGCTGGCACCCGGACCCCGAGTGGCTCTGAAGCCCGTCGCTGTGCCCAATAATTTTTTGAAAGCTCGGATTCCTTTTTTCGGTCAAACGGAGAACGAAGTAAGAAAATATCCAAATAACCCTCATTCACAGAGTTAAGCGCTATTCGCGAACCATCTCCGCTAATAGAAATTTGTGAAGCTCCGGTCTGAAAATTAGTTAACGGCGATGAGGTTCGGGTTTCTAAATTAAATTCATAAATATTTTGAATCCCATTTTTATCTGAAAGAAAAACCAGCCTTCCGGTACGAGTGGTTTTAGGGGCTTGTTCATTCCAAAGAGGAGTATTCGTAAGTTGAGTAGCTGTTCCGGCTCCTAATTTTACCCGGTAAATATCAGTTTGATAGAGACTTTCATCACTTAATAAATCATAATCTACGGTATAATTATGCAACCGGTTTTTTTCTCCCCTGTCCGAAACAAAATATATGTATTCCGAATTCTCACTCCAGGCCGGTTGCATATCAGAAAAGAAATCGCCGGTAACATTGGTTACTTTCTTCGTATCAAAATTGTAAACAAAAATATCCTGATATGGCCCTATATTACCGTCAAAAGCAATTTTATTACCATCCGGTGACCAAGCTATGGAAGCAATAGCATCCAAATCCGGGAATTCTATTTTTTGTACGTTTCCGGTTTCATAGTCAATAATAGCGATATCATCGCGGCCTTTTGACTTTGTTGAAATAGCAATTTTTCTGCCATCCGGCGACCATGAAATATTCGGGTTTAAGATGTTCAGCTCTTCAAATTCCGGATCGTCTTCTCCCCGAATTATTGTTTTCAGATATTTACCGTCGATTGCACTGATGGCTACAATATCAAAATAACCTCGTTTATTAGTGATAAAAGCCACTTTATCGCCTTGGGGAGAAATGGAAGGGCTGGTATTATGGCTTCCAAAATCACCTCGTTTTGTAAGCTGAGTGGCAATCACATCAGTGCGTTCGCGTTCAGCTACCTCAGGGTAGTAACGTTCTTGCAAGGCATCTTGCCAAACCTCTGAGAGGTCTTCAATACTTAGGCCCAATGCTTGTTGAAGACCATATTCAACACTGCGGGATGATTTTATGCGCTGAAGTATCTCTGCTATTTTCTGGCGCCCGTACTCTTCCACAATATAATTCCAGATAGATTGTCCCGCTCGGTATGAAGTATACCCGCTGATATATTGAATTGGTGGAAGATAATTATTTATAATCGCATCCCTGATAAACATATCCGTGTAAGTATCCCACCCCTGAGACGTATATTCTGCAAGACCTTCCTCAAACCAAAGCGGAAATTGGAGCTGAATATTATTTCGGATGATAGAATTCAATGATCCGCCATAAAACATGTCATTGAATACCGCATGCACCAATTCATGTTGCAGGGTATGACGGAAGCTGGCATAGTCTCCGGTAAAAGGAACCGTCATGCGATTCTTCATTTTATCGGTTACCCCACCTATTCCCTCAGTATTCACCGGCAGGTTCACGACATTTGTTTGGGAAAAATCATTATGTGAATCATAAATAATCAGCGTTATACGATTGGAGATCTGATGATTGAAATCTTCACTCAGTTGTTTATAGGCTGATTCAATACTTTTAGCTGAAAACTCAGCGAGTTCATAATTTTTTTCTCCATAATAATACACGTCAAAATGTGTCGACTGAATGTATCTCCATTCAAAATCTTCATATTGTACTCTGTTTTTCCCAAATGGATAATATTGAGCCATTACAGAAGCTGTACCAGAGGCTAAAAAAATAACCGTATAAGCTAAAACCGAGAGTATCTTTACTTTCATAATTACGATAGTTTACTAGTTACCGGGCTAATCCAAAATCAATTTGTCGTTTTTGCATATCTGTGCTTTTTACCCGTACACGAATTTCATCACCCAGCTGGAACTGTTTACCGCTTTTCCGGCCAACCAATGCATGGCGTTTGTCGTTGTATACAAAGTAATCGCTTTTCAGGTCGCTCATTCTAATCATTCCTTCACAGTAAATGTCTTTTAGGGTCACAAAAATTCCCCGCTCCATCACACCACTGATAATTCCATCAAATGTTTCACCGGTTTTCTTACTTAAAAACTCTACCTGCTTTAGCTTCACGGAATCTCGTTCAGCATCTACAGCCACACGTTCGCGTTCACTGCAATGTTCGCCGTCTTTCTTCAGCTGATCATGCGTATAAACTCGAGCACCAGCATTATAACCTTTCAATAACCTATGTACAATCACATCCGGATAACGACGTATGGGGCTCGTAAAGTGTGCGTAGTGTCCGAATCCCAAACCAAAATGGCCGATGTTATTCGGAGAATACTCTGCTTTGGCCATAGCTCGTAACATTAATCCGTTAACGATATACTCAAGGCTAGTATTTTCCACTTGTTTTAAAAGATCGTTAATTTTTTTCGGGCTGATTCTATTCCCTACTTCAAACTTGATTCCTATGGGTTTAACCTGTTCGGCAATACCTGCTAATTTTTCTTGATCCGGCTTATCATGCACGCGATAGAAAAACGGATACAGATCTTTTGAGCGTTTCTTGCCCGATTGCTTACGGAGTTCATCTACGTGCATGGCCACTGTTTTATTGGCCATCAACATACATTCTTCAATCAAACGGTGCGCAAAAATACGTTCTTTAATGATGACTTTGACCGGAGTACCCTTCTCGTCCAATACAAATTTAGGTTCAGGATTATCAAAATCTATAGCCCCTTCCCTGAATCGTTTGTCTAACAAAGTTCTTGCCAGCTCCGCCACCATCGTAACTTCTTTGCTGTACTTATGTTTTTTTCCATCCACCACTTCCTGGGCTTCTTCGTACGTAAATCGCTGTTTCGAGTGAATAACGGTTTCTTCAATAGAGTAATCAGCCAATTTGCCATTTGGAGTTATTTCCATGAAGCAACTGTAGGTAAGTTTATCCTCGTTAGGGCGTAAGCTGCACACACCGTTGCTTAGTACTTCCGGCAGCATAGGGATAACCCTGTCAACCAAATATACACTGGTTCCGCGTTTATGGGCTTCTTCATCCAATACAGATTTCGGGGTAAGATAATGGGTAACATCCGCTATATGCACGCCCAGGTAATAATTACCATTGTCCAGTTTTTTGATACTTAAAGCATCATCAAAATCTTTGGCATCTTCGGGATCAATAGTAAATATATTTTCATCCCGTAAATCACGTCGGCGTTTACATTCTTCGTTCGGTATTTTCAGTGGTATCTGATTGGCATATTCTTCCACTTCTTTCGGAAACTCCGCGACCATATCATTCTCCGCCAGTATTGACAGGATATTGGCATCGTTGGAACCGGATTTTCCTAAAACCGATTTAATTTTTGCTTCCGGAAGAGCTTTTTCATGCACCCAGTTTTCAAGCTCAAAAATAACTTTATCACCATTTTGAGCGCCATTTAAAAATTCAGGCAACACAAAGAAATTGGTGTGAACTGATTTCGGATCAGCTTCAATAATGTAATTTTCTTTACTAACCTTACTGAGGGTACCTACATAAAAATCTTTACCCCGGTCTACAATTTCCAGGATTTTACCTCTGGGTTGTCCGCTCTTTTTATTGGAGCCGGTAATTTTTACCCGAACGAGGTCATCGTTAAGGGCAGTGCCAACATCTTTTGAAGAAATCATGATATCCTGATCCAGGTTTTCTGTAATCACATATCCTGTCCCCCGAACTGAAATATCTATTTTACCTTCAACAATATTCGGGTCTCCCGAAGATTTCCTCGTCTTTCCTTTATTATTGTTTAGAAATACATAGTTATCTTTTCGGTTAATTGTATTTTTGTTGGCTAACCTGTTTAGTGACTTATCCAGTCGTTTTACTTCATTCTTACTCTCTAAACGGAGAACACTTATCATTTGCTCTCTCGTTAACTTATTATCCGGGCTGTTCTTGATTAAATCAACAATCAGCTCTTCAAATTTACTTAGTCTGTCTTTTTTACTCATTCAAATATCTTTATTCGGGATCTTCTTCCCGTCTGTTTTCTGTTAAATCTTCTTGATTCTGTTCTTTCTTTTTTATTCCAAACAATTTCCTGAATGGCGAGAATAATCGGCTAAAAAATTCTTCCCAGGTATTAAAACCAACTTTGGCTTCAAGCCCTACTCCATTAATATCTTGAGATTGTTGAGATTGTTCGGTACTGCTTAATGTCCCAAAGGTAAGATCCTGACGATGAAAAGCCGTTAATGCAAACGTTCGGTTAATTCTATAGGTAGCACCAAGGTCTCCTATATTAGATTGCCGGCCGGTAATTTGTCCTTCTCGTCGCAGTATTAATTTGTCGTTATATAATCTGAGTGCTACCCCAAGATCAACCTGATTATAGGTATTTAAATTAAAATCTACATCTAAACTACTCAAATCGCTATTCAATAACGAATTCACCTGATTTGATAACAATGGGTTAATAACCTGACTGGAAAGCAAAGGGCTTAAAACTGCCGCACTCCCGGATATGTTGTCCCCAAAAAGATTTCCCTGGGTATCGCCGGTAGATGAAACCGGGATAAAATCACCCATAAGCATGAAGTTAGCGGCCTGAATCAGCTTCATATTTTCATCCCGGTTTATGGAAGCAAGCTGAGTAGAAAGGGTAGAACTTTGTTGAGACTCGAATGTATTAGGCAACCGGAAGAAAAAATCATTTTCGAGGCTATAGATAGTACCTCCGATATTATAAACCAGCTCTACCGGTACACGTTGGGCGTTATCAGGATCACTGGCACGAGAAGCACTCAGGGTATTGATATCGGGCCGGGCACTATAAATTGCATTCAGGTCTAAACGCGCATTTGCCGGGTCTCCTTCCCAAATTATTGATCCCCCGGGCTCAAGTTCAAATCTTCGGGTAAAAATATCGCCACTCACAAATTGATATCTCCCACCTTCTATATCAAACCGCCCAAACATGGATACCTGCTCATCTTCCAAGAGAATCCTTAAGCGACCCGTACCTTCCGCCGTTACAATGTCTCCCGTAACGGGGTCAAAAATCAGACGAACGGTCATAGGATTATTGGCTACAAACTGCAGATCAAGAGTAAACCGCTCGGCAAATGATAAATCTACTTCTTCCCCCGAATCTAGCCCATTTCCCCTGTTTCTTCCTCTCGAGGTATAATTTTTATTAGTAATATCAAAAGTGTCAAATGACTCTACAAAGCGAATAAACCGGTTATCTTCATTAAATTCTGTTTCTTCCATTAACGGGATGGATATTTCCGAGAAATCTGAAATTCTAATAGGGGTTTCCGTGCGCAAAACAGGATTAAAATTTGTCCCTGATATCACAACCGTACTTGAGCCGTATGCTTTTCCAAAAAAGGCCAATGTTGGGTCAAATGAACTGTTTAAAAACTGAAATTCATCCATTTCAAGCCGTATGTTCATGTTATTGGTCGGCTCAAAATCATTAAAATCATAGAATCCGCTCAGTATAGCATTACCCCCTGAAGGATCTATTAAATAAATATCCTTAAAGGTTAATCCGTTGTCTCTGGTAAAAGAGAGTTCCCCCTGGGCATAGTAGTAAGTATCCAGAAATTGAGGACGCAAATAGGCCGCATCCTGAGAACCTACCATAAAGTTTGCTTCAAAATCATAGGTTTCATCATTGCCCCAAATTTTACCTGTACCATTCGCAAGGCCTGAGCCATCAGCAAAAACCTTTGGACCGATAAGAGGGAGAATCCACAAATCTATATTCTTAAAATCTATATCAAACTCGTACAGTCGTTCTTCAGAAGGGAAATCGCCATCCTGTGGGGCTAACACATAACCATCAATTTCAAATTCCTGGCCTTGCCGATCGCTATTAGCAAAGTATTCGGGGTATTTTGCAGAATCTGTGCTTACTGAAATGTGGGTATCAAACCGATCATACTCGGAATTATAGATACTGTTAAGAGTAACATCACCTACCAATAATTCGTCAATATTAAACGCTTCAATATCCAATCGACCCTGCACTGTGGGAATGGTAGTCAGCGTTCGGGTCGTAAATCTTCCATCTAAGGTTCCTCCAAAATTCAACCGGCCCGCTAACATGCTTGAGATTTCATGAAGATCTACCGAATTAATATTATAATTCACAGAATCTTCCGGTGATGTACTGAAAGTTCCATTTACTTCCAGCATTTGTGCCTCATTCTTAAACAAAAAATTCTCCACCACCAATTTTTCATCAGACTGATATGTAATTACTGGCGTTCCTCGACTTGCCCAATTATAGATATCGGTACCTAAACTAAAATTCAGAAGACGGAAGGTCAGTGCCTCATCCATAAAAATACCTTGGCCTTCTAACACAAATGAGGCATCATCACCCAATTGAGCAATGATACTGCTGACCCTAAGTGAATCCTGTTCCAAGTTTGCAGAAAAATTGAATCTCTGCCCCTGAATGAAATCCAGATCAACTTCGGCAGCATTAGCCTGTACCTGTAGCCCGGAAAAGTTCTTAAAAAGTTCGCCATACCTGAAACTACCCGTAGCTTGTAAATTCAATGAATCGGCATTAAAACTTCCGATATTAGTTTTCGAATCATTAAATGTTGTATTAAACAACAATTGCTGGGAATTCACATTCACGGATGAATTTATTCTTGCTGAAGATACCATTGAAGGCATACCCTCAAAATAAAAGTTAACAACTCCCGGATTCTTAACGCGGCCGGTAAGGGCAAGACTTTGGTTTCTTATGTTCTGCACAGAAACGCTTGCAGTTGTATCCGGTTCGAATAGAATTTCTTCTTGTATTTGTTTTCGAAAATACCCGGACCATTGAGATGATAAAGATAAAAGCGCTGCCGGATCAAAATCCCCTTCCACAGTAGCATCAAATGCAGTAGAGGTAAATCTAAAAACCCTGTTTTGAGAACCGGGAGCATTTAAATCCAGGTACATTTGGTGTCTACCAAGGGTATCATTCCCTGCTACTGCCTGTAACACATCCAGACTTAGCCTGCCATAAACTTCATCTAGCGATTGCCCACTTGCCTGTAAATCATATACGATATCAGCTTGAATCTGCCGCATGTTTGGATGTTGAATTATTTCATTCAACTGAATTTTTTCAGCTTTTCCCTCAAGCGAATATTCAGGAATAGTTTCCCGGATATCTATCCAACCCGTTGAAGTAACTGACGCACCCTGGATATCTGCTCTGAATTCAGGCTCAATAAATCCTTCATCCCAATTCGCTAAAATGTAAAGTCGATTAAATTTTCTATTATCAAGATCTCCGGCATCTGATTCTATGATCAATCCTCCTTTAGCCTCCCTAAAATCAAAAGATGAACTTTTTATCTCACCTCTTAAGCTTAAATTTGTTTTTTGAAATCTAGGATTAAACAAATATCCTAAATCCAAAGAGTCGGTAGCAAAGGTAAAATCATAGGCTGTTTGTTCACCCCAATTTAAATTACCGGCCAATTCAATCCCCCCTCTTTCACCTTCTGCCAAAAATTCTACATTGGTTGTTTCAGAGGTTCCATAAACTTTGCCCTCATATCGATTTGATGCAACAGCTTCCATTTGGCTGCTCTTGAGCATGGATTGAACTGCCCTAAGCTCTCCCTCACTTACAATCAACGATTCAATATTTGCTTCGTATTCAATTAAAGAAGCCGAAGTAAGGTGTTTTAAGTATCCATTTAAATTAGTATAACTTTCTCCCAGAATAAATTCCGCATCACTTATATAAAGAGAGTCGGCCGATCCTTCTGCATTCAAAGAACCTTGTAAATTTTCAGTTAAAGCAGGCATATTTGGGAAGAAACGATCAAGGTATTCCGGCTCAACCGTCAGCCTGTCCATAATGAAACTCAAATTGGAATTTTCAAATTGAGCCGCAATGTTTCCCTCCAGAATATTAACACCATCTGCCTCTCCGCTAAAACGTACAGAAGAATTACCCGTACTTATATTGACGGCATTCAGTTCAAAAAACTGGTCATCGTTATAAATCTGTCCATATATTTGTACATCATTTAAATCAACCCCTGGTGCATTAAAACTAACCGTATTGATATCCATGAAACGTTGTTCTTCGGTAAACTCAAAGAACATATCCATTTGTAAATCAGTTAATTGTAAACTGTCGGCTGATGAAAAATCATTGGGTTGTTTGAATATATTTCGAAAAACTACATTTCCATTCTGAATTATTACCGATGGAATAATGATTTGAAAATCAAAACCCGACATTGAAAGATCACCTGCTTCCTGAAGTGCGGCATCTTCTTTAGTCTTAAAAGCATGATGAATGGAGAAATCTGAGGCTGCATCAAATGTGGCTTTAGGATCATTAACCTGCAACGAGTTAACTACCAAGCGGTTTTGGAAAAGAGACCAAACATCAATCCCGGCTGTAATATCGGTCGTTTCCAAAACAGGAACAAATGATGCTGAGTCCGGATAAATTTTAACCTCATTTAAATCCAAATAGAAGGGTAAAAAACCGTTAATAGACCCAATACTAACCACCCCTTCATATTTTTCGTTAAATCGTTGTTGTAATTCTACTGCTATCCGGTCTTTTACGGGCTGGATTTGAAGAGCTCCAAAAATACCTCCGAAAACAATAGCCAAAGAAAGCACCAAGACCCCAATAAAGGTCCAAAAAATATTCCAAGATTTATGTAACCAACGTAAATAAGACACTATCGAAAAATCTTTAAAGTATGTTCCCAGGTTTGCTCTACAAATTCAGTTTCCAACACTTTATAAAGGTAAGGCGAGCCCGGTTCTTTTAGCAGTATCAACTGAATTTGTTCATCTTTTACTTTTTTATCAGCTTTCATTCCTTCTACCAATTCAGCCGGTGAGACTAAAATCGTATCTAATGAGAGATCATATAACGATTTAAACTGCAATAAATTGGAAAGCTCAATCCTTCCTCCAAGCTTATTAGAAGCATAAACCGCTGCAATCATGCCTGCATAGACAGCCTCGCCGTGTGAATATTCACTAAAATTTCCTTCCTTCTCAATTACGTGGGCAAAGGTATGTCCAAAATTTAAAAATGCCCGCTTACCGGCCTCCAAAACATCTTCCGCTACAATATCCGTTTTGATTTGGGCGCTTTGCCGGATGAGCGACAGCCATGCTTTTCCGTCTGTAAAGCTTTCATCATCTATCAACGTATTTATCTGTTCCAGAATTTCGGGGCTGTGTATCATCCCATATTTTAGTACTTCACTTAATCCGTTCACCCATTCTTCTTGCGGTAAAGTTTCCAAATATTTCACATCCGCAAAAACAGCATCCGGCTGATAAAAACTGCCAATCAGGTTTTTTCCAACACTGTGATTGATTCCCGTCTTTCCCCCGATAGAGCTGTCTACCATAGCAAGTAAAGTTGTCGGGATGTGGATCAAAGGAATACCGCGTAAAACTGTTGCCGCTACAAAACCTGCCAGGTCTCCGGTTACTCCCCCGCCGATTGCAAAAAGAGGAGTTGCTCTTTCTACCCCCTTTCCGAGCACAAAATCAACGGCTTTATTATATATCTCAAAGCTTTTTGCTTTCTCTCCCCTGGGGACTTCAAATATTTGTAACTCCGGAAATTTCTTTTTTAAAACCTTTTCAAAATGCGCACGATGGTTTTTCAACACAAAAGCATCAACCAGCACAAATGCTTTTTTAGCACTGTAAGAACTGATATACTCCTTCAATACTTCACTGAGGTCGTAGCCGAAATGAAGGTTATAATTTTTTTCTGTAGATGTTTGAACAAATATCTTATCAGACATGCCTGGTAATTTTATCGATAGCGGCCTTTGTCATTTCCTGAATGGATGTAAATAACGGAGTTTTAATGGTAATTTGCGCCTGCTTGTAGAGTTTTGCACGCTTCAAATATAAGGTTTTCAGCTCTGTAAAGAGAGTTTCTTTCGATTTTATTTTTCCATTATCATCAAACAAAATTGGTCGTTCTTCACTCTTGTGAACTCTTTCAACAATTACCTCCATTGGAGTATCTACAAAAACCAATAAACCATACTTTTTCAGGTTATCTACTACCTCTTGGTTTAACAATGCTCCCCCACCCAATGCAACAACTCCTCCCTTGAACCCCCGAAGTAAAGCTCCCAGACATTCAAATTCAATTTTACGAAAATAGCTTTCCCCATTTTCCCGGAATATTTCCCTTATAGACTTTCCTTCTTTTTTCTCGATTACTTTATCAAGATCAATGAAATCACACCCTAATTCCTTTGCAAGAGCCTTTCCAAAAGTGCTTTTCCCGGACGCCATAAATCCGCATACATAAATAGTCTTGTCAAAATCATTCAGTTTTTTAATCATGATTTTGGTTTTTTGGGAGTTACCATTTCCACGTCTTCTTTGTCTACCAGTACCGCACCGGGAGGCGAACCTTTGGGTTTGCGCACATATTTCTTTTTGGTAATGATTACCGGGGCAAGATTTGATCCGCGCGCCTTGGAGTTATACGCAGCATAAGAAGCTGCTTCCAATAAAACATTTTTAGGGGGCATCCCTTTATCATTTCCCATTCGTATTACTAAATGTGAGCCGGCTACTTTCCGGGCATGCATCCAAACGTCTTCTTTATGAGCCTTTTGCACCAGGATGTCATTGCTTTTCGCATTTTTACCAATCCAGACCGGATACCCTTGAATTTCCAGGGTGTGAAATGGCAACTGTTCTGTATTGTTATCTGAACCGTCCTGTTCCTTAAATTCTTTCAGTTCCTCTTCATGTTCTTTTTCCCAATCTATAAAGTCCCATAAACTGCTAATGGCTTCGGCTTCTTCCAGAAGTTTTTCTGCTTGTTCTTTTTCTTTCTCCATTTTTGGGATCCGCTTTAGCGCTTCTTCATACGACCTCTCAGAACTTGCCGATTTTTTATAATATCGTTGTGCATTTTCCGCGATATCCAGTTCCTGCTTCAAAGGGATAGTTACTTTTTTGCCTTCATCATACAAATCATCCACTTCAATTTCCTCGGTGTTCACGTTGCCGAGATGTGCATTAGCCATCAAAATATGTCCCCATTGTTCATACTTTTCTGCACGTTCCAAACCTTTATCAGCCTGATGCAAGTTTTGAAGACCCGATTTGGTTCTCTTCACTTTTCGACGCAAGCTTTTTAGCAAAGAAGATTTGCGTTGTTTCAACCGCTGACTCCGGGAATAATTCTTATAGCGATAAAGAATTAATTCATTTACGTCATTAAACTTTTGCTCTGTTTTTAATGGCAAGGTTTTTTCTGAAAGTAAGGTTGTCTCGCCATTTTCGAGTAGCCGGAAATCGGGCTGTTCTTCCATTTCTTTACACATGCTTTTTACAAAATCCTCAAGTTCATCTTTACTTGCTTCATCGAGCTTGTGGATTTCGATCAGGTCTTCCAAATTTTGCCGGGGGAGCATCGGGTTGAGGGTCGTTAATTTATTCTTGGTATTTTTTCTGCTTATGTCTCCTTCTACCTCATACAAATCAAGAACCTGGGGCTCAGGCGGTTCACTTCCCTCTTCATCATATTCCTTAAACACTTCAGTAATCACTCCGCCTTTCGATAGGAATACATTCGACCGGTTGCTGAATAATCGAAAAGAAAGCTTGTATCCATTTTCGAAATGAATATACAGCCAACGATCACTTTCAGGAATGCTAACATCAGTAATTATAACATCATAAATAACTTCAAAAAAATCGATGGTATTACTCTTTTTCGCCCCTCGATAGCTATCTGTAAACAAGGCAATATTCCCGGGAGCCGAACTAAAACAAAGCCGGAACTTTTCCTCCTGTTCTTTAATAAAAAACTCTATGTAGTTTTTATATGGGCTTACCGCCTGTTCAAATCTGCTGCCAATTAATTTGTTTTTAAGCCGTCGATTTAGATATATTAATTCATAATAGTTCATTAAAAATCAGTTGGGGGATTTAAGAATTTCATGCATTATCCAATATTTAATTCTATAGTAAATACTGTAGAATCACAATTGGGAAAAAGAGGGATTAAAACTAATAAGTTTAGAACATGGGAAGATAATAAGATTCATGCCACCGGTTTGGAATTAATCATTGATTTAAAAGAAGCATCCGGATACATGGAATCTCTTTCTATAAATTTTGACTGGGACAGTTTCAGAGAAACAACCATGGCTAAAGAACTGGATGGAATGGAGAGTCACCCCTTTCTGAAAATAGAGACACTTACCAAGTCTTCCATAAAACCTACTATTGATATTGAAATGAGCTGGTTGTTTGATATCGACACCTGCCAGCCTGAAGTGCCGGGCGAAGCCGGAAATTATCGTATTGAAAAAGCAAGCCGCTGGATGGAATCGATCAGTAAAAAAGTGAATGAGCTTTTATCTGATAATGACATCATCACCCGATGGCATATCGAAATTGACGGTGACGAAAACGGACGCTACCTCTCCGCAATTAACTTGATTTCCTATTTTCAGTACGAACTCACTTCCCCGAAAAGCTTAAATGAGGTACAGCACCTGGTAGGGCGTAAACTTCACGATTTATTGCTCAAAGCCAATAAAGTGATTTACTCATCCAATGAGATTTTGGATGAATCCATTGCTGCTTAACCCTCTTCTGATTACCTCCTTTAGCAGGGCTAAAATTTCATTCAGGTCATTGCATATCCTATTGCCCTAAATAGCCTCTGCGCTTTAGCTGGAAGCAGAGCAGAACGTCTGTAATGATGACTGGTAACGACGCAGAGCATCGTTACTAGTTGAAACAAGATCCTGAAACGGTATAAAATAAAAAAAAGGTCAGACGGGCTTAACCCATCAGACCTTTTAATGTTAATGTGCTTCAAACGATAAAGTTTTAATCGTAAGTATAAAACCCTTCCCCGGTTTTATTGCCGAGTTTTCCGGCATCTACCATTTTTACCAGTAATGGAGCCGGCCGGTATTTTGGATCTTTAAATCCTTCGTATAACACGCCTAAAATATCGAGGCATACATCCAGTCCGATGAAGTCAGCAAGTCGCAGGGGGCCCATGGGATGCGCCATTCCCAGCTTCATCACTTCATCCACGTGTTCAGGTGTAGCAACGCCTTCACCTACACAAAAAATCGCCTCATTGATCATTGGCATGAGCACGCGATTGCTGACAAAACCGGGGGCATCGTTTACAGGAACCGGAACCTTGTTCAGTTTTTTCGACGTTTCCTCAACCACCTTATAAGTACTATCATCGGTTTGCAGTCCGCGTACTATTTCAACCAATTTCATAACCGGAACCGGATTGAAAAAATGCATCCCAATAAATTTCTCAGGGCGGGATGTTAAAGCCGCTAATTTTGTGATAGAAATGGACGAAGTATTGGACCCAAAAATTGTGTGATCAGGAGCGGACTCATCCACCTGTTTCCAAACTGATTTTTTGATATCAAAATTTTCAGGGACGGCTTCAATGACCAAATCAACATCTTTTACCCCTTCTTTTACATCCAGAAAAACACTGATGTCGCCAAGAGTAGATGATTTCTTCGCCTCATCAATTCTCTCTTTTTTGACCATGCGATCGAGATTCTTCTCGATGGTTGACATAGCCCAGTCGGCAAATTCTTGTTTGGTTTCAATAAGGTTTACAGGAATGTTGTTCATAGCAAACACATGAGCAATTCCATTCCCCATGGTTCCGCCACCAATTACGGCTACTTTTTTTACGTCCATTATTTTGATTTATTTTCGGTTTAAATTTCTATCAGATTAGGGTTTTTAAAAGCGTTTTTCAACCAATAAAGCCTAATAATCATATTTATAAATGCTAAAAATTAAAGCGAAGAACGGCAGTGAAACCCGGTTCTCCAAATTCATTGAAATACGATAATTTTGCTTCCGGAGCGTTTTCCCATTTATCGCGGGCCCGGACAAAAGCACTTAATCCACTGAACAGACGATTGGCTGCCATAAGGGCCAGCAGGGTTGGAAGCTGACTTCGGTGTTTATCTACCCGCTCCCTGGTGTTACGATATTGATTTCGCAAATCTCGATTTTCCCAACTCCATTGATACTCTGCCGTTTCGGGATAGAGTTGATCCCAGTTTCTTGTTCTAATCTGTGCTTCATTGTAAGAATCAAGATCATCATAATTTCCAACTGCAATCAGATAATCTCGTTTTTTTCCGGACAGATCAGTTCTGGCTTTACTCAAAGCCAACGTGATGAAATCATTCTCCAGGTTATCGGCGCGGGCATCCAGTCCAAAATAGGATAATACTAACACCACCTCACCTGCCAAGTGATATTTTCCACGGGTCCAGTTTTCATTATCAACATAATAATGGCCCCATCCCGGTACGACCAATGATCTCAGAAATGCTCTCTTAGCAGAAGGCAGGTCCTCCTCTTGTTCCTTTACCTGGGCTTCTGCCGCCGTTGAAAATGAAATGGCAAAAATGAAAATGAATATCGAAAACCATACCGGGATTATTGGAGAAACTGATTTTATGGGGCTTAAACAGTTCAAAATCCTCTATTCAATTTCATGATTCATTATTCTTCTTCCGTTCCCTGTTCCAATGTCGCAAAATGGAAATACTGAATCCGGCCATCAAAATAAATGTACCGGCCCAAACAACAGAAATAAATGGTTTTTCATCCGCTACAATCAACACCCATTCCGGCTCATACTCTTCTTCCAACCCTGTAACCGTAAGTTCGATGCTGTTTTCCTGGGGATTAATTTGCGTGAATTGAAACTCCAGATCGAATTCAGACACCATAGCGGGCGGAGAGTAAATATAACTCTGGCCATTCTGACTGTAAACGGCAAACAAAGGGTCTACGGTAATAATACGATTGCTTGCCGGATGTATCAGCTCCACCTCTGCACGCACACCGATGGTCGTATTTGGAGGCAATCCGGTACTGTCGGTTTTGGCATAATTAACGAATCGTATTTTAAACTTGCCTACATCTATAGTTTGACCCGGATTAAAGGTTAAAGTCTGTACTTTCGGTTCTTCATCAACAGTATCACGGGCAGCTACATTTTGCATCATACTGTTTTCGGCAATCCGGTCATTTTGCTCCTGCACATAAGAACTCCCCCCTACATAGAGGTAAATATCACTTAACAAGCCGGTTCTCACATCCGGATCCACTGACCATTGTATATTCTCCTGTGAAGATGAAGTCAGCATCGGATATACTTCCGGTATCATATAAAAAGGTTTCCCTCCATCAACCGGCTCAAATTTGATTTTGTAATTTTGCTGCCCCCTGCGCACGCGGTTGTCCAGCTCATAGCCTTCGTAAGTCACCGTATAACGATTGTCCACAAGTACCGGTTCATCCAGGTTTAAAACCAGCATCTCTTCTTTTTGTGTGACTTTGAAACCCTGTTCATCCGTCACCTCTCCTCTTTCAACCGCCGCATTGTAGTTAGCTGTTTTTTGATCCACAAGTGCTTCGTTATAAGCGGAAGAAGCTAAGATACCCACCAACAACATGCCGAAGCCGATGTGAGTCAAGGATCCGCCGATCAGTTTTGGTTTCTGCAAGGCAAGCCTGACCATCACCCACGCATTCCCGACAATAGCAAAATATCCGCAAAACAGATAAACCATATAATACAGATTCCTTACATCCCCCATAATAATGGAAAAGATGGTAACGGCACTGGTCACCAGCAGCGGGTTAATCAAAGCCGAAGCCAATGACTCTGCATCGTACTTTTTCCAGAAAAGATATTGCCCCAGCACAGTAAACACAGCCATAATCATGACTATGGGCATGCTCCAGTTATTATAGAAACTGATTTCCGGCGGAGTAGGATTTTCAACAAATAACTTACCAAGTATAGGAGAGCTGGTACCGAGAATAATAACCGATCCCAGAATCAGCAAAAGCATAGCACCCGTCACCGTCATAAATTCGCGGCTCAGTATCTTCGCTTCTTTGTCCGGAGATGGGAGTTCCCTATATCTCCAAAAGAATAAGCCTAAGCCAACGAGGGTCACCACCAGCATGAATGCCAGCAACTGATTGTATAAACCCAGGTCTACGAAACTGTGAACGGAAGAGCTTCCCAAAATCCCGGATCGCGTCAGAAAGGTTTCATAAACCACCGCTACATAAGCCAGGATCGCAAACAGAATGGATGATTTTTGAGCTATCGCGCTTTTTCGCTGAATGATCATGGTGTGAATTCCCGCCGTCCCAATCAACCATGGAACCAACGAGGCATTTTCTACCGGATCCCAGGCCCAGTATCCCCCAAAAGAAAGGGTGACATACGCCCAATATCCACCCAAGAATATAGCCGTCAGTAAAGCTACATTAGCACTGAGCGTCCAGGGTAAGGCCGGACCAATCCACTCGTTATATTTCTGTTTCCAAAGGGCCGCCATGGCAAAACAATAGGGAATGGTCATCATGGCAAAGCCAACAAAAAGTATCGGCGGATGAATCATCATCCACGGGCTTTTGAGCAGGTCATTCAACCCGCTGCCGTCTGCAGGAACAAAATCAGGATTGGTTTGAAGAAACGGGGCATTCGGCATTTCTTCAGCAATCGTTCTAAATGGAGAAGCTCCCAGCTTCAATCCAAAAATATCCCATCCCAATAACATAGAAAGCAAAAATACCTGGGTCAGAGTCAGGAAGAAAAGTACCGGGGCCTTATAAGGCGACCGGGTCCATTTCATCAACCCAAAACCAAGAAGTGCTGATATCAAAATCCAAAGCATAAAGCTGCCTTCCTGCCCGCCATAAAAAGCAGAAAACAGATATCGTGGGGTTAAATCAAGGCTGGTATAATTGAAAACATAGTAATACTGAAATTGATGCTGAAAAATCAGGTACATCAAAATTCCGGAAGCAGCAACCAGGAAAACAGCTTTGGCCGCAAACAGCCAATTTCCGATTTTCAGGGTTTTTTCTTCATCCCGGTTGGCAGAAATAAAATAGAAAACCATGGCAACCAAAGAAGCTGAAAAAGAAGCTGAGATAAGGACTTTACCAAGAATGCCTAACATAGATTATTGAGAGAGTAGATTTGGAAATTTATTAGCGCAGTAAAAAAAATTAACTGTCAGAGGCTTTTGTGAATTGTCCGGGATCATTGTCATTGTACTTGGAAGGACATTTCATCAACATTTCATTTGCATAAAATATATCTCCGCGCATTTCCCCTATGACCACCAATTGATCAGCGTCTTCAAAATTATTCGGTTTTGGTTTGGGATAAACAACTTTCTTTGAAACTCCGTCTTCATCTTTCATATAGAAAGTAAATCGTTTGGTTTCCAAAGAGAACTCAGCCCCCTTCTCTTCATCCCAGGTACCCGGAATATGAGCACTGCTCTGATTTTCCGCTCCTTCAAAAGTGGTATAAGTGCTGATGCTTTCGCCAAAATTATACATCAGCAAGGAAGTAAATCCTACAATGGCTATAATGCCAATTATCAGTTTCGGTTTCATGCTTCTTGGTTTGTTTTAATTTGTTCTTCCAGTTTGGTCACTTTTTTGTCTACCCGGAAAAGAAAAAACAGGAGTACCAGCCAAATGATCAGGCTCACTCCCAGTACAACGTACATAAGTTCGTTTGAGGACATAAATTGAATAAATGCGCCGGCTTCTTCTGCCCCGGTTGCGCCACTCCATTGATCGGAATAAGCATTGGTCAGCGTGTCAACGACGGCGAGTGAATCTTCTTGCATTAATTATGATACTTTTTTTTGATTATTTGGCTTCAGCCCAATTTCGTATAAATTACGAATTCTCCACTTCCAATTTCACCTTGTTGTAACGGAAATGGATATCATATATCCAATAGCCCAGTGCAATAAATCCTATAAATGCCGGATATAACACAAACCGCAATTCATCGGCTGTAATTTCACTAAAAGCGGGATTTCCGTCGGCACCGGGATGCAGGCTTGTCAGTTGCCGGGGGACCACATACAGCAAAAACGGAATAGTGGTAACAGCAAAAATATTATACACTGCCGAAAGTTTTGCGCGTTTATCACGGTCATCAAAGGCAGAGCGGAGCACGAAATAAGCCACATAAATCATCAGTGCCAAGGCCGCTAAATTCATTTTGGGTTCGGCGAATGTCCACCACGAACCCCAGGTAAAACGCGCCCAAAGCGAACCGGTCAGCAGTCCGCAAACGCCAAACGCCACTCCCACACTGGCGGCCGAGGAAGCTTTAATATCATACTCAATATTTGGAGTATTCAGGTATTTGATGCTGTACCAAAAACTCAAGATGAAAAGCACAAACATGGTCATCCACATAGGCACGTGAAAAAAGATATTACGCGCCGTTTGTTCGAGGATGGGGATTTCAGGAATGTAAATTAAAAAACCGGCAGAGATGACAAGTGTCATCCAAATGGCTACTACGTATTTCCAGACTTTCAAGAGTGTGTGAATTTTATTAACTATGGCTACGTTTTAGATTCAAAATATACGAATTTCACCTTGATAATCTGAGTATATAATCTGTAAAAGTTATCTATGACCCAAACCGAAAAATCCATCACTCTGACTCCCTCCTGGAAAGCTTTTTTTTGGAGATATATCTTTGGAGTAATTTTAGTTCCCGTACTCATCGGAATCATTCTGTTATGGAAAACCCGGAAAAAACACGCCGGCATTTCCTATAAAATTACCAATCGAAAAATTACTGTGGTGAAAGGAAATTATTCCCGGAATATTGACCTGGCCGATATACGTCAAGCCACGCCCGGAGAATCACGCTTCGGTGTAGGGACCGTCACCTTGAAAACACGGGGACGTGAAATTGAGCTTATTGGACTAGAAAATCCAGAATACATAGCGGATTCCATCGAAAAAGCAGTAGAAGCTGAACTCAAACGGCTGGAAGCAAAAAAACAGGCCAAACCGCGAAAAAGCCAATACAATCCCGGCACCATGGATCGCCTGGACTACCTGACCGGCCTTTGGCAACAGGGGCTTATGAGTGATGAAGATTTCGAAAAAGAGCGTAAAAACCTGCAAGGTTCTTAAAAAAAGCTATGAGTTTTCTTTTATCATTATTATTTACCATCGTTTTACAAAATTAAATCGTTTATTTCTCGCCTAATATAAATTCTAAGTCTCTCTCATGAATACTTCTACTCTGCTCAAATGGGTCGCGCTGCCCGTATACTTCGCTATGTTTACTTTTTCTCAAAGTTTTGCCCAGCAAGCTAATTTTGAGGCCGCCGAACGTTTTACCAGTGAGAAAATGGAAAAACTGATCGGCAATACTTCCGTTTATCCCCGGTGGATTGAAGACACCGACAATTTTTGGTACACCTATGAAAATGAAGCAGGTAAAAACTGGTATTTCGTAAATGCTGCCCGCCCCAACCAGCGACTCCTTTTTGACCAGGAAGACATGGCTTCGCAACTGACTGAAATTTTTGAGCGCCCTTTCAATGCCAAAGATTTAGACTTAAAAGATTTTGAATATGATACCGACAGGGAGCGGTTCACCTTCCACGTTGACAGCATTGAGTTTACTTATAATATCAATGGCAACGACCTGATTAAAGGGGATTCCCTGCAGAAAGAAGAGCGGGAGACTTGGGCAACGTACTCTTCTGACAGCACCTATATCGCTTTTGCTAAAGATCACAACCTGTACATTATGCGGTCTGATGATCCCGACAGTACCGAAATTCAGCTTACCGAAGACGGTGAGCGATGGTTCAGCTATCAAGCCGACCACGGGGATACCACAAGTAATGAACGGCTGAGATCGCGAGCCCGCTTTTTTGATGACGAGCAGAAAATATATGTATCCAGAACAGATGCACGGGAAGTCGGAGAGCTTTGGGTGATTAATACCCTGGATAAGCGCCCAACCCTTGAGACTTATAAATACGGCATGCCCGGCGAAGATGAAATCGGCATTGATCACATTGAGGTAATTGATATCGCAAGCCGGGAGCGCATCCGCATGGATACCGACAAATGGGAAGATCAGACTTTAAACGCCAACTACGGAAATCACCAGACCGGAGATTACCGGGCCAACAGCTCCGATAAACTCTACATCTACCGCGAAAACCGAACTTCAGATAAAGCAGATATCCTTATCGGGGATACCGAAACCGGGGAAACGGAAGTCCTGCTTAGCGAGACCAGCAAGCCATATTTCAACTGGAGTTTTCAATATCTGGGTATTATCAATGACGGTGAAGAATATATCTGGTGGAGTGAGCGAACCGGCTGGGGACAATTATATCGGTATGATTCGGAAGGAAACCTCAAAAATCAAATTACCTCCGGCAACTTTGTAGTGGGTGATGTGGTTAAAATTGATACTACCGCTCAAACTATCTTCTTTGAAGGCTATGGCAGAGACGGCGACCATCCTTATTACGAGCACTTATACAGCGTAAAATTTGACGGGTCCAACTTCAAGCACCTCACCCCTGAAAACGCCGACCACAGTATCTCCGAATCCGATGAAGGCAATTACTTTGTAGATAACTTCTCCAGGGTGAATGAACCTACGAAATCTGTTATCCGGGATGGAAACGGTAGAATTACGCTGACCCTGCAGGAAGTTGACATGAGCGCTGCAAGGGAAATCGGGTGGGAAGCTCCGGAAGAATTTAAAATCAAAGCCGCCGACGGTGTTACTGATTTATACGGGGTGATGTGGAAACCTTTCGACTTTGACTCCACCAAAAACTATCCCATCATCTCTTACGTATATCCGGGGCCGCAAACCGAACCCTTCCCCACCAGCTTTTCATTAACCGGCTATACCGGAAGAAATCAGGCACTGGCACAACTGGGCTTTGTGGTGGTGGCATTCGGAAACCGTGGCGGAAGCCCGCTTCGCTCCCGCTATTATCACACCTACGGGTATGGAAATTTAAGAGATTACCCACTGGCGGATAACAAATACGGTATTGAACAACTGGCAGCACGCCACTCTTTTATCAACCAGGATAAAGTGGGGATCTTCGGCCATTCCGGCGGTGGATTCATGAGTACCGCGGCCCTGCTCACCTATCCCGATTTTTATGATGTCGCTGTTTCTTCAGCCGGAAACCACGACAATAATATCTACAATACCTGGTGGAGCGAAACCCATCACGGGGTGAAAGAGAAGCGGAAGACGATTAAAGAAATGACCGAAGACAGCGTTGAAGTGGAAAAAGAAGAAATTACTTTTGACGGCAAAAGTGCATCAAATCCTGAACTGGCTAAGAACCTCAAGGGACATTTGTTGTTGGTCCATGGAAACATTGACAACAATGTACACCCTGCCAATACGCTTCGACTGGCAGATGCCCTCATTAAAGCCGGTAAGCGATTTGATATGATGATTCTGCCCGGCCGCCGTCATGGCTTCGGGCCTTATCAGCCTTACTTTGAACGTCAAAAATGGTACTATTTTGCACAGCACCTGCTGGGTGACTATAAGACCAATGTTGACTTCAACCTTCCCGAAGATGAGTAGAACATCGAACAAGGAATAAAGAACATCCAACGCCGAAGTGGGTTACTGCTTCGGCATTTTTATTTAAAATGATATATCACAAACTGCATACTTTACAATAAAGACTCTTTAATTCAGTCAACCAACTAAATACCTCTGTCTCATGCTCAGTCAATCAATTAAAACCCTATTACCACTTTTACTTTTCTTCTTTTGCTTCACATCCATTTCACTGGCTCAAAAAGCCAATTTTGAGGCTGCCGAAAGATTCACCGGCGAAAAAATGGAGAAATTAATCGGCAGTACTTCTGTCTATCCGAGATGGATCGAGGACACCGATCAATTCTGGTACACCTACGAAAATGCCGAAGGCAAGAACTGGTACTTTGTTAATGCAGCCCGTCCTTCTCAGCGAATGCTGTTCGATCAGGAGGAAATGGCCGCTCAGCTTGCTGAGATATTCAACCGCCCTTTCAATGCCAAAGATCTCGACTTAAAGGATTTTGAGTATAATACTGATAAAGAACGCTTCACTTTTCATGTAGATAGCATTGAGTTCACCTACAACCTGAATGGAAATCAACTCATCAAGGGGGATTCCCTCAGCGAAGAAAAAGAAGAGGATTGGGCCAACTTCTCCCCTGACAGCACCTGGATCGCTTTTGCAAAAGATCACAATCTTTATGTGATGCGTGCTAATGATGAGGACAGTACCGAAATTCAGCTTACTGACGACGGTGAACGATGGTTCAGCTATCAAGCTCAGGATGGTGATACTACCTCCAACAAAAGGCTCGCAGCAAGAGCAAATTGGTTTGAAGACTCCCAAAAATTGTGGGTCAAACGACAAGACAAACGAAAAGTGGACGAACTTTGGGTAATAGATTCTTCGGGAGAAAGGCCTTCACTTGAGACCTACAAATACTCCATGCCGGGTGAGGAAGACATTTATATTGATGAGATCAAGGTGTTTGACCCTGAGGCACAAACTTCCGTAACCCTTGATACCGACAAATGGGAGGATCAATCTCTTGGCGGTGCATATTTTAATGACGGGGGGATCTTTGAAACCGAGAGGTCAGATTATCTTTACATCTTACGAAGGGACCGAACATGGAGCAAGATTGATGTAATAAAAGCCAACACTGCAACCGGAGAAACAGAGGTGCTTTTCTCAGAAGAAAGCAAACCCTACTTCAATACCCGGTATGCTCAGCTTGCTATTATAAATGAAGGAGAAGAATTCATCTGGTGGAGCGAACGCACCGGCTGGGGACAGCTTTATCGATATGACAGTGAGGGTAATTTGAAAAACGCCATAACAACAGGCTACTATACCGTGGGTGATATTGCCAAAATTGACACCACCGCGCAAACCATCTACTTCTCTGCTTACGGACGTGAAGCCGGCCAAAACCCATACTTCGAAAACCTGTACTCAGTCCGTTTTGACGGATCCAGATTCAGGCATCTCACCCCTGAAGATGCCAATCACAACATCTCAGAATCCGAGAAGGGTAATTACTTTGTCGACAACTACTCAAAAGTAGATCAGCCAACAACCACTGTGATTCGAAATGCATCCGGAGAGGTCACGCTACAGCTGCAACAAGTAGATATGAAGCCGGCCGAAAATATTGGATGGCAAGCTCCGGAAGAATTCAAGCTTAAAGCCGCAGACGGAGCCACCGATCTTTACGGGGTAATGTGGAAGCCTTTTGACTTCGATTCAACAAAAAGTTATCCGATCATCGCTTACGTGTACCCGGGACCACAGACTGAACCTTTCCCTACCAGTTTTTCCGTCACGGGATCAACAGGCAGAAATCAAGCCTTATCGCAGCTTGGATTTGTGGTAGTGGCATTTGGAAACCGGGGCGGAAGTCCGATACGCTCCAAGTATTATCATAATTACGGATATGGAGATCTCAGAGACTATCCTTTGGCAGATAACAAGTATGGTATTGAGCAGCTGGCAACACGCCACTCTTTCATCAACCAAAATAAAGTGGGAATTTTCGGGCATTCCGGCGGGGGATTCATGAGTACAGCCGCGCTTCTTACCTATCCCGATTTTTATGATGTAGCTGTTTCCTCAGCCGGTAATCACGATAATAACATCTATAACATTTGGTGGAGTGAAGTTCACAACGGGGTAAAAGAAAACCGGAAAATGGTTAAAGAAATGAACGAAGACAGTGTTGAAGTGGAAAAGGAAGAGATTACATTTGATGCACCCATCGAGACAAACCCTGCGCTGGCTGAGAACTTGAAAGGGCACCTCCTGCTGGTTCACGGCGATATGGATAATAACGTGCATCCTGCCAATACACTGCGGCTGGCAGATGCCCTTATTAAAGCCGGTAAGCGATTTGATATGATGATTCTGCCCGGCCGCCGTCATGGCTTCGGACCTTATCAGCCTTATTTTGAGCGTCAGAAGTGGTACTACTTCGCCGAGCATTTGCTGGGAGATTACCGTACCAATGTAAACTTCAACCTTCCCGAAGATGAATAGAACATCGAACAAGGAATAAAGAACATCCTACGCTGAAGTGGGTTACTGCTTCGGCGTTTTTTTTGCTAAATCAGTCTGCTAAAATTCAGCGTTCGGAGTTCTGCGTTGGATGTTCGATGTTTCCAACCCTTCCTGGTATTCTTTTTCGTTTTGGGTGATGGTAAAGCTCCAGAAGATCCCCCCAAGCGCCATGATACCGCCGTACACCATAATGAGCGGCTTCACCGTCATCAGTCCGGTTTCAAGGATTAAAGAAGCAATAACGGTAGAAACAGAGCTTCCAATCGTAAATAACAGCCATTCCGTACTGAATATCCGTCCCCGGAAAGTATCCTTGGTTCGCTTTTGTAAGAGTACGGTACTGGTTACCCAGTTGGCGCCGGAAGCGGAATGTGCCAAAAGCACAAATATCAGCATCAATGCGAGTTCATCCACCATCCCGACCACCATATACATCAACCCGCAAAAAGTGATAGCCAACCCCATCACCATCACCCAGTCTTTTTCATCACTGAATAACCGCCGGCCGATGATAGGCCCGATTCCCGTTCCAAAACCGCGGGCAGCATACAATAAACCCAGCCCGATGCTTCCCATCATCAGCACTTCCTCACTGACGATGATGAGCAGATAAACCAATCCTCCCAAAAACACGGTGGAGGTCCCCTTGGCTAACGAAGGCCGTAAAATCTGCCGGTTTGCCAGCAAATAACTCAACCCTTCCCTGATCCCCTTCAACGGGTTGCGCGTCCGGTACATCTCCTCTTTTGACAATCTCTTTTGGGGAATCGTGGCCCGGTACACAAACCATGCGGAAAGTACATAGGTCAATGCATCCAGGATCAACACCAGATCGGTTCCCAGCCACTCGGTTGCAAACCCCCCAATGGCCATTCCCGTGGTAAAAATGATACTCCATGTAGCCGTGGATATGATATTGGCATTGGTAAGATTGGCTTCGGAAGTCACATTGGGGATAGAAGAAGTCTTGGCCGGCTCAAAAACAGCTGAAAGCATCATTTGTACTGCTGTGAGTACATAAGCCAGCCACAGCAAAGAGGCAGACTGAACCAGGATAATCCCCAGCACGGCAATCGCCCGCAACAGGTCACACCAAATCATCAGCTGCCTTCGGTTAAAACGGTCGGCCAGGTACCCGGCAAAAGGCGAAGAAAAAGCAAGGCTCAGCATCTTTACGACAATAATGAGCCCCAGAAGAAATTCCGAATCCGAATATCTCGCTATAATCGCATACAGCGCCAGCAGCCCAAACCAATCTCCGAAATTCGATACCGACTGTGCCATCCACAGGCGCCGAAAGTCGTGATTTTCTTTAATGAGGGTTAGATACGGACGAAGGTTTTTTAGCATGCTTACTAGCTTTCAGCTGTCAGCTTTTTCTTATTTAATTTCGTTGTTCAACCAACCTTGGAGGTTCTTCAAAGTTCGATGTCGAATGTTCCCTGTTCGATGTTCAATGTTCGATCACTCCACCCCGGTGCTGCCAAACCCGCCTTCGCCGCGATCCGTTTCATCCAGCTCGTCCACTTCCACCACGGGAAATTGGGTAACGGGAGCAATCACCATTTGAGCAATGCGGTCGCCATGGTTTACCACAAATTCCTCTTCCCCATGGTTGATGACAATCACTTTTAGTTCTCCCCTGTAATCAGCATCTATGGTTCCGGGCGTATTCAACATGGTGATGCCGTTGCGAATTGCCAGTCCGCTGCGAGGACGAACCTGGGCTTCATACCCTTCAGGCAAAGCCATTTGCAGCCCGGTTGGAATCATTTTCCGTTCCCCGGGCTTAATAACGATGGGCGTTTCAACGGCAGCACGTAAATCCATCCCGGCGGCCGATACCGACTCATAATTAGGCAATGGAAGGTCTTTGGCGTGATCCAGTTTCTTAATCAATACTTGTTTCATAGTTCTTCGCGTGTGTATTCAATCATTCGTACAATTACATTTCCCCAAAGCACCTTTACACGGGCCTCCAGCGGAACCCTCAGGTCATCATCCAAAAACCAGGCCCTGAAATCTCCTGAAAAACCAAAAGGCCCCTCAATATTTTCCGTTGAACCTTTCATCTTATAGGCCATAATCGGACCGTCAAAAGGCTCATAATTTCGTTCCTCTTTCTTGGTTGAGTTCTTCCCGTAGATGTAGCCCTTCTTCTTGGTCACATACACCGGGAGTTTGAAATCCTCTTCAGTACCGGCAAACAACCGGGAGAAGTAAAAAATCAGGTGACCCGAAGTAGCCGGGTCCTCCAGGTCCAGGGTATCGCGGGTATCATCTTCCTCAAGATAAAATACCTTCCCCACGTCCCGCTCAAACCAATACTGTATTTCACCGTACTCTCCTTCGTCAACATTGTCCTTCCAATACTTCGATTCCACCGGAAGTCCGTCCTCGTTCACATAAAATAGGCTGTAAAACCGGTCCAGCTCCTTTCCCATAAAGGGAATGGACGAATTAGAGGTAATTTCAGTTAGCAGCCGTTTTCGTTCCTGGTCCTGGTAAAGGGAATCGCTGAGTAATTTCACTTCCACCCAGCCCAGTTTTAAAAACCCGTATTTAACTTCGTACCGAAACGTTTCTTTCACTGAAAACAAATCCTCCATATCGGGCGGATGTGTCTTGTCTGACGGGAAATCATGCTGCGCAAAAACCACGGCAGGAAGCAGAAATAAAAGTATCGACAGCAGAAATTTTTTCATAAGATGCCTGTTGCCTTACTTCTCCTCATCAGGTTCTTCCGAGATAAAGGCTTCAAACGATTCCTCGTCATAGCCTACCAATACGGATTCATCTTTAATTAAAACCGGGCGCTTAATCATGGTCTGATGCTCCAGCAACTGCTCAAATAATTCCTCTTCCGAAAGGTCTTTTTCAGCCAGTCCGAGGTCACGCCACTTCCTTCCCCTTTTATTAATCAAAACATCCAGTCCCACTTTAAATTCCAGCTCTTTAAGCTCTTCACGGGTGAGCGGGGCTTTCTTTACGTCAATAAACTCAAATTCTACCCCTTGCTCTTCCATCCATTTTTTGGTGTCTCTGATCTTATTACAATTATTAATCCCAACTATATGAAGCATCGTATGATTATGGTGAATGTTTTGTATTTTTCCTGTCTGAAGATACGGTTTGTTTCCTGAAATTCGAACGTAATGAACACCCGATTCGTGCCTTTTATGTCACACTTTAAATCTTTTATGATCTTTTTGCTGGTATCTGTCTCCCTGATGAGCTGCAGCCGCAATGATGACCAGGTTAAATTTGAGAAAGAAGCCTATTCGGCTCCGGCCGGTTATACCGAGACCAATTTTCAAGGAGAAGTGCAATCAGAGGATCCGGACGACTGGCGTATTTCCCCCCTTTATCAGGGAACAGTTCGAGTCAACCCCCCGTTTCCCAATCCCGTCACAACGGATCAGCCTGTCAATTTTGAGATTGAGGTAATATCGGTACAACAATCTATCAATGGCCTGTTCGTCGTGACCCGGAATAACGATGGGACCTTGAAATCACCTCCTCTTTATGAAAGGTTTGAAACTTTAGATCAGGGGTTAACGACCTTCACCATCAATCCCATTGAGTTTGGGTTTCAGGGAAGTCCGGAAGGAGCACGGGGCCTGCACCGGGTATTTATTTTCGACGGCAACCAACAGATGATTTCCTACGGCGATATTATGGTGGAGTGAGTAGAACATTGAACGCCGAACAAGGAACATTGAAATGAGTCGGTTACTGGGCTTTGCATTCAAAACCTCCCCACCAAAATTCAATACCTTCCCGAGATGGAAATAAAAGATGATGTGACCGTTTCAGGATCTCAGGAAAAGCTTCCCCGAAAACTCGGTCTTTGGGGGCTGTGGTTGTTGGTGGTAAACGGTTTTATCGGAGCCGGGATTTTTGGCCTTCCAAGCGGTGCCGCTGAGCTCGCCGGAGAATACAGCGTCTGGATTTACGTCATTTGCGCCCTGCTGATGCTCCCCGTCATCCTCTCCTTTGCAGAACTGGGCAGCTACTTCCGCGGTACCGGCGGGCCCATCAAATACGGGACGGCGGCTTTTGGGCCCTTCATCGGTTTTCAGGCGGGATGGTTGTTTTATGTAGCAAGGATCATCTCCTTTGCCGCCAACTCCGTACTGCTCACCGACAGCATCGCCTACTTTTTTGAACCGGCTGCAGAAGGAACCGGCCGGCTGATCTCCCTGGCCTTTATCATCGGCGGACTGACCCTCATCAATGTACTGGGTTCCGTAGAATCCATCCGCTCCCTCGCCCTCTTTACCGTCCTCAAATTTTCGGTACTGATCTTTTTGGTCTTCGGGGGATTGGTGATGTTAGGTTCGGAAGTTATGCCTTCGTTTGAAACCCCCGTTCCCCCGGTTGGTGATCTGGGTGCGGCGGCCCTCTTATTGATCTATGCTTTTGTGGGATTTGAAGGAGCGGTGGTCCCCGCCGGCGAAGCCAAAAAACCCGAGCGCGATATGCCCCTCGCTTTGTTATTGGGATTAGGCTCGGTCGTCGTGCTTTATATGATGATACAGCTCGTATCCCAGTCTGCCGTACCTGATCTGGCCTCTTCCTCTTCTCCTTTGCTGGATGCCTCTGCCGCCCTGTTTGGCAATACCGGAGCCATTATCCTAATGATCGGCGTGGTTGCCTCGGTGACCGGGAACCTGGTGAGTACTATTTTTTCCACGCCGCGACTCACCTATGCCCTTTCCATTGAAGGCTCGCTGCCCCAATGGTTTGGGAAAGTTCATCCGAAATTTTTAACCCCCGCCAACTCCGTCCTCTTCTTCGGGGTCTTTGCCTTTATCGGGGCGGCGCTGGGTTCCTTTACCGTTTTAGCAGCCATGACCGTCCTGTCCCGATTGTTTCTATTTATCATCACTTGTGCAGCGGTTCCGGTACTTCGTCCCAAATTCCGCGGCCAATCCCGCTTCATCCTCAAAGGCGGCTACCTCATTCCCGCCCTCGGCATCCTCGCCTGCATCTGGCTGATGTTCCAGGTCACCTTCAACTCCATCTGGCTGACCGCCCTTTTTATTGCAATCGGAACCGGACTGTACTTCCTCGGCCGCCGACAAGCGGAAAACTAACCCTAAAGAAATTCGTCCATCGGTTCATCGTCCATCGATCTTTCGTAAATCTATTTACTCTCCTTCCTTTCCCGCTAACACCTTGAATTGACTTTACTTTGAAAGTTACTATTTTAGTGAAGGTTTTCGGGATTATGCGAATTAGAAACACCAAAGAAGCGGATTTGAGCGATTTTGTTCTGCTCGCCCTAACAAACCCCTTGTTTGGATAATATTATGTTATAAATCAAAAATCAGTATAAACGATTAGTGAACAAATCTTTGAAATATGCTAAGACAAAATCACTGCCTCTTCCTATCAGTTTTTTTGGGGATAATGTTTCTTTCAAGCTGTGAAAGAACAGATAATGAAAATCCTACTAATAATCGGGAATCGATTGTAATTGAAAACCTTGAATTGTTTTCCGATTTCGACCGTCACGGCTTGGTCAGGCCTGTTCAAATTGAGACGTTACCGAATGGCAATGTAGCTGTGCTGGATAATCAGACCAATAAAGTACATATTCTCGATATTAATGGAAAAATCATTACCAGTTTTGGTGGCGAAGGAAGAGGGCCATGTGAATCACTTAGCGCCATGCAATTACAGATATCTGATGAAGCAATATATGTTGTTGATTCTAATCAGCGTCGCATTAATCAGTTTAACCATGAAGGAGGATGTGTTCAAAGTTTTAATTTTGATACAGGAATATTTCGATCTTATGTCACTGTCAAAGATTCTGAATCTTATTTTACGATGAGCATGGGTAAAAACGGCGCCCTTGTCCGATTAGTTGATCTACATGGTGATTCGACATATTATTTTGGCGAAGCTATGGGAAAAGAATATAGGCCTGGGGATTTAGAAGTTGAAAGAAGGACTTTACAACGGGGTGGGATACCCGATTTGATGAAAAATGAGATCACAAAGTATTTCAGTGATGATCACTTGTATGTTTTTCTGAATGTTTACAGTAGGCTTCAAAAATATACAGAACAGGGAGATTTACTTTGGGATCAGGAAATCGACATGCCTGTGAATGAAGCTATTTTTGAAAAGGTTGTTGAACGTGCTCATGAACCTGAAAGCCAAGGTGGCGTACCTGTATTACGTTATATCCTATCAATGAAAGTTGTAGATGATCAACCATATCTGTTATGGTATCCTGTGGATGACTACCCTCAACACTTGGTTAAAACGAATAAAGATGGAGATCTGGAAACTATCTTTGACATTAGGAATGATGAGTTCGTGTTTTTCGATTTTACTCTCGATTCGCGGAATAACATACTCTACTTAATTGATTCTGAAACAAGTCAAATTTATCGTACTAAAATGCCAGCTTGATCTTTGATTTATAACAATGCAAATCAAGCGGACGCGTTTGCGTTTAGTTATGCGCATTTAACAATAGTGAGGTCTTATGAAAACTATACTTACACTATCTTTTCTACTTCTATCTATTTCAGCATTTTCCCAAGAACAACTTACCGTTTTCTATTTCGGAGCAACAGATTGCGGACCTTGCAATCGTCCAGATGTAATTGAAAGTATCGATGTAATCAGGACTAATTTCGATTCATTGCACTCTGAGTTTGAGACAAAACTTGTGATGGTTACAATGGATGAGAATATGGACGAGGCTATTAAATATATTCAGAAATATGAATATTGGGATGAGACCTCAATGGGAAGCAGATATCATAATGAGCTTATTTTAGCACATTTAAATAAAGCCGAAATTCCAGGAGTTCCACATATAATGATTTTTAAAGATAGGTTCGAAGATGGTGGCTTTGGTACTCAAACAATAAAAAACAGAGAATTCGTCAAAAACATAATGGGTGGGGATGAAATCGTTGCTTGGGCAAATGCTGAGATGAAACTAGACTAAATCGAGTTCAATGTGTATAACAAGCAAACCAAATAGGACGACAGAGAATGACAGAGAATAATGAATTAAAGGGGTTAGGTGGGTGGCTAATTTTGGCAGGGCTCGGAGTTGTAATAAGCCCGATCAGATTGCTTGTTACGCTTATCCCAATTTACAAGCCAATTTTTGAAAATGGCACTTGGGAAGCGTTAACTACAGAAGGATCTGAAGCTTACACCCCCTATTTTAGTGGTATATTGATAGGTGAAATCACATTTAACACTATAATGATTGCCGCTTCCATTTATCTAATATATTTGTTCTTTTCCAAGCACTATCTATTCCCAAAACTATATATAGGCATTGTAGCGGCATCATTGATATTTATTCCTTTGGATGCTTGGATTGTTACGAAAGTCTTTCCTGGAGTGCCAATGTTTGATCCAGACACAACAAAAGAGTTCTTGAGATCACTTTTAACGGGTGTCATTTGGATCCCTTACATGCTTGTTTCGAAAAGAGTCCAAGCGACTTTCGTAGAAAAGAGTCCTAACAAGAAAATGCAGCCGACCGCTGAAAGCGTCGGCTGATTTGAGCATTATAAAGCAGATCAAACCTTGATTTAAAATTCCAAATTGGGTCAAATATCAAAAGGAATCCTGTTTAAAATATCAAACATAAAATGACTGAACTAACAGGCATTTTTAAGCAAATTGAAGAGCATTCATATACGCCAGATAATTGTTTCCTTTGTGGCTGTGAATTGTCAGATGATAACAGGACTATAGAACATGTTATCCCAAAATGGCTACAACGCAAATTTAATTTATGGGATCAAAAGATCACCCTGCTAAATGGCACTCTACTCCCTTATAGAAATCTCACAATACCATGTTGCCTTAATTGTAATAATCGTCATTTACGACCATTTGAAAATGAAGTAAAAAAAGCTTTCGAAAATGGCTTTGAGGCAATGTCAGAGTTACCTGATGAGATATTATTCTATTGGCTCGGTAAAATTTATTTTGGAATGATGTATCGTGAGTTATTTCTGGATTTTGACAGATCAGATCCAAAAAAAGGAACAATAGTTACTCCTGAATATCTTGATTCTTTTTACTCTCACTTTCTGTTCCTCCAAGGAATTCGAGGTCAGATTGCGTTTTCCAATTTTTTTCCAGCATCTATTTATTTATTTAAAACTCAAAAGCCTAAAGAATTAGAATCACAATGGGACTTTATTGATAATCAGGATGCCCTATTTATATCAATCAGAATGGGTGGTATTGGAATAATTGCCTTATTACAAGACTGTAAAAGCACAAAAAAAATTGAACATCACCTTGATGTACATAAGAAAATAGAACTACATCCTTTACAGTTTAGAGAGTTATCTGCAAAAATTTTATATAAGGGAATTCTTATGAATAGAACCCCAAAATTTATAAATACACAAACCGGAAAAGGCCCTGTAGAAACACACATGCTACCATTACAAGGTTTTAGCTCAAAACCTATTTTTGATGATTGGAACGACGATGATTATTCAATTTTAATGTCTCATATACTGAGACTACCTTTGGATATTTGTCAACCTAAAAAGGGACAAACTTATACTTGGTTATTAAAAAAGAATGGTGAACCGCTCTTCATAGATATTAAAGATGATTTGAATCTCTTTTAGGTTTACCCTCGTCCCCACAACCACCCAGTCGGAAATGCCACTAGTGCCCCCCCCCGATCCCAATACCCTCCATTCGAAACCAACCACCTGATTGATCACCGAGGCTTTTTCTCATCCTTCTAACACCTCACTCTTTTTATCTAAACAATTTTCAAATCTACCCCGGGGTAGATGGAAAAACTATCCAGATCTTTTTCTGAAGACATACGCTCGCCCTCAACGCCCTATTGTGTCGTCCCGCCGGGACTTGGCTTGGCCCTGATTCCACCCTCACCACGGGCTGAAGCCGCGTGGCTATGGGCGGTCATCCCTTCGGGATTTTAGTTTTTATGCCAAAGTTGCTTGTGTTAATTATTTCACCTTTATTCAATTTTTACTTCCGGGAATGCATATCTAGTAAAAACTATCGGGGTTATGCGCCGGGTGTTGATATAGCTTGTACTCAATTAAAAACAAAAAAATCCCTTTATGAATTTTAGCAAGAAAAAAGTGGCTGCTTATTTATGGTCGATAGGCTCCCTCCTATTTTTTGTGTCAATCTTGCTGTTTGTATTTGTATACCAACCATCCTCCGGTACAGATGCTGATAAAACCAGCCAAATTTTAAGTGAATGGGTTTTGGTTGCTACTATTTGGAGAGTTGAAGCAATAGCAGCAGTACTGATAGCCGTCTCTTCGTGGTATTTTGCGACTGTTAAGCAGAGCATCAGCTGGTTTCTAATCTCCTTTGCACATATTGTCATGATTTTGATGTATGCCAATATGCTCGGTTCCTATCCGGTTGCTGCTGAATTTTATAATGAGTCTCCCCGGTTATTTCCTATGCTTAATGATAAAGCAATATGGATTTTTGGGTTTAGCAATTTGCTATTTCTAACCGGTTTAGCCGGAGTATATTTAACAAATAAAACTTTGCCGAAATGGATGGTATGGACCGGGGTAATAATTAGTTTTTTGGGAGCACTTGCTTCGCTTGCCCTTTACTTCGAATTAATAACATTTGCAGACCTGAATATAGGGGGGCCCCTAATACTCATTCTTTTTCTTCTCAATTTCTATCTTGGACTAAAACTTGCTAAAGAATAAAGATTTACGCTCGTTCCCAACCTCTCGGTCCCAATACCCTCCATTCATCACTCCTCCGGCCGCCAGCTGGGAGACGTGTCTGCACCCGGATCATCAGTCAGGTTGGTCAAATGGGATCCGTCAGCGTCCATTACCCAGATCTCATTATCAAAGGTGCGAAAGTTTTCGAAGGCGATCTGCATCCCGTCCGGCGACCACCGGTGGTCGATGTCAGTACTTGGCTCGTTCGTCAGGTTGGTTTGGTTGTTCCCGTCGACGTCCATTACCCAGATCTCATTATCCCCGGTTCGGTAGCTGCGAAAAGCGATCTTGGACCCGTCCGGCGACCAGCGGGGATCGGCGTCAGTGCCCGGATCGTACCCTCGTTCCCAACCCCCCGGTTGGGAACGCTACCCGGGACCTCCCGGTCCAACTGAGATATTCTCTTCCATCCTTCCCAACGACCTGAGGTAAATTTCATTCGCAAATCGGTCTGTCGGTCCATTCCCGAGGATCGGGACAATTTTTTCCGAACTGATATGCGAAAGACTGAACGACTCTCGACTGCTCGGGACGATGGACGATTTTACTCCCGGTCCCAATACCCTCCATTCGAAACCAACCACCTGATTGATTACCGAGGCTTTTTCTTATCCTTCTAACATCTCACTCAATTTATCTAAACAATTTTTCCATCTACCCCGGGGTAGATGGAAAAACTATCCAGATCTTTTTCTGAAGACGTACGCTCGCCTTCAACGCCCTGTTGTGTTGTTCCGCCGGGACTTGGCTCATTCATAGATGTTCGTTATTCTGGGAATAGTTATTTTTGGTGAGAAGGAACCCGTATAAGACCAAAAAATCATCCTTATGAGACTCTATTATCAAGAACCAGATAAATCGATTCAAGGATTTGTGGAACACATTTTAGTACTGGAGGATTTCCCGGTAGCCGGTTCTTTCGCCCTCCCTCTGTATGCCAATGGAATGCCCAACCTTCTGTTTAAAACAAAAAAAGGGCTTATTGGAAATAACAGTGCAGGCAACTTAACCTTGTTTGGACAAACCACATGTCCTGAAAATTGGGTTGTTGAGGAAGACTTTACCTTAATCGCCTACTTTTTTAAGCCTTATGCTATAGGTGCATTATTTGGAATCGCTGCAAGGGAACTCACTGATCACCCAATTGATCTTGCTTTATGGAAACCTGCAAAAGCCTATGAGCTTCAGGAACAGTTATTGAATGCAGAAACCACAGAGAACAGGTTAAAATTATTGAACAAATTTATCTTTGAACTAATCAAAAATCATAAAAAAAGCTGTCAGGCAGTAAAATATTCAGCCCATCAGTTAATGGCTTGTCCCGAACCGGATGCTTTATCTAACATTCGAAATGAGCTGGAAATAAGTACAAGAACCTTCCAAAGGAGGTTTAAGAAACATGTAGGGGTTTCAGCTAACCAGTTCAGGCGGATTTGTCAATTTTATTCGGGGTTTAGGCAGTTGCAGAGCGGCCAATTCCAAAAGTTGTCTGATATTGCCTTCCAACACGGCTATGCCGACCAAAGTCATTATATCAGGCTATTCAGGGAATTCACCAATATTACGCCCAAAGAGTACCTTAAACTGGGTGCCGCAGAATAAATTAATGGCTGTCGTTTCTATTCTATTTTTATTTTTTCTGATGCCTTAATATTTGGATCACCACAGAATAGTAACAACTAAATTTATTCTATTATGTCGAAAGTAATATTCAATATCAGCATGTCTCTTGATGGATATGTTGCGGATCCAAATGATGACCCAAGTCAACTGCATGAATGGTACTTTAGCGGAGATACCGAAATACCGGGAACGCCATTCAAAGTATCCAAAGCCAGTGCCGAAATGATGGGTAAAGCAGGTGGTTCTGTTGGAGCAATGGTTACGGGACGAAGAAACTTTGATCTTGCGAATGCATGGGGCGGCCACCCTCCATTGGGTGTTCATCACTTTGTAGTCACCCACAACCCTGCAACCGAGTGGGAAAAACCGGATTCCCCGTTCACATTTGTCCCCGAAGGTGTAGAAGATGCCATCGCAAAGGCAAAAGAACTGGCAGAGACAAAAACTGTTTGTATAAGCTCCCCGAGCATATTACAACAAGCACTTAAGGCGGGTTTGGTTGATGAGATATACATTGACTTGATACCGGTCCTGCTTGGCGAAGGCAAGACATTATTTGAAAATACTTCACAACCTAAACTGGAATGTACAAGTTCTGTCGAAGGAACAGGAGTCATCCATCTTGGATTTAAGGTGGTAAGCTGACAGAACAAGTTTTTCAATTAAAAGAATACCCTCACCGGCGATAACAGATGTCGGTGGGGGTATTTGTTTATCCTCGTTCCCAACGCCTCCGCTGGGACTTCGGTACCGGTCATCCCTTCGGGATTTTATTCTCTTTGCGGGGTTGCTTGTTTTGAATTTTTCTTCGCCTATTCACTCATAATAATGGCATCTGTCTATCCCGCTCAGCTATTCAATCAACTAAAAAAGAAAATTTATATCGCCTCAAAAACTAATTCTCAGCTTCAATGGCTTGTAGCTTTTGTTGCAAATTTCCCTGACTCCATTCTTCCACAATTTTCCCATCAACAATACGTGAAATGATCAAATTCTCCCACGTTATTTGCTGATTTGAAGCGGGGATACCCATAATCTGCCCCCGGTGAGTACCGGTGTGCGTTCTTTGCCAACCTACAAGGTCGCCTTCTGCAAGTACAGGCTCAATCGTGACCTCCAGATCCGGAAAGGCCTGTAAAAGAGTGGAAATGAAATTTTTAATAGCCTCCCTTCCTGTCTCTGCCCCATCAACTCGATAATCTTCAGCAAAAACGGAGTCCACGTAAGCTGTGTTGCCGTTATTGAGTAACTCTTGGTTGGCTTTAAGGACCAGGTTTTTGTTTTGCTCCAGTCTGTCAACCTGACTATTACAAGTACTGAAAAGGAGCAGTATTCCGGTTAAAATCATCAGAATATGAGTATTCATAATCATCCTCTATTTGTTAATGTTTCAAACAAATGGGCATACCGAATAGATGATAACTAACAGGAAAAACTAAAAGCTATTATAATATATTACGACCAGAAAAGACAAATCAATGCCGGTTCAACAAAATGAGGCAGTATTCGCAGGCCTTTAGGGTGAACAAGCTCTGCCTGTCTTGTTTCGGAAAGAGACCGGGGTCCTGTGTGAAATCATCAGCGTCACCAACGATGAGCCTGGACGGCTCTCGCTGGGACTTTCTGCTGATAATTTGAATTCGATTCTAAAGCTAGTGCTTAGTAAAACAATACATCAGATTGCTTATTCCCAGGATTGTTAACATCGTCTCCGCCCAGGATCATAACGTGTGCTACACCGTCTGCATCGATATAGCTAATCGCTGCCTGATTATAAAGGTTTTGGCCACCTTCAGACTGCAGGGTATTAGACCCGGTAGCGCCACCGAAAGCACCCACCGATCCGTCAGAGTTAATTTGTGCGAAGGTATTTTCGGAGGAACCTTGTCCGCTGCCGGCATACAAGCCTGAGCTTACAAAAAGATTACCGCCGGTAACCAGGGCAGAATGCTTGCTTCGGGGTTTCGACATTTCATCCACGTTAATGCTCCATCCGTCGGTGGTTATATCACCGGTACGCAAATTTATTTTAGCATATACAACGGTAGAAAATTTGGTGTCATTATTGTTAAAATCTCCGTCATCCGGACTTTCGGCAGCTCCTTCACCGCCTACCGCATACAGAAAAGCACCAAATGATTGAAAACCGTGATACATTCTCGGTGATGGCATAGAAGCCAGTTCTTCCCACGCCCCTAAATTACCCGAGGTATCAATAGCCGCTTTATATACTTTCTCCGTGGGATTATCTCCGGTTGTTGCACCGCCGGCAATATAGATTGCACTTCTGAAAACGACTGCACCTAATGAGTGGAGCGGTTCCGGCAAAGCCTGGTTTGTATTCCAGGAATTAATGGATCCGTCTTCATTCAGAGAAGCAAAATGAACCGAGGATACCGGCTCTCCTGTATTATCAACACCGCCCAGTGCATAAATAAATCCTTTGCCACTTACCTTTGAATTAAAAGGTGTTGCAACAACTGAGGCATGGAAAGATATGGAATCGGGCAGAGCGGTGGCGGTATTCCAGCTGCTTATAGTACCATCAGTATTAATTTGACCATAGAATACATCCTTTTGGGATATAGCAGAGGTATCTCGTCCGCCGCTGACATGTACAAAACTATTGGTATTGCCTGAAGCATCATCAATAGGGGTATATACCGCCCGGTGACCACTAAGACCCTGGGGAAGGGATGTGGTTTGTGTCCAATTTATCGTTGAAGGACTAAATGTGGCCGCATCAGTTACATTAAAATCCAAAGAGCTGCTAGCTCCAATTTCCGTTTCAACAAAAACAGGGCCGTCTTCAGCTCCGCTGGGCACAGTCGTTACAATAAAGGTGTCGAACCAATCGTCATCACTGGCAATGGTTGCCGGGATTGTGCCGCCGGCTCCGTCAGAAAATAAAACCCGGGAATCTCCCTGGGAATCTCCAAAAGCCTTCCCGTCGATAATTACCGTACTTCCAATATTTCCGGATGGCTTAGTGGCACTATTTACAAAAGAGAGAACAGGATCAATGGCGGTAAATGCCGAACTTGAAGTTATTTCTCCGCCATCGCCATTGGTAACTGTAATATCCAAAGCTGTATTTCCTGTAATGCCGGATGGGACCGTAACATAAAGTGTAGTTGAAGAAGAAAACTCAACAACGTCGGCAGTAACGGTGCCTACTTTAACGGTTGCATCGGAAGAAAAATCAGAACCTGAAATCGTAAGTTCTGTTCCTACCGTACCCTCACCGGGCATGACGCTTTCAATCGTTGGAGAGGATTCTACCGGATCGGTAATTCCATTGCCCCCCTTTTTTCCACATCCGGTGAGCAGGATAAGTAAAGTCCCTATGGTTACTGTAGCTGTAAGTATCTTTTTTGAGGTGTTCATAATAGCAGTATTTTAGTGTCGCCCTATTAATTTAAAGTCCTGACATACAGGCAATTTTCATGTGTGACGACCGAGATCGGATTCGGTTACATGGTTTTTAGATGCTGCTTTTTTCACCCGGGACCACCCGGTACAACTGAAAGATACTCCTTCCATCCTTCCCAACGGGCTGCGGTAAATTTCATTCGCAAATCCTCCAAAGGAGTGCCCTTGGCAGGTCTGTCGGTCCATTCCCGATGGATGATTTATACCAGGCCGCGTGGCTATAGACTGTCATCCCTCCGGGATTTTTAGCCTCTTTCCGGAGTTGCTTGTTTCAATTTTTTTGTCATTTATTCAATTATAATATTCGCGCCCTCTAATCTCTTTTCCGGTACCCCTTTAGTTGGATTGCGAAAAATTAATTAAAACGATTAGAACAGGATCTTATGTACGATCTTCCGTATTACAAAGAACAAGATGAACAGGTAATTAAAGAGTTTATTGATCGACATCCGTTTGCTTTTTTAAGCGGGTGCGATACCGAAAACAAGCCGATTGCTACACAAGTGCCCGTTTTTATCGAAAAAAGGGAAGGCCGAAAAATATTGAGCGGGCACATCATGAAAAATACCGACCACCATAAAGCCTTCTTGCACAATGAACACGTGCTTGCGGTTTTCACCGGCCCTCATACCTATGTAAGTGCCGCATGGTACAGTAATCCTCATCTGGCTTCTACATGGAACTATATGAGTGTGCATGCAAAAGGCAAGATCAGTTTTCTGGATGAGGCAGGTTTAGAAGAAGTGCTTCGTAAAACAACGCTTCATTTTGAAGGCTATGATCAGCACTCCCCTACGGTTTTTGACAACCTTCCTTCTGAGTATAGACAAAAAATGATGAAGTACATTGTGGCTTTTGAAATTGAAGTAACCGAAATGAATAATGTTTTCAAATTAAGTCAGGACAGAGATGCCGAGAGCTATCACAATATCATTGAGGAGCTGAAAACACAGGATGAAGACGGACGTGTGATTGCCGCAGAGATGGAAAAAAGAATGAAGGGCGTTTTTCCGGAAGATTGATGATAGTAAAGTCCTCCTTTACCCTCATTCACAACGGCTCGCGGTAAATTTCATTCGCAAATCGGTCTGTCGGTCTATCGGTTAATCGCAATTCTGTCTGAACTGATTTGCGACTCTTTCAAGAGTCATCCTGAACCGCCATTTGGCAGAGAAGGATCGACATGACCAGGAATCTCCAATGATGAAGTTTTCGCCTGGATATTAAATTATTTACCAAACGATCGCCCGTCTGCGGTCCCCGGTCATAAAGCCGGTTGCCTGTATGATATATGAATACGTCCATTCCTTTTCTATATTGGCATTCCTTGTTCATCACAGGATAACTTACATACATCATCAAAATGCAAACATACAGTAAAACCATTGAGGTGACATGGGCGGATATGGATCCCAACCGCCACATGCGTCATTCCGTGTACAACGACTATGCCGCCCAGACACGGGTCGGAATGTTCTCCGATTTCGGACTCTCCATTACTGAGATCAGCCGCCTGGGTTTTGGCCCCGTCTTGTTTCGGGAAGAGACCCAATTCCTGCGTGAAATAAGTTTGCTTGAAATCATCACGGTCACCTGTGCATTGACCACGATGCGCCGGGACGGTTCCCGCTGGAGCTTTCTGCATGAAATTATCAAGGAAGGCGAAGACGGTATCAAAGCGGCTCAAATCGCCGTTGATGGTGCCTGGCTGAATCTGGAAAGCCGGAAACTGGGCACCATCCCGGAGTTAGGAGAAGTTATGAACCGGTTCCCAAAAACTGAAAACTTCGAATGGATACCTGATTCGACCTCCCGATCAGAGTAAGTAAAACAGGTGCAAAGTTTTAGCCTGGCAATCTGCCTGCTAAAATATTCTGGTCGGAGGAATCTGCACAAAATACCAAGCTAAGCGGGACAGCCCGGCAGTAAGCCTCTTGTTTATGAGTAATTAATTCTGCTAATTCAAAAAAAGAATCTGATTAGCGTGATATGGCTTACGATGAAGGGTTGGCTCAGCGAATACGTGATCTTCTGCAGGATAACAGAAATGTAGAAGAGAAAAAGATGTTTGGCGGACTTTGCTTTATGATTTCAGGTCATATGGCATTCGGTATCATTAAAAATGAACTGATGGCACGTGTTGGCCCTGAACAATATGAAATGAGTCTTTCCAGGGCCCATGCTAAAGAAATGGATTTTACAGGAAAGGCCCTGAAGGGTATGATTTATGTGGCACCGGAAGGTTTGACGACGGATCAGGATTTAAAATCCTGGATGGATGTCTGCCTCACTTTCATATCCTCACTACCACCTAAAAATTAAACGAATCATCACCTATGCAGGAACCTCGTATTGTTACTATTTCTGAACTGAAGTTAGTAGGTAAGCGAATCCAAACCACCCTCGCTGAGAACAGCACTGGAAAATTATGGCAATCTTTTGGCCCATATAAGAAAGAGATTCTTCACCCGGCCAATACAGATTTATACTCGGTCCAAATTTTTGCTGAAGATCAGGATTTTAAGAAATTCACTCCGCAAACCCGGTTCGAGAAATGGGCTGCTATAGAAGTAGATAGATTTGATGAGCTCCCCAACGGAATGGAAAGCCTCACCCTAAAGGGCGGTAAATATGCCGTTTTCATTCACAAAGGGCTGCCATCCGATTTTCCGAAAACCAGTCATTATATCCACCGGGAATGGATGCCAAATTCATTGTATGAATTAGATAGTCGACCTCACTTTGAAATTATGAAGGAAGGATATAGTCCAACAGATCCCGAGGCTGAAGAAGAAGTTTGGGTTCCCATTAAACAAAACGAAATTGGTTATGAACTTTGAAATTTTTTTCCCAGCTCACTCCTTTCTTTTCATCCTTCCTAACGGCTCGCGGTAATTTTCATTCGCAAATCGGTCTTTAGGTTCATCGGTTAATCGCAATTTTTTCTGAACTGATATGCGAAAAACCGAACGACCGATTTGCGATGGACGATTTTATTCCCGTTCCCCCCTCGGTCCCAATACCCTCCATTCGAAACCACCCAACTGATTGATTAGCGAGGTTTTTCTCATCCTATTCACATCTCCTTCAACTACTCAACGGATTAGAAATAGACGTATTGAGCCGGCCGGGTGAACTTTGTTATTAGCCCATTTTGACCCTATTTCGCTTTTTGTCGCGTATACAATGATGGAAAAGAATTCTACCTCTATCAAAACAAAAACTAATTAATAATATGTATACGACTGACAATAAAAGAGTAAATAAACCTAACATTTTAAAAACCCTACTCCTGCTGGCATTGCCACTTGCATTAGTTATGGGAACTATCACAGGCTGCGAAAGCCCGGAAGGGCCACAGGGTCCGGAAGGCCCTGAAGGACCGGTGGGTGCAGCCGGTGAAGATGGCAGCTCTATCTATGCCGGAACAGGGGCTCCCTCAACCGATCTGGGAGCAAGCGGAGATTATTATTTAAACCAGGATACCGGTGAACTCTATGGTCCTAAAAACAACAGCGGATGGGGAACGCCCATTAGCCTGCAGGGCCCTCAGGGTGAGGCCGGCGCAGATGGCAGTCAAATATATTCCGGAACCGGTTCACCAGATGATTCACTCGGTGTTCCAGGAGACTACTACTTAAACAATGACACCTTCGATCTATATGGACCCAAAACCGACAGTGGCTGGGGAACGCCCCTAAACCTGAAGGGTACCGCAAATGTCATGTACTCTTCGTGGACATACCTTGACTCTGCCGTCCGTGATACTACTATTGACAGCAGCAACATGAAAATTGGAGATATCAATGCTCCTCAGCTAACGCAAGAAATATTAGATACGGGAGTAGTGAATGTATATATGCAATTTTCCAATTACATATACCCTTTACCATACACGGGTTATGCCGGCGGAATAACAAACACGATGGATTTTCTGCCAAGATTAAATCTTATTCAAATTACACGATTCACTCATGATAACAGCGGAAGCGTTGGATTTAACAGTAGTCTTCAATATCGCTACGTGCTTATCCCCGGTGGAGTAGCGGCAAAAAGCAAGATGTCAAAGGATCAAATTAAGACGATGTCTTATCAGGAAGCTAAAAAACGATTCGGTATTCCGGATTAGAAATCATAACTGACTTTTAGTGTAAATGGGCTCTGTCTAAATCGGCAGAGCCCATTTTTATTTTAAACTAGTTCCGGAATTAATCAGGTACCGGAAGATCTGCAACTCAAAATTATTTTCTCCCCCTATTGTAAAACACAAATTTCTGCATTACTTTGAAATAAAAAGTACTTTGTATGAAAGAAGAACAGGACTACATTCAGGACATTGCAGAGATACGTTCCATGATGGAGCGGTCTACCAAATTTTTATCGCTCTCGGGTTGGGCTGGAATATTGGCCGGGGTGTACGCTCTTGCCGGTGCATGGATCGTTTCCCACGTTCTTGGGTTTCAGCCTGATGAGATCTTTTACTCCTACCCGGATCTGACTAATATCTTTTTAACAGCGGCAGGAGTTTTATTTCTGGCACTGATCAGTGCCCTTCTGGATTCCCAAAGAAAGGCACAAAAGCAAGATAAAAAAGCCTGGAATGCAACTTCCCGCAGAATGTTGGCAAGCATGGCTGTTCCGCTATTTACCGGGGGAATTTTGATCCTGCTTCTGATTTCAAATGGACTTCTCGGGTTGATTGCTCCCCTCACCCTGCTGTTCTACGGACTCGCTTTGTACAACGCCGGAGCTTACACTATCCGGGAAGTGCGGGTGATGGGTTATGTGCAGATGATCCTGGGACTGCTGAATATGGCATTTATCAGCTATGGGCTCCTTTTCTGGGCCATAGGTTTTGGAGTGGTTCATATTGTATATGGTATTTATATGTACTTCAGGTTTGAGCGGTGACCCACTGTGAACGTATCATTCGACGATCTACATAAAGCATTTGAGAATAGGGTCAGGCTGGGGATTATGTCGGCCTTGGCCGTCAACGATTCTCTGGACTTCACTTCTCTTAAGGAATTCCTGGATGTGACCGACGGAAACCTGGCCACCCACATCAAAAAGCTGGAACAAGAAGGCTTTGTGGAGGTGGAGAAATCTTTCATCGACAATAAACCCAACACCAGTTACTCCATGACCCCGAAGGGCAAAAAAGCATTTGAAGAACATCTCAAAGTCCTGGAAACCATCATCAAATCACAACAATAGCTATGGAAACCAATCAATCTAAAAAACTAAAAATGCATAAGCTGCTTTCACTCTTGACCATCTTCATCGGCCTCCTTTTGGTAACCTTCATGATCGTAGTTGAAGGTGAACCGGGTGCACTTCCACTTGCGCTTACTGTCATTGGAACCGTATGGCATTTCTTCACCCGATCCAAACTTCGTTCGCAGCAGATATATTCATAACTCAAAAAAATTTATGCCACTACTTTGTAATTCAAAGTTCTTTCAATATAAAACTATCAACCACATAAAAATGACCACTGCAGCCCAACAACCCCTCGACAAGAATGTTCTTACGGAAGCCCTGATTGCATTTTCTCTGGCAATTGCTGCAGCCGTATTTATAAAACTTCCTGCCCTGTTCGGGATTGACCTTGATCAGAACGAGAGTTTCTACCTCCGGAATATGAGCTTCTTCGTACTGCCCCTCCTGACCGGCTATTTTGCATGGAAAAGGAAGCTGGAGTCCCGCTCTGTAATCTGGCTGGCTCTTGCATTTGTTATGGCGGCAGCATTCGCCAACCTTTATCCGTTCGAGCAAGGCGGCGACACCGAGGCACTTTTAGCACTGCATCTTCCGATTGCACTTTGGCTGGTGGTGGGCATCGCATTCTCGGGCGGTCGATGGAATCAGGTTAGCGAACGCATGGACTTCGTTCGATTCTCCGGAGAACTCTTCATTTACTATGTGCTGATCGCCCTTGGCGGCGGGGCTTTAACCGGATTCATGGCATTGATCTTCGGAACCATTGGCATCGATATTGAACCGTTTTTTGAATCGTGGCTGTTGCCCTGTGGTGTGACCGGGGCCGTCATTATTGCTGCGTGGCTGGTCGAGATCAGGAACCATATGGCCGGTAATTTTGCTCCTGTCCTGGCTAAATTATTCTCCCCTCTTTTCGCCCTCATGCTGTTGTCTTTCCTGGGAACACTGCTCTTTACGGGGAATGAGTTGATTATGGAACGCAACGTACTCATCGCTTTTGATTTGCTGTTGGTGGTAGTCCTTTGCCTGCTCCTTTACTCTATTTCTGCCCGAGACACTAAAGCTGCTCCCGGGTTATTTGATGTAGTTCAGGTTGTATTGGTGACAAGTGCTTTAATGGCAGATGCCGTTGCACTCTGGGGAATCTCCGAACGAATTGCAGAATTCGGCTTCACTCCCAACAGAGTAGCCGCTCTTGGCATGAATTTAATCCTCTTGGTGAACCTGGCATGGTCTGCAGTTCTCTATATCCGTTTTATCAGTGGAAAAACAAATTTCTCAACTCTCGAAAAATGGCAAACCGATTATCTGCCGTTTTACGCGGTCTGGGCAGCAATCGTTGTGATCATCTTCCCGCTCTTATTCGGCTTTACATGATACAATAACCACCTTTTAATAACTCATTTTTAACTATAAACATAACACAGGTAACAACCATGAATACAGAACAAAATCTATCCAAAGCTTTCACATATCCGGCTATCGCAACCGGATTATTATTACTCATACCTTTCATCGCCATGAAGTTTTCAGAAGATGTGGTATGGACTTTGTCTGATTTTATTTTAGCAGGGATAATGATCTTTGGAACCGGAATTACTTATACATTAGTCACAAGGAAGTCCGAAGAAATGGCTTACAGGGTAGCTGTTGGGTTTGCCCTTTTCACCGGCCTCTTCCTTATTTGGAGTAACCTTGCTGTTGGCCTCATCGGCTCCGAGAATAACGAGTTCAACTCATTGTATTTCCTTGTGATCGGTGTCGGGATAATGGGTGCTTTTATTGCGCGTTTTAAAGCCGCTGGCTTGATGTTAACCTTACTTGCCATGGCGGCAACTCAAGCAATTATTACCGTAGCTGCATTTTTCACGGGTATGGCTGAAGTACCGGAAAGTTCCGTGTATGAGATCCTGGCTGTAAACGGATTCTTCATTACATTATTTGTGGTAGCAGCTATGTTGTTTCGCTATGCTGCTCAGGAAGAGTCTCAAACGAATGAAGAAGAAGGTTAAGTTCACCATCGGCGGCCTGATCAGGGGTCGCCTTACCTTTGATTTTCCAGTTAAACCGGGATGTATTTTGATGAAGAGAAATTCTTTAATATGCTGTAAGTTCTCTCATGGCTAAAAGCAAAATACCCCAAAATCTACCCGATGAAGGAAAGGCTCACCTAATACTCATCCGAGTCCTTTTAGCTTTGATGGCTGTAGAATGGGGACTACTGTTGTATGATCAAAGCTGGCTTTCACTTTTCCTGGTTACGATGATTATCGGGACTGTTTTTGTTCCTATTCTCTTTCGAAAAAAAATGGAGATGGAAATTCCCGCTGAATTTCATTTTACCGCTGTCATTTTCATTTTTGCTTCTTTTTATCTGGGTGAGGTTCAGGATTTTTATCACCGTCTTTGGTGGTGGGACATTGCGCTTCATACCACAGCCGGCTTGCTCATGGGCATTCTCGGCTTTTTACTGGTTTATGTACTGAATGAAAGCAAGCGTGTGGAGCTTAATATGACCTCAGGCTTCATCGCATTTTTTGCCTTCACCTTTGCCCTTGCAATCGGTTCTGTTTGGGAAATTTTTGAGTTCGGTATGGACCAAATTTTCGGAACCAATATGCAAAAAACAATGCTTAGCGACCCTTCCGGCCTGACCGATACCATGTGGGATATCATTGTAAATGCCGCCGGAGCTTTCATTATCAGCTTTGCAGGATTCTTATACCTGAAGCACAAAAGGAGCTTTTTTGTCAAAGACTGGATTCGAAAGTTTATTGAAAGAAATCCAAAGATGTTCAGGAAGTAGCGTGTTTTTGGGGATCGTTATTGTGAATCGGATTTTATTTCTAATCCATAGATCTCTTCAGCCTTGTGCGGACCGGAGACTTAAGTGATCGTACCATTTTCAAAAATGAGTCTAAATGTTGCTGTTTAGCTGTTTTATAGCTTAATTCAACCTCAAAACCTTTCAACATGAAACTATATACGTTTACCATAGTTATTCTGATGAGTTTCGCTGTTCCTGTGAGTGAATTCGGTGTCTCACAAAGCCAATTAGAAGAAACGGACGGTAGTATTACGGGCGTTGTAGAGCTAATTCCAAAAAATACTCCTTCACGTTTTGGCGGAGGCATGTACGGAAGGCCGAGCCGCTCCCCCTCTTCGGAAATAACAGTTGATTCTGTATTGGTGATCTTAATGGGTTCAGAAAATAACACGACTCCACAAAATACCGGCCCGGTCATTTTAGATCAGAAAGGTCAGAAATTTATACCGAATCTTTTACCCATTCGTCAAAATCAGGATGTACGCATTCGTAACTCAGACCCGGTATATCACAACGTCTTTAGCTTATCAAAAACCAAAAAATTTGATGTGGGCCGCAGGCCTCGCGGCGAATACCTGGATGTTACTTTTGACAAGCCAGGTGTAGTTGATGTGTTTTGCGACATCCATTCTAACATGCATGCGGTCATTTATGTAATTCCTGCCAATGCATTGCACTGGGTTAAAATTAAAAGCGGGGAAACATTCAGTATTGACGAAGTTCCACCGGGAAATTATGAGCTTAAAGTCTTTGCAAGCGGGTATGAAGAGCAATCAGTAGCCGTTGAAGTTGGATCCGGTAAAATCACACAAATAGGTACCGTTACCTTAAACTCTTAGAATAAGATATGAAGCTGTCTTACATTAGCTTGCGATGGAAATTACTTTCCGGCTTTGTCGGTTTAGTGGTCATTATTGTACTTAGCCTGCTTATAAGTGTAAGTCAGATTGTAGATTCGCGTATTCGTCAGGATATTGATACCAATTTCGTAGAAGCCGGCCGGGTTTTTGAACGCATTCAGGATATCCGTTTTCGTCAACTACGTCAAACCGCCATTCTGCTTGCCGATATACCCAGCCTGAAAGCCGCTATCAGTACCGGCGACACGGTAACCGTAAACCAAAAAATTCAACAGGAATTACGGTATCTCCTGGATTTTGACCCGGTGATTCCGGATACCCTGATTCCTGAAGAATTTTATGCCAATCCGGACTCGGCAGGACTGTTATTAATCTCCGATTCCCAAGGCCGGCCCCTCGGACAGCTTTCAACCCGGGAATTACCACAATTTTCAATTGCAGACCGCCCCGGTGTAACCCATGCCTTGAACGGGAATATGCCTTCCCAAACATATATCTGGAAGGAAGATCATCGTTATTTCAATGTAATCACCATACCGATTTGGGCCGGGCGCAATCTCGTTGGCACTCTTTCCTACGGATTCCCCATCCGTCAGCTCGAAACCGAACAATTATCCCGGGATATTGGACTGGAAGTCATCTTTTATGTGGATGACCAACTATTAGCCGGATCTTTTAAAAAACTATCCTCTGATGATGAAACCCATCTTTCAAAAATGATTCATGAGGCAACTTTTGAAACCTTACGAACCAAAAAAGCCACCACTTCCGAAATTGTTTTGGACGGCAAAACCTGGCTCATTTACCTGGCTCCCATGTTCGAGATTACTGATGAATTAGAGGGAATTCGCGGATATTATGCAGTTGCCAAATCATTAACGGAAGCCCTGGGTCCGCTTCAAAGTCTGCAACTTTTGATTTTCGGAATTGGCATTATAGCCATTGCGGCATCGATTCTTATTAGTATTTGGTTAACTCGCCGAATCACCAAACCCATCGATTTACTTGTAGCCGGAGTGCACCGGGTAGAAAAAGAAGATTTCAGCCGGGAAGTGCCCATCACCAGCAATGACGAGATAGGGAAACTTACATCTGCGTTCAATAATCTCGCAGAGGGTTTGAGAGAACGGCTGTTAATGCTAAAATTTGTTTCTGAGGCCACCCTTGATGCCATCAAAAAAAATATTTCCCGCATTGAACCGGGTGGTGAACGCCGAAACATCACGGTTCTTTTTTCTGATATTCGAGGGTTTACTTCCTGGAGTGAAAACCATTCTCCGGAAGAAGTAATTGATATGCTTAACAACCTGTTGAGCTTCCAGGCAGAACTGGTAAAACAATTTGGAGGAGATGTAGATAAATTTGTTGGTGACGAATTAGTGGCTGTTTTTCAGGGAAAAGATAAAGACCAAAAAGCAGTAAATGCCGCGATTCGCATTCAGAAAAAGATTACCTCCATGCTGGAGGGAGAGCAGGAAGAACTGGCAGTGGGGATTGGCATCAACAGCGGCGAAGCAGTTATGGGGGCCATGGGCAGCGAAAACAGGATGGACTATACGGTACTTGGCAACACCGTTAACCTGGGGGCAAGGTTGTGTACAGCCGCTCAAAAACATCAAATCCTGATTTCAAATTCCGTTTTTTTAAACCTGGAACGTAAAATTCCTGTTTCCGAACTCGACCAAATACAGGTTAAAGGAATTGAAAAGCCCATTACCATCTATGAAATAAACTGGAAGGATGAAATATTTTCAGCTACAAATGAGGAGGAACTGCATGATGAAACATAAAATTTTCCATATTTCATTATTGGTTACTACATTTTTTGGAATACATGGAGCTGCTTTTGCCCAGATACAAATAGGTGGCCTTGCTGATTTTGAGCTCAGAAAAGCCGGTGATCATTCCTCCCCTTATATAAATCAAACTCCCGGCAGTAAACTATCTCTTTATACTCCAAATATTCGTCTTTTTATAAGCGGAAGTATCTCAGAAAATTGGTTTACAAACCTGGCACTTCAATCCGATTATTATAACAGCAATGAACTCAGCTCACCCTTCTTTTCGGTATTAAATTTGAACTACGCCCCTGAATCTGATTCCGACTTTATGGTTACCGTGGGTCGCTTTATCACTCCTTACGGAGTTTATTCCGAACGGGTGCTTTCGTCCGATAATCCTTTTGTTCACTTGCCCCTTACTCATGCTTCCGGGTTACCCATCAGTAAACGGATTGGATTTTTTAGTGGAGGAACTTACAATCCGGAAATAAGTCAATCTCTCTATGGCGAAAACGAAACCGGATTGACCATGGTCTACCAGCGAATGTACACTCAAGGCATAAAAATATCCGGGAATATCGGAGAAACCGAGTGGCTTAGCTATAATCTGGGAGCGACGCTTGCACCTGCTTCTACTCATCTCGAATACGGACAGTATAATAAACCTGCGCTTACCGGCCGAATATTCTTGAAGCCGACCGTATGGGCACAGCTTGGTTTTTCTTTGAGTACCGGAGCATTTCTGAAAGAAGACACGGCAAATGATACCCTCCTGGCTTATGATCTGTCTTCTTATAACCAAAATTTATTAGGAGCCGATCTCAAGTTTTCCTATCGCTACTATACTTTGCTGTTTGAATACAATCACAGCTATTGGAAAGCTCCTTATTACGATCCGGGAAGCTCAACCTCCGCAACAAGAACAACCGGGGAAGCAACCATTGGCCATGTTTCGGGGGAGTTTATAGTCAATTTCCCTTTCCTGGTGGGCAGTTATGCAGCCCTTCGGTATGAAACCATGAGTTCCGGTGACATAGAAACCTATACGTCCAATTTCTCTTATTCCTCCTATTCAAATCTTAACAAAAAAACATGGACCTACGACCGCGAACGTATTGAGTTTGTGGCCGGGTATAAATTACAGCGAAACATCATCCTTAAAGCATCTTATCTCTATTCTGATGATTCCGGCCCGGATTTGGATGACAATGTTTTTACCTTGCAGCTAAGTGTTCTTTTTTAGTCTCCTTGAAATTTATAAAGTGACCACGCGGTAACGCCTAACAGTGCGGTGATCCCACCAAGTATCAAAGCCAGGTTTACATCCCTCTGAATCCGTTCAGCTTTTGACAGATAATTTGAACCTACCCCGTTTTTGGCGATGAGGTCTTCCAGTTCTTCGATTCTCTCTTCAATTTCCTCTTGTGATCTTTTCTTTAAATCCATGGTATTATGCTTTTATATTTTTTATTAGTTCTACCATGTTAACATGAAGCACCTTTCCTGAGTTTCATCTAAAACTTTCATTTACAAATAAGCATTTCAATTCGCTGCCAGAGATGCTATATTCCCAACCCCAAATTTGAACCTCAAAAAAGATGAAATGAGCGTATTAGTTGGAAATGATACCCGCCTGATTGTACAGGGATTTACCGGAAGCGAAGGAAGCTTTCATGCCGAACAAATGATTGAATACGGCACCAATGTTGTTGGAGGAGTAACTCCCGGAAAAGGTGGTCAAACCCATTTAGACCGGCCCGTTTTTAATACGGTAGCTGAAGCAGTCCGGGAAGTAAAAGCCAATGCTTCCATTATTTTTGTACCTCCTGCTTTTGCAGGTGATGCCATCACAGAAGCCGCTTTTGCCGGAATCGAAGTTATTATTTGTATCACGGAGGGCATCCCGGTGAAGGACATGATTGTGGCTAAACAAATTGTAAACAGTCATGGTGCTACCTTGATCGGTCCTAACTGCCCCGGCTTGATCACTCCCGGTGAAGCTAAAGTCGGTATTATGCCCGGAAATATTTTTACTCCCGGAAGAGTAGGTTTGATTTCACGCTCCGGAACGCTCACTTACGAAGCTGTTGACCAGCTTACCAAAGAAGGATTGGGCCAAAGTACAGCCATCGGTATTGGCGGTGACCCTGTTATCGGAACCACTCACCTTGATGCTGTGAAGTTATTGAATGATGATCCTGATACAGACTCTATTGTTCTTATCGGTGAGATCGGCGGAACCGCTGAGGAAGAAGCAGCTGAATGGATCAAAGACCATTGTAAAAAACCGGTTGTAGCATTTATTGCCGGTTCAACAGCGCCTCCCGGCCGACGAATGGGCCATGCCGGTGCGATCATCTCAGGAGGTAAAGGTACTGCTCAGGAGAAAAAGAAAGCGCTCGCTGCCGCAGGTATTACCGTTGTTGACAGTCCGGCCGAGATCGGTATTACATTGAAGAAAATGCTGGAAACTGCTTAAAAAGCTAACCCGTTTGTGATTAATTTAAAGCCTTCATTTCTTTTTGAAATGAAGGCTTTTTTGTTTATTAAAGGCACTTCTGACAGTAATGTCGTTAAAATGACGGGTACATGTCATACTTTAATATTTCAGTAGTACATATGTTTTGAGTGAAATCAAACACACAATTTACTTATGAGTAATTCTCTTGCCAATCAGATCAAAAACATTCGAAATCAAAAGGGCTTTTCGCAAGAACTGCTTGCTGAGAAAACGGGCCTGAGCCTTCGAACTATTCAGCGAGTTGAGAATGCCGAAACGGAACCCAGGGGCGATACCCTTTTGCGAATTGCGGTGGCACTGCAGGTGACCCCTGATGAGCTGCTTGAATGGAATCAGGTGAAAGATGTCTCGACTCTGATCGTTCTAAATCTTTCTGCCTTATCTTTTCTTTTCTATCCTATATTGGGCGTTATTGTACCTCTGATAATCTGGGTTACAAGAAAAGATGCGGTAAAAGGAGTTAATGAGTTGGGCAAAAAGCTACTCAATTTCCAGATCACTTTTGTTGGGGTTGTTTACTTGATTCATGCTATTTTCTTTATAATTCCAATATTTCGGATCAATCTGATGTGGCTGATAGACCCCATTTACTTACTACCAATTCCCTTTTTCTTGATGCCAATATTAATTTACGCTATCCCTTATATTTTCAATTTTGGATATGTGCTACTTAACACTTTCAGAATTAAAGCCGAAAAGGAAATAGATTATAAACCATCTATTAAAATTATCCGATAGCTTAAATAAAAGTCCCGTCCGGGATCACTGTTTTCTTTAACTTGTCTCCGTACTTTTTTCAATGCCCATTGTGTTGTCTGTATCAACAGTAACCGGCAAGCTTAATATAAATTTGGTTCCGATTCCCCCTTCCCTATTCTTTGCTTCAATAGTGCCTCCCATTTCTTCCATATAATTGGCACAGCTGTGAAGCCCAAATCCATGCCCCTTTTTCTTGGTGGTAAAACCCTGGTTAAAGATTTTACCTAAATGTTCTTTCTTAATTCCGGGTCCGGTATCCGATACTTCCAGAAATACTTGTCCATTTTGTTGGTAAAGTTTTATGAATATCTTTCTCTCCTTACTTCTTGACTCATCAATAGCTTCCTTAGAATTTTTAAATAAATTGAGAAGTATGTGCACCAATTTAACTTTCTGAAAGCTGACGGTATCCGTCATTTTAATATCTTTTTCAACTTCAATCTTATGACGCTCCATCGAAGCAGAAAAAATAGTTAAAGCATCTTCCAGTACTCCCTCAAGACTGGCCAATTCATTTTTCATGCCTACCATTGCATAATTTTGCTGCGCCTCTATTATTTCGTTAATAGCAGCAATTTTTTGGTCGAGTCGCTGGTGATGCTTTCGGAGCACCTTAAGTTCCTCTTTTATGACTTCATCGAGCTTAAAGAAATATTCAATTAATTTTTCCCCTTTAGGATCGGCCGTAAGAAAGTGTTCAAGATCATCTTCATGCTCCTTTAATAACTGAATGGCCTGAAATAGCTTTTTCAACTTTGTTTTTTCCAACAGCTCCCCGGTAATAGATGCAGAAGTCACGATACTGTTAAGCACATTCCCAATATTGTGCAGTACCCCGGTAGCTATATCTGCCATTCCTGACTTACGGGCAACTTCAACCAGCTCTTTTCGGGTTTCATCTAACTCGCGAAGGGTATTCTCAAGCTCTGTATTCTTACTCTCTACCTGCATTTTGACCATCGCCAGCCTCTCATTCACGTTATAAAAAGTCCAGGCTATACTGGCGACATAAAGTACCAGTGAAATCATTGCAATCAACTCCACATAAAGAGAAGCACTCGGTTCGAATTGAAATCCTGTGACGGCCCCTAAAATCAGGATGCCGAAACCATACAAAGCGAGGCTCTTAAACAGCTGTTTAAATCCTCCTAACATCATATTATTCAACACAGTAGCAGTCAGAAAAGCATAAGATATCCAAAGCGTGAAATGAATATGAGCGGTCCACATCCCAAGAACCAGGGCATCAAACATCATAGAATATAATTCAACTTTTTTTCCATCGTCTGCAAACCTGGATCCCAAATAAACAAGGTGCGGATAGATTAAAAAGTAAAATCCCAAAACTAAAAAATTCCAATACGACCAGTCTCTCTCAACAACTAAAAACGCTATCATAATAAAACTAGCCACAAAACCCACCACTCTTGGCAGGTAGTTAGCTTTAGATAATCGATGTGCCTTATTCATCTTCCTTGATTTATTTTTGCCAGCCATTCCCGGTTGTATTAGTAATCATTTTTAAAAACTATTTTTCAGAAATAACGGGGAAGGTCATCACAAACAAGGCGCCTTTTTCACCTTCTCTATTCTCCACTTTTATTTTACCCCCCATTTCAGACATATAATTTGCACTGCTGTGCAGTCCAAAACCATGACCGTCTTTTTTAGTAGTGAAACCTTGTGTAAAAATTTTCCCCAGATGTTCAGGTTTTATACCCGGCCCGTAATCGGCAATGGAGAGATAGACACTTTCTTGATCCTCCCAGGTTTTGATGATGATTTTTTTCTCTTCCGGTGCACTATTTGACATAGCTTCTTTTGCATTTTTGAATATATTTACCAGCACATGAATTAGTTTGGAGCGTTGGGCAATAATCGGCTTGGTGGCCTGCAGGTCTTTTTCTACAATGAGACCGTGCCGTTCAATAGAGCCGGACTGGAGTGCTAAGGCATTATCAATCATATCGGCCAATGAAGTTTGGTTGGCATGCACACTCGCACCTGCATAGGTTTGCTGGGCAGCAATTACCTCATTAATCAGGTCAATTTTTTCTTCCAATCTCGTAGAATGAGAAACAATCTCCTCTCGTTCTTTTCTAAGGGGCTCTTCCAACTTCAGGTAATACTCAATTATTTTTTCCCCTTTAGGATCTTCGGCAATAAACTTACCAATATCGTCGATATGCTCTCTAAGCACACTATTAGCCTTGATAAACCCATCGATCTTCGACTTTTTAATGATGTCCTTAATTAGAGATGTAGAAGTATTTACACTGTTCAAGACGTTCCCAACATTATGCAAAACGCCGGTAGCTATATCTGCCATACCCGCTTTATGGGCATTTTGAACAAGTTCTTCCCGGGTTTCTTCCAAATCTTTTAGAACTTCTTTTAAGTTCTGATTGCTTTTCTGCAATTCCGAAGTTCGTTCATCTACCTCTTGTTCCAGTTGCTTATTCTGTTGCATTATCTGATGAGTTCTGTACCTGAATCCCCCTGCAATCAATCCTATCAATGAAAAGCCCGTGATAATATAAAACCATGTTGTTTGCCAAAATGGAGGGGTAATAATTAGTGCAAGAGAAGTCCCTCCTTCATTCCAAACCCCGTCATTATTTGAAGCTTTAACCAGAAACGTATATTCACCAGGGGCTAAATCGGTGTAAGTGACAAAATTTCGATTACCTATATAGTTCCACTTTTCATCAAATCCTTCCAATTTATATGCATATTGGTTTTTTTCGGGAATCGTAAAGTTCAGCGCCGAAAATTCAAAAGAGATTACTTTATCGAAATGAGAAAGCGTTAAGTGATCGGTATAAGTAATCGACTCTTCCAGAATTGTTCTTTGTTCTTCATTTTCAGTTTCATTTATACTTTCCTGAATTGGAACAGATTCATTAAATAATTTAAAATCGGTCAATACAACAGGAGGGGGATACGGATTTCCTTTAAGATCAGAAGGATAAAATACATTGAATCCATTTATTCCTCCCATATACACTTCTCCTGTAGATGAAGTAAAAGCAGCGCCGGAATTAAATTCATTATCCTGCAAACCGTCCTGCTTATCAAAAAGGGTAAATATCTCTGTCTCTGGATCCCATACTGCAAGTCCACGGGTAGTGCCCATATAGATATTTCCGTTGTTGTCTTCGGTAATCCCCCAAACCGCGTCATCTGGCAAACCATCAGAGATGGAGAAAAAATTAAGCACATCATGCGACTCAATATCCAATATATTCACACCCATTGCTGTTCCAACCCAAAGTTGTCCCTCTGAATCTTCATGAAAGTCGACGATTGAACCTTCGCTGAGGCTATGGGGATTTTCAGCAGACTGAGAGAATTTTTTAAAAGTTTCTGTGTCGCGCTGATATAGATTCAAGCCTCCCCTGGTACCAACCCAAACCTGATCTTTACTGTCCACATAGATGCTGGTAACATAAGATTCGCTCAAACTTCCCTGGATATTCGGATCATAGTCGTAATTAACAAAAGTTTCTGTCTCAGGATCGAATCTATCAACACCTTTTGCGGTTGTAGCCACCCAAATTTTTCCGGATGCTTCAACATCAAGTCCCCACAAAGCATTGTAACTGAGTGAATTGGGATCATCAGGATCATTTGTAAACCGTATAGCTTCTCTTGTATCAGGATTAAACTTATTTAACCCATTGAGCGTAGTTATCCATAAATTTCCAGCTTCATCCTGTTTTATATTAAATACGCGATTGTTGCTCAATGAATTTTCATCATCGGGATCATGCAGAAAGTGCTCGAACTGTTTTGTTTCCGGATCAAATTTATTCAGACCCTTATCCGTACCCAGCCAAATATTATTGTTCTCATCTTCCAGAAACTCCCAGACATTATTATCACTTAAACTGTTTTCAATGTCCGGTTCGTGTTCATAATGCTTAATCCCTTTCTGATGGTAGCTGAATTTATTGATCCCATTCGACCACGTTCCAATCCAAAGAGTGTTGTCCTTATCTTCATAAATACTATGTACACGATTGGACGTCAGGCTATGCTCATCCGAGGGATCCGCATGAAAACGAATAAACTCTCCTTTTTCAGGCTGATACAGGTTTAAACCGTTTTCAGTGCCAACCCAAAAATTAGAACGACTGTCCTCATAAATTACATTCACACTATTATTACTAAGCGTGGCAGAATTATTAATTTCACTTTGATAGGTTATTGTTTTGTCGCGCTCCGGATTAACCCTAATCAACCCGTTGTCTGTACCTAACCACAGATATCCCTTGCTGTCTTCATAAATTTCATTAATAACCTCTTTACTTAACCCTTCAATTTGACTAGCTAGAAGTTGTCCGCCTGTTTCATCCATATAATAAAGACCTTGGCCAAATGTACCTATCCATAAAACACCTGTTTTATCCCTGTATACTTTCTGAAAACTATTTTCATTTCCTTCTCCCGTTAAAAAATGGGTAAACTCTTTCTCCTTTACAGTAGTCTTATTTAAACCATTATCAGTTGCAATCCAAACCGTGCCATTGGGTTCACAATAAACACTATTTGTTGCATTATGGCTGATGGATTTTGGACCGTATTCTTTATAAAACCGGCTAAAATGTTCTGTTTTTAAGTTCAAAAAGGAAAGTCCGTTAATTGTCGCGATCCAAAGGTTCCCTTCCGAATCCTTACACATATCGGATATACGTTTATTACTGAGGCTATTGTTATCAACCAAATGGCTCCGGTAAATAACCATTTGTCGCCCGTCGTAGCGGTTCAATCCACCTACAGTACCAAACCACATAAATCCCTTATCATCCTGAACAATCGATGTAACGGTTGCCTGAGAAAGCCCGTCTTCAAGCCCCAAATGCTTAAACTTGAAGGAATCCTCTTGAGAAAAAGCCGTTGCTCCTGCCAAAAAAAGAAAACCTGCGGTAAGAGTTACAATTGAAAAATATTTAATCACTCGCTTCATATTTATTTAATTTTACAGGAGACTCGTAGGTGCATGTAAACAGGAATATAATTTGAGAATAATTCCACCACTTTTAACATGAATACTTCACGTAAATACAAAAATGGGTTAGCTCTTATTATCTGTTTTTGATTTTTTGGCCCATTTCACAACTTTACCGACCAGGTGCTTAGCCTTCACCGGTTTTCCAATAAAATCATCCACTCCGGCTTTAAAAATTATTTCCTTATCCTCTGGCATTACACTGGCAGAAAGAGCAATAATCGGGGTATGTTTTCCGGTTCCTTCGTCAAGCTCTCGAATAGTTTTAGTTGCTTCAATCCCATCCATTTCAGGCATGTAGATATCCATAAGTACTAAATCGAACGAATCATTTTTGATCGCATCAATAGCTTTTAGCCCATTTTCTACAGAGGTAACTTTCATTCCACTTTTTTCAAGCATTTTTCTTGTTAAGGTTTTATTTGAGCTATTATCCTCAACCATCAATATTTTAAAAGGTATTTTTTCGGTTGCTTCATCCGTTGGAGATGATTCTAATAAAGATTGGGGGGCGGGATTACTTTCGTTTTCTCCCTTAACTTTCTTAAGCGATACTTCAAACCAAAACTCTGATCCCTTTCCCTCGGTACTCTCCACTCCCACTTTCCCATTCATTAATTCAGCAAGTTGCTTACAAATAGACAGTCCCAAGCCGGTTCCTCCATATTTCCGGGTAGTAGAGGCATCAGCTTGGGTAAATGGATTAAACAGCAGTTTTCTTTTTTCTTCAGTGAGCCCTATTCCTGTATCTTTAACTGAAAATCGAAGCGTAACTGATTCTTTATCTTCATCCAGCAGAGAAACTTCAAATTCAATCTTTCCCTCCTCGGTAAACTTGATGGCATTGTTACCATAATTAAGCAGAATTTGCCGCAGCCTCATCGGATCACCTATCACTTCTTCCGGGATATTGTCATCCATTAATAAAGAAACTTCTACTGCTTTATTTTCAGTAGAGTATTCCACAAGCATTTTCAGTTCATCCATCCGTTCTTTTATTTCAAACGGAATCAATTCAACCTCCATCTTACCTGCTTCAATTTTGGCTAGGTCAAGAATGTCATTGAGAATACCCATCAAAGAGTCTGCACTATACTGTACCATTTGAGCGTATTCTTCTTGCTCTTCATTGAGTTCAGTTTCCATCAACAGGCTATTCATCCCCATAATACCATTCATTGGAGTTCTGATCTCATGGCTTACATTAGCCAAAAATTCACTTTTAGCTTCCGAGGCCTGTTCTGCTTTTTCTTTCATTTTTTTATACTCACCTACTAACTTGGTGAGTTCCTTTGTCCGCCTCTTTACTTCTTCTTCCAATTTCTCAGTGTACTGAAATGCTTCTTGCTGCAATCTCCACTTAGTAGTTAAAGTAAGTGCCGTTTGTTTAAGAGCGGTGGCATCAAAGGGTTTTTTCATGAAAAGCAACTTATCAGAAGTCCCCAATTCTGATAAAATATCTTCCCAAGAATAATCTGAGTATGCTGTACAAATCACAATTTCCGTATCCCTGTGCTTTTCCCAAATCTTCTTAATCGCCTGAATACCGTCCATGCCGGGCGGCATCCGTACATCCATAAAAATCAGTGAATACGGGGAGCCGTTTTCAGCAGCTCTATCCGCGAGTTCTAAGGCTTCCTCTCCCTGGTAGGCATGATTAATATCATAAATTACATCATCCAAAGCATGGGATTCACTACCATCAGCTGCAAACAACTCGTCTTCTAATTCCTGAAGCTCTTTTTCTCCAACACCAGTACGGGGCACCAAAATAGACTCTATATCCTCATGAATTGATACATTATCATCAACCACTAATATGCGCAGGTTAACCTTCATATTGTCAATTTATATGCCAAGTCCATTCAATTCCCTTTTTACCAACTCTCCTGAAAACTCTTTCAAGCAATACAACTTATCAAAAACAATTCTTTTATTAAAATATTTTAATATTTAATTGCTTTTTTTTCAATGGAAAGCAATAAGAAATTTAACCAGAAGGGTGTACAACTCAGCGAAGAGAGCAAGTTTGTTAAATAATAATCCCGTCCGGAATCACGGTTTTCTTCTTCACGATAATGATGCCATCGCGGACATAATGGTATTTATGATCACCGTCCTCAAGATGTTTTCCTCCCACAATCCGGACATCGTTGCCAATTGCTACGTTGCGATCGATAATACAATTACTGATGTAACAGCGCTGCCCGATTCCCATAGCAGGACTCTCCGAACCGGCATTCTCGATGACAGAACGGTCCTGGAAAATATCATTACCCATGATGATAGAATTTTCAATGGTCGTTCCCTTACCGATTCTCGAACGAATTCCTATCACTGAGCGAACAATTCGGCTGGCCTCGATGATACATCCTTCAGCCATTAATGCATGTTCCAGCGTAGTACCCATCAGCTTTGAAGCCGGAAGCAACCGAGCCCGGGTGTAAATAAAATTTTCGTTGTCGTACAGGTTAAAATCAGGAATCGTTTCGGCTAAGGATAAATTGGCTTCAAAAAATGACTCTATGGTTCCGATATCTGTCCAATACCCGCCAAATTCATAACTGCAAACTTTCTGGCCGCCCTCCACACACTTGGGAATGAGTTCTTTTCCAAAGTCCGTAGCATCGGGATTGTCATCGAAAAGCTTTTTCAGCACCTTTCGGTTAAAAATATAAATCCCCATAGATGCCAGATAATCTTTCCCTTCGCTTTTAAAGGGTTCCGGTACCTGCGATTGCCATTTATCCAATTCATCTTCCGAAGGTTTTTCCACAAAGCTTTCAATGGTCCCTTTAGCATTGGTTTTCATAATACCGAAGCCGGTGGCATCTTTGGCATTTACAGGTATGGTAGCAACCGTTAAATCCGCATCATTTTCTTTATGACGCTCTAACATCTTTGCATAATTCATTTGATAAAGCTGATCACCGGACAGAATCAATACATACTCATGTTCATGGTTCTCCATATGATGTATAGACTGCCGCACGGCATCGGCGGTACCTTGAAACCAACCGGTATTATCCGGAGTTTGCTCGGCTGCAAGGATATCAACAAAGCCACTGCTGAAAACGTCAAAGTTATAAGTGTTCTTGATGTGCCGGTTCAGGGAAGCAGAATTAAATTGGGTCAGCACATATATCCGGCGGATATCCGAATTTAAACAATTAGAGATCGGAATATCAACCAACCGATATTTACCACCAACTGGTACAGCCGGCTTTGACCGGTGATCGGTTAACGGGAAAAGTCGAGTACCTCTTCCCCCTCCTAAAATAACTGCAATAACTGATGATCTTTTCATGAATGATCTAATTTGGGATTAGTGCTTTGTACATTCCTATATACTCCCGGGCCGAACGTTTCCAGGAGAAATCCAACTTCATTATTTTGCGTAATACTTCCGAATATTTTTCAGAATCATTGTACAATTCTACCGCTCGATGAATGGATTTTACAGCAGATTCGAGGCTAAAATCTTCAAAAGTAATTCCATAGCCGCCCTTTTCTGAAATATCTATAACGGTATCTTTCAATCCACCAACAGAGCGTACAATTGGCACCGTTCCATACCGCATGGCAAACATTTGGTTTAAACCGCAAGGCTCCACACGCGAAGGCATTAATATAAAATCTGATCCGGCGTATATTTGATGAGCCAGTTGCTCATTATATTCCAGGGTGGCATCAAAATATCCCATATGATTGCCCTCCATTCGCGAAAAAATCTGGTGCAGCTGCGGGTCACCTGTTCCCAGCAACACAAAATTTACTTCCTGATCTGAATGCATGACTTGTCTGAAAAGGTCGGGCAACAAATCTGCCCCTTTTTCTCTGACCAGTCTCCCGATAAAAGAAACCGTCGGGACATCGGGATTCAAACCAAATTCTTTACACAAATACTCTTTATTTTTTCGTTTTCCTTTTTTGCGATTTCCATAATTGAAGTTAAACTCAATCAATTCATCACTTGAAGGATCCCAAATTTCAGTATCAATTCCATTTATGATACCCGTGGATTTGTTTCTTTCCTCTTCAAACAATAACTCCAAGCCGTTACTGTTTTCTGCCAGCTCACTCATATAACTTTTGGAAACCGTTGTTATCTTCCAAGCTGTTTTAAGTCCTGCTGCCAAAGAATTCAGCCGTCCATCCCAGTCCAAAAGGCCAATCTTATCTATATTAAAAGCCGGCAAGAGCTTGTAATTATCCAGTTCATACTCTCCGTGATATTCGGCATTATGGACCGTCAAAACCGTTGGAATCTCAGACATCTCCCGATACCGGTTACATTGCGATAACATAAATGGAACTAAGCCGGTGTGGTGATCGTGGCAATGAATGATATCCGGCTGTATTTTCCCTCTTTTAAGCCATTCAAGGGCGGCAATCTGGAAGCTGACAAAACGCTCTAACTCATCCCAATATCCATGTCCTGACCAAGGGTCGATATAAATGCCCGGCCGATCAAATCTTCCCGGAATATCAATCACATAAAAAGGAAAACCCAAATTCTCATCCGACATTCTGAGAACGGAAAATTTCACCTGTTCCGTAGCCATAGAAAAACTTCCCTCATGAACAATCTCATAATCCTTGGAGCCAATCCAATGATTATCATACTTGGGAATAACCACTTCACACTCATGTCCCAACTGATTCAAGTATTTAGGAAGGGAACCAACTACATCTGCAAGGCCGCCGGCTTTAGCGGCCGGGTAACACTCTGCACTCAAGTGAGTAATGCGCATTGTTTTTGAAACCTATGTAATTATTTTCCGTTATTAGTTTATAATATGGGAAATAAGAAATCTTTGGGCATCTTCCAAAATAATCAACGGCATATTTCAAAGTTTTATGAGGTTACTCCTATACCTATTTGAGGTACTCCAATTTCAATTCTAAAATCAAATTATGGCAATAATTGAAGTGAAAAACGTCTTCAAGGCTTTCGGTAAAACCAAGGCTGTAAATGACGTCAGTTTCGAGGTAGAAAAAGGGCGAATTTTTGGGTTACTGGGTCCAAATGGGGCCGGTAAAACTACCACCATTCGGATGATTAATTACATCATCACTCCGGATAGCGGTAACATTAGCATTAACGGGGTTGAAGCAAGCCCAGAGACCCAGAAAATGATTGGCTACATGCCCGAAGAACGCGGCTTGTATAAAAAGATGAAAGTTTTTGACCAGCTCATGTATCTCACCCAGCTAAAAGGAATAAATCCGGGTGAGGCCAGGAAAGCAATCGAATACTGGCTGGAGCGGTTCGGGGCATCGGACTGGAAAAAGAAAAAAGTCGGAGAACTTTCCAAAGGGATGTCCCAGAAAATTCAATTCATTGCCACCATAGCACATGATCCGGATATTTATATTTTTGATGAACCATTCAGCGGACTCGATCCCATCAACAGTGAGACCTTAAAAGAAATCATCATTGAGCTCCGTGATAAAGGCAAAACTATTTTATTCTCTACCCACCGCATGGAACAAGTAGAGCAAATGTGTGATGATATCTGTCTGTTTAATCAGGGAGAGGCCGTACTGACCGGTAAACTGAGGGAGATTAAATCTTCCTTCGGCGAAAATACCATTAACCTGGAATTTGAGGGCGACGGCTCTTTTCTCGACGAACTGGAAGACGTTCGAATTAATAATCGCTCCACAAATTTTGCAGAAATCCGTGTACTGAACGGCCAAAATATGCAGAACATATTGAGACTGGCCATGGACCATGCCGAGATTCATAGGTTCGAACGTATTGAACCTTCATTAACCGAAATTTTTATCTCCACCGTTGGGGAAGACAATATTAAAAAAGCAGAGATCCAATAAAATGAGTTTACATAAAATCTGGTTGGTACTGAAACGGGAATATCTTACCCGGGTAAAAAGTAAATCATTCATCATCATCACCGCACTCACCCCTTTAGCTTTTGTAACCTTTATGGGCATTGTTGTTTATATCAGCATTTCAGAATCAGAAGTCGAAAAACAAATCGGTATACTTGACGAAACGAATGTACTGGTTGAGCGTTTAGTTGAGCTTAATGAAGCCAGGTATTTTGATGTAGGCAATGGACCTGTTGATACGCTCCGTGCCCGGGTTTTGGATGGCGGATTGGACGGCTTTATTGTGCTGACAGATTCGGTTATTACGCATGCAAAAAGCCCGACCCTGGTTCATGATGGCAGCGGTGGCTTGTCTTTCTTATCGGCTGTTCGATCTGATTTAAGAGATGCAGTTCGCGAAGAACGGCTTTCCCGGGAAAACGTATCAGCTGAAATTCGGGATATATTTGAAACCCGAACCGGACTTGAAGCTGTGAAACTGACAGAAGAAGGTGAATCAGAAGATAACACTGTGTTTGCCTCCGCCATTGGATTCATTCTCGGATTGTTGGTCTTTTTCGGAATTTTCTTTTATGGAGCTTTGCTTATGCGCAGCGTAATTGAAGAAAAAACCAACCGGGTGTTGGAAGTTATTGCCTCCTCAGTGAAACCCCTTGAACTTATGTATGGAAAGTTACTTGGGGTATTATCCATGGCACTGACCCAATTTGGGATATGGATCTTGTTCTATGTTGGCCTTTCTATTGCCGCCGCTCCCGTTGCGGGAATGATCATAGAAGCACAAATGAGCAATCTTCCCGAAAGCACAACCGAAGCCGCTGCTTCTTTCGATGCTTCAATACTCGAAAATATGATAATTGAACCCTCTATTTTCATTTATTTCATACTATTTTTCTTTCTGGGATTCATGATATACAGTGCCTTGTTTGCGGCCATCGGAGCTGCCGTTGAAAATGAACAAGATTCCCAGCAATTTATGCCCATTGTAGGGTTGCCGATTTTTGTTGCTTATTTTCTGAATACTAAAGTAATGCAGTCTCCGGATTCCAGCCTTTCAACTTTCATCTCCATTTTCCCCCTCACCTCTCCCATCAACATGATTTCGAGAATTGCTTCTACCTCCGTTCCGGGCTGGCAAATCTTCCTTTCGATCTTGCTGATGGTGGCCACATTCTTTGGCATTATGTGGTTGGCCGCAAAAATCTATCGTGTGGGTATCTTGATGTATGGCAAAAAGGCCACTTTTAAAGATCTTGCCAAATGGATTAAGCAAAGTTAGGTCAGGTAAAAGACTTAAGTGACAAGGGCAAGGTTTTCTTGTCCTTTTTTTATAGTCTCCACACTAATGAACGCATTTTCGACGATATTTTATAGCCAACTGCGCACGTACTATTCTAATGGTTTGGTATTAGCGAACCGTTATCTTAAGTGCTGTTATACCCGTTAATTTTTACCGGCAACTGCAAGAAAAGCTATGAAATTATATATCAAATATATGGTGAGTCTACGGTGTAAAATGCTGGTCAAAGAAGAGCTTGAGAAAATTGGCTTGCGTTATGTGAATGTGGAATTGGGTACCATAGAGATTCTCGAGGACATCACGGCTGAACAACGGGAACAATTAAAAATTAACCTGCTTAAGTCCGGATTAGAACTTATGGACGATAAAAAGCAGATTCTGATCGATAAAATTAAAACCGTGATCATAGAGATGATACACTATTTGGAAGATGAACCTTTAGAAAATTACTCGGATTACATTAGCAAAAAAGTGGGGAAAGACTATAATTATTTATCGGATATCTTCTCAGAAGTAAAGGGAGTAACCATTCAGCAGTTCATCATCATGCATAAGATTGAAAAAGCTAAAGAATTGATCCTCTATGATGAGTTAAATATTACTGAAATAGCACATAAATTACACTACAGCAGCGTGGCACATCTTTCCAATCAATTCAAAAAAATCACCGGGCTCACTCCTTCTTTCTTCAAAAAACTGAAAAAGAAGCGCTTAGGTAACCTGGAAGATATTTAATGATGATTTATATATCATAAAAAATCAGTGATTTATGTAAGTTTATTATTTCGCTGTGTAACACTTACAGAATCAATTTTATGTTAATTGTAGTTGTGATAATTATATCACATCAACCCGTTTTATCGGGTAATTACAAAATCATGAAATCAATAAATACTTTTTTTAAATATTCTACTTTTACAGCCCTTTTTCTGGCTGTTTTTATGGTAGGGTGTGACAATCAAAATACCGGCGACAACGGAGACCCTGATATCGATGCTCCAACGGTTCTGGCTACCAGCCCTGCAAATAACGATGCAGATGTAGCGCGCAATATAGCAGTTACCATCACTTTCAGTGAAGCCATGGATCCTGCAACTATTAATGCTACTACGTTTACCCTAAAACAAGGGACTACAACAATTCCGGGCACCGTAACTTATAGCGGAACCACAGCAACATATACTGCCACAAATATTTTTGCATCTGCTGATGTTTATACTGCAAATATCACAACCGGGGCAAAAAGCGCTCAGAACGTTGCTCTTACTGCAAATACTGAATGGAAGTTTACAACTGCGGGTTCAAATGAACCTATAGCAATTGTAGATCTTGGAACTGCAGGCGACTATGTTATTCTTGCCAAAACAGCAATCAATAACAACCCGACTTCTGCAATAACCGGAGATCTGGGTTTAAGTCCCGCAGCAACTTCTTACATCACAGGTTTTGCATTAACCGCTAATACTGGATATGCAACATCAGATCAGGTAACCGGACAGATTTTTGCAGCCGACATGGCCGATCCTACACCTTCTAATCTGACCACAGCTGTAGAGAACATGATCACAGCCTATAACGATGCCGCAGGCCGTCCAAACCCTGATTTCTTTGAGTTATATGACGGAAACATCGGTGGTAAAACACTTACTTCTGGCCTTTACAAATGGACTAATACTGTACTCATACCCTCAGATATTACCATCTCCGGTAGTGCTGAAGACGTATGGATTTTCCAGATAGCTGAAAACCTGACTTTAAGCTCAGCCGTAAATATTACCCTAAGTGGTGGTGCATTAGCCGAAAACATTTTTTGGCAGGTAGCCGGTGAAGTAACGATTGGAACAACCACTCATTTTGAAGGTGTTATCCTTTCAATGACAGGTATCACTTTAAACAGTGGTGCTACTCTGAATGGCCGTATGCTGGCTCAAACAGCCGTAGTATTGGATGGCAATACCGTAGTTCAACAATAAATAATTCAAAAACTTTCTTTAAAGAAGTAAGTGTAACATTTCATGTAACACTTAAAGCAGTCTCGGTGAGAACCGGGGCTGCTTTTTTTATGCCCATCATCCATTTAGCAGAATTCAATTTAAATGAGCCCTTTCTGAATGCTGTCTCGTATTAACCTGTGAAATTAAAACCTTAGACTTATTTCACTAAAACTATTATGACGTTACGTTTTTCTGCTTTTTTAATATTTGCTTTTTTTCTCACTATCGGGTGTAAAGACAGTTCGACTAATTCCGGTAATGACGACTCTGATTTAGAAAATAACGGGCTGGCCATCAGGGCAGTTAACACCGGTACCGGAGATCTCGAAATTTCTACGGATGGCGATGCAGCCATTGCTTTTTGTTATGAATCAGATGGCTGTGAGGAGATCACCGGTGGAGGGGGTAGTTTCCATTGGATAACGGAAGGGGATGCATCTCTCATTGACTTTTCCAGCGTTGATGGGAAAGCAGTTGGCGTCAATATTGCATTTCACGTAGATGCCGGAAGCGGTTATTTTGAAGTGGTCTCCGGCAACACTTATAAAGACGATGCCGGGTTTCTGGAATTTGAAGAAGGTAAAGTATTGTACACTTCCGATGATTTTACCGAAGGTACCATTGTTCGAGATTCTTACGGTGACACTAACTGATAATAATAAAACTCCCCAATATACTTCAGAATGGGTTTGGGTTTTCGGGCTTTATCAACAAGGATGGATTTATCATAACTTGATGAATTCATCCTTCTGATAAAGGTTTATCCCTTCCTCTTCACATGACGGTATCTCATCTATTCGGGAATCTTGGTGGCTTGCCACGCAACCGCCCGCCACTCTCCTTTTTGCTTGATAAAAGTTCCCGTATTATAATATTCCATTGTATTATTATCGTCCGATTCAGTGCTTACAGCTACTAATTTAAACGCCACTACTGCCGTTCTTCCATATAGTTTTACCTGAACCTCCTCTGCGTGATATCTGGTACCGGGTTCTTCACTTCGATCTGCCGCCTCACTCATTCCACCCATAATATCTGCCTTGGTGGTTCGACTGCCGCTAGAGCTGGTGTAAATCAGATCTTCCGCCCAAAACCGGTTATGTACTTCAGGATCGTTATAAGAAGCCCCTTCCATAAACTCGTCAAGCAAATTTCTCAACAATTGTTCATCATTTCCGGGTTGAGAAAAAACAAGCATTGGAATAATTAAGAAAATAGAAGAAAGGACAATCGTTCTCATAAAATTGGATTGAATTAAGTGTTAGCATGATTATAGGAAATTTGCCGGGAATAAATGAGGGTTAAAAAATCCTTTAATTCTTTAACTCACGAATTTTAGCTAACACCCTTGGATCCAATTCTTCGCTTAACCGGTTTTTAAGCATCGCCTGAGCATCCTCTTCAGATAAATATTTAACAGCTTGCAACGAAAAATAACGGACTCTTGGGTCACGATCTTCAAACAACATCTCTAATGTTTGCATCCAATAATCTTCGTTCTGCTCATGCTCCATCAATAAAGTCAGTGCTTCTTTTCGTACAGAATAAGGAAAACTTCCCAAGGCATACCGATCTGCGATTGTGATGGACTTGCGGGAAGTATCAGCCGGAGCGGCTATTAGCAGAATCTGGATGGCTTTTCTGCCTCCCCCCTCATTTTGTGAAAATCGCTCAGCTACGGTCACCAATTCATCCGCAGAGGCAATTTGACTATAAGTGTTCAATGCTGCATTAAAAACGGTATCTCGCTCGGCTCTGAGTAATGCGTTTTGTACCGCATACAGCACCCGGTCGTTCTCCGGATAGTTTGACAATGCACGAAGGCCCGATAATTTTACCGAAAGATTATCTGAGTTCAGGTTTTCAAGAAACGTCTCCTCAGTACCTGAAGCATTTTTGGTTAAAAGTGAAAGTGTCTCCATCATTGCAGCCCTTACATCAGGGTTTTCTTCTTCTCTTAACACATCACGAAGGGCAAGCTGTAAATCCGGGTTATCAATGTAGTTTTGAAGCCGTTGAGCAGCCTGAATTTGTTCCTGGGGCTCAGAACTTCGAAGCTGCTTGATCCAAAACATAAAAGGTTTTTCTTCCTCCAGGGTCACATCAATATCGGAAACCGGTGTCAGTGTCACGTAATCGATTCCGGGTGATATATTTAGGTCAACTGCGTCCGAAGCACCGGTAAAGGAAATTTCTGAGCGGGTCGTATCAGTGAAGCTATATTCTCTAACCTCTACGGTGACCAAAGATTGTATTGCTTGTCCCCGGGCTTCAAATTTCAGGGTTAATTTGCCAATCATTTCATCATATACATACTCTACATTGTACACATACGCTTCTTCAACCGGCTCCTCTTCTTCCCGGACCTTAAATTCCGGTAAAACTTCCCAATACATTCCGGTTCTTTCGTACCAAAAGTCAGCATAGTCGCTCCATCCGGTCACTCCTTCAAATCGCTGAACTAATTGCGGTAATGATCCCCGTATTACATCCTTTAAATGATCATTTTCCAAAAACTCAATTCCTTGCTCCCATAAATTCCAGCGGTGCACTGATTGCAACTCATCGGGATTTGATAACTGCTCCGTTCCCGAGGTTCCCGTCACCATCACTTTTAAAAATTCATATTTATTATCCGGTGCATTCAGGTATCGATGATAATTCCCAAACCATTGCTCAGCCAACCCTCTTCGTAATTGAGTAGAAAGCGATCCCAAATTCTGATACAAATAAATGATCCCGGCACCCGATTGTATTTCCTCCCAATGGTTGTCGGGCAGCACTACAATGTTCAGCGATTCGTAGGGAAATTCAAAAGATAGTTTCCGCTCATATTCTTTCAAACTTATCACTGCTATGGAAAGCAAATCATCCCTTACCTCAGGTAAAAGCACATTTTCTGACACATAAAAAGAAACTTCACGCACTCCTGACCGGGCATTTACTCTTGTAAAGTCTCCTGCCGCCAAACTGATCCCTGATACCGGGATTGGATTCTTTACCGTCCACTCCACAACTTTTTCCTCCGTTGAAACAATCTCGTCACTTTGCTTTATCCCATTGAAAACCAGTTCATGCTCAGCCGGGAGGGTAATGGATGCATCCAGTGTAGCTTCTACTTCGGGATGGTCAGGAACAGGAAGCCAGTGATGACGGGCTTTGGGGTTTAAAGAAGTCCATAGGTTTCCGTATGCATCTTTAAGAATTCCATACGGGGATGAACTTCTCCAGGTAATGGTCAATTCAGCGTTTTCTCCGGGAGCCAAATCATTTGCTAATTGAATAATGAGCGAATCCGATGAAACCCGGAATTCAACTCCATTTCCATCAATTGAAATTTCCTGTATCTCCAAATCTGATGTATTAAACACTATTTCGTTAAGTCCCGGGCGGCGAGAGGTAATCAAATACTTCCCCACACCTTCTATAAGCGGCACATCCTTATCGATGTTGAGATCCAGTACTATATGATTGAGAACAAAAGGCAGATCCGGATATGACTCATATTGCCATTCGTCAACGTTATGTTGTGCAATTGCTACACCGGAACTGATTAATAAAACAAGTAGTGTTAGGAATCCTTTCTTCATTTATTTGGTATGTGCGTCAAATATTTCTTTTACTTTCGGAAACAGTTTTTTAGTGGTTGAATATCCATTTCCGGAATGGATGGTTTTACGGCCTTTCATATCGCTAAATACTCCGCCCGCTTCCTGAATCACAGGTAATAACGCGGCCGCATCCCAAATATTCAGTTCGGGATCATACATCAGGTCGGCACGACCGGAGGCCACCATCATATGTCCGTAAGCATCGCCCCAGGTCCGATGAATTTTTGTCCGGCTCAACAATTCCTGAAATAGTTCCTGTTGCCCAAGCTGACGGAACCGATCAATTTCAGTAACTAAAAAAGTGGCTTCTTCCAGCTTATGTATATCCCTAACCTTGCACGGCTTTCCGTTTAATGTGGCACCGTAACCAATAGCCGCTGCACACAATTCCTCCAGGGCCGGAGCATATATTATTCCTATTTGCGGCTCATTGTCAATTAATATACCAATCAAAGTGGTGTAAAATGGGATGCCATGGATAAAAGATTTTGTTCCATCGATTGGATCAAGTACCCACTGAGTATTACTGCCTTCATTGGTTTTTCCATATTCTTCGCCAATAATCCCGTGTTCAGGATATCTTTTGAGTATTTCCTTGCGAATGATCTGTTCGGTTTCGCGATCAGCTATTGTAACAGGAGAGTCGTCTGCTTTTGATATTACTTCAACATCATCCTGTTTAAAATATTTAAGGGTATGGTCTCCGCCAATTTTAGCAATTTCAATTGCTGCATCTAATAATTCTTTTATCATTACCTTTGTATGTTCATCAAATATTTAAACTAATCACGTACCTTCTGCCAAAACTATGAGTATGAAAAATATCCTGCCAAAAATTTTAATACCTGCTTTGTGTGTCATGCCCATGCTTTCGCATGCTCAAAACGACACAGTCCGGCTTAGCAACGAAAGCAAGTTAAGCATTAAAGGAAAATCAAATGTAAATGAATTTCGATGTCAGGCAGAACACGATCTTCAGCAGGATTCTTTAAATTATTCCTATCAGGTAGAAGCAGATACAGTAACCGTTAACGGGGTTTTACTGGCTCTTGAAATCGATCAGTTTGACTGTGGGAAAAGAGCCATTAACCGAGATTTCCGAAGTACGCTCAAATATAAGGAATATCCGTTTATCGAAATCATACTTAATGAGCTGGTATTAGATGAGGCCACCGGTATTGTTCCTCAGGAAGCCAAAGTCACCATCAGAATTGCCGGGGTTGAAAGAAAATACACTGTACCCTTAAATACGTTTTCAAGCAGTGAAGAAGATTTTACCGTAGGCGGTAACAAAGTGCTCTACATGACCGATTTTGGCCTGACTCCCCCTTCCCCTATGCTGGGCCTCATAAAAGTAGAAGATGAACTGGATATTGAATTCGATCTGGTTATTCGGCGGCAGCCCTGATAATAAAACATAGTAAATCTATGTTTTTGCTCAACCCTGCCTAAATAATAAAATTCTGTCTCTCCACGAATTCGAAAAGTTTACACAAATAAAATAGCCGACTGAAAGGTGAGAAACTCATCCATTCCAATCGGCTATAATTTAATACCGGCCAAAAAAAGGGGCGAGCCTTTCACAGCGCACCCCCTTCCTATGAGGTCGGTATATTAGAAGCTAATCACAGCTTCTAACATGATTCCGCTAAATTCGGCTCCGGCATAGTCACCGGTGAAGCCATCATATGATTGTTTCACATATTCTAATTTGGTCATTACGTTTTCAGTCATGAACCAGCCACCGCCAATGTTGATTCTTGAAATATCAATTTCATCACCATTTGGTTCTTCACCAGATACAGTGTTGTAACGTGTACCAAGATAGAAATCTTCACCGGCGCCAAAACGGTAGAGCAATTCTGCACCTAATTGTGTGTATGAACGAGTGTCTTCACCGTTGTCGATAGCACCAGAAGTATTTTCAAATACCCCGTAGAACTCAAGACCCTGGAACTTCACAAATGGGTTGATCATAATAGCTGTCATTTCACCTGCAATTGGGCCACCCGGAGCGCGACTAGAAACGGCAAATGAAGGAGCAAATCGTCCTGATCGGAAGTTGCCTGGCTCAATTACGTTGTAGTAACGGCTACCGGCACGGTCTCCTGAGTACAGGTAAATAGAAGCGTTTTGAGAAACACGGAACATAGAACCGGTTAGTCGTATTCTTAAATCGTCATTTACCTGGCTGTCGTATCCTAATTTAGCTAGGAAAGAAGGCTTGGTATCTACGGCACCTTCAACAGTACTTTGGTTCAATTTACCATTGGTTAAACCAACCATTCCAAAGATGTCACCGGTGTAGTAATAAACTTCAGCACCAACTTCAGTGGTGAAGGAATCCATGATGTAGTTACCTACAAATGGGTTCAAGATGGCTGCACCGTTATCACTGCGACGGAAGTGGTTATCTCCGTAGTTATTTTCCATGTGACCTACTTTAATTCGGATATTGTCGCTGAGACTTGAAAGGAATCCTTCCTCAATAAAGTCAAAACTGTCGATTTGCAGGTATCCGCCTTTCACCCAAGCTTCAGCATGGTGTTGAGAAGAAAGGTAGGTACGTAAGTGCATTCTCATGCCCGGAGCCAATGCTACATCAAAGTCTAAATTTGATGTTGCCAGATTGAAATTAGACTCTAAATCATCCAGGCTGTTAGCATCATTTTCATGACTTAATCCCTGGAATTGCAGGGTATTTGAGCCTCCGATGCGGACATACACTCCGTCGAATTCTACATCAGTAGTAAAAGGGGCTTCAAACACATTCAATCCGGCCTGTGTAGGCGGGGTATAGTATTGTATGTTATTTCGCTCCTGAGCTTGCAAGGTGGTAGCAAAAGCGCCCACAATGAAAGTCATAAGCAGCATAGTGAAATATTTGGTTAGTGATTTCATGACCTTAAGGGTTTAGTATGTTGTTGGTTAGTTAGTTGGTTAAAAAGTGTTGTATTGTTATTGAGCGAATTTGGCGTCGAAAGTCACTTTTACGTCTTCGCCGGCTTTAATGGCTCCGAACATAGCTTTAGGGGGATCGACGTTATAATCCGTCATCTTAATAGGTTGAGTTCCTTTGAAGGAAATGGCGCCATCTGGCAAAACTTCATATTCCACTTCCATCTGGATGGTGTTAGTTACTCCCGAAATGGTAAGTTTACCATTAGCCATAAGAGTATTTGCTTGAATGTCGGTTACTTCGGAAAGCACAAATACGATATTTGGATACTTTTTCTTATTCAAAGCATCATAAGTTTTGCTATCCATGCCTCCTTTACCGCTTTTAATGCCATCTACTACTACATTGAATTCCAATTCTGAAATGGAAATCAACGAATCTTCTTCGATTTCGATGGTTGCTGTTCCTGAGAATTGTTCAGCTTTTGATTCCCAGTCATGAACATTAGATGTACCGTTTATTATAACCTGGCTTTCGTCTGCTACGGTGCTGTAATTTTGAGCATAAAGCACCATTGTACTTAGTGACAAGATTAGTGTGATTAAAATTCTATACATTTTCGACCTCATTTGTTTTCGTTTAATTTGAATTCTTGATTAATGAATTCATTGCTAAGATCCTCTATCTTCATGAAGAAATAATGAAGAAAAAAATAAAATTTTCTATCCTACAAAGTACTTTTTAATAAACACTTATAAAGACTTCTCTTTAATTCATTTGTGAAGAAATAATGAAGATTTACGAACTATTTTTTAACCATAGGTTTTATAAGAAAAGCATACCTATTCGATTCAATCGCTTAAATGAAAACACTGCTGACTTTGTTCCATTAATGAATGATTAATGATCACTTAACAGGCAATCCTTCCATTTCCATAATCTTAAGAGCATTTGTCGTGGGACAGGGACCGGGCTTTATTTTGTATTCGAAACTCATCTTACCCCCTTCTATGGTTTCAGAAAAATGCCAATTGCTGAGTTGAGGAATCTCTTTTTCCAGGGAGGCAAGTTCAAGGTCATGAGTAGATACCATTCCAATTCCATTCTTATCAGCTACGTATTTAAGGAAAGCAGTGCTGCCTCTGAATCGTTCTCGGTTATTGGTTCCTTTAAAAATCTCGTCTACAAAAAAGAACAATGGTAATTCATGTTCTTCCTCCAACTCATTCAGTAATCGGCGCAACCTTCTCACTTCTGCGTAAAAGTGGGAAAGTCCTCCTTCCAGAGAATCCTTTACATTAATACTGGTGAATAACCGGAACAGGTTGGTTTTTAAGGAAGCTGCATATACCGGAGCTCCGGAAAAAGTTAAAGCAAGATTAATGCCTACGGTTCGTAGAAAAGTGCTTTTACCTGCCATATTAGAGCCGGTTATTAAAAAAAGTCCCTTTCCTCTTTCAACCTCAAAATTATTTGTAACCCGCTCTTCATCAGGAATAAGAGGATGCCCCAGATCTTCTGCTTTAAACCAAATTTCTTGATCATTCGTGATCTTTGGAAATTTACATTCGGGATTCAGGTAAGCAAAATTTGCTATGGAATTCAGTGCTTCCAATTCATAAAAATCATCCAGCCATTGTGATAGCTTAGGTTCAAGTTCTGTTTTCAACTCTTCCATTTTCATCGAAAAGTACATATCCCATGGAATTACCATGTTCACAAGCGGCCATAATACCTGGTTGGTTTGAAGTGATGCTGCTCCGGCTAATTTTGCTACTTTCTTCAAATACAGTGAGGGCGATTCATCCGGATTTTTAAGGACTTTGAAAAAGTCTTTCAGCTTCGTCCCCTCCTGAAACTGATACTGTTCTATATATAACAGTATGGAGCCGAAATGACTCATCTGCTTTTCTATTTGATACCCCGCGTCAAATAAACCCGAAATTTTGTGACTGTTAAAATTATAGATTCCTAAATACGCAAGAAAAGTAATTAACACATAAGGCCCGGTGATACCTGCTATAGCAGTTATAAGTAATATGATGTTAGCCAAAGAAAGAGCAGAAAGAGTAATAAGCGTACCCTTAAACTTTACCTTGCGAGAAATTCGCATCCATTTCAGAAGCTGATCCATACTCCAATCTTTATCTGTAATCTGTTTTTTACTCATAAAAGCCTGTACCTGCAAGCGATCTCTAAACCCACCGAGGGGGATCAATTCCTGAACCAACTGCTGACGTTCTTCAATTTCATTTTTTTCAGGATATTCATTTAATAACCAGCCAGCCAAGCGTTTTGAACTTCCTTCATATATTGAAGTATCGAGTAAGTGATGAAGTGAATAATGGCCGTAAATATGAAGGTCTTCTGCAAAAGGATGATTTTTAAAATCTTCTTTGAAATTATAGGCCGGCAAATTTTCCCAGTCCAACTCCATTCGGGCTATATGTTGCTGCTTCTGTTGCTTTAAAAAAGAAAGGCGATCGCGATGATCCGTTACTTTCTTGTGCCGGGAAATCAGGTATATAAACCCCGTTAACAAGGCGAGTAAGGATGTAAAGAAAATTCCGTCGTTTCCGGTTCGGGAAATCAGATATAACACGGCAACTGCTACCATAAAATATCCCAACCGTATATAGGAAAACTGCGTACTTGCTTTACCCAGTCGAATAATCATCTCTCCTAAGCGGCTGACCTGATTATTTAACTGTTCTTTTAAACTTTGTTTTTTAGTATTGTTCATCACTTCGTTTATAGCTCATATTTTATGCCTTAAAGGATACTGAAATCAATAACCAGTTCACAGTAAACTGTTTACAGAATTATGTGTTTAAGTGATTTTTATAAAGACTGCTTCTGTCACTTTCACTCTACCTCAACATTCCCTAATATCCCATCGAACAAAAACAGGAGTTCATGGATTATTTTGCACACGAAACCGCCGTTATTGACCACGGAGCAAACATTGGGAAGGGAACCAAAATCTGGCATTTCACCCATGTGATGCCTGAATCAGAAATTGGAGAAAATTGTAACCTTGGCCAAAATGTAGTGATTTCTCCAAAAGTAAAACTGGGGCGTAATGTGAAAGTGCAGAACAACGTATCTGTTTACACAGGCGTTATTTGTGAAGATGATGTTTTTTTAGGTCCATCCATGGTGTTCACAAATATAGTTAATCCAAGAAGTGCTGTTGTTCGTCGGGATGAATATGTACAAACACTTGTTCGGAAAGGTGCAACAATCGGGGCCAACGCCACTATCATCTGCGGAAATGAATTAGGCAAATACTGCCTGATTGGAGCCGGATCTGTAGTCACAAAACCCGTTCCCTCCTATGCACTTATGGTTGGTAATCCTGCCAGGCAAATTGGCTGGGTAAGTGAATACGGGCATAGATTAGACTTTGATCAAAATGGAAAAGCTATTTGTCCGGAATCAAAGGAAGAATACAAACTCAACAACCAGAAAGTATCTAAACTTTCTTAAGCTCTGCCACGGTTGCTCCCCACCCACTTCTGTCACTGGCCAGACTGTAAGACTCTACATAAGGATTTTTCTCAAGCAAACTGTGAACCGTTCGGCGAAGCACTCCCTTTCCCTTTCCATGAATAATCCGAATGGATGTGATGTCTTTTTCAAGACAAGCTTCTATATAATCCGGAATCAAATCGCCTAATTCCTTAGGATTAAAAAGGTGAAGGTCTAAAACCCCATCAATTGGTATTTCCATCGGTTCCATCTCAGACATAGCGAATTTCCATAACTACTCACTGTTAACAAATCACTTAATATAATCCACAACCCGGCGTTCTTTCACTGCTTTCTTGATGAACGAGACTGCTTTCTGATGATCAGGATGAGCCGCATAAACTTGCAAATCTTTTTCTGATTCACAACTTACCGTCAGTACCACATCACAGATCGCATCACTATCCCCTTCTAAAATATTTATTCCAACTTCTGCTGATTTCAATTCCTCTATCTTTGACGGAAGATCTTCCAACATCTTTTTCATGATTTCTGCATTTTCAGCCTTGGTCTTACCCTCCGCCACATCCTTTAACTTCCACATTACTATGTGTTTGATCATTTTTCTGAGTTCTGAGTTCTGAGTTCTGAGAAATATCTCCAAAGTCATCGAAAATCCCAATCAATGACACTCAAATTTTCAATATCCCTTAATTCAACGTTCAAAGTTCTACCGCTGTCAATTAATCAAAGGAACCCTTAACTTTAGGGTTCTGTTTTAAAGGCACAGGTTAACCCTGTTCTCCATGAAAATAAACCCAGAAATATTAAAAAAATTGGATTTAGATAAAATCACTGCCGAAGAAATCGGCGAAGACCATATAGGTACAGCAGCAGATACTCCTTTGCGCGATGACGCTTTTGATAAAACAGATGAAGAAAAGATTGAAATCATCCAGGAGCATTTTGCCGAAATTATGCATGCATTAGGATTAGACCTGAACGATGACAGCCTGAAAGGAACCCCGCACCGGGTAGCTAAAATGTACGTAAAAGAAATTTTTGAGGGACTTAACCCTAAGAATAAACCTGTAGCTCGTCAGTTCAACAACAACTACGACTATAACGGCATGCTGATCGAAAAAAATATACAGGTAACTTCATTTTGTGAACACCATTTCCTGCCGTTTATTGGAAAGGCGCATGTAGCGTACATTCCGTCTGGGAAAAAAGTAATCGGCCTTTCCAAAATTAATCGAATCGTTGATTATTATTCTCGTCGCCCACAGGTACAAGAGCGTCTTACCCTCCAAATTGCAGACGAATTACAAGAAGCACTTGAAACTGAAGATGTTGCCGTTTTTATAGACAGCAAGCATTTATGTGTTTCCACCCGTGGAATTAAAGACATCAGCAGTACAACGATTACTGCGGAATACCGCGGAGCTTTTAAAGGTGAAGCTACCCAGCAAAAATTCATTGACTACATAAAAACCAACACCGAGATTCAATAATCGCTGTGGCTGATAAAAATAATCAACTTCACGTTTATAATACCCTATCCCGTAAAAAAGAACCCTTTGAGCCGCTTAATCCGCCGCATGTAGGGATGTATGTTTGCGGGCCTACTGTCTATGGAGATGCTCATCTCGGTCATGCCAAAAGCTATGTTTCCTTTGATGTAATCCTACGTTATTTGCGCTACCTTGATTATAAAGTCCGCTATGTTCAAAACATCACTGATGTAGGGCATTTGGTAGATGATGCAGAAGAAGGGGAAGATAAACTTAGCAAACAGGCTCGTATTGAAAAAGTACAGCCCATGGAAATAGCTGAAAAATATACCTATACCTATTTTCGTGACATGGACGCTCTGAATGTGCTTCGCCCGGATATAGCTCCCCGCGCTTCAGGACATATACCTGAACAAATTGCAATGGTCAAAAAATTGATCGAAAATGGCCATGCCTACGAAGTAAATGGCAATGTGTATTTTGATGTCTCTTCAGACCCTGAATATGGAAAGCTAAGCGGACGTAAAACCGAGGATGCTGAATCCGGAACGAGAGTTAAAACGGCCTCTGACAAACAAAATCCGGAAGATTTCGCCCTGTGGAAAAAAGCATCTGCAGAACACATTATGAAATGGGATTCGCCGTGGGGTGTCGGTTATCCCGGCTGGCATATTGAATGTTCAGCTATGAGTACCAAGTATTTGGGTGAAAGCTTTGATATTCACGGCGGTGGCTTGGAAAACCAGTTTCCTCACCACGAATGTGAGATTGCCCAGGCCGAATGTGCCCATGACAAGCAATTTGTGAAGTACTGGCTGCATAACAATATGGTGACGCTGGAAGGGCAGAAAATGGGAAAATCGCTCGGTAATGCGATCAACCTTCATGAGTTTTTTACCGGTGATCACAAGCTTCTGACACGGGCATGGCCTCCGGAAATAATCCGGTTTTTCTTACTTCAAAGTCATTACCGAAGTACCACCGATTTTTCCGAAGAAGCACTTGGAGGAGCAGAATCCGGTTTAAAAAACCTGCACTCCATGATAAATACTATTGAGAATGCGAAAGCCGGTTCCGGTAATACTTTTGATCTGAAAGGACTTAAAAGTGAAGTCGAAGCGGTCATGAATGATGATTTCAATTCAGCTCAGGCTATTGCCATATTATTTGACAAGCTGAAGGAAATCCGCAAACAGATCAACGACAAAAATGCCCCGGAAAACCTGGATGAGATTAAGTCTTTTTTGCATGATTTTGTAGATGGTGTGCTGGGAATTTGGCCCCGAGAAACAGCCGGTGGCAAGGAAGAACTCACAAAAGGATTGATTGAACTTTTGATTGAAATCAGAAAAGAAGCCCGCACCAGTAAAAATTTTGAACTTTCGGATAAAATCCGGGACGATCTTAAGGATTTGGGCGTTCAGCTCATGGATGGAAAAGAAGGTACCTCCTTCGAGATTGAGTAATGAGATGGATAAAAGTCATATTCAGCAAACTCATCATTGGCTTAGTAAAGTTTTACCAAGCTGCCATATCTCCATGGCTGGGTAAAAGTTGCCGATACACCCCTACCTGCTCACAATATATGATTGAAGCCGTGAACGAATGGGGACCATTAAAAGGCTTTTGGCTGGGCATCAAAAGGATCGGAAGTTGCCATCCATGGGGTGGTGAGGGTTACGACCCGGTACCAAGGAGAACATTGAACACGGAACATTCAATATCAAATGATGAACAGGAGACTTCTTCTGACGAATTGATACACGTTCCAAGAGATATTGAATAAAAAACTATAAACTAATTCAGTCATCCTGAGGCTACTGCCGAAGGACCTTCACAGGTAAAATACTTGAAGGTTCTTCGCTTTCGCTCAGAATGACCATATCATTTACAAAACATGTCTAAAATAGCATTCAAACAGAGACTCACCGTAGAACAAGTTGAAGAAGGAACCGACCTGGCTCCAAAATTTCAGAAAGACGGTCTCATTCCCGTTGTAACAACCGATTATGAATCCGGCGAACTTCTGATGCATGGCTACATGAATGAAGAAGCCTTAAAGAAAACCATCGAGATTGGAGAGGCCGTATATTATAGTCGCAGTCGCGAAACCTTATGGCATAAAGGCGCCACCAGCGGACTGGTTCAAACCGTAAAAGAAATGCGTATTGATGATGATCAGGATTGTGTATGGCTGCGGGTTGAAGTTCAGGGCAACGGTGCAAGCTGCCACGTAGGCTATCGCTCCTGCTTCTATCGCAGCGTGCCTGTGAAAGATGAATTTGAGAAAAAAGACGGTGAATTAAATTTCGAAGAAGACGAAAAAGTCTTTGATCCCAAAGAGGTTTATGGGGATGCACCAAATCCTACCAAGTTGTGAATCGCGGATTTAGTGGATTGCACGGATTCTTTTAATCCCGGCAATCCCAAAATCCTGTAAATCAAGGTTCAAAATTTCACGCCTTTCATATGTATCTTGTTCCGCATGCTCTGCGGAGGAAGCTTTTTTAATTACGCAATTCTAAGCCCTCCTTACATTTACAAAATTGGATCTTTAGTCTAAAGCACCTATAATCCCTGAAATTTTTATTCGGGTAATAATTAAAGCTACTTCTATGGATAAGTATAAAAATCTTCATCTGTGGCTGCTCATTCCTTTTTCAATCGCGGTACTGGGGTTTATGAGGAGTTACTATCTCAATTTTACGAACGCTTCCTGGGGAAATCACATTCATGGAATATCGGCGACTATTTGGTTTATGTTTGTGATCATTCAACCATACCTGGCAACCCATGGTCAGCTTAAAAGACACCGATTATATGGCAAGATCGGCATGTTTTTAGCCGGAGCCGTATTTGCTTCTGCCCTTGTAATGATCCCAGAAAACATCCGTTTTGCCCAAACGGATATTGATCCCTGGGTCGCACCAGACTATTTCCTTTATGGAGTCTCCTTCTTTGATTTTGTAGCCATTACCGGGTTCGGAGTAAGTGTCATTATGGCCATCATCAAGTCTAAACAAATAGATGAACACGCCATCTGGATGGTTTCAACGGTACTTTGGGCATTGATGCCGGCACTGGCCCGGTTTGGACTCGTCTTTGTTTTATGGTTTGGCGGGAGTCTGGGTTTTGCTGAAATCGCAATGATCACAACCCCTGCAATTATTATTACCGCTGGCATTATCATGTACAAACTTAAGCGATGGCACCCGGCTATGTTGGCCGTAATTATAGGACACATTGGCGTCTACTTGATCATTCCTTTAGGGAATAATCAAACCTGGATTGACTTTGCTACAGCGCTATTCTCATTCAAACAGTTCTAATTGTTTCATAAAAAAAGCCCAAAACCATTGCTGATTTTGGGCTTCTAATATATTCGGCTTTGCTAAGTATTAAGAATATACTTCAGGACTTCTCTTCTTCTTGATTCTTCCGCCTCTGGATTTACTGAAAGGTTCACTTCCTTTAGACTTCCTATTCCCTTTTTTGGAATTAGATCCACCTTTTCCTTTATATCCTCCGGATGAAGAACCATTAGATGAGGAAGATCCATTGGTATCAGGTTTTGCTAATTCAACGGAAATATCCCGGCCTTCAAATTTAGCGCCGTTCATGGCATCGAACAATTTGTTATCAAATCCTTCTTCCACTTCAAAAAATGAAAAGTTGTTTTGGATATCGATCTTACCAAAATCAGGTTTTTTACCGTTCATCTGTTCGTTAACAACACCCATCAAACGAGCAGGGTTTAAACCGTCTCTTCCGCCTACATTTAGAAAATAGCGGGTAAATCCGGCTTCAGCTACACGGCTGTTGCTGCTATTTCCACCTGAATTTCGCTTCCCTCTGTTTGAGGAAGAATTACGGTTATTATTGTTTTTAGATTTTCCAGCCGTAGCATTAATATCTCCGGCTTGCTCGTAATACTCCAAAATCTGGTTGAATTCCATAGATACGAAGTGCTGAATGAGTTCCTGCCAACCTAAATCTGACAAACGCTCATACACTTCCGGTAAATATTTTTCAATCTGCTTCTGATTTACTTCTGTGGTTCGCAGTTTTTCAACCATATCCATCATGCGAACCCCGCAAACTTCTTCTCCTTTTGGGACGTCTTGCTTGATGAAATTTTTGCCTGACATTTTTTCCAGGGCTTTAATTCTGTTCATTTCACGGGTGTGAATAATAGAGACTGAAATCCCACTATTCCCGGCACGACCTGTACGACCGCTTCGGTGAATATAAACTTCCAAATCATCAGGAAGATTATAGTTGATAACATGAGTTAAACTGTCAACATCAAGTCCGCGGGCGGCAACATCCGTAGCCACTAATAATTGCAATTCTTTATTTCGAAATCGATTCATTACTTCATCGCGTTGAGCCTGAGATAAATCTCCGTTCAACAAATCGGCATTATAACCTTCTTTAGAAAGTTTAGAAGCTACTTCAGAAGTTTCGCGACGTGTTCTGCAAAATATAATTCCATAAATATCCGGGTTTACATCCGCGATGCGCTTCAAGGCATCATAACGATCTTTGGCATTCACCATGTAAAAATGATGCTCCACATTAAGCGCACCGGAATTACGGGCATTCACCTGAATTTCCTCCGGATTGTTCATGTACTTACGCGCCATCTTGGAGATCTGATTTGGCATTGTAGCCGAAAACAGCAGCGTTTGTTTTTCCTTCGGGGTGTCGTGAAGAATGGCATCCAGATCATCCTGAAAACCCATATTCAGCATTTCGTCGGCTTCATCTAAAATCAGAGACCGAACATTGGTTACATCCAGTTTTCTTCTCTTGATCAGATCCAGCATTCGTCCCGGGGTTCCAATAACCACCTGAGCACCATTCTTGAGTCCGCGTATCTGCGTAGAGATATTAGCTCCGCCATATACAGCTAAGGTTTTAATACCTTTTTGATGTTTGGCAAAAGCCTTCAGATCCTTTTCAATTTGGATGGCCAGTTCACGGGTTGGTGAAAGCACCAAAACCTGAACATTGCTTGAGCCGGCATCCACTTGTTGCAATACAGGCATTCCGAAAGCACCTGTTTTCCCGGTCCCGGTTTGTGCCAGGGCAATTAAATCCTGCTGTGAAGCTAAAATAGTAGGAATAGCTCTTTCCTGTACTTCTGTTGGAGTTTCGAAGCCAAGATCTTCTACAGCTTGGCATATTTCGGGCGACAGGCCCAGTTCTTTAAACGTTGACATATAGTATTTTTTAGTCGGTTTAATCCCGTTCAGAAATTTTTTGCTGTACGTTTTCTTGTCCGGAATAAATTTGGGGTGAGCTATGGACAAGAGGCAAGCACGACTGCTTGATTTACAAAGGCCAGCAAGGTTCTATAAACCTGAAAAGTTTAATATTCCAGTCTTATCGCGAACTCACGATTTTTAATAAGCCCTAAAGATACACATAAAAATCTTCTGGTATGAAATCTTTGTGAAATTAATTTCTGATCACCGTAATAGAAAACGCAGGTCCAAAACTCCTGTTTCACAGCTTCTTTATGACCGCACCTAATCGTGAATTTTTCTACCGTTATTTTGTTACTGTAAGAACAAAAGTGTTTGACTATGATTTTTCTTAAAAATTTACTCTTGATATGGTTAGATTTAGACAAAACAAAAAAGTAATTAAATCCTAAAAATGAAGCATATAACCAATCATTATTCTGAAGCTCAACCCCTTTCTTCACTTGAAAAAAGAATTCTTAAGGAATTAGATGAACAAAGTATAAAACCTCGGGATTGTATTTGGGGGACCTCTATCTGCAGTGATGAGGTCAACAACAGCCTTCTTGGATTAAGTAAACATTTTAAAGCTCCGGGACCATTTTTCTTTGGGGGTATTTCAGGTATCCCATTTACGGGAAAGACAGGCTTCAAAGCTTTTTCCAGCCATATTCCTGATGATGGAGGAGCCGTTATCCTTTATGGGCCTCATATCGGACTCAACAAAGAAGGAGTGATTGGCAAGGTACATCGTGAAGGCCAAGAAAATCCCACCTCCTGCTGCGGATCATTAATTGCAGGCCTGAATAATGTGAAAGAAGGGAATGTGCTCACGATTTCCCATGATGATTATCAGCAAGGACAGGTGAATAAAATCCTTATCGAGCATTTTGAACAAATTAAAAAATCTGACACTCCGATTAAGACCACCACCGAAATTGCTTTCAACCAAATTAAAAGAGAGCTCACGGATATTGTCTCGTCTTGTCTTGAACATTTAGGAAGCAGTCCGATTTTACTTATTGGCGGAATTGTCATTAATACTGACTGGAACCAGGAAGACTTTTTTGAAATCAGGGATCTTACCTGGTTTAATCATTAGACTATACGGAATAACATTAATCACCCAACTTCCCCCTCATGCTGAAATACTTTCCCATACTTTTTGTTTTTGGATTTTTGACTGCAAGTTGTACTACAGAGAAATCTGAATCACCCGTTGTTAATTGGAATTCCGTCCAGGATTCTACAAATATTGCCTATACCGTAACGGGATTAGATGGTCCTGAAGCTGTTCGCTATGATCCGGACCAAGACGTCTATTTCATTGCTAACTTTACCGGAGGGGGCAACGATCAGGATTCCACCGGTTTTATTACCAAAGCTGATGCAGAAGGAAATATCATCGAGCGGGAATTCATGATCGGAACGAAAAAAGCGCCACTCCATGCTCCACGTGGCATGTTTTTAGTAAATGAAACATTATGGGCAGTGGATGTTTTGGGGCTTCATGGTTTTAACAAGCAAACCGGAGAACAAACCGATTTTGTAGACTTCAGTGAGTTTGAGATTGGCTTTTTAAATGATGTATCAGCGAATGAGAATGGGATAATCTATGTAACAGATACCGGCAATCCCCGAGTCTATAAAGTGGAAAACGGTGCTGCTTCGATATTTCTTGATTCACTTGAAATTTCACCGAATGGAATTACGCTGGATCCTGAAAACGGAAAATTCGTTTTAGCTCCCTGGAGCGGAGAAACAACATTCTATACTTTTGATACTGAAAAAGATTTAGTGGAATACGATAATATAGCCGGTGGGTATTTTGACGGGTTGGAGTTTCTAAATGGAAAGCTCTTATTGGCAAGTCAACAGGATTCAAGTATTCGTATATTTGACGGAAATGAAAGTTCTATTCTCATTAAAACATCAGGCAGACCGGCTGATATTGGAATTAACACCCAGTCAAATCATATAGCGGTGCCGTATATAGCGTTGGATCGCGTAGAAATTTGGGACTTAACCAACTAATACCGAGACTTAATGTCTGATAATATAATTCCGTTTCCTGAAAATGAATTTGAACGGGTACTCAAAGAAAAGCTTGAAAATCTGTATGAACCACAGGCTCAAAGTAAGTCTATATCCTATGATGTAACCCTTGCCAATGATCATCGGGGGTTTGAATTTCCAAAAAGCAAACTCCTTCAGATTCTTGGAAACCTGATTTCCAATGCTGTTAAATTCACCCCGGAAAACAGATTTGTTCAAGTAGAACTCAATATCAAAAAAACTGACAAAACTCTCAGTGCCATAGTGAAAGACAACGGTGTTGGAATATCCCCCGAACAGATAGAAAAATTATTGAATGATGAGGGTGAAAGTACTCAGGGAACAGGAAATGAAAAGGGTTATGGTTTTGGACTGAAGTTAGCCAAACATCTTGCCGATTCCCTGAATGGAACCTTGCAAATTGAATCTGAAAGAAATAAAGGAACGACCATAACCGTCTCCATTCCTTTTTAGTTTACTTACCCTTTGTTGCCTGAGCCTTTTCTTCTCCTTTTTCGATTACTGCTCTTGGGCTTCACATTATTACGGCTGTTACCGCTGGTCTTTCCTTTAGAGCGGGGTTTTCGGGATGGTCGGCGAGATTGTTGCTTGTCAGGTGCCGCCGGATTATGGTCGACCAAAGGAAACCCGTGCTCATCAATTACAGGGATTTGCTTCCCGATCAGTTTCTCAATATCACGTAAATAAGCTTTTTCCTGGGCATCGCAAAACGAGAGTGCCGTTCCATTTGCCCCGGCCCTTCCCGTCCGGCCGATACGATGCACATAGGTTTCAGGAATATTCGGTATTTCATAGTTAATTACATATTGTAACTCATCTACATCAATCCCCCTGGCAGCAATATCCGTTGCTACAAGCACGCGTGTTTGCTGTTCTTTGAAATTCCCCAAAGCCCGTTGTCGTGCAGCCTGGGATTTATTTCCGTGAATGGCTTCCGCCTGAATATTATTTCCGTTTAGTAACTTCACTACCTTATTGGCCCCGTGCTTAGTTCGGGTAAAGACCAACGCAGATTTAATTCCATCATCCTGCAGAACATCCACCAATAGGTTCCTCTTATTTCCTTTATCCACAAAGTAGATTCCTTGTTTGATGGCATCCACAGTAGGTGATTCGGGGGTGATTTCAACTTTTTCCGGCTTATATAAGATAGAGTTTGAAAGTTGTACGATCTCAGGCGGCATAGTAGCCGAAAAGAATAATGTTTGACGTTTGTTGGGGAGGGCTTTCAGTAATTTCTTTACGTCATGAATAAAACCCATATCGAGCATGCGGTCGGCTTCATCCAATACAAAAATTTCCACATCAGAAAGGGAAATAAATCCCTGGCTCATAAGGTCCAGTAAACGCCCCGGGGTAGCCGTGAGGATATCCACTCCGCGCTTCAGTTTTTTAACTTGACCCTTTTGGTTCACCCCTCCAAATATAACCGCAGTATCTAAATCCGTAAACCTTCCATAGCTTTGAAAACTTTCGTCAATCTGGATGGCCAATTCACGGGTTGGAGTAACAATCAAACTCCGGATTTTCCGATTTTGTCCACGCGATTTATTTGCACTTAATAACTGTATTATTGGAATGGCAAAAGCGGCCGTTTTTCCTGTCCCGGTCTGGGCGCACCCCAGTACATCGGTACCTTTAAGAGCAATGGGTATGGCTTGAGATTGAATGGGTGTGGGGTGAGTGTATCCTTCTTCTTCCAGAGATTTAAGGATGGGCGTACTGAGGTTCAGTGATTTAAAAGACATATAGGGTATTAAATGAAAAAGCCCGGATCTGAGCCGGGCTAAGAAAAGTGAGCCTCAATGTACGCATTAAATTGATGAAGTATTCTAAGAGGTGGTTTTATTGCCACAACATTCGATCAGGTTGCCCGGGTTGGCATTTAGAACCTCAATGTTCGGAATGAAAACAAAGCACTTCAAAATTCAATATTAAATATTCCTCGTTCAATATTCGGGCTTTAGCCCGTGGTTTTCTTATACCGGTTAATCGACACCAGCATCAACACACTCCCCATCCCGATGAGGATGTACACCATAGCCTGTATTTCCTGCCAGCCGGCTCCTTTGAGCAACACCATCCGCATGATTTTGATGAAATAAGCCACAGGATTGGCCAAAGTGATGTTTTGTGCCCATCCCGGCATGCTTTCTATCGGGGTGAACAGTCCACCCAGCAAAATGAAAACCACCATGATGAACCAGGCGATAAACATGGCTTGTTGCTGGGTGTTGGTCATGGTGGAGATGAGTAATCCCATGGACTGAATGACCACAAGGAAAATTCCGCCTACCACTAAAATAGTAGCCAAGCTTCCTAAAAAAGGAATATGGAATCCATATCGTGCCAAAGCCAGTCCTACCAAGAGGTCAAACATCCCGATAATCCAGAACGGCTTGAGCTTGCCAATCATAAACTGGTATTTACGGATGGGGGTAACGTTAAGCTGCTCAATGGTTCCGATTTCCTGTTCGCGGACAATATTCATCCCCGATAAAAACAAACCGATCATGGAAACCAGCACCACCAAAATACCCGGCACCATAAAGGTGATGTAATCCAAATCCGGATTGTACCAATTCTGAGGAATGAGATTGATGGTTTTGGCCTGAACCACTGCCGGTTCAGCCGATTTAATTTTCAACTCAACCTGTTTCTCCGTATTCAAATCATTCAAAATTGAAGCGCTGTAGGATTGAATGAGTCCGGCAGTACTCCCATCCACCGCATCAATGATAAGCTGAACAGGTGCTTCTCTCCCGCCGGTTAAATCTTCTTCAAAATCCGGTGGCACTACAATAATCAGGCTTATGCGTCCCGCATCCAGCCATTCCATCGCCTTATTCCTGTCGAAAGTTTCTGCCTGTAAATTGAAATAACCGGTAGACTGAAATTTAGCCACAAGCTCCCTGGAAACCTGTGACTGATCCATATCAAGGAGGGCAAAATCCACTTCTTTCAATTCGTAAGTGGCCGCAAAGGAAAGGACCAAAAGTTGAATCACCGGCATCACAAAAAGGATCGGCAGCATGGCCTTATTCCGGAAAATCTGAAGAAATTCTTTTCGAAGTAAAAATCGGATGATTCTCATTGCAGCCTCACTTTGAATTTTTTAAGGCTCAGCCCGATAAATCCCAGTGTCATTACCAACAAAACCAAAGTTTCTTTCCAAACTAATATCAGGTCGGAGCCTTTAAGCATAATGTCTCTTACAATGATTAAGAACCATTTTGCAGGAATAATATGAGAAATACATTGCAAAGGAGCCGGCATACTTTCCACCGGGAAAATGAACCCGGAAAGTAAAACAGTTGGAAGCAGCAGTCCGGCCAGCGAGACCATCATCGCCGTTTGCTGATTGTTGGCCGCAGAGGAAATGAACACCCCTAATGCCAAGGCGGCCATAATAAACAATCCCGCCTCCAGGAAGAAGAACAGATATGACCCTTTAAAAGGAACATGAAACACAAACTCAGCAAGCACCAGGATAGTAATTACGTTCACTACCGACAAAACCATGTAGGGCAATACTTTACCGATTATAATATGATAGGGTTTCAACGGTGAAACCAACAGTATTTCCATATTCCCCATCTCCTTTTCGCGAGTGATAGAGATGGACGTCATAAGAGCAGAAACCAGCATGAGGATGACGGCGATGAGTCCCGGCACAAACAGGTTTACACTGCGCAGCTCCGGGTTGTACATCATCCGAACTTGAGGCTGAATTCCGGCTTGCTGCACCTGTGCCTCCCGGTTCAGTCCCTCCACATAATCCCGAACTATATTTGAGGTATATGCCTGTACCAAATTAGCCAGGTTTGGGTCGGTGGCATCGGTTATGATTTGAATATTTGCCACATTTTCGCGAACCAGTTTCTCTTGAAAACCCGGTTCAAATACTACAATTTCCTTGATGTCTCCTTGACGAAATAACCCTTCCACTTCATCATAATTTTCCAACAATGCCATCACCTGAAACGATTCCGAAGCCTCCAGTTTTTGAGTGATAGTCCTTGTCACCTCATCCTTGGAAAAATCAAGGATTCCAATTTGAGCACCACTGATTTCATTCCGGATAGCAAAGCCAAACAACACCATCATGATCATGGGCATGCCGAAAAGCACTACCAGGGTACGCTTATCACGGTAAATCTGCTTGAATTCTTTGGTTACAAATCCTCGAAATGTATTCATCCGTCCCCCCTCGAAGCAGATCGAGCCAGCTTTATAAAGACTTCTTCTATAGAATCTGATGAGAAAGATTCTTTAAGCTCTCCCGGTGTGCCAAGTGCATCAATGCGGCCATCCACCATGATTGAAATGCGATCGCAGTATTCGGCCTCATCCATATAATGTGTGGTCACAAAAACGGTGATTCCCCAATCAGACACTTCGTAGATCTTCTCCCAAAACTGACGGCGTGTAACGGGATCAACCCCACCGGTCGGTTCATCCAAAAACACAATCCTGGGTTCATGCAAAATGGCAATAGAGAACGCCAGTTTCTGTTTCCATCCCAGCGGCAGTGAACGCACCAGTTGTTTTCGAACTGAACCGAGTCCCACAGATTCTATTACTTCATCAATTTTTGGAGATAAATCCCGGTTTGATATGCCATAAATACCGCCATAAAACTGAATGTTTTCTTCGGCCGTCAGATCATCATATAGTGAAAACTTCTGACTCATATAACCGATATTCTTTTTGATGGTTTCCGCTTGGGTATAAACATCATTGCCTGAAACAGTCGCGGAACCGGAACTTGGAATCAACAATCCAGTTAGCATTTTCATGGCGGTGGTTTTTCCGGCCCCATTGGCCCCGAGAAAGCCAAAAATTTCCCCCTGCTTCACATCAAATGAAATGTTATCGACCGCGGTAAAATCGCCGAATTTACGGGTCAGGTTTTCAGTCTGGATGGCCAATTCACTCATAGACTGCCTCCTTTTGGGTATGCATCAACGCCATGAAGCTGTCTTCGATATTTGGCTTTATGGAATTGATTTCAACAGATTCCAAACCCTGATTAATCAAGTATCTCTTCAGGGCATTCAAATCTGGTGTATCATCCTTACCCGTGTAATGAATAAACTCACCAAAGGGATGTACGGAAGCCGCCTTCGGATATTCTTTTAAAACCTGAAGCAGTCTATATTTGTTTTCCGCTTTGATTCCCCATAAAGGTTTCTCAAAAGCTTGCACAATATTCTTTGGCGTATCTATTTGGAGAATTTCCCCTTCCTGCATAAGCGCTACGCGATCGCATAAATTAGCCTCATCCATATACGGTGTGGAAACGACAATGGTAATTCCCTCTTTTTTAAGCACAGACAACATTTCCCAGAATTCCTTTCGGGAAACGGCATCAACCCCGGTTGTGGGTTCGTCGAGGAGCAACAATCTGGGCTTGTGAATGAGTGCACAACTCAGAGCAAGCTTCTGCTTCATCCCTCCTGAGAGAGCACCTGCCAATCGATTTTTAAAGGGCTCCAGCTGACTATAAATCGGTTTTACCAAATCATAATTTTCCTCAATCGTAGTTCCAAATACCGATGCAAAAAACCGGAGATTCTCTTCCACCGTCAAATCCTGGTACAAGGAAAACTTTCCGGGCATATAACCTAAAAGCGGGCGAATTTCTTTGTAATCATCCACCACGTCTTTTCCCAACACTTTAGCTGTTCCTGAATCCGGGACTAACAGTGTATTTATGATCCTGAACAGCGTTGTTTTCCCTGCCCCATCCGGGCCAATCAACCCAAACAATTCCCCGGTATTCACCTGAAAAGAAATTTTCTTTACAGCCTCTACCTTTCCAAAGGATTTGCTCACTTGCGATATGTTTACGATTGATTTCAAATTGATTCCTGGTTTTGTTGATCGTTCATACGGGATCCTTTCCCTGTCCCTTGCCCTCCTGTTCCGGTCACTAAAAATTTACCTCACCCGGCATCCCGATCTTCAATTTGCCATCCGGATTGGGTACCCGCACTTTCACCGCATACACCTGTGTAACGCGTTCCTCTTTGGTCTGAATCATACGAGGGGTGAATTCCGCTTCCGAGGCAATCCAGCTTACCGTGCCGCTCATTACTTCATTCGTTTTTGCATCCTTGTCAACCAGTACTTCTACGTTTTGCCCAAGCGTAACATTCGGTAGTTGTGCACCGGAGATATACACCCGCAATTCCATTTCTTCTAAGTTGGCAATTTCATACAGCGGTTTGCCGGGAGATACCAATTCATTAGGCTCAGCAAAAGCAGAAAGCACTATTCCCTCAAACGGATTTATAATATGAGTTTTTTGCAGTTGGTCTTCTACCTGAGCAATCCGGGTTTGCATGGTCTCAAGCTCCGCATATACCGATTGCTTTTGCACTTCCACCGAGGCAATTTGTTTTCGAAGTACATTTACCTGTCCCTGTGCCTGATCAATTTGCTGCTGGGTGGCGGCGTTGTTTTGCTTCAGATTAATGAACCGCTCCAAATCTTGTTCAGCAGTTTTCAGTTGCTCTTTATACACTTCTGCTTGTGCTGTCAGTTTATCAATATTGGTACGGATGGCCCTGACCGATGCTGATAGTTCATCTTTTTGAAGGGATAACTGAGTAGTATCAACTTGCCCAACTTTGCGGCCTGAACTCAATGTCATCCCTTCTTTCACATCAAAGCTTTTCAGGATGCCTGAAGCTTCGGAAGAAATCGTGGTTTTGTCGGATTCAAACTGCCCGTAAGCGTCCGAAGTCTCCCCATTGCTGCAGGAAACGAGCATAACGCCCAAGCCTATTAATCCGATGATTTGTTTTAATTCCATGAGATTCCTTTTTTGGTTGAATATTCTATGATGCTCTGAATGAGCTGAACCTGACGTATTTCCAGGTTTAATCGGGCCTGACTTTCCGCATTTAATTCCGTGATATATTCGGTAGAAGTAATTACGCCCTGTTCCAGCAGATTTTTCTTTTCCTTCACTACCTGCTCCCGCAGCTTAAGCACCTTTTCATCCAGTTCAATTTGCTCCCTGAGTTGCTCAAGTTTTTTCTCTGACTTGCTGAGTTCGTTTTTCACCCCAAGACGAAATGTTTCTTCATCAGCCTGTATTTTTCGTTTCTGTAATTCCAACACTTCTTCTTTCTTTCCAGAGTTTAACAAGCTCTTTAAGCTCCATTGTGCCTTCAATCCCACAATCCAGAAGGTTTGTAAATCGTTTTCAAATACATTCAGCCCGGGGCGGCCGTACGCCGTTTTCGCAAAAGCGGAAACTTTGGGAAGTTTATCGGAGGCAGTCAGCTCTTGCTGAAGATTTAGGGTATTGGTTTGAACCGAGAACAATTCAAGTTCTGGCCGGGAAATTTCCCGTGGAATAAAACCCATTGCCTGAACCGATGGAATTTCCAGCTCAGTATCCGGTGTAATTTCTTCCCCTATCAATTCACTCAATACCTCATAAGCAGCTTCCAAATCATACCGGACCTGTATACTTTGCTGTTGAACTTTCAGCAACTCTGCTTCTAATACCAATCCGTTTCCCGGCAACAACACTCCATTATCAATTTTGGCCTGAACCGATTCAAGTTGTTTCTCCAGATCTTTGATAAGCACATTTACGGTTTGTGATTGTTTCTGCAAAAACAAAATCCCGAAATATACCTGTTCGGTTTGGCCTCTCACATTCCATAATTCCGTTTTCACCCCAGCATCTTCGACGGCTCTTTGCTCCATTTCCAGCTTTCGCATGGCTCCGGTCCTTCCACCGTCATAAATTGGCTGAGTTACATCCACAGAAACATTATAATGATCTTTGCTTAATTCCGGTGCATTAGCCGCAAATGGCACTTCTGTCACATCCGATTGATAACTGGCACTAGCGCTAAGCTGCACCTCCGGAAAAAGTCCTGATCTTGCAATCCGGTCGTTGAGTTCTGTTATTTTTTTCTGGATTTCAAATTTTTGCGTTATCGGGTATGAAGCCTCGATTTGTTCATAGCAATACTCCAGGGAAATGAATTTCCCGGAATCCTGGGCTAAAATGTATTGTGGAACAAAAGCAAAGAAGAATCCTATAGTTGTTGTTAAAATGAAGTACCGTAAACCGGTCAGGTTTAAAACACGGGGGGCATATTCAATAAAGTTGCCTTGAAACCTGACAGGTTTTGCCATTGTATTTAATTTGAGTATAGTCATGGCTTCACCCCTTTCATAATCAGTTCGGGAATTAGTGTTTTGCGTTCTTTTAGAAACTCTTTGTACTCTTTTTCATCGAACCCAAAAATGACCTGAACCATAGTTTTGGCAATCACCGGCATCATGCACATGCTTACAATATTGATTAAAAACTGTTCAGGCTTGATCTCCATGATTCTTCCTGCGGCAACTTCCTGCTCGACCTGTTCTTTAAATTTCTGAGGTAACTGAATCTGGGTGGAAATGATAAAATCACGAAATCTCTCCGGATGCATATTCATTTCATGAATAACAAAAGCCGGTAAATGCGGATTGACCTTGAATATGTAGTAATAGAAATCCACGATTTGTACTACTTTTTCTTCCAGGGTTTTATCCGATCCCAAAACGCCAAGAAGCTTGGGTAATATCTTCTTAACACCCGCCTGAAAAACCGCCATAAATAATTTGTCTTTACTGCGGTAGTAATAATGCAGCATAGATTTGTTGATCTCTGCCTCATCCGCAATTTCTTGCATTCGCGCACCGTCAAATCCCTTTTTTTGGAATACTTCCTGCGCTGCTGTAAAAATTTTTTCTTCGGTTTCTTTTTCTAAAGCCATAATACTTTTTGTTTGCGTTGATGAAATGATATGTAAATTAACTAAATGTTTCAACCATTTAGTTAAATTATTTGGTTAATTCAATTGTCACACATCCTATATTCAATATAAACTATAAGAAAGAGGGTGTTATTATATTGATGTGATCAGGGAATACAGCTTACTATAATTCAGTTATCTGGCTAATACTTCCCTATGTTTGAGCAACTGTGGGTTCTTTCAAAGATGAACGGGTGATTGTTTCTTACCACTCTCAAAAACAGCATCTATCACTTTAAGATTGGCAATGGCATCCGTTAAGGGAGTTGGGACCGGTTCATCATTCATAATTGATCTGGAAAAAGCATCTCCCTGAAGGGTATAGTGATCCGCCTGTACGGTTTTCTTTTCAAGCAATTCACCTTTATTCCTTAAATATACAGATGTCGCATTTGTATATGGGTTGAAAGGGTTATCCATTTCGATCCGCGCTTCAGTGCCCAAAACAATAAGACTTTGATTTCTGCCGGCTTGGGTTGAGCAAGTAAAAACCGAGGTCCCTTTCGAAAATGTCAATATTCCCGAGGCAAGTCGGTCTATATTAAAATCAGGATCCATATCGACTTCTCCCATCACTTTTAAAGGTTCTTCATCAAATATGTAACGTGAAGCGGAAATGCAATAACAGCCCACATCCAGGAGGCCACCGCCCCCCATACCCTCTTTATTTCTGATATCATCAGGATTGACGTTGTAGTAAGTAAACATTGTTTGTAAGGTTTTAACATCACCGATCTTGCCGGAGTCAACCCAGCCTTTTACCACCTCCCACTGCGGATGAAAGCGATACATGAAAGCCTCCATCACCTTTAGGTGAGGATATTTTTCCGTTTCCTTTTTCAGCCTTTCTGCTTCTTTAGCATTTATCGCAATCGACTTTTCACATAATACATGCTTTCCGGCTTCCAGTGCTTTGATAGTCCACGGTACATGCAGGTGGTTGGGAAGCGGATTATAAATAGCGTCAATTTCTTCATCTGCCAACAGTTCTTCGTAGGACCCATAAGCCCTGGCGATATTAAGAGTATCAGCTGCTTCTTTCGCCCGTTCCGCCGATCTTGATGATATCGCCTGAATATTACAAAGCTCTCCCTTTTGCATTCCCGGAATCACATGTTTCGTTGCAATGTCAGCCGTACTTAAAATTCCCCAGTTTACTTTATTCATCTTATTTGTTTAGGGTTTTGATATTTCACCAACAGAGTAAAAATTTTCTCCGTGAACTTCACAAAATGTTCACATTAGCTGGCGATCTTATAAACGAATTAAACATTTAAGACAAGCATATCCGAAATAACGAGGTCGGTACCGCTTGAAACTTTAAACTAAACAACCATCACTATGAGACTCCTATTATCCATACTCACCATTTTTACACTGGCGTTTACAAGTACTGTTTATGCACAAGACAAAGTCGAAATTACCGTAGAAAGTAATGACCGCATGCAGTTTGATACTGACGAAATTAAAGTTAAAGCCGGACAAACGGTGGTTCTTACTCTAAAACATGTCGGAAAACTTCCGAAAGCAGCCATGGGCCATAATTGGGTGTTACTTACTCAAGGCACCAGCATTCAGGAATTTGGTTCAGCTGCATCTAAGTTTGCAGGTAACGAATATATCCCTGAAGGAACCGATGACGTAATTGTACACACAAAGTTGATCGGTGGCGGACAGGAAACAACGATTGAATTTACAGCTCCTGAAAAAGGAACTTACGACTTCATTTGCAGTTTCCCGGGCCACTATGCCATGATGAAAGGCAAATTTATTGTTGAATAAAAGTAGTTAGTTGCACATCTAACTTACTTATTTATACCCCTCAACCCCGGTACTCTGATCAGTTCCGGGGTTTTTATGTTTGGGAAATACCAGAAATCGCTTCTTTAACTGAATCTTCACCCTGCAGCAAGTCCAGACTTTTACCAAAAGTTACCGGACGGTCGATCAGTTCAGTTACTACAGCCGCTACATCATCCCGGGTGATGGTCCTGCCTTCTATCTCTTCAATGTATTCGGATAATTCAACTTGTCCGGTTCCAGGCTCGTTGGTCAATCGTCCGGGCATCAAAACGGTGTAATCAAGGTCTGTATTTCGAAGATGATTATCAGCCTTTGATTTGGCTTCATAATAATGCCGCATAGACTTTGACCACATCCCGGAATCTCGATTTGCCTTGAGTGCACTTACCATCACAAAGCGGCTGACTCCGGCTTTCTCTGCCTCATCAATGGCTTTAATAGCTCCGTCTCGATCAATGACTTTGGTTTGTGACTTTGGAGTATGCCCTCCGGAACCAGCTGTAAACACCACCGCATCCACTCCTTGATATACATGACTGAAATCTTCCTCCAGATCCCCCAGAACTGTATCTACCCCTTTACTCTTAAATTGGCTGACCTGTTCTTTTTTACGAACCATGGCCTTGGGGGTATGTCCGGCTTCTTTGAGTTGATGAACTAATCGTGTTCCAATTTGCCCGTTTGCACCGATAACTAATACCTTCATTTTGAGCTCAATCTTATTCGTATTCAACATTGTAAAAATACTTATGCAGGAATCGTTTCTTTCTCTTGCGATCAGCAGCCCCTTTTCCCAGGAAAGAAAAATTTATCAAAGTGTTGTATATATGATACTTTCCATGTAAAGAGAAATCAACCTATCGTAGTATGAAAAAAGTACTTGTATCTACCGGAGGCGGAGACTGTCCGGGATTGAACGCTGTGATTCGTGCCATTGTGAAACGAGCCCAGCGAACTCAAGATTGGGAAGTATATGGGAGTATGGAAGCATTCAATGGTGTTTTGCGTTCTCCAAAAGAAATTATTCGACTGGACGATGAAAAAGTAGCAGGCATACACGCCAAAGGTGGTACTATTCTGCAAACCACCAACAAAGGAGGACCCTTTAACTGGCCGGTAAAAAAAGAAGACGGCTCCTGGACCACGGAAGATCGTTCTGATGAAATGATTGATTACCTGAAAAGAGAAGGATTTGAGGCAGTTATAAATATTGGCGGGGATGGCTCTCAAGAAATCAGTTACCAGCTATTCGAGAAGGGATTGAATGTGATCGGAGTGCCCAAAACCATTGACAACGATCTAGCCTGCACCGACTACACGTTTGGCTTCCAAACGGCTGTTGATATTGCAACAGATGCAGTTGATAAACTGGTCACCACAGCGGAAAGTCACCATCGATTGATGATCCTGGAAGTCATGGGGCGTGGCGCCGGATGGATTGCCCTTCATTCAGCCATAGGCGGAGGGGCTGAAGTCTGTCTTATTCCCGAGATCCCTTATGACATTAACAAAGTGTTGGAGCGTCTGAATAGTCGTTACGAAGCAGGGAAAGGATTCGCCATCATTGTAATTGCAGAAGGTGCCAAACCAAAAAAGGGATCGGTAGTAGCTCGTAAAAGTGACGAAACAGGTTATCAGAATGTGCGATTAGGAGGTATTGCTAACCAACTTTCAGACCAATTAAAAAAAGCCGGATTTGATCACGACATAAGGGAAATGGTACTCGGACACTTACAACGCGGTGGAATCCCTATCGCCTACGACCGGGTACTTGCCACACAGTTTGGGGTAAAAGCGATGGAAATGGTGATCAATGGAGAGTATGGCCAAATGGTTTCTTTCCTGCATCATGAAATTACCTCCGTTTCACTGAAAAGAGCAACTGAAGAACATAATTTCGTGGATCCTCAAAGTTTTCTGGTACAAACCGCTAAAGGTGTTGGGATTAGTTTTGGTGATTGAACCCATCATTCCACAAAGCCCTGAAGCTTCATAAAAAGCAGGCTTACCAGCATTGCTAAACCGAAACTTAAAAGGGTACCGATAAGGATATATTCGGTTAGCTTTATCCCCTCTTTCTCCTTCAGGTCTCCGAAACGAAAAACAGATTTCGCGGCTAACAAAAAACCAATACCCGACCAGTTTCCACTTACCACAAACCCAAAAACAAACAGTCTTTCCAGTATTCCGATTAATTTCCCTGCATTAGCCAGCGTTTTCTTTTCCTTACTTTCATTTTCAGGAAGCCATCCGGCGATCAAGATCTTTATGGTAATGGCAGCGGGTTGTGTCAGCATAAAAATGCAAAGCAAGAGCAATAGATTGTACTGAGTGAATAGCATTGAAATCAACACCGAAGCCTCTTTATCGATCCAAAACCAGATACCAAATATCACCAACAGGTGAAAAGACTGATCAGCAAAAAAGAGAATTTGCTCATAAAAGGTATTCCGTTCAAAGCTTTGCGAATCGGTATTCTTCCTCAATACTAGTTTTCCGGCATCAATGATGAAATGAGTGATAAGGATGATCAGGGGAATCCAGAGGTAAAATAGATCTTTACTGATCTCCGGCCACAACAACATCAAAGTGACCACGGCATGAATGACCACATGACCATACAGATAACCTGATCTCAGTCCATATTCGCGCTTATGATCCACCCATTTTTTGAATTGAAGTCCAAAATCACCAATCAGGTGGGCTAATATGAGTTTAAGAAGAAGGATCATATCACAACTCTAATTTTTTTAGCTGTTCTCTATATCGCTCTTCTACGGCTCTTACTTCATCCATATATGCACGCTTATGCCGCTCACTTACCGAAGACTGTGTGATGCCCAGCTTCTTGGCCATATCCTCTTGCTTCAGGTTTCCTGTTAAATTCATACGTACATATTCAGCTGCCTTTGGAGTCCAGTTATCCATTGCAATCAGCAGTAATCGCAGATAAAGATTGATCTCTTCATCAAAATCTGTATCAGGACTCTTCACAATGATATTTTGTTTGGCAGATGATAAGAACTCATATCCTTCTCCCGAGCGAACAAAGGCATCCCCATTCGACTCAGTAATATTGGGAGCGTCAAATGTTTTGTCGCCAATACCGATGCTTAAACGTACGTCTATCCCCTTTACCTGTTTTACCGATGCTTTAATATCAATAACATGTTGAAGGGCATTTTTCGGGTCAGTTATCTCGGCCTGAAAGCTGTCGCCCCGGTAAATTTCCCAGCTTTTCGGGGATGAACCGATCTCATCGAGCGCTTCTTTAAGCGGTTTCAACCACTTTTCAGCTTCCGTGTTCCTTGAATTGATGATATCACCGGTTATTACACTAATCATGCTAGATTATAGGTTATTTAACCGATAAAATCAATTATCGGCTAAAAAGCCTGTATTAAGCTTTATCGGCACTTAAGCCGATATCATTCGCAAGGATGGAAAATGGCTTAATCGATTAACCGTGATTTCAACCAACCCTAAACTTCAATTCCTCAATAGTTGATAGGATATCATCCCGGTCCATTTCACGATAACGCTCAGGAAGCAGTTCTTTGGAAGTACATTCGATCACCGCACTCAGCGTCTGTAATTCAATTTCTTCGGGATAAGTTGGGGGAAGAAAATCATTCAGTGCGAGATCAAGTATTTCAGGGGTAACCTGCTTTTTACCTTCGGCAGCGGCCCGGAACTTGGCGCGGGTTAAAGCAGCTTCCATATCGGCACCGGAAAAGGTTTTTTCGCCTTTCTCAATCATCACTGGGGTATATTCTTCGGTCATTTTTAGGCCGGTCTTTTTGGCCATGGCCTCGAATAATTCCACTCGCTCTTCTTTGGTATGAGGCGGAAATAGGGCCAAATGTTCTTCTGCCCTGCCCTGCCGTTTTAAATCCACCGGCATGAGATCGGGGCGGGCGGTCATCAGAAACCAAACAATACGTCCGCGATTAGCCGTATCACTCATAAAGGTTGCGATCTGCGAGAATACCCGGCTTGAAACCCCACTGTCTCCGCTTGCATCACGGTCACCGAGGTAAGCATCCGCTTCATCTATCATAACAGCCACAGGGGCCATAGCTTTGAGCAGGGAAAGAATTTTCTCGAGGTTTCCTTCGGTCACCCCCTGCCACTGACTGCGGAAGTTTTTGAGTTTCACCATCGGGATTCCAACCTCACTGGCAAAACAGGTTACCATAAAAGTCTTACCGGTTCCAACCGGACCACACACCAAATAACCCATGGGCATCACATCTTGCCGGCCGGCCTTTAAAGCTTTCACTGCCTGACGTAAATGTTTTTTCACATGGGTATGTCCGGCTACGTTATCCAGGGAATATTGAGTTTCCACAAATTCCAGTAAACCATACGCTTCTGCTTCAATCAGCTCCTTTTTAGCTTCGGATAAACCTTCAAAGGTAATCTTCTCCTTGTTTTCCCTAGCATGAGAAAGCACACTGCGGATATTCACAAAATTCAATCCGGCTGTTTGCTGGGCAATGATCTCCGCTTTTACGGATGAGATTTCTTTCCAGGTATCATTAGCTGTTTCAAACTTAATGAAATCCAACCGCTCCCTTTCACCGGGGATATTTATTTTAATATCCGTCGTATACGGATTTTGAACCAACGTTTTGTTGAGATCCGCAAGGTTTTCCGTGATAAGTACGGTGGTGAAATCAGCAGCTAAAAACATGGGATCATGCGCCCATCGTGACAAATATACGAGCGAGGTCCGGTCTTCATTTCCAATGGAAGCGGCATCGCTCATCGGGACGATGGTCTCGGCATAATCAATAATCAAGCCAATGCTTTTCTTTTGATCGAGACGGAGACGAAAGTACTGCTCCAACAGCGACATCACCCGAACGGGGTCTTTGGGCATCTTATTGGCGTAATCGGTTCCAACCAAACTATCCCGCCCGGCTATGGCCTGATTAAAATCAGCCTGAGATTCCTTATCCCTAAAGTAAATACCGGATGCACGATCATAAAAGACTACAAAATCCCGGGCCCCAAAAAACTCTTCTGATAAAAAGGATTTTAACCGGTTAAATTCAGGGCCTTTATCTGTATTCAGAGAAACCAAATCGTGCACGTTGCCATGCAGAATAAATTGATTAATAGTTCTGCTCAGATATTTCCTTGCAAATTCCTGGGACCATTTAGGATAGTGATCAAACATATTTTCTAAGTTTCAAAGTGGACGAGTGACAAAATTACAAAGTGCCCAAATTCTTTGACAATTTGTAACTTTGTCACTCAATTAAAATGAGCTTTACCGTTTCAATGCGACTTGGCGTGGCCTTGCTGATAATAAATTTCTTACCCGCAATCACCACTTCTTCATTTACTTTCGGAATACGCCCTAAATGATTGATTATGAAGCCCGCTACGGTATCATATTCCGAAGGTTCCAGCGGAAGCTGAATTTCTTCAAATTTCTGAGTGAGTTCTTCAATCTCCACATTTCCACTCACTACATAGGTATTCTCAGAAAGACGTTTCATAATTTCATCTTCTACATCATACTCATCCTGAATATCACCAACCACTTCTTCCAGTAAATCCTCAATGGTAACCATCCCTGAAGTACCGCCATACTCATCCAAAACAATAGCTACCGACATATTGGACTGTCGGAATTCTGTTAACAAATCGTTGGATTTTTTACTGGAGGGAACCAGCTTCACCGGCCGGATAATTTCATTCAGTGATTTTGGTTCATGGAAAAAGTCATGAGCAAACACCACACCTATTACATCATCAATAGAATCACGATATACCGGGAGCTTGGAATGCCCGGATTGGATAAACATATTCAGCACATCTTCAATGGGTGTGTCTTTTTCCACAGCCTCAATTTCAATACGAGGAATCATGGAATCCTTTACCCGCTTGTTTGACAGCTCCAGCACATTGTGCAGAATTTCGGAATCATCCTCATCAATATCTTCACTGCCTCCACTATCACGCAGTTCTTTAAATATCAATTCCACATCCTGACGGCGATAATAATTCTCCGGTACTTCTGCGTCTTTTACCAGCCATCTAATCAAAATATTTGAAGAGCCTTTTGATATCTCAATCAATGGCCTGAACAAATAATAGGCGAACCTAAGAGGAACTGAGATTACTGCTATCATATTATCTGCAAGCGCTCTGAATATGGCCTTGGGGAGAATCTCTCCAAACAACATAATAACTACGGCAGCAATTATGGTTTGAATCAACAGTACCTGTAATTCGGTAGGCATTACTCCAAACCAAGCTTCAAAATAAATCTGGACCGGTTCAACCAGAAAAATAGCCATGAATGTCGCATAAAGTACATTCACTATATTATTTCCAACCAGTGTCGTTGTCAGAAAAGTCTCCGGCTTGCGGGTAAAAAACTCAATGGAATTTCCAAGGAAGCTGTTTTTTCTGGATGCCACTTCCAATTTTAATTTATTGGCTGTAACAAAAGCGATTTCTGACCCCGAGAAAAAACCGCTTAACAGAATTGTAACTATAATCAGGAGTAACTCTATCATACGGTTCCTCCGTCAGTATATAATGTAAAAAATAATGTGCTACCCGATGGAGGTTCGTCTTTCATTCAACAATGATTAGTTCTTATTTACCGGAGAAATTAGGTTTTCTCTTCTCAAGAAAAGCGCCGGTGCCTTCCTTAAAATCAGCAGTACCGCACAATTCTCCAAATAGTCTGGATTCAGACTCATATCCATTTTCATTTCCAGCCTCTTTCACAGCCAAAAGAGCATTTTTTATGGCTATAGGGCCCTGCTTTAAAATTTTGCTAAGCATGGATTTGGCTTCATCAACGGCAGAATGATCTGCCACTTGATTCACCAACCCAATTTCAAAAGCCTCTTCGGCTTTTACCTGTCGGCCGGTCATAATTAATTCCAGAGCCTTGGCCTTTCCTGCCAATTGTGTTAAGCGCTGAGTGCCTCCATATCCAGGGATGAGTCCTAAGCTAACTTCAGGTAAGCCAAATGCTGCATTTGTTGAAGCAATACGCAAGTGACAAGCCATGGCCAATTCACAACCTCCGCCCAAGGCATATCCGTTTACGGCAGCAATAACGGGAATGGTAAGATCTTCTATTCTTTGAAAGATGTCCTGCCCTTTTTTGGATATCTCTGCTCCGGTGACGGGGTCGAGCGTGCTTAACTCCTTAATATCGGCTCCTGCTACAAATGCTTTTTCTCCTTCCCCGGTAATGACAAGTGCATTTATCTTATAATTCTTTTTGATGTCATCAACTGCCTCATCCAGCTCTTTTAGCACCTGGTTGTTCAGTGCATTTAACTTGTCGGGACGATTAATGATAAGTGTACAAATGCCCGATTCATCAACTTCGAGAAGCAGCGTTTCGTAAGAGCGGTCCATAAATTATTCTTTGACTTTCTTAGCAGGTTTAATTTCTGTTTCCACCTCGGTCGAGAGTTCATCTAAAATGGAATCGAAATCCAAATCGTTTTCCCACTCGGTGGTGTACTCCGGTAAAATATCCTGATCTAAGTCGTCAATCAATTGTGAAGTTTCTTCAACTTCGGTAAGCAGATTATCCAACTGGAACCCGATCTCTTCGGGGTTACTCATGGTCATAGATTGCTCGTAGATATACCTGACGGCATCTTCTATGGTTTCCAGATGCGTTTCACAAACCAAATATTTTTCTTTGGCAACGCTGAATTTTTTAAGTCGTTTTTGCATGATGGCCACGCGGCGGGCTTTTGTGCGTTTCAACTTCTCAGACTCAAGTTCTTTTATCTCTTCAATCTGGCGAATAACCTCCTCTTTTAAGTTACTTTCCAGAGAGGTATTCAGGTAAACTTCATAGCGTTTAATCAGATCCAACAGTGTGAGATAATTCCCCAACAATTCATCGATTTTCTTACCGATGTTATCCAATAATCCCTGGGAGCTGTATGGCAGTTTTTCGAAATTTTCCTGGACCAATTTGGCCAGGTGCTTTAGTACCAGAAATCGTTTTTGTGATTTATTATCAAGTGACTGAAACAGTTCTTTTTCATTATTGGCCGCATGACGTTCTTTTATTTTCTTCAGCTCCAGCCTTTTCCGAAAACGAGGAAGCTTAGGTACAATACCCAAATACATCAATTCCAAGCCAAAAACTGCAGTGAGTAATAAACTGGAGAAATCACCCAATCCGGTCATAAAAAAGGCCGTTAGAGTGGAAACCAGCAATACTCCCAGGTTAATGGGATTCATGAAGGCTTCGCGGGTATAGTTGATGTTTAATTCGTCACTCATGATTTTTCTTCTGATGAATTATCCGTGTCTTCCGAACCGGGTTTCTTATTACCAATGGTTTTTTCCGTCCGTATTTCGTCTGCATGCTTTTCAATTTCATTATATAGCATGCCCATTTCAGCTTTTACCTGTTTCAGCGTTTGCTTGGCTTTCTGCTTTTTCAGTTCTTCGTCCAGCTCTTCGTTCTTGATTTTGCTCCCTGCAGTTGAAGACTCATCCTCTAAGCTGTCCATAGCTACATCCAGCCGAGCTTCAACATGGGTTACTTTATCACGAACCTTACCAAGAAATTCATCAACGGTTTCAAGCAAATTATCGGTATTCATATTTTGAACGGCTTTCGAAATCTTGCCTTTTTGCTCCGCCCTTTTCAGGCGTTCCTTTGCCTCTTTAATACGCCGATAATGTTCTTTGTATTCTTCTTTGAGACGTTCGCGATCTTGTTCACCTTTGGTACTCATGACATTGTCCTATGAGCTGCTTTTTTCTTTATTACCTACCGTTTTGGAGCTGTCTTTTTCTTTGGCCGGTTTTTCCTCATCAATATTGATGGAACCACTCTTCTCACCCATTTCCATTTTAAACTGCTCAACCAGTGATTTCGCACGGATTTTTTCTGCATTCGCTTCAATCTCCATGGTTTCGGTATCAATGCTGTCAAGCGCAATTTCCATACGGGCTTCGTTTTTAGCGGAGCGTTCGTTCAGACGATTAATCATCTCATCGTGCGTCTGATCTATTCCGCCAATCTCAAATTGCTCCAGCGTATCTGCAATTTTAGCTTGCCATTCGGAGCGTTCGCTTGCGCGAAGGGCTTCTTTGGCTTCCTGAATTTTACGGTCTTTTTCTTTCATGAACACTTTCTTCACCTTCAGTGCCTTTTCATATGCTTTTTCGGCAAATGCCAACTGATCTTTGGTGTGTGAAAGATTTTCTTTGGCTTTCTCTAATTGAAGCGCATATCCCTCGGCAATGTCATCGCGGTCGGCCTGAATAGCAGACTTTACTTTTGCGGTAAGGTCTTGAATCAATTTCTCATTACGGTTCAGCTCTTTTTGGAGCATCAGTAAATTGGCTTTTACCGTAGCAATATTTTCATTCATCTGGGGAATTTGGTCGTTTAATTCCCGAATATTTTGCTCAAGAATGAGTTTTGGGTCTTCCATTGAGCTTATCAAGCCACCGAACATTGATTTTATAGCGCGGATAAATCGTTGAAACATAATACTTTCCTTTATTTTTAATGCCCTGTTATTACTATGAACTAAATTAACCGATTATTAGTGTATTTCAAGCAGTTAAAGCTCAAATGCCCTGCTGCCGTTTTTGTCAATCGTATGACTCACCAAATGCACCTCCTCGGGTTTAGCCTCGGCAATAGTCACTGCCCCGAATAATACATCGCTTGCAGCTTCTATTGTTGATGGCTTGTTCGTATAACCGGTCAATATTGTTTCACCTTTTGAGATTTTATCTCCAATTTTCTTTTTAAGTACAATTCCGGCCTGTGGGTCAACATTATCTTCCTTCTTTTTCCGGCCGGCTCCAAGTTCAACCGAAGCCATGCCGATTTCAAACGAATCCATTGCAGAAACATATCCGTCCCTCGCGGCTTTGATTTCAAATTCATACTCTGCTTGCGTGTATTTTTTGGGGAATTTAATCATCTCAACATCGCCACCCTGTTCTTCTACAATATCCAGCCATTTCTGAAAAGCCGCTCCATTTTCAATTTGCTGCCTGCTAATCTCAATTCCCCCGGAGATATCTTTGGCCTTACCGCCCAGGTAAATCATCGTTCCGGCAAGCAAGTGGGTAATCTCCATAATATCACTCGGTCCTTTTCCGTGCATCGCATCGATACATTCTTCTACTTCCAGCCAATTCCCAATTTTGAAACCTAACGGCTGATTCATATTAGTTACATAGGCAATGGTTTCTTTGTCAAACTGTGTCCCAATCCCAACTAATGCTTCTCCAAGCTTAATGGCATCTTTGGTATTCTTCATAAAGGCGCCGGAACCTGCTTTCACATCCAGAACAAGGGCATCAATGCCTTCAGCCAACTTCTTACTCATGATGCTGCCGGCAATCAATGGAATGGACTCTACCGTAGCGGTCACATCACGAAGGGCGTATAATCTTTTATCAGCAGGGGCAATTTCTTTGGTTTGTCCGGCCAGCACTAAATCGTGCTTACCGATAATTTCTTTGTAGCGGGCCAAATCCATATCAACGGTGAAGCCGGGTATGGATTCCAATTTATCCAGTGTGCCCCCGGTATGCCCTAATCCGCGACCTGAAATCATTGGAACGGGAACTCCTGCTGAGGCTACTATCGGGGCTAAAATCAGCGAGAGTTTATCTCCGACGCCACCCGTAGAATGTTTATCCACTTTTTTCCCGGAAACATGCGAAAGATCCACAATTTCCCCTGAATGCAACATCGATTCTGTCAAAGCAGCTGACTCATCATCATTTAGTCCATTCAGAAATGACGCCATCAAGAAAGCGCTCACTTGGTAGTCCGGGATCTCATCAGCGGTATACTGATCAATGAGATATTTAATTTCTTCTTTCAGGAGGGTTTGTCCGTCCCGTTTTTTGCGTATAATCGAAACTATATTGTATTTTGAGTCCATACATGAAGTATAGGCTTTAAACAGCTTTTTTTCTCACTCAAATCATACTTTTTGATACACATTTTAGCTGACCAAAATTTGCACAAAATTGAGGAGCTTGTTCCTCCTCATGTCCATCTCTCTCTTTACAATCCCACTGACGGCCTGCCTGATCTAAAACAAGCTGATGCGCTTTTGATCCGAACCGTTACCCACCTGAACCCGGAAACAGTTCCAAACCTGCCTGACAAACTTAAATTTATTGGTACAGGGTCTTCGGGCACCGATCATATCGATAACGAATATTTCGAAAGTCACGGCATTACCCTTGCAGATGCAAACGGTTGTAATGCCCGGGCAGTAGCTGAATATGTAATGACCGCACTTTTACTTTGGAAAGAAGATCGTCAACCCGCCAAACCCTTTGGTAAAGTAGGGGTAATTGGTGTTGGAAAGGCGGGATCAGCCGTCGTGAACTTGCTTCAAAATTTTGGGATTGAATGTGTGCAATATGACCCTCCAAGAGAGAAGCGCGATCCTGATTTTACCTCAGCTTCCATGAAAGAAGTATTGAATTGTGAGATCCTGACCTTTCATGTTCCCCTAAACAAAAAAGGCGAACATCCGACTTTTCACTGGCTGAATGAGCAGAAATTGGAGGGACGTCATTTCAAATTGATTATTAACGCAGCCCGGGGCGGGGTGATTGATGAACTGGCATTAATGAAGTTTTATACAAAAGGTTTTGTAGCAGACTACGTACTCGATGTATGGGAAGCAGAACCGGACTTCAATACAAAAGTAGCCAATCATGCTTTTATTGCCACACCACATATTGCTGGCTATTCGGAACAATCCAAAATAAATGCTACCAAAATAATCTGTGATGAATTAGCTGCTTTCTTTGATCTTGAACCCGCTATTCCCAAATATAAAAATGTATCCAGAACCATTGATTTTGCACATATTAAATATGATCTCAGCAAAGTACTCAACCGGCTTCACCCTATAAAAGAATACGATGCCGCATTGAGGGATTTATTTGAACGCCCCGACAAGAAAGTTCTTTTCCGAAACCTGCGAAATGAATGGCCTTATAGATTTGAATATGAATATCTCAGGATCCGAAAGGAACTGACAGATAAATTTCCGGAACTGAGAAAACTAGGGGTGCATCCAATATAAATCTATTTATTCTACATTAGACGCTATAAAATACGCTGCCAGTAACCCACATCAATCCATTTATCAAACTTGTATCCCACCTCCGTGAAATGTGCCACTTTAGTCATCTCAAATTTCTCATGCAGGGCTATACTGGCTTCATTAGGCAATGCAATCCCTCCAATTACAGCATGAATGCCGTTTTCTTTGAGAATACGGAATAACTCAGCATATAACCCGGATCCCACGCCACGTCCCTTTTTATCGGGATCAACATACACAGTACTCTCAACTGAAAATCGGTATGCACAACGGCCTTTCCACTTTGTTGCATAAGCATATCCCAAAATCCGGCTGCCCGTTTCAGCTACTAACCATGGAAGCCCGGCGTTCTTTACTTCTTGTATTCGATCCGTCATTTCTTCCGGTTTTATTTTTTCTTCCTCAAACGTTACCGTTGTATTTAAAACATAGTAGTTATAAATACGAGTTAGCATCTTGCTGTCTTCAATTGTCGCACTTCGGATAGTCACCTTACCTGTCATATCTTTTTTTAAGATTTTACTTCATAAATGAAACCGTCTTCGTAATCAACGCTCCTAAGTCCTCATTACCCTTAACCGTTATTCGGTTCAAAGCTTCACTTTCCGATATATTTTTGGTGAATATGCGCCAGGCTGTGTCGTCATCCATGGATACCTCAGTCCCGGCTGCATCATCGGCTTCAGCCTTATAAAGCTTCCATTCACTTCCTTGATTAACTAAAAGCCAAGTATCGTCAATTACTTCTGTAACATGAATGAGCACACTTTCACCGGAAATATTGCCTGCATGACGATCATAAACAGGAGGAACTCCTCTGATTAAAGTATCAATCAACGGTTCCAGCCACTTTTTTTCGACCAAATTCGGCCTGCCCACCGCTTCCCTTATTTGCTGTTGATGGTGCCATTTTTCGGTGTATTCCCGGGCGATATCAAACCAGTTTTCGGATTGCTCCTCTCCCGCCCAGTCCACACTGAATTTGGCTCTCCCCTTTGGATCAAGATTTTTGAGGTGTTCCATCACTTTTGGTGTCAGAAATTCGGTAAGCTCTATGATCAACTTAGGACTGAGTCGTTTTGCAGCCCGAACCCATTCATTATTTACGGCATTGAGAAAATTTACAAGCGAGGTATAATCTCGGATCGGCTCTTCAGGAGGCGGCAGTTCATGATGATCTCTATGAATAGACAACCGCCTCAAATCCCCATCCAACAAATGTGCCGCAACGTCCTTTACATTCCATTGGGTGCTGATAGTCGGACTGTTCCACTCTTTTTTGGTTAAAGAAGCAAGAAGTTTAATGAGCTCCTGCTGTACTTCTTCAAATATGGGAATGGTGTTTATCAGTTTTAATGGTTGCATTTGGTTTCAAATTTAATTGATTAAAGATTCGACATCCTAATTTAATCAATTTGTGCCTTTATGGTCATGACTTAATACTCTTGTTAATATCTGCTTCCACAATTAGTTTAGTTAAAATTTGAATGGTTGCCTCTTGTTTTCAGTTACTATTATTATATCACCGTAAAATAATTTCAGGAGGTTCGTATGCCATTAAGCAGATTGATAGACTACTTAGAAGAACACAACAAAAAGTACGTAGTTATAAAACATTCCACGGCATTTACGGCACAGGAAGTAGCGGCTTCTGCTCACATACCGGGAAAAGACATGGCCAAAACCGTGATCGTAAAAGTGGACGGAGAGATGAAAATGGTGGTGCTCCCTTCCACCCACAATGTTGACTTCGAAGCAATCAAAGAAGCACTGAATGCAGATGAAGCTGAATTGGCTACCGAACAGGAGTTTGAGGAATTGTTTCCGGAATGCGAATTAGGCGCCATGCCTCCCTTTGGGAACTTCTACGACATGGAAACACTGGTAGCTGAATCATTGACCGAAGACGAAGAAATTGCCTTTAATGCCGGAACGCATAAAGAGTTGGTACAAATGAATTACAGCGATTTTGCAGAATTGGTACAGCCTAAAATTTTACCTGTAGGTGTACGGGCTTAAGCCGGTAATCAATTTTACCAACATAAACACAGTTAGCCGGCATGGAATGAGTAATCAGTTTTGGGTTAAGAAGTCGCTATTACTCTTTTCGAAACGAAAAAAGCATTTTTTCAGTCCGGAGTATTATTCCAGATTATATCATCTTTAGTTACAATAAGATCAAAATAATCGGAATCAGAGACTAAGGAAGTGATGTCTACAGGACCGCTGACTTCCATCATGGGTTCACCCCACAAACCTACTTCTGTGGTGCTAATGCTATGAATATGATATACCCCATTGGCATTTCTGGCATGCATCCCATCATCACTGACCTCATCAGCCGGGAAGTCAATTTTGGAAAAATCGAGCCCTTCAAAACTGCCCCCTCCGCCACCTAATATCAGTGGTTTATGAACGTAACTTTGCACAAAGGCGGATATAGTGACCAAATCCTGACGTACCACATCATGATTCATTGAATTTGATTGGGTGCCAAATACTGAAATGGCGAGCACCGTTGCAATCCCCACCAAAACCATAAGTAATATCACCAGAAATAATTGTTGCTGTCCCATAAGCCTGCCGTATTTTTATTTGACCAATAATATTCAACTATGGGAACCCATGGAATTAGAAATAATTTATAATACGGCTGCATACAACCTGTCACGTTGCTGATCGGATAGAGATGATCGTTTTTTGATGCAAAATAATTTTGAGCCGTATAAATCTAACAACGGCCCATTTTCAGCAGGATTTCTTTGCACGGAGTCAAAGACCTTAAAAGCAACCTCCACTCTTCCCCTTCTCGGACCCACGTACTCATATATTTAAGTGGCCCCCAACGGCCAACCGGCTTCATTATACCATCTATGTCCATTCGGCCCATTACCAAAGCAATGTCGCCATAAAACAGTACTTCTGTCCCCGTTAATTGCACATCAGTTGCGTCCCATGCAGAAAGGCCGGCAATAACCTGAGATTTGTTCTCGATCAGCCCGCCCGGTGCAAGAACCCTGAAATCATCCAGTGCAACTTGCTCAATAAAAGCAGAATCCCGATCAACGATTTGTGAACGGGCGAGTTCCTCATTTAGCCGGAGAAGCTCTTTCTTGTCCACTTCACGTTCATTGCCCGAATCCTGTCCAACTTCATTTGAAACAGATGCATTCTGTGGATACAGGACTCCATCTTTTGCTACCAAGATTATATTGCGAAGAAAATTTATATCCTGCAGAGGATCACCTGAAAGCAACACAAAATCAGCTCGCTTACCCACTTCAAGGGAACCGTGTGTTTCTTCGATTCCAATCGCTCTTGCGTTGTTTAATGTGGCTGCCTTTATAGCATCAAGGGGAGAAACCCCATGTTCTACAAGAGTTTCGATTTCCGACTGAACAGGGACACTTCCATCGGAATCAGTGCCGGCAGCAATGGTTACTCCCGCTTCGTAAGCCTCCCGGGTAGCACCAATGGTCCAGGCTCTTCGGGCAGACATATCGATGTTACGGGCAGCTTCAGCTAAATGTTGGGATTGGCCTGCCTGGCCGGTATCCACCCGTGGGCTTTCCCCTGCAGAAAATGTAGGTTCCAGGATGGTTCCGTTATTGGCCATTAAATGATAGAGAGAATCATAAGGAGCATCTCCGGGATCAGTGGAAAAATCTTGCTTTGGCATCCATTCTGTTATGGCCTCATTAAACCCCGAAGGTAAACCTGAAAATGCTTCCGGATAAAGTCCGCCGCTATGGGAAAGCACATCTGCCCCTGCCGAGACAGCATCGCTTGGCTTACTGGGAAAAATAGTGGCATGGCTCCATACTTTTAATCCTTGCCGGTGAGCTTCATTAGTGATTTGTTTCAACAATCCGGGTTCAATGGCTGAGTAGAGCTTTATTCCTGTTGCTCCGGTACCTTTAGCTTCCGCGATAATCTGGGGCAGATCGGTATGGCCGGTCACTACTCGCATCCAGGGTGCTTCTCCCGGTTTTAAGCCTCTGGCCGCAAAGCGGGTTCTGGGGTCTTGTAAAAATGACGCGCCAAATAAAACAGCTGAATAGTAGATATTGGGAGTTTGAATAGTCCCCAACTTTGCATCCCGCGCAAGTACCGATAAGGTCCGGGCATCCCCTCCCATATCCCGAACAGTAGTTGTACCCGAAGCTAATAATGCTTTCAATCTCTTTTCAGGATCAGGGTTTTTAGTTAAATGAACATGAGCGTCGATCAATCCCGGCAAAACGAAATGTCCGGACATATCCAATATTTTTGATTCTCCAGGTAGCGTTTTCTGACCGGTGGGAAACAGGTCGGAAATGATTTCATTTTTGATTACCAGTGTCATGTTTGGCTGCTGTGCCGAACCGGTACCATCAATAACTGTAATATTGGTTATTGCAATCGTTGGTGCATCAACTTGCTGCGCCCGGGTGGGAAAAATTAAAATAACACTCAGGCAAAGAACTGACAGGTACTGTTTCATAGCAGACCCCTTCAATATTTATAATGGTTGGTATGTTTTTAATGCACAATAAAAACCCCGTGCTTAGCCTCATCAAGTTATTTGGGATAGACTTGCCAAGGTATTATGCTTTAAAAAACGACTAAAAAATTTTAAAAAGCAATCTCAAAGCTCCGCAGTCCCGATCATATGCCCGGCTGAATAGTATGATGCTCAATTTCGATGGTGCATTCCAACGTTAAGCATCGGAACGAGGAGATTAAGAGAGCAAACAAAAAAAATAGTGATGAATACCGCCCGTCACCATTGGTGAAGAACCTCTGTCACCATTGGTGACGAGATAGAATGATGAGTATAAAAAAAGGAAAGGATCTAAATAGCTGTCCGCCCGAGTCCCTTTAACACCTTTCTATTTTCTTCAACAACCCCACCACAGAGTCGGGATAAGAATCCTCAAAAGTGAGGGCAAAATCAGCCGCTGCATGAATCTCATATTCAGAGCTTTGGGCCTGCATTACCATGGCAGTCTGCATGTCAGGATCCAAATAGGGAAACACAAGATCCTCAACGGATTGCCAGTCATGATCAGAACATTGGAAAGATTGGGGTTTCGTGTGAGCGCAGGAAAGACCGATGGCCAGGATCCCGGGTATTGAAAGTTTTAGAAATTTGGTGTACATGTTTTGTTTTAACGATTTAGCGCAACTTTTTTTCATGCGGACAGGGAGGTTCTGAGTGGCGTTCCCAACCGGGAGGTTGGGAACGAGATTATAATGCATCGGTGTCACTTATACGATCAAGTAACTTTCTATATATAAATGCGATGCTCGCCCAAGTGACAGCCAGCAAAACACCTCCGGCTAATGCAGTAAGTGGACCACGCTCACCTCTCATCATGAGGTCTATCACTAGGATAAACTGAGAGAGCCCAACAACTGCGGCGGCTTTGTAGACACTTTTCATGTGTTTCGTTGTCCACACAAAAAGCCATACTCCTAGTATAACGTAAACTAACAACCCTATTGCCGGATGCACTGATATTGTATCATTGTCTGCTTGTGCTATAGGCTGGAAAAATATCAGAACACCCACAAGATTGACCACCACAGAAGTGATCACTGCACCAATAATTGGAATCCAAGTTTTCATATCTGATTTCTATGCTGTATAACGTATGACGAACATTTCGCTTAGCCTGAATGTATATAATTCAGCATTTAGTCGCACATAAAATACTAATAGACTTGAATTTAGCGAAAACAAGTTCAATATCCCGACGGTGGTCGGGACAAATAAATCAGTCTAATAAATCTTTATAGAATTTTAGATTCCGAACAACTCTCTCGCCGTCTCAGTAGTTTTCTCATCCACTTCCACCAAACTCATCCCAAAAATATCCGCCAGTTTCTCTGCCGTAAATTTCATGAAGGCAGGTTCATTTCGTTTGCCACGCTTGGGCGTTGGGGAAAGATAGGGCGCATCGGTTTCCAGCATCATTTTTTCTAAGGGAAGTTGACCCACCGTCTTATCAACCCCTGCGTTTTTGAAGGTTACCACACCTCCAATGCCCAGATGTAATCCCAAATCAATGGCGCGTTTTCCCTCCTCCACCGTTCCGTTGAAGCAGTGCCAGATCCCGGCCAGGTTTCCATCCTGTTCCTGCTCAATGATTTCCAGCATATCCTCCGTACTCTCCCGGTTATGAATGATGACCGGTTTTTGCACTTGCTTGGCTACCTTGCAGTGAATATTAAAGCTTTCTTTTTGCTGCTTCACCAGGTCGGTGCTCCAATAATAATCCAAGCCGGTCTCTCCCACTCCGTAGAAATCATCTTTGGTGCAATATTTCAGCAGCTTGTCTTCGTAACTGCTTGGGAGTTCTTCTTTTACATCGCAGGGATGAATACCTGCCATTTTGTAGAAGGCGATTTCAGGGTGACTCAACTTTTCCATTTGCGCGATGGAACCAAAGTCGATGGCCGGCATAAAGATGGCTTCCACCCCGGCTTCCACGGCTCGCCGGAACACTTCGTCCCGATCTTCATTAAATTGGTCAAGGTAAATATGAGAATGCGTATCAATCATAGGTTATTTTCAAATTTTATGTAGATTCTTACAGGTTGTATCTTCATGATCGCATGAGTGTAAGGTACAGTCAATTTCCATCAAATTAATTGAGAAAACTCCTTTATGTCTTCCATTATTACCGCGGAATATCATCAGTTTGAAAAAATCCCTACCAGTATTTTTAGTGATGCCGCTGAAGCTTCCTTGTATGTAGCCCGTGAAATAGCCGAAACTATCCGGGCGAACAACGCCGAAGATACACACACCGTACTTGGACTCGCAACCGGTTCTACCCCAACCAACGTATATGATGAGCTGGTGAGGCTCCATAGAGAAGAAGGCCTGGATTTCAGTAAGGTAATTACTTTTAATCTGGACGAATATTACCCGATGGAGCCGGATTCCCTGCAAAGTTACGTGCGATATATGGATGAGTATTTATTTAACCATATCAACATTCCCCGGGAAAATATACACATCCCCGATGGCACGCTGAGCCGGGAGGAAGTCATTCCTTTTTGCAAAGAATATGAGCGGAAAATTGACAAATTCGGTGGACTCGACATCCAAATTCTGGGCATCGGCCGGACGGGACATATCGGATTTAACGAGCCCGGGTCTTCAGTGAATTCCAAAACCCGTCTTATTGCACTCGACAGTCTCACCATCCTGGATGCCGCCAGCGGGTTTTACGGCACAGAGAATGTCCCTCGCCGTGCCATTACCATGGGTGTCGGCACCATTCTGAATGCTGAACGGTTGCTGCTTATGGCGTGGGGAGAGGGGAAAGCCCCTATTATTAAGGAAACGGTGGAGGGTGATATCACCGGACAGGTGCCGGCTACTTATTTGCAAAATCACAACAACGCAGAAGTCATCCTTGATAATGGAGCATCTGCAGAACTTACCCGTGTTAAAACCCCCTGGCTGATCGGGCCCATCAAATGGACGGATGAGCTCATCAGGAAAGCGGTCGTCTGGCTGAGTTTAAAGTTGGAAAAGCCTATCCTGAAGCTAACCGATCAGGATTACAGCGAGCATGGAATGAACGACATCCTGATTGATTTTGGCAGTGCCTATACCATTAATATCCGCGTATTTAATGAGATTCAGCACACCATCACCGGATGGCCGGGCGGTAAACCCAATGCTGATGATACCACCCGCCCGGAACGTAAAGAGCCCTACCCCAAAAGAGTGCTCATCTTCAGCCCTCACCCTGATGACGATGTCATCTCCATGGGCGGCACCTTTATCCGTCTGGCCGATCAGGGGCATGAAGTACATGTAGCCTATCAAACATCGGGCAACATTGCCGTTTTTGATGAAGAAGCCTTAAGGTTTGCCGACTTTGTCACAGATTACAATGAAGCATTTGGCCTGAAAGATCAAAATGTGATGGATTTATTTGAAGAAGCCCGGGCTTTTATAAGTCAAAAAACGCCCGGTGAAATTGATTCAGAAAAAATAAAAACCATTAAGAGTTTAATCCGGCGGGGTGAAGCCAAGGCTGCGTGCAGGTATGTGGGCATTCCGGATGAGCATATCCATTTCCTGGATTTACCTTTTTACGAAACCGGTAAAATCCGCAAAAAACCGATCGGCAAAGAGGATATCCAAATTGTTAAAAACCTGATAGAAGAAATAAAACCGCATCAGATTTATGCTGCCGGAGATCTTTCTGATCCCCACGGCACCCACCGGGTCTGCCTCAATGCCATTTTTGAAGCGCTGGATGAACTTAAGGGTGAATCGTGGATGCAAGACTGCTGGACCTGGTTATACCGCGGGGCTTGGCAGGAATGGGATATAGACGAAATTGAGATGGCGGTACCTTTAAGTCCTGAAGAAAAAAACCGCAAGCGAAGTGCCATCTTCAAACATCAGTCCCAAAAAGACCGCCCTCTTTTCCCGGGGACCGACAAAAGAGAATTTTGGCAGCGGGCGGAAGAACGCAATCAACGTACGGCCCGGCTTTACGACCAGCTTGGATTGGCCGAATACGAAGCGATAGAAGCTTTTGTCCGGTATATACCTTAACCTGAATTACCTTGAGAAGTAAAGTAAAGGGCGATATGTTCAATGGGGCTTCGAACCACCGATTTCACTTCGAGACCCATTTGCCTGGCACAAGCACGAAGTTCGGCTTCATAAACAGAAGCGATGGAGCCTACAAAACCCAATTCATTTTTTTTGATTTCATCCGGAAAAGTTTCAATTACCTTCTCAAAAAAAGCCTCAAACCCGGAGTATAAAATTTGCTGCATCTGTGGATAGTGTGATTTAACCCCCATTATTTTACATACATCAGCGGCAAACAGTTTGCCTTCTTTTGTCTTTTTGAACATCAGGTTAAGTTTATCTGTGTCCGTTTCTATTTTCTGATCCAGATATACTTTCAAATCCTTATGAATTTTACCGGACAGATACAGCTGCAGTATCCTTTTACCGATATCACTTCCACTGCCTTCATCTCCATCGGGATACCCTACAGATGGCATTTGTCTCACAACTTCCCCATTGCTGTAAAACCCCGCACCGGATCCGGTTCCCATGATACAGACAATCCCTTCTTTTTGCCCAAATAAAGCCAGACCGGCCCCATCCAAGTCGGTATTTACCTCCACCTCGGTAAATTCAAAAATCTCACTCAAATAAGCGGCTACTTCTTTTTTCTTTTGGGGCAAACCGCACCCGGATCCATAGAAATAAATTTTAGAAACGGCTTTCCCCAATAAATTGGGCTTCAGTTCTTTAGTCAATACATTCATAAATTCAACAGCCGTAACCAGATGCGGATTAAGCCCTTCGGTCTGAATGAATTGAGGGCGTTCTTCACTCAATAAAACCCAATCGGTTTTCGAAGCTCCGCTATCTGCTATTAAAATATTCATAAGCCAATAGTAAAGAAAAATTCTGAACTTGGTAACTGTGATAAAAACAAGACATAGCAAAACAATGTCGATCTAAGTATTATCCAAGCGAATCAAACATTGATTGATCATGAGCCTGACTTACACCAACTATCTAAAAATTGATGAGCTGACGAATCTGCAACAGCTTAAATCAGATCCGCCTGAACACGATGAAGTACTGTTTATCATCATTCATCAAACCTATGAACTTTGGTTCAAACAGATTCTGCATGAGTTTGGGAAATTACGGAAAGACCTTGAAGCCGGGAAAACCTGGGGTTCTCTCAAAACCATGCGGAGAATTCTGACTATCCTTAAAACCATGGTTTCTCAAATTGATATCCTTGAAACCATGACTCCGCTCGAATTCAACAGCTTTAGAGAATTTCTTGGTCAATCCAGCGGGTTTCAATCCCTGCAGTTCCGCGAAATGGAAATTGTGTGCGGACTTCGGTTTCCCCTCATGAAAGAAGCTCACAAAGATCAGCCCGAACACCTTAAGATATTAGAATTCCGAATGGAAGAATCCACACTGTGGGAAAGCTTTTGTTCATACCTGAGAACACGCGGTTACGAGGTTCACCCCAAACGGGAAAATGAAAAGGGACTCATTCACAATCCCTCAGAAGAAATTCAGGAAATGTTGGTAAGTGCCATGAAAAATGATCCTGAAGCGGCCCTGATAGCCGAGCTTTTTGTGGATTATGACGAAGGACTTCAGGAATGGCGATACCGGCATGTAAAAATGGTGGAGCGCACTATTGGCACTAAAAAAGGTACAGGGGGCTCGGATGGAGCAAAATATCTGCACAAAACTCTGAACAACCCTATTTTCCCGGATCTTTGGGCTATTCGATCTAAATTTTAAAATGAACAAATTAGCTTGTTATTCAGTTACTGTAACCAAACCAACTCATAAGGCTCTTGATGTCAGACATTGATTTTTTAGCAAACAAACTTGCCCCTCACTATTCCCGTTTTCGGGTTTCCGAACGGCTTCTCTTCACCGGACATTCCCACCAGGCCTGGCCCGATGTAGCCCGTGAAGGCCAAATAGAGTACTTCGATGTATGCGCCCGTGATGTAGACAATAAATGGGAAGCTGCATTCGAAAAGACGGATATCTTACGCAATTATCTCCGGGATTTTTATGATGATCCGGACGGATTCTATTGCCGCGAGGAAAGCACGCATATTCTGTTTGTAAGTTGGATGAGTAGTCTCGACCTGAAGAATAAGCCTAAAATCATTTCCACCGATGGCGAATTCCATTCCCTTTTTAGGCAACTGCACCGCCTGGAAGAAGAAGGCCTGGAATTCATTCAGGTTCCTGTCAATCCAGATAACACCTTTGCTGAGCGTATAATCAGTGAAATGGATGACCGAACTTCTGCCGTAATGCTGTCCCGGGTTTACTTTGAAACTTCTTTGATCAATACCCATCTCACCGAAATTGCAGCTGCGGCCCGAAAACAAGGAATCCCGGTTTTAATTGATGACTACCATGGAACTAACGTTGTTCCTCTTTCCATTCGGGATGCCGGATTGGAAGATTGTTTTATTCTGATCGGGGGCTATAAATATTTGCAGTGGGGTGAAGCGAATTGTTTTCTGCGTTTCCCTAAAGATTGTGAATACCGCCCAGCCATCACCGGATGGTTTGCTTCCTTCAGCACGCTCGATAAACCCCGTACTGACGATCCCGTCGAATATGACCACGACAACCAGCGTTTTGCCAGCGGCACCTATGATCCCTCCTCTCAATTCCGGGCAGCAAAGGTGGTGGAATTTTTCCGGGAGCAAGGGTTGACACCCGAGGTTTTGAGGAGTCAATACAAAGTCCAGGTGGATTTATTAAGAAAACAATTTCTCTCCAGGAATTTTGATGCATCGGTAATCCGGCTCACCCATAAAGAACCGCTGGAAAGAAATGGAGGGTTTTTGTCTCTGACATCACCCCACGCCCGCGACATTCGTGCACAACTAATGGAAGATGGAGTGTTCACCGATGCCCGTGGGGAGATCCTTCGATTCGGCCCGGCTCCCTATATCACCACCTCCCAAATAGAACAAGCTATGAATGCATTGGAGAAGGTGGTTGGCGGAATTTGAAGAATATTTGTGCCATCCCTGCGGGATTTTGATACTTATCTAACATATACCCCGGATTAAAATCCGGGGCTACACTCTACCGCCCCTGCCGGGACTGGAGTTCCGAGATCAAACATTATTGACCTGATAAAATCCCAGAGGGTTGACAGAATATAGCCGCGGGATTCAACCCGTGGATAGAAGATCATATACATGTTAAGTCCCAGCCGGACGGCACAAAAGAAGAACAATGATATAATTGATAATCAATTCAGTCCCTTCGGGACTATCACTTTTTTTAAAAAATTTTGTAAGGAATTTCATTTTCACCCCTCTTACTATATAAACAAAAAATTCTTGGGGAAATATGAAATTCGTTCAAAAGACATTTGTCTATCACATATATTGAACATATATTGAATGCGATGCAAAAAAGGGTGACACAGACTGACACCTACGTACTTTATATTTGCCTAAAACAAATTCACAAAAGGAAAGAATCATGGCAGACTCGAACGATAGAATGAAAGCCCTCGACATTGCCGTAGGGCAAATTGAAAAACAACATGGCAAAGGAACCATCATGAAACTGGGAGCTGAGGCCATTCAGGATATTGATGTAATATCCACCGGTTCCATCATGGTAGATTATGCACTTGGGGTACAAGGAATTCCACGCGGACGTGTAACCGAAATTTACGGCCCGGAGGCCAGCGGTAAAACTACACTCGCCCTTCAGGTAATTGCTCAGGCACAAAAAAATGGCGGATATGCAGCCTTTATTGATGCAGAACACGCTTTTGATCCGCGCTATGCCAAAGCACTGGGCATCAATGTAGAAGAATTACTTGTTTCTCAGCCTGATAATGGGGAGCAAGCCCTTGAAATTACCGAAACCTTAATTCGCTCTGGTGCCCTTGATGTAATTGTGGTCGACTCCGTAGCCGCTCTGGTGCCTCGTGCCGAGTTGGAAGGTGAAATGGGAGATTCTCACATGGGCTTGCAGGCTCGCTTGATGTCGCAGGCCATGAGAAAAATCACCGGTATTATTAATAAGAGCCGCACTTCCTGTATTTTCATTAATCAGGTTCGTGAGAAAATCGGTGTGATGTTTGGTAACCCCGAAACTACAACTGGCGGGCGGGCCCTTAAATTCTACTCATCCGTTCGGTTGGATATCCGGCGTATCGGTTCCATCAAAAAAGGAGATGAAGTGGTCGGGAACCGAACCAAAGTGAAAGTTGCAAAAAACAAGGTGGCCCCTCCTTTCAAAGTAGTAGAATTCAACATTATGTACGGAAAAGGAATCTCGCGCATCTCTGAGATACTGGATCTGGCTGTAGAATACGACATTATTGAGAAACGAGGCAGTTGGTTTCGTTACGACGGTGAACCGATTGGACAAGGCTCAGATGCTGCCATGCAATTCCTGGAAGAAGATCCTGAATTGGCCGGAAAAATTGAAAAGAGCGTACGCGCCAAGTTAATGGGAACACTGGAGGACGAAGAGCCGCAACAAAAAGACGAGAAGAAAAAGAAAGATAAAGAAGCCGTTGAAGCAGAAAGCTAACTATCAGCAAAATTCGGAAAAAGCACTTGAGCTTCTTCCGGAACCTATCTCTGAGATCCGGGTTCAAAAAAAGAATACCACCCGGTATTCACTTTTTGTGGACCATCAGTTTTTGATTGGGGTCTCAGAAGCCACACTTACTAAGTTAAATCTAAAGAAAGGCGTTGAAATAACGCCTTCTTTGTTTCATCAAATAGAGGAAGCGGAAAACCAATGGGCGGCAAGAGAGTATTTTTTCCGGATATTGTCGCGGCGTGATCATTCCCGAAAAGAGCTTAAAGACAAAGCTTATAAAAAAGGTTACTCGGACAGTTTTGTCGATGAGATTCTGGATGAGTTTGAGCAAAAAGAATACATTGACGATCAAAAATTTGCCCGGAAATATGTGACGGAAAAATTTGAATTTAATAATTGGGGCCCTTATAAAATTCGTACACAACTGTTTAAAAAAGGAATTTCAAAACAAGTAACCGAACAAATCATAAAAGAGGTATTCGGAGATGACGCCATCAAAGAAAGCATGCTTGCACTTGTTGAGAAAAAGAAACAGCGCTACCGGCGTGAACCGGAAGAAAAAAGACGAAAGAAAGTATTCGATTTTTTGATGAGAAAAGGGTACGATTCAGAGAATATTTTAAAAAATATAGATGAACTCTTAGCACTAATTGCACAATGAGAAATATCACGCTGGATCGTGTTGTACGCTTTATTATTGGGCTTGCTGCTTTAGCAGTTAGCTTGGTCATCTTATACAATTATTCAAATCTGGTTGTTTTCCTGGTTTTAGCCATGATCCTCAGCTATATATTGGACCCTTTTGCCAACCGGTTGCAATCCATGGGGCTGAACCGGACTTTTGGGATCACCATTATCCTGGCAACGGTAATTTTAATTCTGGTATTCATTTCAACCAGTGTCATACCAATAATAGCCAACCAGATGGCAGAACTCACTGCACAATTAAACATTGAAAATATCCGGCAGATTGCCGTAAAAGTTGAAAACCAATTAATCAATAAATTTGATTTTCTGCCTGAAGGTTTTCTTGAGGAAAATATTACTATCGTCTTCAACGAGCTTTTTAACGTAAATCAAATTTCCTCTATCGTCAGTGATGCACTAAGTATTTTCACCAACATATTCTCAGCAGTATTGGTAGTGCCTTTTGCTGCATTTTTCTTTTTAAAAGACGGGAGTAAAATTCGCCGCGACTTACTTCAGCTTGTTCCAAACAAATATTTTGAAACCACTTTAACGGTCATTGATAAAATTGAAAAACGACTTGGCCTGTATTTTCGAAGTGTTTTATTCCAAAGTTTTTTAGTGGCCTTATCATCATGGACCACACTTAGTATTGCCGGCTTAGACAATTCAATGTCGGTAGGTATTGCCGTTGGACTGGCGAATACCATCCCGTACTTCGGCCCTATATTGGGATATTTCCTGTCAATTATCGTATCCATTATCGAAACCGGTAATTTTTCGATGGTAGCCGCTTGTGTGCTTGCAATATTTATAGTACAAATGCTGGACAACATCGTTTTCCAACCCATGCTTTTCTCCCGATCGGCCGATATGCATCCGGTAGCCATTTTATTTATCATTCTCGTTGGCGCCGAAACGGCCGGTATTTTGGGGATGCTCATTGCCATTCCACTGGCAACCGTAATTAAAATTATGATTACACAGTTAAGCTGGAGCTTTAATAATTACCAGGTTTTCAGGCGGGACGTAACCGGTTTACCGGGCCCTGACTGACAGAATTAATTCTTCATAACACCCAAACATTTACTATCTTTTCCGCCCAATCAGGCACTGCAAAATTCTAAGCTCTTTTGAAGAACATCGTTGTTTTTGCCTCCGGCTCTGGCACTAACTTTCAATCAATTATTGATGCTATAAACCGCGGAGAAATTAATGCAAACATTTCCGGGCTTATCACCAATAAGAATGGGATTGGTGCTCTCAAAAAAGCTGAAGATAACAACATTCCCACTCGCGTCATCTCTCCGGAGAATTATATAACAGAAGAAGATTTTGCAAACGAATTATCGGTTCAGCTCCAAGAATGGAAAACCGACCTGATTGCTTTGGCAGGATATTTGAAGAAGATTCCTTCTTCAATCATTCAAGAATATGAAAATTGTATTTTAAACATTCATCCCTCCCTTTTACCAAAATTTGGAGGTAAAGGATTTTACGGAATGAATGTACACCGGGCAGTGATTGAAGCAAATGAAAAAGAATCCGGCTGTTCAGTTCATATCGTTACCGATGAATTTGACCAAGGGCCGATAATTGCCCAAACTAAAGTTGAAGTTAAACAAAACGACAGCCCGCAAGAACTTGCTGAGCGTATTTTAAAAGAAGAGCATCTGCTTTATCCTAAAGCAATACAAAAACATCTCAAAACTTTATAAAAAACCTAACTCGTGTCTCTAAAACCTCTTTCATCCCTACCCACCACCCCGTTAAGAATTAACCGTGCACTTATATCCGTTTCTGATAAGTCAGGGCTTCCCCAATTAGCGAAAGCTTTACATAAATCGGGAGTAGAAATTATTTCAACGGGAGGTACCGCAAAAGCTATCGAGGCTGAAGGGATTCCGGTGAAAGATGTGTCTGAAGTTACCGGGTTTCAGGAATGCCTGGATGGCCGCGTGAAAACACTTCACCCTAAGGTGCACGGCGGTATTTTAGCCCGGACATCTTATGATGCGGATATGGAAGAAATCAAAGACCTTGACATTACACCTATTGAGCTGGTGGTTGTAAATCTATACCCATTCAAAAATAAAGTAAGCACATCCGGTGTGACCGCTGCAGAAGCTACTGAGTTTATCGATATTGGCGGGCCAACTATGATCAGAGCTGCCGCAAAAAACTTTGCTCACGTTTCTATTCTAAGCTCTCCGGACCAATACAATGGTTTTATTGAAGAACTTGAAGAGAAGTTAGCTATTTCATTTGATACCCGAAGGCAATTAGCCAAAAGTGCTTTCGCCCATACGGCCGACTATGATTCCGCCATTTCAAATTATTTCACTAAGCTAATTGAAGAAGAACCGGCCAAACAGTTCAACATCTCTCTCCCGATCTCACAAGAATTACGCTATGGTGAAAATCCTCACCAAAAAGCCGCTGTCTACGGCAATCAAAATGACTTCATTGATTGCTTCCATGGAAAACAGCTCAGTTATAACAACTACCTGGATGTGGACGCGGCATTGAATATCATCTCCGATTTTGATGCCAATGAGCCTGCTTGTGCCATCATAAAGCACACTATCCCCAGCGGAGTTGGAGTGGATGAAAACTTAACGGAAGCCTATAAAAAGGCCTTCAGCACCGACCGCGTCTCTCCTTTTGGTGGAATTGTTGTTGTGAATCAAGAGCTGGATCTGGACACCGCCAAAACCATTGATGAAATTTTTACGGAAATCATCATCGCACCGGAATACAGTGAAAAAGCACTGGAGCTTTTGACTCAGAAAAAAAATCGCCGATTAATCAGGATCAAAAAGTCTGTTCGAGAAGTACAAGCATCTTCATTTAGATCTATTTTTGGAGGCATGTTAAACCAGGAAGCTGATTTAATCCCTTCAAACCCGGATGAATTTAATATTATAAGTAAGCGAAAGCCTACAGATCAAGAAATGAAGGACCTTATGTTTGCATGGAAAGTGGTGCGGCATGTGAAATCAAATGCTATTGTATATGCTAAAGATGGAAGAACTCTGGGAATCGGCTCCGGACAAACCAGCCGGGTAGTTTCTTCAGAAATAGCCGTAGCAAAGGCCGGGAATGAAGGGCTTGATTTAAAAGGATCCGCCATCGCTTCAGATGCGTTTTTCCCGTTTGCAGACGGTGTGGAAGCAGCGGCCAAGGCCGGAGCAAAAGCTGTTATTCAGCCCGGAGGGAGCATTCGTGATGAAGAAGTCATACAGAAAGCAAATGAATACGATATGGCTATGATATTCACCGGTAAAAGGCATTTTAAACACTAATTTTGGGATTTTTAAAAAGAGAAATTACCTCTTTTTATAAAACCTAAAATATTCGTTCTTTATACATTCGCAAATACAATCTCAATATTGTATTTTCTCATGATCTATACCCCATAATGTTCAAATTATTTAACCAGCGCAAATGTCAGAATCACGCGAAGTGAATACCTCAGAGAATTCAAAAAAACAATCTCAAAAAGGTTTCCTGGATTTCCTTTATACCGATATAGCCATTGATTTAGGTACAGCCAATACCCTTATTTATTCTCGAGGCGAGGGGATCGTTTTAAATGAGCCTTCCATCGTAGCACTAAATCAGCAAAATGTACCGGTAGCAACCGGGCATGAAGCTCGCCTGATGCACGAGAAAACACACAGCAAGATCAGAACCGTTCGTCCTCTCAGAGATGGAGTTATTGCTGACTTTGAAGTAGCGGAGCAGATGATTCGCGGGATGATCAAGAAAGTTAAAATGAAGTGGTATTCCACCACCCGCCAAATGGTTATTTGTGTCCCAAGTGGAATTACTGAAGTTGAGCGCCGTGCCGTTCGTGATAGTGCCGAACACGCAGGAGCCAAAGAAGTATACCTGGTGGACGAACCCATGGCTGCCGCAATAGGGATTGGATTGGATGTACATGAACCTGTTGGCAGCATGATTGTTGATATCGGGGGAGGCACAACTGAAATTGCTGTTATAGCTTTGTCAGGAATTGTTTATGCTCAGTCTGTACGGTTAGGGGGAGATGAATTGAATGATGACATTATTAACTATTTCCGCAGAAACCACAATCTTTTGATTGGTGAAAGAACTGCCGAAAAAATAAAGTGTGAGATTGGTTCGGCTGCTCCATTGGATGAAGAATTAGAGATGATAACCAAGGGACGAGATCTGGTTAACGGAGTTCCGAGAACTCGCCATATCACTTCCAGAGACGCCCGGGAAGCCATTGCTGAATCTGTAAATACTATTGTAGAGTCTATTACCAAGTCTCTCGAGCAAACCCCGCCCGAACTCTCAGCAGATATTTTGGATCGCGGAATTATGCTAACCGGCGGAGGTGCACTGCTTAAAAATCTGGATAAACTGATCATGGAAACCACCGACCTTCCCGTTCACATAGCAGAAGATCCATTGACGGCTGTTGTACGTGGAACCGGAGCTATACTCGAAAACCTTGAATATTACCGTCCGGTAATTTCCTAATACCCCGGAAATGAATGCGATTTAGATCGTTTAATTTAAGTGATGCTAAAGATTACATAGTAACTGCCCTGATTTTAATATTTGCCTTTGCCATTATGGTTGCCAGGCATCAGGGCGGTATAGATACGCTACGAAAAATTTCTGTTACCTCTTTTAGTTTACTTGAAGAACCTCTTGCCAATATCCGGATGTACCGGCAAGCCCTAAACACTAATACGTATCTTCAGCGACAAAATATTCTTTTACAGGATGAATTGAGTCGCTTGCGCTCAATTGAACAAGAGAATAGAGAACTCCGTCGTCTTTTAGATTATCAGGAAGAAAGTGAATATGAACTTACCCCTGTTTTAATTATTGGGAAACAGCTGAGTGGTTTAAATAACATACTCACTATTGATGCCGGAACCTCAGAAAACTTAGAAGAAGGAATGCCTCTTGTTTCATCAGATGGCTTGATTGGGAAAATTGTACTGGCAGGAAATTATTATTCTTTGGTAATGCCGTACTACAATTCATTGTTCAAGGTAAGCGCAAGAATTCAAAAAAATCAGGCAAATGGTATTGTAAGCTGGCCTGGTGAACAGTATGGTGAACTTGTAATGGATTTTGTACCCAAAACTATCGCTGTTGACAGTGGGGATATAATAGAAACCTCAGGAAACAGCAATCAATTTCCGGCCGGAATACCCATTGGAAGAGTTATAAGGACTGTTCCGGAACCCGGGCGACAAACTCAGCGCATATTTTTAGAACCATATGTAATGCTTGCAGATATTGCGCAGGGCTTTGTAATTGAATTTGAGCCTGACTCCAATGTTGCTAACCTTCAACTTGAGTATAATCAACTTTTTGAATGAGCAAAGATACCTTTAGAGACTTATTGGTTGGTTTAAGTTTTATACTTGCGGAAGTACTCATATTCCAGCATTTGAGTTTTTTTGGTGCTACTCCCGATCCTTTACTGATTTATTTACTTTGGCTTGCCATGAAATATGATCGTGTTAAGTTAGTTTTAATGGCAGCAGGGCTAGGCTTAATCCAAGATGCCCTTTTTGACTTTTGGGGACTGAACATGTTTTCCAAAACTCTACTTTGCTTTATGGTTTTTAACTTTTTGAGCAGACGAAATGAAGGGCGGTTGTTACTCTGGCAAATATTTTTGATGATATTACTCGCTGCTATTTTACACAATGTCATCTTCCTTGGATTGGCAAGTTTTATTGATGCTTATACTTCCGGTTTTGCTCCAATAATTTTTATACTGGTAAACAGTTTATATACTGCATTACTTGGGTCAATGCTTTTCATATTTAAAGGTAATTAGGATTATGTCGGTAGGACAAACAAACAGAACCAAAACATCCATCAAGGCTTTACAGTTTATTATCCTGAGCCTCACGTTCATTGTTCTTGGTAGGGTTTTTCATCTGCAAATTGTAGAGTACGATACTTACGCTGCCCTGGGACAGGAAAATTCTGTTCGACAAGAGTATGTAGAACCTGCCAGAGGTTTGATTTATGATCGAAATGCAAACCTCATTGTCGACAATGAGCCTATCTTTTCAATTACTATAACCCCCTCCTTGTTCGATAAAAAGAATATCCCGCTACTCTCTTCCATTTTGGGAGTAAGTGATTCCCTATTAACCGCCAAAATTCAGGAAGCCCAGTCTTATTCCTGGCATCGTACCTCCCGCTTATTTACTGAAATCGATTTTCAGACTTTTTCTGTCATCCAGGAAAATCTTTGGCAGCTTCCAGGCATCGGCCACCAAATTGAAAGTAAACGGCATTATCCCACAGCAATGAAAGCTTCTCATTTATTAGGTTATTTGCGCGAAGCTAATGAAAGTGAATATCGACAATCGGAGAAACTAAGATTGGGCGATAAAGTAGGGAAAAGCGGACTCGAAATGATCTATGAAGACACCCTGCGTGGTCAGACAGGAATTAAATATTTGAGAGTCAACGCATTAGGGCAAGCACTTGGTGATTTTGAGGATAATACTCTTGCCCAAACACCGGTTCAGGGAGCCGACATTGTCACTACCATTGATTCCGAATTGCAAATTTTTGCTGAAGAATTAATGAAAGGAAAACGAGGTGCAGTTATAGCTATGAATCCTAACACAGGTGCCATTCTGGCTCTTGTAAGCTCTCCCTCCTATGATCTGGATAGATTGGCCGGACGGTTAGACCAAAATTATTGGGAAACTATAAATACAGATTCAACCACCCCTCTTTATAATCGTGCGATATCGAGTCGGCAACCGCCCGGTTCAACTTTCAAGCCCATCATGGGACTCATTGGTTTACATCTTGGCATTATCACTCCGGAAACAGAGGTCTATAACAGCGGTGCTTATATCCGAGGCAGGGCGTACAGGGACTTAGCTGATATAGGTGAATATGATCTGGAAAAAGCAATTACCTTTTCAAGTAACACTTATTTCCTTTCGTTAATGGATAAGATTGCTATGCAAGGCAAGCTTAACGAGTGGAGTAATTTGGTTAAAGATTTTGGCCTTGGGGTCCCAAATGCAATTGATTTGCCCAATGCCAATTCCGGAATAATACCGGACAGCACGTACCTTAATAACCGTCTTGGAAAGCGCAAATGGGGCTTGGGTGACTTATTAAATTTTGGTATTGGTCAAGGCATGATTTCTGTTTCGCCAATACAAATCGCCCAAATGACCAGCATATTGGCCAATGGCGGGTATAAAATTAAACCACACCTTGTACAAGGCATTCTAAGTCCGAATGGAGAATTATCCCGTCTGAATATTGAAAGAGAAAAGATTGACTGGATAAAAAATGAGCATCTTGAAGTCATCAAATCTGGTATGCGCGGGGTTGTACAAGAAGGAAGTGGCAGATGGTATGCCAAGCATTCCGAAATTGAAATTGCCGGTAAAACAGGTACGGCTCAAAATCCTCATGGTCTGGATCATGGTTGGTTTACCTCTTTTGCCCCCATTGATAATCCTGAAATTGTTGTGACTGCTTTTGTGGAAAATGCAGGGTTTGCATCCATCTCAGCTGCCCCAATAGCTTCATTGATTATAGAAAAATATTTACTCGGCGAAATAAAGAGAAACTGGATCTATGAGTACGTACTTAATTTTGAGCCGGTTGATCCTGACGCTTCTTCCGACTCAGATAATATAGAATTGAATGAATAATCTAAGAGAATTTAGCTGGTCGGTACTCTTCACGTGGATGCTTTTATCCGCGATCGGGCTTGTAGCAATTTACAGCGCCACTCAAGGACCTGTTTCTCAATATTTGCCCGAATACATACAGAATAATTTCTTTAAACAAATTGTTTGGGTAGTTGTATCCTTATTTATCTTGATTGCTCTTCAATTTGTCTCTCCTCGCACCTATATCCAACTTTCTTACGCTTTATATGCCTTAGGTATCGTCTTAATGCTGCTTACCCTCGCCTTCGGAACTGAAATAAATGGTGCAAAAAGCTGGCTGAGACTGGGTCCTATGAATTTACAAAGCAGTGAACTTATGAAAGTTGCCACTATTCTTGCCACGGCAAACTATTTGACAAGCAGAAGAGATATCTCAGCAGAAAATGTGCGTTATGCCATTATTGCCGTGGTTATTATTCTTATTCCAACTACTTTGGTTTTTTTGCAAAACGATTTAGGTACCGCTCTCATTTTTCTAACATTGATTCCGGTTATGCTTTTCTGGTCAGGACTCCCCTATGGTGTTTCACTTTTTATAATCTCACCGGCCGTTATTGCATATTTATCGGTGATTGAGTGGTATTATGGTATAGCGGCAGCTGTGATTCTTACCGGTATTATATTTTTTGTACAACGGCGTATTTGGCTTTCTATCGCTTCTTTAGTTACCGGACTTCTGACAATTTCGGGAGTACAGTTAGCGATCACTCAATTATTACAACCTCACCAGATTGCCCGAATTGCTGCTTTCACAAATCCTTCTTATGACCCCACAGGTGCCGGCTGGAACGTGATACAGGCTAAAACTGCGATTGGTTCCGGTGGTATTACGGGGAAAGGGTTTTTGGAAGGAACACAAACTCAACTCAAATTTTTACCTGAACAATGGACGGATTTTATTTTTTGTGTGATTGGAGAAGAGTTTGGATTTATAGGAGCAGCAATAGTAATTATCGCTTTCTTATTTCTCTTCATAAGGTTGCTGAACATGGCAGGAAATCATAAGCATCCGTTTGCACAGTTAGTTACGGTAAGTGTCACCTCTGTTTTCTTTGTTCACTTTTTTATTAATGTTGGCAGTGCTTCTGCCCTTCTACCTGTGATTGGACTTCCATTACCCTTTATAAGCTACGGAGGATCAGCTTTTCTAACCAGTACTATAATGCTTGGTATATGCTTAAATATGGACTTCTATAAGCGTGAATTCAGTATATACAGGTAAAATCTACCGGCTGTCCTATTTTCTTTTTAAGTGAGTACCCAGATTGAAAGAAGTGCGATGATATTCCGTATAACCAAGTTTTTGTAAAGCTTTCTTGTGGGTTGGAGTTGGGTATCCCACGTTTGTTGCCCAACCATATTCGGGAAATTTATTGTGTAAATCTTTCATAAGCTCATCCCGATATACTTTAGCCAGAATTGATGCCGCTGCAATACTCATTGACCTATCATCACCCTTCACCAAACAAGTATAGGGAGTTAAGGAATTAAGAAACCTATTTCCATCGACCAGCAAATAATCCGGTGAGGGTACTAAATTGTCCACACACTTTTGCATGGTCTGTAATGATGCCCATAGAATATTCAACTTATTAATTTCAGCAATACTACCTTCCTGTACGGTCCAGTGTAATGCTTCTGCTTTAATCTTATCACTTAATTCAACTCGTTCCTTTTCTTTAATGGTTTTACTGTCGCGAATTTCCGGAATCTCTGTTCCCGGTCTAAAAATAACCCCTGCTGCCACCACCGGGCCGGCCAGGCACCCCCGGCCAACTTCATCCAAGCCCACTACATATTTATAGCCTTCTTTCCATAATTGTCGCTCAAATTTTAACCGATCTGTTTCCGATATCTTTTTCATTAAAACTATGTTATTTAACAACACCTGCTATTATATATCTTTTCCAAAGATATGGAACTCATTTGACTAAGTAAGTATTTGTTAAAGAAAAGGAACAGCCATGCATTTTAAATACTTTCAGTGGGATGAACGCTTTGCCAAATCAAATGGAAAATCTCCATTTGATACTCTCTGGGATTTATTCCAACAACTTCTCACCATCTCAAGCGGTGATGTGTCACAAGCTTTAAAGTGGCTCACTGAACTTGATGATGAATACGATATCACCGGTCAATTTGAGGATGGCTATTCACTTGGTGATTTCATTGAAGAGCTCCGCGAAAGGGGATATATAGACAAAAATGATCAGGGAACCCAGTTTATCATAACCAAAAAAACAGAACGCAGTTTAAGGAAAAAGTCTCTTGAAGAAATTTTCAAGAATCTTGACAAAGGCGGATTAGGGGGGCATAAATCTCCTCACACCGGCAAGGGACTTGAACGCCATCCTGAGACTCGAAAATGGACTCAAGGCGACGATATTGGCCAAATAAACAGTGTTGAAACTATGCTGAATATGTTAAACCACAGCTCTATCGATGCTTTCGACCTTAGGGAAGATGACCTTGAAGTATATGAAACTGACCATTACACCTCTGTTGCCACCGTTCTTCTTATTGATCTGAGCCATTCTATGATTTTATATGGGGAAGACCGAATCACTCCGGCTAAAAAAGTAGCAATGGCATTGTCTGAGTTAATCATGAATAACTATGCAAAAGATTCTTTAGATATTGTAGCTTTTGGAAATGAAGCCTGGCATATTTCTGTAGACGATCTTCCTTACCTGAAAGTCGGTCCCTATCATACAAATACAAAACAAGGCCTCGAAGTAGCCCGACATATCCTTCAGCGCAAGAAATATGCAAACAAGCAGATTTTTATGATTACGGATGGAAAACCTTCTTGCATGATTGAGAATGGGAAATTGTATAAAAACAGCTTTGGTTTGGATCGTAAAATCGTCAATAAAGTACTTGATGAAGCCGTGAAGTGCCGCAGAGATCAAATCACGATAACTACGTTCATGATAGCACAGGATCCTTACCTGCAAAGCTTTGTTCGTGAAATGACAGAAGCAAACAAAGGGAAAGCCTATTTTGCCTCACTGGATAATTTAGGCGGGTATATTTTTGAAGATTATATACAAAACAGGAAGAAAAATGTGAAATAAAAAAAGCCGTTTAACTTAAACGGCTTTTTATCTAAATAATCAGTATTGCAGGTCTTCTTTAATTAAAGACACCCAATTCTTGCATTACAGCGTCCGTAATATCATACTTTGACTGAAACTCTGGCGATGCATAAAGAATGATTTGGTCACCGCTTGATGTAGTTGTATTCAAAACATAGGTCAGCCCCATCTCTTCTGCTACAGTATTAATTGCAGTACTAATCTGAGAGAACATCGGGCCTAACAATTCTTGTCGTCGCTGTTGAAGAGCAGCTTCCGCTTCTTGTTGTGCAACACTCAATTCTTGTTGCATTTTTCCAAGCCGCTCTTGCTCTCTCTCATTTGCTTCTTCTGAGATTACACCGGCTTTCTGTTGGTACTCAGCTACTGCAGTTTGAAAGGCTTGTTCTTGTTCGGCAAGCTCTTCCTGTTTTCTTTCAGCAAAATTTTGCAACCGCTGTTGTATTGCTCGCATTTCAGGCATTTTTGCCAAAACTGCTTGCGGGTTCACATACCCAATTTTAGTTTCTTCCTGAGATTGTGCCTGTACAGCTTCAGTAGCTGAAAAAGCAATAAATAAGGAGAGTATAAATAAGCTTAATTTCTTCATTATTATTGTTTTATTAACTTTTATTATTGGAGTTTTTCTATAATTCGATTCGTAATATTCAACTGCTCACTATTCGCAAAAAACACGATAGCATCTCCGGTAGAAGTACCTTCATTTAGTATCAAATCCAAACCCATTTCCTGAGCTACTTCTTCCATTGCTGTATTCATCCTCTCTATAATAGGAGCCATTAGTTCACTCCTTCGCTGACGAATCTGATTCATCATGGTTTCCCGATCCTGCTCAAACTGTTCATTCATTTCAAGCAATTCTTCTTCGCGAGTAGCACGCTCTTGTTCACTTAGATTACTCATGGTTGATTCATAATCAGTAAATCTACTTTGCAGTTCAGTAGCTTTTTGAGCAAGCGTCTGATCACTTTCTTCAATCAAAGCTTCAACCTGTTGATCTACTTCTTCCACTGCAGGCAGCGCGTTCAATATTCTTACAGGATTTGCATAGCCAATTTTCACCTGTGCAATCACGTCTTGCATGGTAAATACTGTACCCATAAGAATTATTGCGATCGTTATTTTTTTGTTCATTTTCATGTTTTACGTTTTTTTTAAAATAAAATTTTTCAGTTTAACATTCTTATTCAGAATCGCCTTCTATACCAAGCTGTTCAAGAATTTCATCATTTAGGTTATACTGGTTATTTGCATAAACAAGGTAGATATCCCCTGAACGGTCAAACACAAAATCAATACCTTGTCGCTGAGCAACAGTTCTCACTGCCGCAAATAACTGCCTTTGTATAGGCTCTAACAATGACCTTTGCCGAGTAAAATATTCACCTTCAGGTCCAAATTTTTGTTCCGCATATCTTTCCTTCGCTTGTTTCTTTTGAGAAATCTCCTGTTTCCTTTGATTACGAATTTCTTCGGTATATAGTATCTCCTTAGCTTCATAATCTTCTTCAAGTTCTTGAATCTCACTCTCCAGCCTTCTTATTTCTTCCCTCCATTGCCGGCTTAATAAATCCAATTGCTGTTGAATCCCTTCATATTCAGGAATTTGCTCCAAAATATAATCTGATTCAAAAAAACCAATAGTCTGATTTTGCCCCACAACATTTGAGGAGGAAGCTGCCAGGAAAGCAAAAAAAAGTAAGTACTTTATTAATCGCATTAGAACGGGGTTCCAATATTAAACAAGAATTCCCAATTGCCGGGTAAAACATTGCTAGTTCCACCGGGCACCTCTACACCATCAAACCTGTAACCGTAACTCAAATCAACCAAACCCAACACCGGTAAATATAAACGTGCTCCAAAACCGGCTGCCCTTTTGACTCTAAAAGGATCAAAATTTTCAAAATTAAGATATGAATTACCGGCATCTACAAAAGTATAGGGTATTACCTGGAGTTGCTCATTTGAAATAGCGGGATATCTCAGTTCGAGAGAATATTTACTAAACATCCTGCCCCCTACTTTCCGCCCATCAACAATCGGTGCTATACTTTCACGAGTGCCTCCGGGATATCCCCTAAGGTCAATATTATCATATAAAAAGCTCTGACGCTGCTGAAGCTGTGTACCCCCAACCAAGAATTTCTTTAAATTACTTCTTTTATCTTCTGTAAAGTAACCGATATATCCATATTGCACCTGACTGGTTAAAACCAATTTATCGATTACAGGTACATGATATTGGTATTGAGTACGGAACTTATAGTATTCAGAAAAACCGGGCATTGGTGGGGCAAATTCACCTGACAATGAAAATTTAGAGCCACTTGTTGGAGAAATAGGGTTATTCAGTGAATTTCTTTCCAGAACTTGCTCAAATGTAAGCAAGCTCGAAGTTCCTTCCGCAAAAAAGGATTGGTTGCCTACAACATCATATAACTGATATCCAATTACTGTTCGCTGCGTGAAGAAATCGTCCGGCCATTTCAAGCGCTTTCCAATGGAAACAGAGCTTGAAAATAGCTCATTTCTTTCATTCGAGTTTGAATAGTTCAATAAATTATATGAAACATTGAAACCTAAAGAAGTTGGATTACCTCTAAACCAAGGTTCCTGGAATCCAAAACTATAACTTTGATAACCCGTTCCGGTTACCTGCACGCCAAGAGATAATTTCTGTCCATCACCGGAAGGTATTGGAGCCCATCCTCCCTTTTCAAAAGCTCTTTGTATAGAGAAATTATTGAAATTGACTTGGGCCGACAATATAACTCCAATACCAGCCCCTCCATAACCTCCTGAAAACTCAAAATTACTGGTACTTTGAGTATCATCGAGTCTGTAATTGATATCAACGGTTTTGTCTTCCCGGTTTGGAATGGGCTGGGGTTCTATGTTTTGCGGGTCAAAATATCCAAGCTGCCCTAACTCACGAATAGATCTGATAATTGCTTGCCGGCTGTATTTGTTTCCCGGAACTGTTCTAAGTGTTCGCCGCACTACATCATCATGTGTTCGGGTATTACCGAAAAAATTCACCAGTTGAATAGTAGCAATTTCATCTTCATAAATTTCAAAATGAATATCCAGTGAATCTTCAGCCACTTTAGAAATGTTAGGGATCACCTGAAAAAATAAATAACCGACATCCTGATATAAACTGGTTATATCCGTGTTATTCTTATTGATATTGACGTTTTCATCAAATTTACTCTCATTAAAAACTTCCCCTTTTTCAAAACCGAGAGATGCTGTCAGAGTTTGATCCGAATAAACAGTATTCCCTTCCCAAGTAATGTTTCTAACTTTATATTGAGGACCTTCTTCTAAATTTAATCGAACTTTCAATCCGGTTTTATCACCTTTATAATCGTATGTGTAAACTGTGTCTTGCAGGATACGTACATCAGTAAATCCATTTTCTCTATAAAATGTCAGCAGGCTCTCTTTTCCTTCTTCAAAGTCTTCTTCTTTGAATACTTTTTTTCCAAAAATCTTCCACCAGGCATCCTCTTTAAGCGGCTTGATCTTACGTCGCAACTTCCGGTCAGAAAAATGTTCGTTCCCTTGAAATACGATGTCTTTAATTTCCAACCGTTGACCGGGATCAATATCAAATATTAACCGAACCCTATCTTCAGAATCTTCCACTTCTTCTGTGCGGGTCTTAATTTCAGTATACCAGTACCCCTTTTCTCTGTAAAACCGCCTGATTGTATTTTTTGCCTGCCCAACTGCAGCTTCTGTAATTACCGTACCCGGGGTTAATACAAGTAAGTCTTCTAAATCTCTCCGCTGAGAGCGTTTTATATTTTCAAGCCGGTATTGTAAAATTCTAGGCTGTTCCTCTACTTCAATCAAAAACCGTATTCCTGATGCAGTACGCTCAGTAATGTAAATTTTGACATCGGAAAACAAACCTGATCTATAAAGCCTCTTAATCGCGTTATTCACAACATCTCCGGGATATACCACGGAGTTTCCAACTACCAATAAGCTGGCATTTTTAATGAATTCTTCACGTGTGTTTTTATTCCCTTCTACTGAAACCTCCAGAATTTCATATTCAGACGGAGTTAATTCAGTAGGATCTGAGAGTTCAATATCTTGCGCCTGAGTAAGAAGTGGGATAAATCCGATCGTAAGTAAGGTGGCAATAAATAGTCTTTTCAAAAGTAACAACACGCCTTTTGTTTAAATGCTTATGATTTTTTGTTAACTAAACGAGATGAATAAGAGTTTTCGTCTTCCGCAGACGGGACTTTCCCAAATCTTCGGTCTCTTTGTTGGTAGGAACGTATAGCCTCATACAACTCATCCCTTCTGAAATCCGGCCAGTAGGTTTGGGTAATATACAGTTCGGAATAGGCTAGTTGCCATAATAAAAAATTACTGATTCTATATTCTCCACTGGTTCGGATAATTAAATCCGGATCCGGAACATCGGCAGTTGAAAGGTGGTCGCCTATCATTTGATCATTGATAAGTTCAGGATCTAAACGTCCTTCTTTCACATGATTGGCAATTTTTTTAACTGCCTCTGTGATATCCCAGCGCCCGGAATAGCTTAATGCCAAGCACAATTCCAACCTTTTATTATGTTTGGTAAGCTCAATAGCTTCATGCAATTCATGTTGGCAGCTTTGCGGAAATCTACCTAACTGTCCAATAGTTGAGAGCCGGATGTCATTTTTATTCAGGTTATCAGCTTCCTTTCTAAGAGAAGAAACCAACAATTTCATCAATCCCCTTACCTCAGCTGAAGGCCTGCCCCAATTTTCTGTTGAAAAAGCATAGAGTGTCAGATACTTTACTCCAAGTTGAGCACAAGACTCAGTGATATCCCGAACGGAATCCACACCTACTTTGTGCCCATGTAAACGGATACTTCCTTTATTTTTAGCCCACCGACCATTGCCATCCATTATAATGGCAATATGAAGAGGAACCTCTCCGGAATTCTTAAGAATTTCCTGGTTCTTCTTGTCTTCGTCAGTTTGAACTGTGTTTGTTAAAGTAAGCTCTTTCAAGTTATTTTTAGGCTGGTTTTGAAGCTTTGAAAATTAGAGCTTTGCTTGTCCTTTATCAAGGCTTAATAACTCCATTAAGATATTAGATTTTGTTCCATGGAAATCATTTCAAGAAGAGCTAAAGCAGCTTCTCCTCCTTTGTTTCCCTTATCCCCTGCTCGTTCCAGGGCCTGTTTTACATCATCTGTTGTAAGAACTCCAAATGATATAGGTTTATTATGTTTTAATATGAGATCAGTAATTCCGCGATTAACCGCATCACAAACATATTCGAAGTGCGGGGTTCCCCCTCTAATCACAACCCCAAGTGCTACCACTCCTGACACTTCCCGGTGCTCAAGGAGTTTTTGAACTGTCAGGGGAATTTCATAAGAACCGGGACACCGAACCACTGTAATATCATTTTCAGCAATACCATTACCTTTAAGTGCATTCAGTGCTCCTTCAAGCATTTTATCTGTAATCATTGAATTCCAGCGTGAAGCTACAATCCCAATTTTCACTTTTCCCGGGTTGGTATCACCCTCAATTAATTCTATTGCCATATCATTTTTTTATTTCAACAATATTCTTGCGTTGATGTGTCATTTTCTTCATTTTTTCGATGTGCTTATAGGCGATGGTTACTACACCTAAATTCATATAGCCGGCATCTTTCCCTTCGTGCGTATCACTCCCGCCCGTCATCAGTAAACCATTTTCGGAACATAATTCCGTATATTTTTTCTGTAATTTATAGTTGTGGCTAGGATGTATACATTCAATACCGTCTATACCGGCTTCTATAAATAATTTCATCTCTTCTGAAGAATACATTCTTCCTGGATGTGCAACTATGCATGCCCCCCCCACATTTTTTACGATCCTGATAACTTCTCTGTAATCAGGGTAGGTATTCTCAATAGATCCCAGTTTTTGATTACTCAGATACCGTATAAAAGCTTCCTTAGGGCTACTTACATATCCCTTTTGGGTTAATACTCTGGCAAGGTGTGGACGTCCGATATTTGCGCCATTAGCTTCTGCCCAAACTTCATCATACTCCACATTTACACCCGCTTTTTGAACCTTTTTGATAATTCCTTTAATCCGGCTTTTACGTGCATTTCTTTGACTTTTTAAAAAATCTTCGAGATAACTGGTATCGGTCTCAAAATAATAAGCAAGAATATGTGCTTCTTTATCACCTAAAGTTGATGTTATTTCAACTCCGGGTATAAGTTCAATCTCCAATTCATCGGCTACTTTCTTTGCTTCAAAATACCCTTTATAAGTATCATGGTCTGTAATGGAAAGAGCTGATAGTTTCTTTTCATTGGCTATTTCAACCGCATCTTGTGGAGAAAGCCGTCCATCAGAAAAGCTGGTATGGATATGTAAATCCGCTTTTGAGGGCATTTATCTACTCCCCTGCCAGCAGTTTATCTAAATCAGATTTATTATAAATAAATTCAAGAGCTTTTAATACTTCCGGATCTGACCTCAAGCCTGCCTTTATGCTTCCGGATTGTCCCTCATACCTGGAAACCAATTCCTGAAATAAAGTCCGTTTGATTTTGGGGGTATCTTCTTCAAAACGAGCACTTTTTTCCATCTCAATTGCTTTTCTCAATTCTTTGAGCTGCGCATCTGCTCCATCTACCCCTTGAAGTTCAGTCGTTAATTGCATTAACAATGTTTCAGAATCCGTTGTATAACTGAACCGCTCTTCTTTTAAATATGCTTTAAACTCTTCAAATACGTCGTCGGGTAACTCCTGATAATTGAAATTGGGATTTTGAGCCTCATATTCGGTAGCAAAATCAAAATATGCACCTTGCTGTAACAGGGCAACTTCGAGTATACTGAGCTTTTCATTCCCTTCTACAATATCCGGCTCAATACCCCGGCCTTCATACACTGTTCGCCCATTTCTGGTTTTAAATTCTCGACGAGTTGTGTCAGCATTCATCACCACTGCATTCCTGCCCTGATGTGTATATTGAACGGCCTGAATACTGCGACCACTGGGGATATAATAACGTGATATTGTAATCTTTAGAGAAGTATTATAAGGCATTGGTTTAACAATCTGTACTAATCCCTTACCAAAGCTCTGCTCACCTATAATCAAAGCACGATCTAAATCCTGCAAGGCCCCAGCCACTACTTCTGATGCACTAGCACTCCCTTCATTCATCAGAACTACAACCGGTTTTTCAAACATGACCGGCTCCCTGGTAGTAAATGTCTGATTGTATTCTCCAACTCTTCCCCGAATATCTACCACCGTAATACCCGGCTCTATAAATTTATCTATAATTGTCACTGCTTCCTGCAAAATACCGCCCGGATTATCCCTAAGATCCAAAATCAAACCTTCTAAATCCGTTTCTTCCATTAAATTATTTAATGACTCTCTTATCTCCTCTGCAGAATTATTCCCAAATTGACTGAGACGTATATACCCGGTGTCTTTGCTTTCTCCTATTAACCCTGAATAAGAAATGTTAGTAATCTCAATGCGCTGACGGGTTAAGGTAAAATCAAGTGACTGGCCCAATCCAAAACGGTCGATAGTGATCGTAACTTCAGAACCTACTTCTCCACTAGTTAAAGTGTTTACTTCTTCAGGCTGAAGCCCCTCAGTTGACACCCCATCAACGGCAATAATTACATCTCCGGCCCGAATACCGGCTCTTTCAGCTGGCCCTCCTTCTGTAGGAGCAATGACTACAACCTGCCCGTCACGATGCCCGGCCTCAATTCCAACGCCGGCATAATTACCGCGCGACATTATTTCGGCTTGCTCGTTTTGGGATTCATTAAACATTACCGTGTAAGGATCAAGCGTTTCCAACATGGCGTCGATACCTGTTCGCATCAAAATTTCAGGATCAACTTCATCCACATACTCAAGAGCTACATTTTCATAAGCGGCACTGAAAATGCTGAAGTTCTTTTTAATCAGGAAATAAATGTCGGTTTGCTGCGCAGCAATGCCAACAGAGGCTAAACCAATTATTGCCGCTGCAAAGCCCGCCTTGTATTTCCCTTTTTTAGTCATGTTGGTTTAGTTTGCAGAAATACGGAGTGTTTGCCCCACATAAATACGATTTCCGGAAATATTATTCAGCCTTCTTAGCTCACTAAGACCTATCCCAAATCTCTCAGCAATTTCACTTAAAGTATCATTGGATTGGACTGTATAAGTATTTCCACCGTCAGAAGAAGAGGCAGAGGCAATGAAAATATTTTCACCTCTTCGTTGTTTCCTTTCAATTTCTTGCTTCTGTGCATAACTCATTCCATTCACCTTTTCGTAGTGATTTTTACGGCTATTTGGCACATAAACGGTAAGCGTCTGTCCAACTCGGATGGTATTCCCAATTCCATTCCATGTTCTGATATTCCAAGCTCTTACATCATACCATTCAGCAATATGTCCAATGGTATCCCCGGTTTTTACTTTATAACTAATTGCTGTTGAATTAGCCGGTGGGCTTACGGTATTGGACGAAGATGATCTACGAGTATTTACACTGCGCTGCTGGTTAGTAGGCTGGTTTGCCGATATCTGAGATGCGCTGCCTCGCGGTAACGGAACCACAATTTTCTGCCCCGGATAAATGGTGCTCGACAGGTTTTCATTCGAACCATAAAGTCCGGCTACAGTAGTGCCATATTTTCGGGCAATTATTCCAAGCGACTCCCCACTCTTCACAGTATGCATAGTTATATTCTGGCTTCGATTTTCTTTAGGAATATTTTCGTAATTCGCTAAAAAATCTTTTTTTGTTTGAGAAGGTAGTTTTAAAGGGTATTTACCACCGGGAGGAGTAGCCCATCTCAACAATTCGGGATTATATTCTTTTAGTTCTTCTGTTGAAATCCCGGCAGCTTCAGCTAAGTCAGTTAATTCCATCAAACCATCCACTTCAACTACTTCATAACTGTAAGGCTCGCCCGGATAATTTTTTTGAAATCCAAACTCTTCAGGATTCATGGCTATCATAGTGGTGGCAATGAAACCGGGGATGTATCCACGAGTTTCACGCGGAAGATAGGGATAGGCTGCCCAATAATCTTCCACCCCGCCGGCTCTGTTAATGGCTCGTTTTAAACCACGTGGGCTAATATTATAGTTCGCCATTGCTAAATGCCAATCTCCCCAAATATTATATAAATCTCTTAAATGACGAGCTGCCGCACGTGTTGCTTTCTCTGGATCACGCCGTTCATCAATCCACCAGTTTGCTTCTAATCCATATACTGAACCGGTAGCACGGATAAACTGCCACATTCCTACAGCCGAAGCCCAGCTTCTCGCACTCGGGTTTAACCCACTTTCAATAAAAGCCAAATAAGTTAACTCTTCAGGTACTTTTTCTTCCCGAAAAATACGTCGCATCATTGGCTGATATTTTACTGCCCGGGTCAACCAGGTTTCCATTACCTCCGGCCGGCGTAATGTATAATAAACCAAGTGACGGTTTACATATTCGTTTTGGATAAGAGGGACTTGTGTTTTTTGAAAAGTTAAGTCTTCAGGAAAACTGAAATCGGTGTCCATCCAGCTGTCATCTTCAGAAAAAAGCTCTTCCTGAACTGCAAAAACCTCTCCTTCGGGCTCATTATCGGCCTCAGTAATACCATAAAACTGGCGGTACTCTGAAATAACAGACCGATATAATTCGGTAAATCGCCGATTTCCACTAATTTCAGGATAATCATCCAATAATCCCTGGGTAGCAGCAAGGGCATCGTTGATTTGAGTCTCTGCTTCCAAAGGATCATTATTTACCTGAGCTTCCATCGCATTGATATGAATCCGGTAGATATCTGAAATTCGGCTCATGATATCTTTCTGAAAATTATCCAATTCTTGCATGGCCGGTTGTTGCGCCAAGCCATCCCCTTCTTGAATTTCCTGCATCGGACTTTTGTAATCAAGAAAGCGAAGTGGCATTTCTTTCAGTTCGATGGTTGCAGTTGTATCCTGAGCAAAAATTCCGGGGGTGAAAAATATACAACAGGTTAGGGCAATGACTGTTTTTTGTAGCATTTTTTGCATTGAATGAAGATGATTTTAAAAATTTTGTGTAAAGTACTAATTATTGTATTGAATTGGGAGCGTATAACTCATAGGCACAACAACGAGCAAGATTAAAAATTAGCGCCTTTAATTTTTGATTTTTCTGGATTGAATAAGTCGTTTTTCTTGTCCGGTCCATTGTTGTGCCAGCGGCCATCTACGACCACTCCCAAATGCTTTCGCTGAAACTTTGAGTCCCGGAGCAGCTTGATAACGTTTGTGCTCATTTAAATCAACAAGCCTGAGGATACTGTCAACAATCTCTTCATCAACTCCATGATTTATGATTTCTTCTCTTGAAAGTTGTTCCTCAAGATAGTATCTGAGAACACCATCCAAAGTTTCGTAATCAGGTAAAGAATCTGAATCTTTCTGATCAGGCCGTAGTTCAGCGCTTGGGGATTTATTGATTATCGATTCGGGAATAATCACCTCTTTAAAATAAACTTCATTGAGCCACCGACAAATTTCAAAAACCTCAGTTTTATAAACATCAGAAATTGCAGATAAACCACCGGCCATATCACCATAAAGTGTACAATATCCAACCGCCATCTCCGATTTGTTTCCTGTATTTAACAACATATAGCCAAATTTATTAGCCAGCGCCATTAATAAAGCTCCGCGTGCACGGCTTTGCAAGTTTTCTTCTGCTATCCCAAATTTTGTTTCTTTAAAATGCGGTTGCAGTGCCTTGTTAAAAGAATCATAGATTTCCTTAATTGGTATCTCCAGTAATTCTATGCCTAGGTTTTCAGCTAATTTTTTCGAATCGCTGACACTTCCTTCAGAAGAAAATTTCGACGGCATCGTCACTGCAATTACATTCTTTGCTCCTAACGCTTCTTTCGCAATCACACAGGTCAATGCAGAATCTATCCCTCCGCTTAAACCTAAAATTACTTTTTCAGCTGCTTTTGTTTTTTTAAGATAATCGCGGACTCCCAACACCAGTGCTTCGAACATGACTTGTTCTTTAAGAGGGTTCTCGAAGTTCTCTTTTAATTGTGAGATTGACTCTACGGTATAATCTTCGGTATTAAATTCAACGTCAATAATATCAGTTTCAAATCTTTTGGAACGAGCTTTCATCACACCCGCTCCATTAAAAACCAAAGAGTCTCCATCAAAAATTAACTCTGTTTGAGCCCCAACCTGATTTACATAAAAAAGCGGAGTCTGAAGCTTCTTGGCGTGCTTTTGCAGCATATTCTTACGTGAGACGGGTTTATCCTTGTTAAATGGAGAAGCTGAAATATTTATGATAGCCTTAGCCCCTTTTTTTACTAAAACTTCAGCAGGGTTTACATCATAGATATGGTATTGAATGTCGTTATCGTTATACCAAATATCCTCGCATATTGTAATCCCAAAAGGTATGCCATCTAGTTCTATCGGTTCAAATTCATTCCCGGGCTCAAAATATCGAAGATCATCAAACACATCATAAGTAGGAAGGAGTGCCTTATGAATACGCTTAATTTCTCTCCCTTTTTGCGCTATAAGTGCTGAATTAAAACTCTTTCTGCCCGTTCCTGTGAGGTTTTCAGTAATCGAACCAAAAATCACTGTAGTTTCTCCTGTTTCCTCTATAATTTCTTGGTTTACTTTATAAAGTAAGTTCCGAAATACTTCCCGTTCCAATAAATCCATGGGTGGATAACCGCATGTTACCAGTTCCGGCAGAAGAAGTAAATCAATCCTCTCTTCTTCTGCTTTTTGAATAGCAGACAGAATCATTTTTTTATTTCCCGTCAAATCCCCAATTATAGGATTCAGTTGTTCAAGTCGTATTCGCACAGTTTCTTTTATTTAATTCGATTTTAAGATAAGGAGATAAGTGATAAAGTGAGGAGTGATAAGTATTCTTTTTAAGGTGGTCTCCATTATTTAAGTTTTTCTGCGAACAAACAATATTTTATGGCTTACTTATCACTTCTCACTCTTCACTTAACATACACTGTTTTTACATTTACGAATTCGCGAATACCGTATAGGCCTAATTCGCGGCCATAGCCAGACTCTTTGATACCCCCAAAAGGCAATCTCGGATCGGATTTTACAAATTTATTCACAAAACAACAGCCTGCTTCAAGTTTTGTTGCTGCAATTTGTTCAGCTCGTTTTACATCTTTGGAAAATATAGCCGCCCCCAAACCATAATTGGTATCATTAGCAACCTTTATAGCCTCTTGTTCGCTTTTTACTTTAATGATTGCAGCCACCGGCCCAAATAATTCTTCTTCATACGCCGGCATCCCGGGTTGAACGTTTTCCAGAACGGTCACAGGATAATAAGCTCCATTTCCTTCCGGTATTTCTCCCCCAAGCACAAGCTTTGCCCCTTTTGCCACACTGTTTTGTACTTGTTTGTGAAGTTCATCTCGTAAATCTTTTCGAGCCTGTGGTCCCACATCGGTATCCTCTTCAAAGGGATCTCCCACTTTCTTGGCTTTCATCAAACTTTTGAGTCTTTCGACAAATTCATCATAAACTTGCTCCATCACAATAAACCGTTTTGCAGCAATACAACTTTGTCCGCTATTAATAAGTCTTGATGTGACACAGGTTTCTGCGGCCTTTAAAATATCAGCATCTTCTAAAATTAAATAAGGGTCACTTCCACCCAACTCCAATACGGTTTTCTTCAGGGTTTCTCCTGCCTGAGCTGCCACCGCTTTTCCGGCTCCCGTACTTCCTGTTAAGGTAACGGCTGCAATGCCCGGATGCTGAATTACTTCTTTCATTCCTGTCTTATCCCGTACTATCGATCTAAACAAGTCTTTCGGAATTCCAGCATCGTGAATAATTTTCTCGATCTTTAATGCACAGCCGGTCGTGTTTTCTGAGTGTTTGAGGATAGCTCCATTTCCTGCCATCAGCGTCGGAGCTGCAAAGCGAAATAACTGCCAAAATGGAAAATTCCAAGGCATTATGGCTAGTACAACACCCAGCGGATTGAAAGTAACATAGCTTTTGGAAGCATCTGTTTCTATCACATCTTTAGCTAAAAATTTTCCGGCATTGTCGGCATAGTATTCACAAACCCATGCACATTTTTCTGCTTCTCCTATTCCCTGCTGCAATGGTTTGCCCATCTCATTGGCCATCAATTCCGCCAGCTCTTCTTTTTCATTACGGAGAATCTCAACCATACTCCTCAAATAAGTAGCTCTTTCATCAAAATTTTTGGCCTTCCATTCTGATTGAGCTTCATTGGCTTTTGCAATTATAGAATCAATTTCATCAAAATCCATTTCGGGGTATTCTGTAATGGATTCGCCAGTGGCCGGGTTGATGGTTTTCATGATAAACCTCTTTCTTTTTGATTCTTTCGTCTTAACGATTTACAGAGTGTCTCAATTCCTTAGTTATATTCCTTGACGGCCTCTAAAATCGTATTCAAAACTTCATTCAGTAACTCATCCTCCAAAATAAGAGGAGGAGCCAGCCTGATGAGTGTATTGGAGTGCAGCGTCCACCCAAGTAAAATACCTTTATCAAAACATGCTTCCACTACATTTTTTGTAAGCTCCCAGCTTTTGAGCTGCAGGCCAAGCATGGCTCCCATTCCGCGAACTTCTATGATCCCCTCTCCTTTTAGCTTAGTCTTGATTTTTTTCTCAATTTGAAGGGCACGATTAAAATAATCACCTGAAAGTAATTCTTTCAGGTTGGCATGAGCGGCAGCGGCCGAAACAGGATGACCTCCGAAAGTAGTTACATGGTTTAATGGCGGATCATATTTAAAAGTCTGAAAAATCTCCCTTGAGGAAACAAAAGCACCCATGGGCATACCTCCCGCCATGGCTTTGGCAAGGCATAAAATATCGGGTATCACTTGGTATTGTTCGAAACCAAATAGCTTCCCTGTTCGTCCAAAGCCGCTTTGAATTTCATCAAAAATAAGTAAAGCACCGGAATCATCACATTTTTTACGGGTTTTCTTCAGCCATTCTTTCCGGGCCGGGATGATTCCACCTTCGCCCTGAATCGGCTCCATAATAACTGCTGCGGTTTCCTCATCAATAACATCAAGCTCTTCATCAGAATTAAAATCCAGAAAATGTACATTTGGCAGTAACGGTAAGTACGGATCACGGTAAACATCCCGCCCGGTAACGCTCAGTGATCCGTGCGTGTCTCCATGATAGCTATTTTTAAAGGCTACTAATTTTGAACGCCCGGTATATTTCTTTGCCAGTTTCAGTGCCCCTTCAACAGCTTCCGTCCCGCTGTTCACAAAATATACCTGATTCAATTTCTGCGGCAGGTTACTCGTTAGCAGTTCTGCAAAGTCAACTTGTGGCTGTTGTACAAATTCCCCATATACCATCACATGCAGATGTTTATCAACCTGCTGATGAATAGCTTCCACAATCTTTGGATGCCGGTGTCCCAAACTGCTGACTGCAATTCCCGAAATAAAATCCACGAACCGTTTTCCGTCTTTGGTAAAAATAAACGGCCCTTCCGCATGGCTGACTTCAAGTCCCAATGGAGTGTCACTGGTCTGGGCGATATGGCGAAGGAATTTGTCTAACATTATTTTTTAAAATTAAGCTAAGAAACCTGAGTAATTCAAAGTTAAAGATTAATAGTCAGACTTCTTTAATTTTGAATTACTTCATCCATTCATCCACAGCACCCCGGGTAAAAAAGCTAAATCACTTAAAAACGAGGATTAACAGCCTGGTTAAATATAGATCCGAAGGTATATTCAAGTCCAATAAAAGCTCCATAAGAATAGGAAGTAAATTGCTCTCGAAGGTTAAGGAGTTGTTCGGCATCACTGATATCGCCGGCAGGAATATTCAGCTGATCATTTATTAATGAGTATCTGCCTGAAAGACTTAAATCAAGACCCCTGAATATCCGAAAGTTCAACCTCATGTTTACTTCAAAGCGGTTGCGGTCAAAATTGTGCATAAAAGTTTGAAAATTTGCTCTTCCTGATATGCTGCCCCACGGTTGGGTAAATTCTACTCTGCTACTCAACCGTTGACTGTATAGTGTCTCGGAATCTTCTAAGTAAATAGTAGTTTCAGTGTAATCCCGGTGTTCCGCCCCAACTATGTAAACAAAGGAAATTTCCCTTTCAGAATATTGCTCATAGGGATATATATTATACTCAATACCTGCCCCTGCACCGATACTTAAATCATAATTATTTCTCGTAGAATTTCTGGCATTTGTAAATAATCCCGTTGACCAATGATCTGTTAATGCAAAAACCTGATTTCCCTCAAAACGATGACTTCTGGTTATAAATACTGATTCATTGTTATTTCCATCTGAATCTATATTTGAAAATGTTCTTTCATTGTAATCATACTCATATTCAATCTCAGTTTTCATCAATTTCGTGACTCTTTCTGCTGACAAACCACCCGAAAATTCAATCGATTTTCTGGATTCTTCCCCATCCAATGATGTCCTTCCGTTTATCTCAAAAATCCAACTCCTCCAGGGATCATTTCTCTGAACATCCAAGCTCTCTTCGGAAGAGGTATAAGAGATTTCAATTTGGTTTAAAGCACTCGTCGTAGACACATATTGAAAAAGAGCAGCTCTCACGAATTTAACTAATCCTCTTCTTTCTTCATCATCAGTATCAGAATCATAAGAAAAATAGGTTAAGGTATTATCCTGCCCCAAAAACGATCCGCGTCCAAGCACCTGCAAAGTATATTCCGTTCCGGATCCACTTCTTTCTCTTGTTATAATAAGATGCACATCGGAATCTTCCTTATCTCTAACAAAGTCAACAAATTGAACTTCCTCCTGAATGTATGAATCGTTGCATCTCCAACAATCCAAAAATACCATAATTTTCTGGTCTCCGTTAAGGGTATCAGTTTCTTGCTGATTTTGAGCAATTGCTACATTAGATAAAAGGAATAGTGCAATTGTAATTGTTACAAGGGTATTCTTTGCCATCATTTTTAATTTTTTTGGAAGATTTTCAAGGTTCCAACAAAAACTAAAGAGTAATAATGCCAAAAGACTTTAAATAATGTTTCTATTAAAACTTTTAACATTAAAACATCTCTTTATAAAGCAGTGATGACAAAATAAATAGTACAAAAAAGAAGGAAGCTGACACTTTAATTCTCATTACGTACTGATACTCACTCTGATCGGCCTTAAGATTCCACACATAAAATAATAGCCCAAAGTAAGCTGCTAAATTCAATCCGATGAAACAGAAGCCGATCAACGTAACCTGATGCAATAAGCTCCAGCTTAAAATTCCTGACCCCATTGGGAATAATATAGTAAACAGCCATTTCACCCCTCTCAATCCATACCTTGCAGCAAATGTTTTATCTCTTCTCTGTAAATCCTCCTTTATTTGAAAAACTTGTGAAACCGGATACAGGCTTAACAAAATTAAAGCAACCCCCAATGCTATAAGATCTTCAAAATAAGTAATGGGATATCCGCCTGCAGCTAAAAATCCCAATAGAAATGAATTCGTCCCCGTACTTATCCCAATTGCTACAAAACTTAACACCGGCTTCCCTTTCCATCGGGCTAGTGGTGTCGAATACAACCAAAAAAACAACATGCTGACGGCATAGATTAGAACATAATTCCAGTTTACCGAAACAGCCCATGCCAAACCGATATATTGCATAACCATAGATGCCGGCCACATCCATTGGGTCATTTTCGGGGGTGTCTTGAGGCCACCAATGGGACCTTCATCCTTATCCCACCAGGAGTTATAGGCTGTTGCTCCACCAAATAAGAACACATGAACATTCAAAAACTGAAGCCAGAATTGCTGCCAGTTAATAGCCTCAACAAACAACCCCGCCAACAGATAGCCCCCGGAAAGTATAAAAAACTGGTAGTGCAGGCGGAGATGGGTAATAAAGTTTAGGAGTTGCTTTAACATAACACAGTTTTAAAATTTTTATTTAATATAGTATCTGATAATTGAAAGTTGATAGGGTGATTTTGGCCTTTTACTTATCACCCTATCAACTTTCACTTTATCAACTATCATTCCGTATCTTTGCAGTATGTTGATAGAAACCCAAAGCATAGAAATCAAGAAAACCATTCCCGAGGCCGAATGGAAAGTAAAGCAATCAGCCCACGAACAGCGTGTTGATGAGATTTTAAACGATTATCTGCAGGCCCGCTCGCGACAGGAAAAAAACCCTGTAATGGATTTTTTATTTGAGTATTACGCGTTTCGTCCGGCTAATTTGAGAAAATGGTCGCCCGGCATCGGTGTTGAACTTGAATATTCTAATTTTGACCAACTTCCTGAAATCAGTGAATTCTCGGTTCGGGAAAATTCTGCATTTGTAGACCCGGTATTTTTTCCTAAAAAAAGAATTTCATCTTTGAAATGGATGTTGCAGATGTTAAAAAACACACAGTCCAGCCGGCCCTCTTTTGGTTGTTTTGGAATGCATGAATGGGCAATGGTATACAAAACGGACAAGCCCCGCCATAACCAAGTACCGCTTAGAATGGAACCGGAGAAGCTTGCCGAGTTTGTAGAGTCTCGCCCGTTGCTTTGCACGCACTATGATGCTTTTCGTTTTTTTACCAAGCCTGCCCAACCTATGAATCGGTTTGAATTATCGAGAGAAAAATTCCATGAAACGGAACAACCGGGGTGCATTCATTCCAATATGGATCTCTATAAATGGGCCTTTAAAATATATCCTTTTATCTCAAGCAATTTGATTCTGGAAGCCTTTGAATTGGCTGTGAAAGCTCGTCGTATTGATATGCAAGCCAGCCCTTACGATTTACGTAATCAAGGATTACAGCCTATTAAAATAGAAACAGAATCGGGAAGAAAAGAGTACAAAAAAAAACAGGAGATGATTTTTGAAAAAGGCTTTCCGATTCGAAATGAAGTTATTAAAGCTTTGAAGAAGATTTTGTTGAGTGTTGAAAGTACAGCATTAAAAGAATGATAGTTCACCTTTAGGTTCCGGAGCATTTATTAGAAGGCATCAAAATCATTCTATGTACATTCAACTCTTGCTTACTTCCCAATTTCCTTAAGTGCTGATTTAACTTTTTCCACATCCTTATCTGTTATTTCAAAGTGAAAAGTAGCCCGAATGGTTTGGTGGCCAAATTGGGTCATTAGTACCCCCTGATCTTCCAGTTTTTTCAATATTCCCTCCGCAGTGTTATTCACTGTGTCAAAAAGCAAAATATTGGTTTGCAGGTTGTTCATGTCCACGGCTAGCTCAGAGCTGTTGAAAATTACTTCTGCTACTTCAGCTGCACGTCGATGATCATCTTTTAGCTTCTCCCAGTTATTGGATACTGCGTAATCTGCAGCGGCTGCAAGCAAACCAACCTGCCTCATTCCCCCACCCCACATTTTCCGATAACGGCGGGCTTTGGCTATTCGTTCTTTCGAGGAAAGAAGCATAGAACCAACCGGAGCACCCAATCCTTTAGAAAAACAAACCGAAATAGTGTCAGCAATTTTACCGAAAAATGCGGGTTCGATTTCTGTAGCCGTAATGGCATTCCAAATTCTTGCTCCATCCAAATGAACCATTAATTTGTGCTCATCTGCAAAAGATTTAATATTGCTCAACTCTTCTTTAGAATAGCACACGCCGCCGCCTTTATTTGTAGAATTTTCCAGACAGACAACTCTTGTTCTGGGCTCCCAATCAAAGTTTCCTCTTTTGGTGTGCTCCAAAATCTTTAAATTCAACTTGCCTCTTTTACCTTCTAATGTTCTTATTTGAACGCCTGAAAGTACCGAGGCCGCACCCGTTTCATAATTAAAAATATGGCCTTTTTCATCAATCAAAATTTCATCACCGGGATCGGTTAACACTTTAATCCCCAACTGGTTACTCATTGTCCCACTGGGAACAAAAAGGCCGGCTTCCATGCCAAACATACCCGCAATTTTTTGTTGAAAAGCATTTACAGTCTCATCTTCCCCAAAAACATCATCACCAACTTTTGCCTGCATCATGTAGTCAAGCATCTCCGGTGTTGGGCGAGTAATGGTATCACTTCGTAAATCAATCATATTCTTATTTTGCTTTTTCATTTTCATAGAATATAATCAATACCTGATCCGATCATAAAGTCTCACTCACTAAACACATGCAAAAAAGTTTTAAAATTAAAGAATTCCATTTAGATCAATCATCAATTATGGAGAGGGTAGTTTTTGAAGGTTGAAGCCAAATACGATATCGTTATAGCAGGAGGCGGACTTTCGGGACTTAGCCTTGCTTGGTATTTAGCAAAAGGCGGATATAAAGGTGCTGTTCTCGTTGTTGATGCGACCTTTGCCCCGACCAATGACAAAACCTGGTGTTTCTGGACAGACAAAGAGCCTCCTTTCAAACAAATTATATATAAAAAGTGGAAGAAAACGTGGGTATCTGTATTAGACTACAGTACTTTTCGCTACCTGAATGAATACAGTTATTACTGCATACGCAGCGGGGATTTCCGCGAGTATGTGCTTCGGGAATTAAGAAAGCACAAGAATTTTGACTTACTGGAAGAAAATATTTTAGACTTTTCAGCCAATAAAAATAAAGCTGTTTTATTAACAAAAAATGGCGACAGTTACCTGGCTAATCATATTTTTCAAAGTGTGGTAAAGCCTAAAAACCTGGATTCTTCAAAAATTAAGTATCCTCTTATTCAGCATTTCTTAGGATGGGAAGTAAAAACGTTTGAACCATCCTTTGATCCTGAAACCTTCACCATCATGGATTTTGACAGTGACTTTAGCCCCGGTGTTGGTTTTATGTACGTATTGCCCTTTACTCATGAAAAAGCATTACTTGAGTTCACAGTTTTTTCACAGGATCCTCTTAAAAAGAAACAATACAAGCAGAAAATAAGACATTATTTATATCATCAATTTGGGCTCGATAAAGAACATTATGAAATCACCCGAAAGGAATATGGGGAGATTCCAATGGAGGATCGCCCTCATATCCCCTTTTATGAAAATAATATATTCAACTTGGGTTCTGTCGGCGGCCAGACGAAGCCAAGTACAGGGTTTACATTTACAAGGATACAGGATTATGCCCAACAACTCGCCCAAAATTTGATTCAAGGTTTTGATCCTCTTCCTCCACAGCCTTCAAAATATAAATATCGTTATTACGATCTGCTACTTTTGCACATTCTTTCAAATTCTACAGAAGATAGCCTTAGGGTATTTCACTCCCTTTTCAAGAAAAACAGCTTAGATGAAATCTTTCGGTTTTTAGGAGAGGACACCAATTTCAGGCAAGACTTAAAGATTATGTCATCGGTACCTTATACTCCCTTTTTTAAAGCCATTTCAAAAAATATTCCTTTCTCAAAAAAATTATTTAACTCTCCCCTTACGTCATAGCTTATCTTTTTGAAAAGAACATGTCATAACTTTTAAAATCTCCCTTTCTATCTTGTAAAAAGAAACTGTGATAAAATTGCAGTAACTGCAGTCTCGGCTCGGAGTCTGTATTTTCCTAAAGAAATAAACGCTGTTCCGTTTTCTTTAGCAAGTTCTATCTCACGATCTGAAAATCCTCCTTCCGGGCCTACAAGCAACAAGTTGTTCCCCTCATTCAACTTATCGGCACGGTTTTCTTCAACTTCCATATGTGCCATAACCGGATTAAAACCTTGGTAATCCTTGAAAACTTCATCCAAAGAATCTTTATAAACAACTTTAGGAAGCCAATAACGCTTGCTCTGTTTGAATGCACTCAACACTATAGATCTTAGTCGCTCTTCATTAACCCTGGAGCGTTCTGAGTGATCCGCATCAAACACACAGATTTCCCAAGCATCCAGCTCCACGGCTTTTTCAACAGCAAACTCTAACCGATCTCTTTTCTTGATTGCCCCAAATGCCAAAACTTTTTTTACCCGGGATTCAGGATGTGAAGTTGTTTCTTCTATATCTGCCAGCACAGAGTTTTTGGAAATAGAAGTAACCTTTGTCCGGTACCTGTTTCCTTTCCCATCCGAAGCAAAAAGCTGGTCTCCAATATTAAACCTTAGAACTTTAGCAGCATGGCGTGCTTCCTGGCCCTCCAGTTCAAGCTGATTTCCATAGATATTTCCCGGTTCGGTAAAAAAAACATTATCCATTCTTAATACTCATATTTATTTCCGGAATTTAAAATTCAATGGCCCTTACTCAACGATCTTCCGAAGGCATGCCTTTAGTGGATTTTTTCTTGTAATAAGCACCAGGCTCAAATGCTGTTTCTCCCGTCTCTAACATTAAATCGATATAGGGAATGCATAAACCACACCCACAACCACAAAAGTCTTGAGCCTGAAGTTCTTCTACACTACTAAAATTATTTTCTTTGGCATATTCCTTTATTTCGGAAAATTCACGGGAGTGGCAAATGCATTTGCTGACTAAAAATCGGCTCATGGCTGTTTGAAATGTTTACCGAGTTTGAGATCCTGTCCCTGGTAATTACTTTCAATTTCATCACCATAAACAAAATCCGGGCGTTCCGCATTGGGTTCAAACTGCATACTAAACATGGTTTGTCCATCCTCAATCATAAATGGCACGTCGTGAGAGCGTACCTCCAGCACGGCGCGGGCTCCCTTATCTTCAATAGTACCGCCAAAACCGCTATCAAAAAATCCTGCATAGTGGGTTCTAAGCTCTCCTGAGCCGGTATCATAAGCCATCATTTCGCAGGCCAGGTGAGCCGGCACCCGAATACGCTCTTTCGAGGCAAAAATATAAAAAGCCTCCGGTTCCAGGATTAACTGATCATTTTGTTGAGCATAAATGGGTTCCCAAAATTCATCTATTTCATAATGGCCAATATTGGCAAGATCTATGTAATTGTTATGTTTTTTGGCTTTGTAGCCTATGATCTCTCCTTTTTTTCCTTTAAGGTGAACACTCATAAATAATCCCTGTTTCACCTTTATTTTCTCCATAGAAACCGGTTTTCGGTTTTCATTGAATAAAAGCGGATCGGAACCATGAACCCGCAATAAATCCTGATCTGAAAGCACCTCAAACCCATGACGAACCCTGAGCTGATTTAATCGTTGTCCTGTTTTCACTTTAATGGAAAATGACTTTGGTACTACTTCTAAATACAACCCACCCTTATAGCCCGGCGTGATTTCTTCAAATCGGTGCGAATAGTCGGTAATCACCCTTGTAAAAACATCCAGGCGGCCGGTAGAACTTTTTGGATTAGCTTTAGCTGAAAGGGTTTCAATGGTTCCGAGCTTTACATCACTTTTCTCTTCACTTCCGTTAAACAATCCTTTTTGAACAGAATTGTTTGACTCCGGCATACTTAATGATTCCAGCAAAGGTATGATGTACACACAATTTTGTTCCAATACGGCACCTTCTGTAATCGGAACTTCATACATCTTAAGTTTCCCGACTTTTTCTTCAACCGTATCATTTTCGGGCAGAAAACTGCATCGTACACGATAGGCCACTTTACCCAGCCTTAAATCAATAGAATTTGGTTGAAATTGATCTTCTTCAATGGGGTAGTCCGAATCAGAATTAATAATTCCCAGCTCATGAAGGAGCTTAAGTTTTTGGACCGGCAAAATACCTTTTGTGCGAAGCTGAACTTCTTTCAGGATCTCAGACATATTGTTTTTTACGTGCTTGTTTTCGAAGGAAGATAATGAGCCAAAGGGAATATTCAATAATCAATATCCGGTGATAGATATCGGAATTTGAATCGCATCATTAATTGATTGAATATTTTTTATTTCAACCAATCACTATATAATTCAGGGCGACGGTCTCTTAAAAATAGTTTTTTTGCATGAGATTCTTGTACTTCCGAAAGGTTTACATCACAATATAAAATTTCTTCTGTTCCTGTTCCCGCTTTGGCAATTACTTCTCCTGAGGGATTACATACAAATGATTCACCTGCAAAAGTTAACTTCGGCTCTTCTCCTACACGATTACATAAAGCAGTAAAGTATCCGTTTTGAAAAGCAGCCGTTCGTACTTCGGCTTCATATAATCCATCCGGCCATTCGCCCACAGAGCCAGCTTGGGGAATAAATACGATTTCAGCTCCTGCTATTGCCAGGGCACGCATGTATTCCGGATAGTGACGGTCATAGCAAATTGCCACGCCTATTTTACCGAAAGGTGTTTTATAAACTGGTGCCCCCTGATCTCCGGGGGTATAGTAATCTTGTTCGTAGAAACATGCGTAATCCGTAATGTGTACCATCCGCGTAGTGCCTAAAATAGTGCCGTCGCTATGGATAACAGGTGAGCTATCGTAAAGCGAATCACCGTCTTTTTCATACAAATTCAGAATAATCACCACTCCATGTTCTTTGGCTATTTCAGCAAATGCATCAGTGATTGGCCCCGGGATCGTTTCAGCATACTTAGACGGAGCCTCAGGATTTTGATGCTGTGGATAGAAGGGCTCAAAACCTAATTCTGCAAAGCAAAGAATATTGGCGCCGGCTTTGGCAGCTTCTCTTGCAGATTTTAATCCACGAGCTAAATTTTGAGCTTTATCTACGGAACAAGGTTGTTGGATAAGTGCGATTTTCATTTCAAGGACAAGGCTAAAAAATTGAGTTAGAAACACTCAAAGCTACGAAACTAGATTTAAAAACCAACCTGTTCAGGAATCCATTTTACATTTTCTGCGACAGGGATATAATAAAAAAGGCTCCGAATTGGAGCCTTACTAAAATATAAAAATGAAAAAATCTTACTTTTTCTTCTTATGTCTGTTTTTTCTCAGACGTTTTTTACGCTTGTGCTTTGCAATTTTGGCGCGCTTTCTTTTTTTACCACTCGGCATAAATACTCACCTAACTGTGTTTTATAAAAATTACTGTTGTTCGAACGATTGTAAAAATAAGAAGTTTTGACAGGTTTTCTAAATCAATTTTCAATCATGTGTGCTTCGTTCACTGCCTCTTTAAAATCTTTCGACATTTTTAATACCGGAGCGTATTGTTCAGGTACTATAACTTCTTCATTTGTTTTTGGATTTCGGGCCACTCTTTGTGCTCTCTTTACAACTTTAAAACTGCCAAATCCTCGTAATTCGATATTTTCTCCGCGTTTCATGGCATCAATTACCGTTTCCATGAATCCGTTTACGACTGCCTCGGTTTCCACTTTAGTTAAACCTACAGATGACGAAATAATATCAACAATGTCTGCTTTAGTCATGATCTAAAAGGTTGATTCTATATTAATATGGGGTTCAAAATACTACAATGAAAACAAAGCTACTAAGAAATCGTTCACAAATTTTGCTAATAATTTTACACAGTGATTTGGTGGTATTATGATGTCAGGATGATTTGAGCTTAAACTCAAAGCCGTTAAACTGTCCTTTAATACCTTATAAACCTTGATTTCTTTAAAATTACTTTATTATTCCCCGGCGAATATTCCATATTTAATATTCAACAAATGTTATCCTTTAATATTCCCAAATGTTTTTTACTTTCTCCCTGCCCTCTTACTAATATCCTTAACCAATAAATTTATTTCATGGAAGTATTTGAACAAGCTGTCAACTGGATGAATAATCTGGTTTGGTCGACCCCCGAACAATTCCCACTAATGGTAGTGGTTCTGTTAGGATTCGGAATCTTCATCACCCTTCGCCTCGGATTTGTACAAGTCAGACGTTTCGCCCACGGAGTAAAATCCGTTATGGGTATTTACGACAATCCTGACGATACCGGTGATGTGAATCACTTTCAGGCTTTAACTACCGCACTCTCAGCTACAGTAGGTATTGGTAATATTGCTGGTGTAGCTATTGCCATTCATTATGGAGGCCCCGGTGCACTTTTCTGGATGTGGGTAACCGCTTTTTTCGGGATGGCCATCAAGTACACCGAATGTACCCTGGCTGTTCAATACAGAATAAAAAATGAAGATGGATCCGTTTCAGGCGGCCCCATGTATTATATAGAAAGGGGATTAGGACCAAACTGGAAATGGCTGGCTGTGTTTTTTGCCGCAATGGCTGTTATCTGTTCATTCCTCACAGGTAATGCTGTTCAGGCAAATACGGTGGCTGATACCATGTACAGTACCTTCCAGATCCCCAGCTGGGTTTCGGGAATCGTAACAGCAACTTTTGTTGGGGTTGTAATTGTTGGCGGTATTAAAAGAATTGGCCAGGTAACTGCCCGTCTAATGCCTCTGATGGCACTGATTTATGTGTTAGGTGCCCTTATTATTCTAGCACTGAATGCAGGTGCGGTTATCCCTGCTTTTGGAACTATTTTTACCTCCGCCTTTACCCCTGAAGCTGGATTATTTGGAGTTGGTTCCGGATTATTCCTCACTACCTTGGTCTGGGGTATTAAGCGTGGATTATTCTCGAATGAAGCTGGACAAGGTTCAGCTCCTATTGCTCACGGTGCTGCCAAAACAGAAGAACCAGTACGTGAGGGGGTTGTAGCCCTACTGGAACCATTTATCGATACCATTGTGGTATGTACCATGACCGGACTGGTTATTGTTGCCACCGGTGTTTGGGAAGAGCGACACGACATGGTATTTGATCCTGGAAACCGAGACAATGCAGTAGTAGTAACGGACAACAGTAATACATTGATTATTGAGGACGGTATACCGGTTAATGGTGAAGTAACCCGTAACGATTTTGAGACCGGAGTCTTTTACGTAGATGAAGAACAAAACGAAGTATTTTCCGGTACTTTAAATACAGCAACAGGCACTTTTACCGATGACGAAGGTAACGTAGTGGCCACCGTTTATACCAGTATCATAGAGAATGGGGCCCCGCTAACATCACTTGCTTTCGAGAAAGGACTGGCCCCTATCTTCCCCTATGGAAAACACCTGGTTACTATTTGTGTACTTTTATTTGGAGTATCAACGGCGATAAGCTGGAGCTACTATGGTGACCGCTCCATCCAGTATTTGGCAGGTGATAAATCTATTATCTACTATAAAGTGGTATATCTTGGTATGCACTTTCTGGGTGCTATTTTCCCGCTCGCAACCGTCTGGGCTATTGGAGATATTGCGCTTGGGTTGATGACCTTCCCGAACATTATTGCTTTATTTGCCCTCTCAGGTTCAGTGGTTGTAGCAAGTAAAAAATATTTCAATAAAATGGAAGAACTGGAAGGTGAAAATTAATCATCCATGAAATACGTTACT